>NZ_JBFAHS010000007.1:0-294970 GCF_040654315.1 Nocardia sp. NPDC050713 | reverse complement strand
TCCTCCCCCCGCGGTCTCTTGGTTTCGGGGTGGTGGTCGTTTTTGCTGGTTGGTTTTTGTTTTGGTGCCCCCCCCCCCCCACGCCCCGCCCGGCGGGCTTCGCCCCCGGACCCCCGCCTCGAGTTCGCCGACATGCCGCCGGGCGGCGCTCCGTCCTCGCCCCGAGTTCGCCTGCCTCGGGTGTCGTTCCGTACCCAGAACGCGCAGCCCGCCTAGCTGAGAGGGCCTTGTTTCGGAGCCAGCACCCGGTCGGCCGATGCCGACGCATCGTGGTCTCCGCCTCACAGGGGGGTAGCGGGGCTTTGTGATAGCGCGGCCCTGGATAGCATCGGTCGTTGTACAGATCGAGGGAACCCCGAGGACGTGTGTTGATTAACGACCATCTTGACCGCTGGAACGCTCACGAGGCTTCGGCGGAGGCGATGATTCCGATCATTGGGCGGTTGTATCGCGAGAAGGGGGTGACCATCCTCCTGCACAGCCGGTCGCTGGTGAACAAATCGGTGATCAGCATCCTGCGCACGCACCGCTTCGCGCGGCAGATCGAGGGCGAGGAGCTGTCGATCGACGAGACCCTGCCGTTCCTCGAAGCGCTTAGTCAGCTGGATCTGGGGCCGTGCAAGATCGATCTCGGCCGACTGGTCATGGCCTATCGCACCGACGAACGCGGACTGTCGATCCCCGAGTTCACGGCCGCGGTGCTGGCCGACGTCACCGACGGCAACAAGGCCGAACCGCAGGGTCCGCGGGACGTGGTCCTGTACGGCTTCGGCCGGATCGGTCGCCTGGTCGCTCGTCTGCTGATCGAGAAGACCGGGTCCGGTAACGGGCTGAACCTGCGGGCCGTCGTGGTGCGCAAGGGCGGCGAGGGTGATCTGGCCAAGCGCGCTTCCCTGCTGCGCCGCGATTCGGTGCACGGCAGTTTCAACGGAACGATCAAGGTCGACGCCGACAACGACACGATCATCGCGAACGGCAACGTCATCAAGTTCATCTACAGCGATGACCCGACCACGATCGACTACACCGATTACGGAATCGATGAAGCGATCCTGATCGACAACACCGGCAAATGGCGTGACCGTCAGGGCCTGTCGCAGCACCTGCGTCCGGGCATCGCGAAGGTCGTCCTGACCGCGCCCGGCAAGGGCGACGTCCCGAACATCGTGCACGGCGTCAACCACCGCGGGCTGGACCTCTCGGAGCAGATCGTCTCGTGCGCTTCGTGCACGACCAACGCGATCGTTCCGCCGCTCAAGGCGATGGACGACGAGTACGGCATCGTCCGCGGCCACGTGGAGACGGTGCACTCGTTCACCAACGACCAGAACCTGCTGGACAACTTCCACAAGGCCGACCGCCGTGGTCGCTCCGCGCCGTTCAACCTCGTGCTCACCGAGACCGGCGCCGCGTCCGCGGTCGCCAAGGCGATGCCGGACTTCAAGGCCAAGATCACCGGCAACTCGATCCGCGTCCCCACGCCGGACGTCTCGGTCGCGATTCTGAACCTGCAGCTCGAGCGGGAGACCACGACCAGCGAAGTGCTCGAGTACCTGCGCCAGGTCTCGCTGTCCGGCCCGCTGAGCCGCAACCTCGATTACACCGCGGCCACCGACGTGGTCTCGAGCGATTTCATCGGCTCTCGCGCGGCGTCGATCGTCGACGCCAATGCCACCATCGTCGATGGTGACACCGTGATCCTGTACCTCTGGTACGACAACGAGTTCGGCTATTCGTGCCAGGTCGTGCGGACGGTGCAGTACATCTCGGGCATCGAATATCCGACGTACCCGCGGCTGGGTGCGCAGGACGGCGCCGACGAGGTGCCCGCGCTGGCCGAGGCGTAGTCGCGTCGACAACCTGATTCGAGAACGGAGACCGTGCCAGTGGATCTGGCACGGTCTCCGTGCTTTCGCGACCCATTGCCGGGGCGGCGCTCGATCTGCGACGGGAGTGGCTGCGCCGAAGTACGGCGTCACCTCCGGCTACGAGGGTCAGCAGCGGTGCGGGCGGGTCGACGTCGTCCTCGACCGAAGCCTCCGGGCGCAGCCTCCGCTAGCCCAATGTGGGCATCAACGAGAAGCACCCTTCTGGGCTGCGGATATGCGTAGGGCGCGATGTGGCCTACGCAGCGTTCGGCAAGCTCGAACTTGAAATTTAGGTAACCCGAAACTTATCATTCGGCTTGTGAAGGTCTCGCTCCACCCCTCGTTCCGCACGACCGCTCGCGCGTTCGCCGCTCTGCTCGGCGCGCTCGCGATGACCGCGACGCTCGCCGCCTGTGGCGAGTCCGCGAACCGGAACGAGAAACCGGTGGTGCTCACCACATTCACCGTGCTCGCCGATATCGCGCGCCAGGTCGCGGGTGAGCATCTCACCGTCGAATCGATTACCAAGGCGGGCGCGGAGATTCACGGCTACGAGCCGACCCCGGGTGATGTTCGCCGGGCCTCGACGGCCGATCTCATCCTCGACAACGGCATGAACCTCGAGGCGTGGTTCACGCAGTTCGTCGAGGACGTGGACGTGAAGCACGTGGTCGTCAGCGACGGCGTGACGCCGATGTCGATCACCGAGGACGCGTATCAGGGCAAGCCGAACCCGCACGCGTGGATGTCTCCGCTGAACGTGAAGATTTACGTGGACAACATGATTCGCGCCTTCGGCGAACTCGCTCCGGAACATGCCGCCGACTTCCGGGCCGCAGGCGCCGCCTACCAGGCCGAACTGCAGAAGATCCACGACGAACTGGTGAGCACCCTCGCCACGCTGCCGCCCAACGAGCGCGCACTGGTGACCTGCGAGGGCGCGTTCTCCTACCTGGCTCGCGACGCCGGACTCACGGAGAAGTACATCTGGGCGGTCAACGCCGAACAGCAGGCGACACCGCAGCAGATCACCTCGGCGATCGATTTCGTCCGCGCCAACCGGGTGCCCGCCGTGTTCTGCGAGTCGACCGTGTCCGATGCCCCCATGCAGCGTGTGGTCGAGGCGAGCGGCGCGCGGTTCGGCGGCGTGCTCTACGTCGACTCGCTCTCCGAAGCCGACGGCCCAGTGCCCACGTACCTGGATCTGATCCGGCACGACGCCAAGACCATCACCGCGGCGCTGACGGGAGCACGGCCATGACACCCAGCATCGAAATCCGTGACGTCACAGTGCATTACGGCGAGGTGCTCGCGCTCGACGGCGTCGATCTGAGCTTGCGTTCCGGGCGCGTGTGCGGACTCATCGGCATGAACGGCTCCGGCAAGTCGACGCTGTTCAAGACGATCATGGGTCTGGTGCGACCCGATCGCGGCACGGTCCGCATCGATGGGACCGACCCCGCGGGCGCGCGTCGCGCCGGAGCGCTCGGTTACGTGCCGCAGAGCGAGGCGGTCGACTGGAGTTTCCCACTGTCGGTCCGCGACGTCGTGATGACCGGACGCTACGGCCACATGGGTTTCACCCGCCGCCCCCGGCGCGCGGATCGGGAAGCCGTGGCACACGCTCTGGAACGAGTGGAACTGACCGACCTCGCCGACCGCCAGATCGGGCAACTGTCCGGCGGACAGCGCAAGCGCGCATTCGTGGCGCGTGGAATCGCCCAGGGCGCAACAATTCTGCTGCTCGACGAACCGTTCGCTGGAGTGGACAAGCGTTCCGAGGCCACCATCACCACGCTGCTTCGCGAACTCGCCGTCGACGGCGCCACGATCCTGATCTCCACCCACGACCTGCACGCGCTGCCCGACCTCGCCGACGAATCTGTCCTGCTGATGCGAAAAGTGCTCGCACACGGCGATACTCACGAAGTGTTGCGCCCCGAGAAACTGGCGCTGGCCTTCGGACTCGATGTGCTGGAACGCGATTCACTACCGAAGGCGGGCTGAGATGTCGCTCGTGGAGTTCTTCGTCGATCCGCTGCGCTACGAGTTCATGGTGCGAGCGCTGGCCACCACCCTGGTCACCGCCGTCGTGTGCGCGACCCTGTCGTGCTGGCTGGTGCTGATCGGGTGGTCCCTGATGGGTGACGCGGTGTCGCACGCCGTTCTGCCCGGTGTCGTCCTGGCCTATATCGTCGGCGCACCGTTCGCGGTGGGCGCGGTCGTGTTCGGCTTCCTCGCCGTCGCGCTCATCGGCGTGGTACGCAACACCAGCCGGGTGAAGGAAGACGCGGCGATCGGCATCGTCTTCACCACCCTGTTCGCCTTCGGGCTGGTCCTGGTCTCGATAACGCCGAGCCAAACCGACCTGAACCACATCATCTTCGGCAACCTGCTCGGCGTCAGCCGCGACGAACTCGTCCAGATCGCCATCCTCGGCGTCATCGTGCTCGCCGCCCTCATCCTGAAGCGACGCGACTTCACCCTCTACGCCTTCGACACCACGCACGCCCACGCCATCGGCCTGCGCCCGCGCCTGCTCGGCACCGCGCTCCTTGCGCTGCTCGCGCTGACCGCGGTCCTCGCGCTCCAGGCGGTCGGAGTCATCCTGGTGGTGGCGATGCTGATCATTCCCGGAGCCACGGCGTACCTGCTCACCGACCGCTTCGGTCGCATGCTGCTGATCGCCCCTGCCGTGTCGGCGCTCTGCTCGGTGATCGGGCTGTACGTCAGCTACCACCTCGACACCGCGCCCGGCGGCATGGTGGTCGTGGTGCAGGGCGTCGCGTTCACCCTTGCGTACCTGTTCGCACCGCGGCAGGGGATCATCGGCCGCCGGATCGCCGCGGCCCGCCGACGCTCCGCGGTCGCGGCCTGAACCAACACCACGCGGACGGGGTTCAGCAAGCTGAAATGACGCTCCAGCGGTCGCGCCCTCGGCCCGCACCGCGCCGACGAACGCCTTCGTCGCGCGTCGACCAGGTCTCCGCCGCTCCCCCACTAAACTGAGCGGGTGGACGCACCCACGGCGCAGCGGGAGTTCTCCGCTTACGGGCTGTCGCATTGGATCGTGCTTGCCGTGTTCGCGGTGGGCGCGGTGCTGGTGGTCGTCATCGGGCGAAAGCAGAACCCTTCCGCCGCACGCCGTTTCAGCCGCGCGTTCGGCGCGGTGACGTTGGGGCTGTATCTGGCGATCTACCTCTCCACGCTGTTCCCGCCCACCATCGGCCGCTCGGTTCCGCTACGCCTGACCGATCTCGCGACGATGGTCGCCGGGTACGCGCTGGTGACGCACCAGCGCTGGGCCTACGCACTGACCTACTACTGGTGCCTCACCCTGAGCACCCAAGCGCTCATCTCACCTGCCCTGGAAAGCCCCGAATTCCCGCATTACGAGTTCCTCGCCTTCTGGGCGATCCACTTGGCCGTGGTCTGGGCCGCCATCTACCTGACCTGGGGCATCGGCATGCACCCGACTTGGCGCAGCTACTGGTTCGCCGTGGCGGTCACCGTGGTGTGGGTCGCGGTCACCTTCGTCTTCAACTCCCTCGCCGACACCAACTACGGGTTCGTCAACCGAAAGCCTTCGACGCCGTCGCTGCTCGACGTGCTGGGCCCGTGGCCGTGGTATTGGGGGACCGTCGCCGTCATCCTGCTCGTCGTATGGGCCTTGATGACATGGCCCTGGGTGCGATCCGCGCCGAGGTCGAAATCCCCTGCTCCGACCCAGCAAGTGAGTTCGCAGCAGACCGAAGACAGCTGATTCGCGAGCACTTTCCCGGACGACACCCACACCCCCACGTCACTTTGGCAAGCCGAGCGTCGACAGAAGGCCCCCAGAACCACCGATCTCAACGACCACACCACCGAAACCCAAGCAGCGGAAACCGATTCGCGAGCCGAAGACCTACCCCACGTCCCGACGCAACCAAGTGACCTCGGCACCAACCCCACCATCCCCGGACCGAAAGACCTCCAGATCCTCATCCCACGCCGTCCCCAGCGCACGATCGATCTCGGACGCCAGGTCGTAAGCCGAGTACTTCCCGAGCTCCCGAGCCGCCTGCAGCATCGCCCGCAACCGCATCTCCCCCAGCGTCACATCCCCATTCGCACTGGTGGATCCGTGCCACAAGCCCAAACCGGGCACGAAGCTGTACCGCTCGCCGTCGACCCCGTCACTCGGATCCTCGGTGACCTCGAACCGGAGCACCGGCCAAGACCGCAACGACTGGGCAATTCGGGCGGCGGTGCCGACGGGCCCGATCCAGTCGCTGGTCGCGCGCAGTTGACCGTCGGCCGGTTGGTTGGTCCAGCGCAGTTTGGCGGGGGAACCGAGGGCCGAGGTGAGCGCCCACTCGACGTGTGGGCACAGCGCGGCGGGCGACGAGTGGATCCACACCACACCCGCCGTCGCGTCCGCGAACTGACTCGATGCGCGCACCACCGATACCTCCAGCTTCGACGAGGGACGTCTTCCCCAACGACTCGTCCAGCTGGCGTTGCCTGAGTGTACTGGAGTGCCCGAAGTTACGTATGTTACTTCGCGAGTGTGTTGCTTGCGAGTCTCGCTTCGGCGATCACCGCATCACTCAGTACCGGCCACACCTCCCGTGCCCAGTCGCCGAAATTCTCGTCCGCCAACGCGACACACGCCACCCCGATTTCCGGGTCGACCCATAAGAAGGTGCCGGACTGGCCGAAATGCCCATAGGTACGCGGGGAGTTCGCTCCGCCGGTCCAATGCGGGGATTTCGCGTCGCGGATTTCGAATCCGAGGCCCCAGTCGTTGGGCCGCTTCGAGCCGTATCCGGGCAGGATGCCGTTCACGCCGGGGAACTGCACGGTGATGGCTTCGGCGTGGGTCCGAGCCGAGATCAGCCGCGGGTTCAACAGTTCGGCGGCGAACAACAGCAGGTCCGCCACCGAGGACTTGCACGCGTGTCCGGCGGGCCCGGTGAGCACCGAGGATTTCATGCCGAGCGGTTCGAACACCGCGTCCCGCAGGTATTCGTCGAACGCGATTCCGGTCTGGTCCGCGACGAATTCGGCGAGCACCTCGAATCCCGAACTCGAATAGATTCGGCGCGCGCCCGGCTCGGCGAGCACGTCGGTGGTGTCGAAGGCGAGACCGGAGGTGTGCGCGAGCAGATGCCGGACGGTTGCTCCGGGGGGGCCCGCGGGCTGGTCGAGCTCGATCGCGCCCTCCTCCACCGCGACTAGTACCGCGTAGGCGACCAGCGGCTTGGTCACCGAGGCGAGCGGGAAGACGCGCTCGGCATCGCCCTGCGAAACCGCGCCGGCGCCGGTGACCACACCGGCCGCCGCGTGTCGAACCGGCCAGTCCTGGATCTGTTCGAGTGAACGCACGAAAACGAGCCTACGAGACCGCGGCGGCGCGGTAGTACCGCCACTGGAAATCGATCCGATGAATGGGAGCCTCCGAGAGATCTCGGTACCGCCGGTACCATCGACTCACTATGAGCGAACGCAGTGAGCGAATCATGTGCCAGCGTGCATCGCGCATGCCGGAGCCGAGCGCCAGCGAGGCGCAGGCATGAGCGAACCCACGATCCACGGCGAGGTGGCCCCCGGCTTCGGTCCGGTCGCCGACGCGTTCCGCCGCAATTTCTCCCGGCACGGCGAAATCGGCGCGGCCGTCGCCGTTTTCGCGGGCGATCGCCCCGTCGTCGATCTGTGGGCCGGGTACCGAGATCGGCGCCGCGTCGAGCCGTGGGAGCCAGACACCATCGTGCCGGTCTTCTCCTCGACCAAGGGCATGGCGGCGTTCGTGGTCGCGACGGCGGTCTCCAAGGGCGTCCTGGACTACGAGAAGCCGGTCGCCGACTACTGGCCGGAGTTCGCCGCGCAGGGCAAGGGCGCGATCACGGTGCGCCAGCTCATCGATCACCAGGCGGGTCTTTCCGGACTCGACACCGTGGTGAAACTGTCCCAGCTCGCCGATATGGACGGGCTCGCGAAAATTCTCGCGGCACAGAAGCCCGCGTGGCAGCCCGGCACCCGGCACGGCTATCACGCGATCACCCTCGGCCTCTACCAAGGCGAGCTGGTGCGCCGCGTCGATCCGCTGGGCCGCACCCTCGGCCGCGTCTTCGCCGAGGACATCGCCGAGCCGCTCGGCCTGGACTTCTTCATCGGCCTGCCCGCTGCCGAACCGATCGAGCGCGTCGCGGTGCTCTCGGCCACCAAGGGCCTGGACATCCTGCGCTACGAGCGCGATCTGCCGCTGCGCATCGGCGCCGAGGTCTTCCTGGAACGCGGACATTCGCATGCGGCGCTGACCAATCCGCGCTGCGGCGCGCCCGCGCGAGCGACCCGCCGCGAATTCCTCGGAGTCGAGTCGCCCGGCCACGGCGGCGTCGGCAACGCCCGATCGCTGGCCAAGATCTACGGCGCGGCCGCGGCGCGCACCGGCGCGCTGCCCATCGCCGACGACCTCCTCGACCTGCTCGCCGCAGCCGACACCGCCGACGACGTGCCAGCCGAAGACCTGGTGCTGCACACCAAGAGTCGCTACCATCTCGGCTTCCGCAAGTCCCGCGGTTCGTTCCGATTCGGCTCCGACAAACGCGCCTACGGCACGACGGGCCTCGGCGGCTCCTTCGGATTCGCGGACCCGAGCACCGGTCTCGGCTTCGGCTACACCATGAACCGCCTCGGCATGGCCGTCCTCGACGACGTGCGCAGCCGCAACCTCCGCGAGGCTCTGCTGCGCTGCAAGATCTGAAACCCCCGCTCGGCGAACCGATCCCGCGCGCTCTGGTCACCCAGGCCGCGGTCCGGCTCGCCGAGCGGGTCGTCCGACGACCTACCAGTCGTTTTCGGTGTAGCGGATGATGCCGCGAATGTTCTTGCCGTCCAACATGTCCTGGTAGCCCTGGTTGATCTCCTCCAGCTTGTAGCTGCGGGTCACCATGTCGTCCAGGTTGAGCTGGCCGGACTTGTACAGCGCGAGCAGGCGCGGCGCGTCCTGGCGGGCGTTGCCGCCGCCGAAGATGCAGCCCTTCACCGTCTTCTGCAGCATGGACAGCAGGAAGCTGTTCATCTTCACGTCACCGGCATCCATGCGGCCCATAGAGGTGACCACCAGAGTTCCCGCCTTCGCGGTGAGGATCAGGCCCTCTTCGATGTAGTCGCCGTGCATCTCGCCCATGGTGAGGATGACCTTCTCGGCCATCCGCCCCTCGGTGGCGTCCATCAGCGGCATGATCGCCTCGGCCATGCTGGCGTAGGTGTGGGTGGCGCCGAACTTCTGCGCCTGTTCCCGCTTCCACGGGTTGGGGTCGATGGCGACGACCTTCGAGGCACCGGAGAGCACCGCGCCCTGCAACGCGCTCATGCCGACGCCGCCGATGCCCGCGATCACCACGGTCTCACCGGGCATCACGTTGGCCACGTGGGTCGAGGAGCCGAATCCGGTCGGCACGCCGCAGCCGACCAGGCAGGCCACCTCGAACGGGATGGTCGGGTCGATCTTCACCACCGAGGTGTGGTGCACGGTCATGTACGGCGCGAAGGTGCCGAGCAGGCACATCGGGATGACGTTCTGGCCGCGCGCCTGGATGCGGTAGGTGCCGTCGCTGATCGCCTGTCCGAGCAGCAGACCCGCGCCGAGATCGCAGAGGGCCATATTGCCCGAGACACAAGCCGGACAGCGGCCGCAGGCCGGGATGAAGGACAGGATGACGTGATCGCCGACCTGAAGATCGCCCGGCACGTTCGGACCGAGCTTGGTGATCACGCCCGCGCCTTCGTGGCCGCCCATCACGGGGAAGGCGGGCATCGGTGTCGCACCGGTGACGATGTGGTGATCCGAATGGCACATACCGGCGGTTTCCATCCGGATCTGCACCTCGCCGGCGACCGGGTCACCGATCTCGATCTCTTCCACCGACCACGGCTCGTCGATCCCCCACAGGATCGCGCCCTTCGTCTTCATTCCTGTCGACCTCTCGCGTGCACAGTGCTTCAATGTGACTGCACCCACAGTACGAGAAAAGTGGAACGCGTTCTAGTACCGATCGGGAAATTCATCGGTGCGGCACGGCGCGATGCCCGAACACGTTCTAGAATTGGCACTCGTTCTCAGCCGCGCACGTCGTGTACGTGATGGACGAGGTCGTGTACGAAGTACTTCGCCAGCGAGTCGACGGTGAAGATCGACCCGTCGCCGCGACGCACCCGCAAACCGCGATCCGCCGCCGGCACCACTTCGAACGCGCGTGCCGCCGCCTCGGCCGCCAGCGCCAGTTCACCCGAGACCGCGGCGGGCTCCTGCGAGTCGTAGCGGTCGGCGATCGCAGTCTCGTCCTGATCCCAATTCGAGAAGACCGGCAAACCGTCCGGTGTCTCCTCCGGGGTGAGTCCGCGCGCGTCGAAGGCGGGCACCCGCGGATCGACGGCGGCGGTGCGCGCGGTGATCGCGGCACGGTAGGCGAAGATCCGGCACACGTCGCGCACGTGGGCCGCGTACTCCAGCGGCGACCACGTCGACTCGTCCGGACGCTGCCGGGCGTCGGGGCGGTCCAGCACCGCGCGCAACCGGTCGGCGCTGTCGCGCGCGAGCGACGGCACCTGCTCGTAATCGATGGCGGCGGCGTCGAAACCGCACTCGGGACAGGCGCGCTCCAAGACCCAGGTCCAGTTCTTCACGTCGGGAACGATCGGCATGCGTCGAAACTAGAGCTGGCCGCATATGGATTTCCACCCATATACGGCCAGGCTTCGTCGAGATCCGGTCCATCACTCCATCAGGCGGTGCGCCCGCTCGAACAACTCCAGGGTGATGGCGTGCAGGAAGTCGCCGACCTGCTTGGGCGCCTTACCCGCGAACGCGCGCGCGTGCGTGCCCTCCAGCACGATGCCCAGCTTGAAACAGGCCAGCACGGTGTACCAGGTGACGTGGCTCAGGTCGCGATCGGAGAACCGGCCGTAGTGCTCGACCATCTCCTCCGGGGTCGGCAGACCGCCGACGGCGCCGAGCTTGCCGACCAGCGCCGCGCCGGTGGTGCCGGGCTCCGGCCGGGTCGCGATCTGCCAGCCCAGGTCGAGCAGCGGATCGCCGATGGTGGACATCTCCCAGTCCACCATCGCGGCCACCTCGGGGCCCTCGTAGGAGAACATCATGTTGGCCAGATGGCAGTCGCCGTGCAGGATGCCCGGCGTCCAGTCGGCGGGCCGGTGGCGATCCAGCCACTCCCCGACCTGCTGGACGCCGGGAATCTGCGGTCCGGGGTAACCCTCGTTGGCCGAATAGGATTCGAGCTCGCCGAGCCAGCGCGGCACCTGGCGCTCCAGGAATCCCTCGGGCTTGCCGTAGTCCGTCAGGCCGAGCGCTTGGTAGTCGAGGGCGCCGAGCCGGGCGATGGCCTCGACCGCGGACAGTCCCATCTGCCGCCGGATCTCGGGGTCCTTCGCGTGCAACTCGGGCAGTTCGTTCTGCGGGTTGAAACCGACGATCGGCTCCATCAGATAGAAGACCGCCCCGATGACCGACTCGTCGGCGCACGCGGCGATGACCTCGGGCGCGCGCACGCCCGCGCCGCTGAGCGCGCCGAGCAGCCGCGCCTCCCGGCGGATGACGTCGTTGCTCTTGGCGCGCAGATGCTTCGGTCCGCGCCGCAGCACGTAGTCCCGGCCGCCGCGACGGAACCGCAGCATGATGTTCTGCGTGCCGCCGCCGAGCGAAGTCACCTCCTCGAACGCGCCGCCGGGCAGGCCCTGTTCTTCCATCCATTTCCCGACGATCGCGAAATCGACGACGTCGCGATCCACTTCGACCGGTTGCGCAACAGACATGCCCCACATTCTGCACCACCCGCCCACGCCAACTGAAGGCACGTGACAACAGTTCGTGCCGACCTGCCAGGCGTAGGGTTTGGCACACCATGCACACGCTGTTGATCGACAACTACGACTCGTTCACCTACAACCTGTATCAGCTGATCAGCGAGGTGAACGGCGTCGAGCCGACGGTCGTGCGCAACGACGAGGTGGACGACCCGGCCCGGCTCGGCCTGCACCGTTTCGACAACATCGTCGTCTCCCCCGGACCCGGCCGCCCTGATGTGGCCCGTGACGTGGGCATTTCCGCTGCCGTCATCGCCACCGTCGAACTCCCGCTGCTCGGCGTGTGCCTCGGCCACCAGGGCATCGTCGTGGCGGCGGGCGGTCTCGTCGCGCCCGCACCCATCGCGCGGCACGGCTATCTGGACGAGGTCGGCCACGACAACCGCGAGCTGTTCGCCGGTCTTCCGCAGGGCTTCACCGCCGTCCGCTACCACTCCCTGAGCGCCATCCGGCCGCTGCCCGCCGAGCTGGAGATCACCGCGAGCACCCCCGACGGCGTCGTCATGGGCGTGCGGCACCGCGCCAGACCGCAGTGGGGCGTGCAGTTCCATCCCGAGTCCATTGCCAGCGAGTACGGCGCGGCGCTGCTGCGCAATTTCGCCGAACTCACGGCGGCGCACCACGAACGGACCGAACACGCCAGGGGGCAACGGGTCGGAGGCGCGCAAACCACGCGCGGCGCGACGGCGACCGTCGAGCGTGCCGAACCCCGCGCGGCTCGTCATCGCCCGCCCGCGATCGCCGACGCGCCACAGATCCGCAACGCGATGCCGCTCGCGCGCTCCAGACCGCCCCGCGGCGGGGCCGTGGTCGACGCCGCCGCGAGAACCAGACCGGGCGATCCGAGCACGGCGCAGGATTCGACACGCACGTCCGGTTTCACCACCGAGAGAACGGCGATCGACCTCGGCCCCGGTTCGATCAAGACGGGACGGATACCGCCGGAGCCCGACCCGTCCACCGAAAGCCCCTATCGCCCAGGCGAACCCGAGCGACCCTGGCAGTTGCGCCACGAGATCCTCGACCGGGCCATCGACACCGAGGCCGCGTTCCTTCGCCTCTACCGGGATTCCCCGACCGCGTTCTGGCTGGACAGCGAGCACGTCGAACCCGGGCTCGACCGGTTCTCCTTCCTCGGCGACGCGAGCGGGCCGCTGGCCGAGGTGGTCCGGTACCGGGTCGGCGACGGCGCGGTGGTCGTGGAGACCGCCGACGGCGGCCGACGCACCGTCGCGGGTGACGTGCTCGACTACCTGGCCGCCGAATTGCGCTGGCGCACCGCCGAAATCCCCGACCTGCCGTTCGACTTCGCGTGCGGGTACGTCGGCTATCTCGGTTACGAGGTGAAGGCCGATTGCGGCGCGAACGCGGCGCACCGCGCAACGACACCCGACGCGCAGTGGATCTTCGCCGATCGGCTCGTGGTGGTCGACCACGTCGCCGGGCGCACCCATCTGCTCGCCCTCACCGATCCCGGCTCCGACACCGCGCGCGCGGCCGCGGACTGGCTGCGCGACACCGCGGAGGCGCTCGCCGCCCTGCCCACCTGGTCGAATCCGCCCACGCTGGAAGTAGATTCGGATATCGCGGCGGTCGAGGGACTGCTCACCCGCGGTCGCGGGCGCTATCTCGCCGACATCGGCGTCTGCCTGGACCGGCTGCACGCGGGCGAGTCCTACGAGATCTGCCTGACCGACAGCCTCACCGTCGCCGCCGACACCGAGGGCCTCGACTTCTACCGCACGCTGCGCCGCTGCAACCCCGCACCGTACGCGGCGTTCCTGCGCTTCGACGACCTCGAGATCGCCTGTTCCTCACCGGAACGCTTCCTCAAGATCGACCGGGCGCGCACCGTGGAGAGCAAGCCGATCAAGGGCACCGCACCGCGCGGCGCGAACCCCGCCGAGGACGAGCGCTTGCGCCGCGAACTCGCCGACAGCCCGAAGACCAGGGCCGAGAACCTGATGATCGTCGACCTGTTGCGCAACGATCTCGGCCGCGTCTGCCAGATCGGCAGCGTGCACGTGCCGAAGCTGATGGCCACCGAGACGTATACGACGCTGCATCAACTGGTTTCGACGGTGCGCGGCACGCTGCGTCCGGATGTCGACGTGATCGACTGTCTGCGCGCCTGTTTCCCCGGCGGCTCCATGACCGGCGCGCCGAAACTGCGCACCATGGAGATCATCGATGAACTGGAGACCGAGGCGCGCGGCGTCTATTCCGGCACCATCGGCTTCCTCGGGCTCGGCGGCACCGCGGATCTGAACATCGTCATCCGCACCGCCGTGCGACACGGCGGCGAGTGGCGTATCGGCGCGGGCGGGGCGATCGTGCTGGACTCCGACCCGGAAGAGGAGTTCCGGGAGGTGCTCCTCAAGGCGGCGGCCACCTATCGCGCCGCCGTCCGCTGAGTCAGCGACGCCGCTTCGGTCGCTCGGGCGGCGGCTCCTCCTCGCCGGGCCGCCTGCCGCTGAATCCGGTCACCTTGCCGAGCATGGCGATGCCCGGCAACCTGGCGAGCTTGCCGAGCACGTCCTCACCGAGGGCGATCATCGCCTCCAGTCGCGGCAGCAGCCGGTCGTAGGCGGCGAAGGCCGGGTCGGCCAGCGCGAGGGTCCGATCCAACCGGTCGATGGTCGCGTTGAGCCGGTCGATGGCCATCGTCAGGTTCTCGATCAGATCGGGCAGCTGCGCGGCCAGCTGGGCCGAGGCCGGTGGTAGCCGGATGGCTGCGTCGAAGGCGTGTCCGGCGGTGAGCTGCGCCGACTCCAGCGCCTGACCAGCGGCCGATTGGGCCGCCTCGACCGCCGTCTGCGCGGCGGCCAGGATCTCGGCGGCGCCGGGGACGCGCGGTCCCGTCGTCTTCGGGGTCTGCTTCTTGCGGCCCGACCCCTTCGGGGTAGTCATAGAAATACTGTGCCCGACCGAACGCCGGAACCCCGGTAAATCCCGGACCGCTCGGTCTGTGTCGCCCTCGGCGCGCCCGCGCGCGGACCTCGCGAATTCGGCGTGTCGGAGGGTCGTGGCAATATTCGAGCACGATGAAACTGAGCAAGGGCGCGCACGCGCCGGTACCGACATCCCTTCTAGCCGTAGTCGTTTCATGGCGGTCGGAGCATGTCGTCGACGCGCACGCACTGTTGCTGGACGGGTCGGGCGCGGTGCGCACGGACCGAGATCTGGTGTTCTACAACGCGCCTCGGCACGTGTCACAGGCGGTGACGCTGGATCAGGAGCCCGCGCCGGGGACCGCGCGGCTGAGCGTCTCGCTGCCGCGCACCGAGAGCGAGGTGGACCGGATCGTGGTCAGCGGCTCCCTCGAGCACGGAACATTCGGCGACATAGCGGGTTTGACGGTCACGGTCTTCGCCGCCGACGGCCCGGTCGCCCGCTTCGACATCGAGGACGCCGACGCGGTGGCCGCCATGATGTTCGGCGAGTTCTACCGGCGCGAGGGCCGCTGGCGGTTCCGCGCGATCGGTCAGGGCTGGAGCAGCGGGCTGGCGGGGTTGGTCACCGAGTTCGGCGTCGCGGTCGACGAGTCGCCCCGACGCCCGGCGCGGCGGCCCGCCGTGCACGAGCCGGGTGGCACCACGCGGTCCGGCGCGCACGATGCCGTCGCACGCGGCACGCGGACCGCCGACTCCGCACCCGACCGGCACCTGCCTTCGGGTGCTCCCTACCCCGCGCGGCAGCTACCGGAGGACGTGCCGCACCGCGCCGAACACGTCGGCGCCGCGGAAACCCCCGCGCGTCAAGGGAGTGTCGCGCCACGCCATCCCGTCGACCCACCGGCGCCATCCAGACGGACGAGTCAGGAATCGACCGGAGCCAGAGAACCTGCGAGCCCGGGCGGATCCGCGATGTCGGAGCCATACCCTGCGGACCGACCGCCGCGCGCCGACCAGCACGTCGACCTGACGCGGCGATCGCGGCAACCGATGCCACCACCGCCGCCACCGAATCCCGAACGCGCCGACTGGCATTCGGACCCCGAGGACCCGTCCCGCATGCGCTGGTGGGACGGCTCGGAATGGACCTCGGCAACCTACCGCACCGCGCCACCGGGCCCGCGCGCCTGCCCACGCTGCGGAAACCCTCTGCGGCGCAAGCTGTTCGGCGGGTCCGCACCGTGCCAGTACTGCGAGGCCGAGATCGAGGAATTCCTCACCCACTGGCACACCAGGGCCTGGCGGGTGCTGATCGGCTCGGGGCCGCAGGGCGAGCCGTGGGAGGCGCTGTGGGCGTCGCTGCGCTACCAGCGCATCGACGAGAACATCGGCCGCACGGCGTTGCGCGAGGTCGGGCTCAGTTACGTCGAGCGGCTGGTCACTTTCGCGTTCGCGGACGGGGCGATCCAGCAGCCGGAGTACGACCTCTTCGAACGCGCCGTCGCCGAGCTGGCGCTGAACGGACCGCTCATCGAGGACCTACGCAGGCGGATGCACCGCGGTCGCACGCTGTGCCGGTTGCGCGAGGGCGATCTGCCGGTGGTCCGCACGCCCGGCTTGCACCTGGACTCGGAGGAGAAGGTGCACCTCGACCTGGTCGCCACCCATGTGCGACAGCTGGCCCGCGGGCCGAAGGTCACCGAGGGCAGGCTGATCGCCAGCAACAAGAAACTGCGTTTCGTCGGCACCGGCGCCGGCGTGGAGATGCCGTGGTCGAGGGTCGTCTCGGTACACGTCGAGGCGGGCGTCGTGGTGCTCGCGGCGACCTCGGCCCGCGGCGGCGCGACCTTCGAGGTGGCCGACCCGGATTACGTCGCCGCCGCGCTGGAAGGCGCGCTGCGGGTCGCGAAGCGGCTGGTGCTCACGCCGGGCCAGCGCGACACGCGCAGCATCCCGCAGGAAGTGAAAGCCGAAGTGTGGCAGCGCGACGGCGGCAAGTGCGTCGAATGCGCCAGCGCGCACTACCTCGAGTTCGACCACGTCATCCCGCTCAGTCGCGGCGGTGCCACCAGCGCGAGCAACTTGCAGATCCTCTGTCGTGCCTGCAATCGCGCCAAGGGCGCGCGGATCTGAAGCCTTGACGTTGTTCCGCTACCCGTGCGCTCGTGCCCGTGCGGTCCGCCAGCGCACGTAGTTGCCGAACAACCGCACCACCGGCCCTTCCCCCGGCATCGGCCGCACCCGGGTGTTGTGGAACGCGGCGACGCGCCAGCCGTCCGCGGTGCGCACGAGCACCCAGGTGTTGCGGGAGCGTCGGCCCTTGGGCACCTCGCGCTGCCAGGCGAACACCACGGATCCGGTGAGGTGCACGACGGCGACGTCGCCGGTGAGGAAGCGGATCGACTCGATCGTGCCCTCCATCCTGGTGCCGTACAGCACACCGTCGAACAGCCCGGCGTGCAGGGCGCGGTTCGCCTCCCGTCCGCGCAGCAGCGTCCCGTCGAACGCGACGTAGTCGCTGTCCTCGGTGAATTCGGCCGCGTAGGCCGTCGCGTCGTTGGCGTCCCACGCCCGCGCGGCGCGCGCCACCACCTCGCGGATCAGCGCCTCGTCCTTGGCTCGATCTGTCATCTCAGCTCCTCGTCTCGATCCGGTCGTATCGATCGTGTGGCAGGAACGCGGACGAGAGAATCGGGAAACACCCTGAGAAACCACGGATTTCGGAACCGCTCTCGGCGAAACCGGGCGCATTCCGCGACGCACGGGCCTCTAATGGGTAGCAGTCGCAGCCAGTCGGGAGGTCACCCATGACGAGCATGTACGAACACGTCGGAGGCGAGGAGGCGCTGCGCCGGGTGGAGACCGCCTTCTACGACAAGGTGCTGGCCGACCCCGTGCTGAAGTCGCTGTTCCCCGAGCGTCGCCCGCACCACGTCGATCACCTCACCTGGTTCACCGCCGAATCGTTCGGCGGCCCGGATCGCTTCAGCCGCGAACTGGGGTTCGACTACCTCATCGCGGTGCACCGGCACCTGAAGATCACCGACGAGCAGCGCGAGCGCTTCGCCGAACTGTATATGGAGGCGTTCGAGGAGACGGGCCTGCTGGAGTCGGCGGCGTTCCGCGACGCGGTGCGCTCGCACGTGGAGTTCGGCGCGGAAGTGGCGCAGCAGAACTCGCACGCGAGCACCGACGAGGAGTTGCATCCGATCCGCGCGGTGCCGCGCTGGACTTGGGAGGGCTGAGCGCCCGCCGGACCACGGCTCGAAAAAAGTTCGTACCGGTCGGTCTCTGGTCAGCTTCCGACGACGGCGTTCATGATGGTGCCCGCGCTCGTCGCGACGACACCGCCGATCATCGCGCCCGCCACCATCTTCGGCGACTGCAGCGCCCCGCCGGACCATTTCTCCCAGGCGAAGCGGCCGCCCGCGTAGATGATGCTGATGATGCCGGACAGCAGCGCGAACCAGGTCGCGTACCGGACGAACTGCATGAGTTTGTCCGACAACGGCGGCGCCTCGGGTGTCGGGTTACCGATTTGCGCCAGGGTGGAATACGTGTCCCCGACCGACATCAAGATCATGCTCACTGTTGGTTACCTCGGGATTCACCGGTTTCACGGCGGCCGGGCATCGACCACCACGTCCCACCCATGATCCGGACGGACCCGGTCGCTCGCAAGGCGCTGTGCCACAACGATGCCTACGCCACAGCGACAGCATGGCTACGGCGAGCCGGGCGCGGTGGCATTTTCCAGCGCAAAGGATTCGTCAATCCGGAGCGAAGAACCTTGCCCGGGCTACCGTGAGGCCTTTATATCGGACTATGACCCCCACTCCGGACGTTCTGCGTGCTCTACGCACGTCGTCCGGTGCTGTCTCGGTCCGCGTCGCGCACGAGTTGCCGTCGTCGCTGGAACTTTTCGGTTTCGGAAGTGAGGACGAGCCGCCGAGTCCGGCTTGACACCTCCTCTTTTCGCCCCGGTCCTCTACTGCCACGGGGCGCCTCTATGCCTACGGCAGCTGCCGTAGGCATTCCAAGTCTCCGCGCGTTGATCGGTGATCACTCGTCGCGGATTCGTCTGCCGTCGATCGACGGCGGTCGCACGCTCACTCGATAGGAGAGCTATGTTCGAATCTCTGTCCGCGGCTCGGATCACCATGGTGACCGGCGTCGACACCCGTCTCGGTTTCGCGGCCGCGCGACGGCTCGCCACCGATGGCGCCGCCGTCATCCTGCACGCACGCGACAAAGAACACGCCGAGGAGGCGTTGGAAGCGTTGGTGCAGACCGGCATTCCGGTCGCCAGGCTGCACATCGTGCACGCCGACTTCTCGAACCTCACCGAGGTGGACGAACTCGCCGCCACGTTGGCCGCGACGGTGCCGTGCCTGCACGCGCTGATCAATGCCGCCTCGGTTCCGGGCGGCGAACGCCGCTCACGAACCGCGGACGGCTACGAGACGACCCTGCAAATCAACTACCTCGCACCGCAGCGTTTGATCGCGGCGCTGTCGCCCGCCGTCGCGGCGGCGCGGGGCCGGGTGGTGACCGTGTCGTCTCCGCTGCATCTGAGCGGCAACATCGACTACTCCGATCTGGACCGCAATCGCGGCATCTACACGCCACTGGCTGTCGACGCGCAATCCAAACTGGCGCTGACCATGTTCACGCGGACGCTCGCCAAGACCGGTCCCGAGGGCCTGACGGCGGTGAGCGTGCACCCGGCCGACTTCGAAATCGACATGCCCCAGCTTCGCAGTCACGTGGACGCGCCGATGGACGACGCCGCCGATCTGCTTGCGATGTACAGCGCCTCCGGCGCCCCCGTCGTCAACGGCAGCTATTACGAAGGCACCCGACCGGCGCGACCGGCTGCGCTGGTGCGCAATTCACGTGCCCGAGCCCGGCTGGCCGCATGGACCAACCAGCAATAGACCACCGCTTGACCGCAAGAGAAACCGAGAGGTAGCCGAATCCCATGTCGAAACGCTCCAGCAAGAAACGGGCCAGCCGGAAGAAGAAGGCCAACCACGGCCACAAACCGAACCAGCGCTGAAATCGCCCATCCCGGACTGAAACCGAGGCTGGAAAACCCGAAGCCCCGTGGCGCGCCCACTACGCGCCACGGGGCTTCGCGCATGTCTGCCGAGCCTCGTAGGGAATTCGTCAAGAGTGAGCCGACGCTCCGCAAGTTTCCGTCAAGGAACCACCTCGCCCGTCGCGGCTCTTCATACCCTCACGAAACCGAAACGTATGCACCCCCGAGGTAGTCGTGCCGATGATCAGTGTTGCCGAGTTGGACAAGTTGCGTGAGACGCTCAGCCACCCGTATCTGGTGGAGTTGCTCGATGCTCTCTCGCGTCGGCCTCGAACCGTGGCCGAGCTCGATGACATCGGCGGCGGGTACAGGTCGGTGGTGCGCGGATTACGGAGGCTGGCGGCGCACGGTCTGGTCTTCGGCGACGGTGCGGGAAGCCTGGACCAGCGGTACCCAGCGACCGAGACCTTCGCGCTGACCGGACTCGGACTGCGCACCGCCACGATGTTGTCGCGCCAGGACACGTGGGAGGCGCTGTACGAGGATGCGTTCGACGACGGATCACCCGACCGCAGCGACCCGCCAAGAAAGCGGAAATAACCCCTACCCAGCCGTCGAGAAATCGCTAATAGCAACGCCGTCATGACAGTTACCGCCTTGAATTACACCTCTGGGCCGCAATTCGTTCAGGGGGCATAGGACCGTCATGACTTCCGTCGCTCGCGAGATCTGCCTATCGTCCATCCACGTGCACTGGTCGGCGGCGGACTCCGCCTTCGTCGCATTGTCGGATCAGTATCCGGACCTGGTCTGCCACAACCCCTGGTCTTCACTGGCAGCGATCGACGGCCTGCTCGACATGGTCGAAGATCATTGCCGCGGCCACCGATCGGCCGATCGCCCGGCAGCTTGACGACGACCGCGAGACAACGGAGGCAGCGCCGAGCTGACACCGCGGTCCGTGCCACGGTGCCGCACTGAGGCGAAAGTCCAGCCGCCTCAGGAGACAACAGCCCGCGCCGGGGTGGTGAAGGTATCGCGCGCCACGGGTGTGAGGTATGGGCGGCATGCCGGAGAACCGGATACCATCCATTCAGCGATTCTCCTTGTCCCGAACCCGGAATGAGCAGCACAACGATGATCCTGGCCGTCGCATACGACACCCTGGCGCAGATCGGCAATCCGACGCCCGAGGCGCCGCCGGTGTCCGATAAGATCTTGCAGCTCGTCCGCTACCTGACCTGGTTCGTTCTGCTGTCGGGTGTCTGCGGCATCATCTACGCGGGCGGCCGGTTCGCCTGGGAGAAATGGACCGGAGGCGGGCTCGAGTCGCCGAAGATGGTGGCAGGCGCGATGATCGGCGGCGTGGTCGCCACCAGTGCGGGCACCATCATGAACGCGGTGATCGGCTGATCGTCGCCGACGACTGAACGCCGCGACTCAACTCGTCACGCCCGCGGCACGCGCGGCGCGCAGCCACTGCGGGAATTCACCGAGCAACCTGGCGTAGAGCTCCGCGTCGTCCACACTGTCGATGTCGTCGAGCGCGAAGAACCCGGCGTTGTCGACGAGCCTGCCGTCCATCTCGTCGATGCTGCGCAGCAGCCCGTAGTTGGCCTTGCCGAGCCCGACGAACTGCCAGAACGCGGGCAGCCGTGCGGCTTCCCGCATCAGGGCGGTGATCTCCGGCTTCTTGGCGAAACCGCCGTCGGTGAAGAACAGCACCAGCGTCGGCCGATCGCCGGGGCGCAGCGTATCGATGACGGCGCGCATGATCGGCAACTCGTCGTTGCGCCCGCCGAGGGCGCCGTAGTCGATGCCCGCGTGCGTGCCGCTCAGATGCAGGTGGGTCTCCGACCAGCGATCGCCCTCGGCCACTTCGATATCCGGCAGCCTCGTGTACGACAGCGCGTACAGGTAGGCCTCGAGCGTCCCGTCGTCGTCCAGTTGGGTGGCGATCGGGATCATCCGCTCCACCACGCGGTGCACGACTTTGTTCCGGTACTGCTTCTGCATGCTGCCGGTCTTGTCGATGACGAGCACCACCCGGGCGCGGATGCCCATGGCGTTCTGGTCGATCAGGATCTTGGCGACCTCGCGCTTGCGCAGGTCGAGCACGGCGCGCTTCTCGAACGAGAGTTTCGACTCGCCCGGCACAGTGCGGACCTCGGGCACTGTCGGCGGCGCGGTGGCGGCGCTCGGCGACGGCTCGTCGTCCACGACGACGCCGTGATCGGTGACCAGCGCGGCGAACCCGCCCGCGTATCCCTGCCCGACCGCGCGCACCTTCCACTGCGGACCGCGCCGGTAGAGCTCGAGCGCGATCACCACCGATTCGCTGTCGAGTCCCTCGATCTCGTACTCGTACAGCACATTTCCCAGCTCGTCCGCGACGGTCGCGACGGGGGGCGCGAATCGTCCGAAGGTGGCGTCGTCCAGCGTGAGCACCGCGCGCACCTGCGCGATCTCGTCGGGTAGGTCGGCGGGCGATATCGCCAGTGCGGCAGGCGAACCCGACGTCAGCTCGACGCCGGGTGCGACGGGCTGGTTGAAGAACACGAAGTCCGCGTCGGAACGCACCGTCCCGGCTTCGGTGACCAGCAGCGCCGACACGTCGACCACCGCCTCGGTGCGCACGGACACCACGACTCGCCCCGCGGCCACCGGCCCGTTCTGCCCCTTGACCAAGACTGTGCCCACCGAAAACTCCTGTCGCCGCGACCGGCTCAGCGTACGGCAGAACCGCAGTCGACCGACCGCGGTTCCACAACCGGCGGTATCGGATCGACCGCAACGCCTGCCGGGCACGCGAGGCGTTCGTTGCTCCAGCCGCGCCCGTCCGGCTACGAGATCCCGTGCGCCGCCGTCACTTCCGCAGACGCGACCGGTCACCGTCGCGCAGGCGCAACTCCAGCCCGTCGAGCACGCACAGCAGCCCGAAATCGAAGCCGAGCGCGCGAGCGACTTCCGGGTCGGTCTGCGCGACATCGCGGTAGTCGGCGAACATCTCGGGATAGTCTCCGGCGACTTTGCTCATCACCTGCGAGACGCTCTCGGCGTCGTAGTCCTCGCCGTAGGTCTTGGCATACGCGATCTCCGGAAGCACCTGGCCGAGAACAAAAGACATCACCGTGCCGCTGGCACGGTAGATGTCGACACCCTGGAAGCCCGCCTCCGTGAACGCCCGCCGCAACCGATCGCTGACGCGCATCGCGTTCGGCCCGATGCTCGGGATGTGACCGACGAGCCCGGCAATCCACGGGTGAGCACGCATGCTGCCGCGCAGGCTGTAGGCGAAGGTGGTGAGCACCTCGCGCCAGGACGCCTGTTCCGATTCCGGGGCGTGCAGCATCCCCCAGAACTCGTCGAGGACGAGTTCGAGCAGTTCGTCCTTGTTGGCGACGTACCAGTACAGGCTGGTCGCACCCGCGTTCAGCTTCGCGCCGATCTTGCGCATGCTCAACGCGTCCAGTCCCTCGGAATCGAGGATCTCGAGCGCCGCCGCGACGATCTGCGCGCGATCCAACCCCGACCCCCTCGGCTGCCGGGGTTCGCGGGTCCATATCGAAGTGAACTGCTTGGCGTGCTTGTCTTCGCCGGACTGCTGCTCACGGCGGGCAGCCTCTCGGACCGGTTCGGCAGGCGGCGGATGCTCGTCACGGGCTTGGCCGTCTTCGGCGTGGCCTCGCTCGCCGCGGTAGTCGCCAGCGAACCCTGGCAGGTGATCGCCGCCAGAGCCGCGATGGGTGTCGGCGGCTCTCTGCTCATGCCATCGACGCTGTCCATCCTGATGACCACCTTCGCCGAGGACGAACGGCGCACCGCGATGGCGGCTTGGAGCACCGTCTCGATGGTCGGCATCGTCGCGGGCCCCACGCTGGGCGGCTTCCTGTTGGAGCACTACTGGTGGGGCTCGGTGTTCCTGCTCAATATTCCGGTCGCGATTCTCGCCATCGTCGCCGCGCTCGTGCTGATGCCCGAGACCACCGGCGAGCAGCGGCCGGTGGACCTGGTCGGCGTGCTGCTGTCGATCGTCGCGCTCGTCTCGACCGTCTACGTCATCATCGAACGCGAATGGAACATCCCGGTGATCGCGCTGGCGGCGGTCTCGGCGCTCGGATTCGTCACGTGGGAGAGCCGCTCGGCGCATCCGATGCTGCCGCTCGCGGTGTTCCGCAACCGAGACTTCACCGGCACCTGTCTGACGTTGCTGCTCATGGTCTTCGGCATGGGCGCGATCATGCTGATGCTCACCCAGTACCTGCAGTTCGTGCTCGGGTACGGCCCGATGAAGGCGGGTTTGGCGCTGCTGCCGTACGCCGTGGCCGCGGCCGTGTGCAACGGGCTCGGCGCGACTCTCGGCAAGAAGCTGAGCAACAAGACGCTGATCGTTTCGGGTCTGCTGGTCATGGGGCTGGCCTTCGCGATCCTCGCTCTCGGCAGCGGGTACACGTGGGTCCTGGTCAGCATGCTCGTGATGGGCGTCGGCGGCGGCTTGGCGGGACCGGCCGCCTACGCCGCCATCATGAGCGCCATTCCGCTGGAGCACGCGGGCGTCGGCTCGGCCATGAACGACACGCTCCAACAGGTCGGCATGGCGATCAGCATCGCGGTGCTCGGCAGCGTGCTGGCCGGTGTGTTCACCTCGAACATGCCCGCCGACGCGCCCGAGGCCGCGCGCGAATCCATCGGCGCCGCATTCCAACTCGGCTTCGAGGAACCGGCCAAGACGGCGTTCACCGAAGCCATGTCGAGCGGCGCCTGGATCAGCGCGGGCTTCAGCATCGCCGCCGCCGTGCTCGGCATGCTGCTGCTGCGGGCGCGGAAGACCCCGGTCGCGGAACCGAATTCGGAACCGGAGTCGGAGTCCGTGCGGGCGTGAACCGAGCTGGGTCGACCCGTCACGGAGGTCGATGGTCCGTGGCTCTGCCCGGCGATCGATGAACCCCGACCACGACAGGCGCGCCGTTCCGCTGTACGGCGCGCCTGACGCGTCCCGTGGAGATCACCAGCGTCCGCATACCCACGGCCCGGGGTTCTCGGCGCCCGAGGAATTCGGAGACCCGGGCGTTCCCGGCCCGTCCTGTCAGGCGTTCTCGCCGAGCGATTCCCGATAACCCGCCAGCACCTGCTCGCGCAGACTCTTCTCGGTGTGCCGGATGGCCGGGCCGACGAAGGCCTGGATGATCTTGTCCAGCGCGCGGCCCGCGAATCCCCCGGGTACCCGGTAGTCGACCACCACGCCGATCTCGGTGGTAGTCGGATCGATGGCCTGGAAACTCCAGTGGACCGTGCCCTCGATGCCCTTGATCGCGTGCAGCGAGACCTTCGCGCCGTCTACCCATTCGGTGACCTCCGCGCGCATGTGCAACGTGGTCGGGCCGAGATGCAGCGCCGTGTCGAACACCGCGCCGACGCCGGTGGTCTGCTCGCCGACCGGCGTGTAATGACGAACTCCGAACATCCACTTCGGCACATTCCGATAGTCGGCGATGTACTCGAATACGAAATCCACCGGCGCCGCACCGGTCGCCTTGTGCTCGACATGTCCCATGACTGCTCCCCTTCCGCCGGACCGCCCCGCTGGTGTCGAGGGTAGGCGGTACCCGCGAATGCCGCCGCTCGAGTGGAAAGCGCTCCAGCAGAGCGTGATTCACCTCACGATGCGAGGGATTTCGCGGTCGCTGGAACTCGCGATCGTCGTGCGCAGAACGGCAAAGCTGCCGCAACGGCGAGCGCCCATCGATCGGCGGGCACGTGTTTGCCTCCGCCGACCCCGGGTAGCGCCAGGAGTGGTGGCGCGAGACCGCGTCACGCAACCGCCGACCTACCGAGGGAGGATGACGATGGCAAACAACCAACGAGGTTTCGCGGCAATGGATTCCGAGCAGCAGCGCAAGATCGCCAGCCTGGGCGGCAAGGCGAGCAGCGGCAGCTTCGACAACGACCCGAGAAGGGCGAGCGAAGCGGGTAGGAAGGGCGCCGCGGCCCAGCCGACCGAGGCCAAGCGACTCGGCGGCCAGCACAGCCACCAGGGCCGCTAGCGAATCGCGCGGGAAGAGCGGGACATTCGGCCCCGCTCTTCCCGCCCTCGATTCACTCGACGTACCACCGGAAGTGATCGGGGCCCTGAGCGTGGGCGTCGATGGTGTCGCGCAGATAGTTGGCCGACTCGACCAGCACGCCACCCGATTCCAGACTGCCGATCACGATGCCGAGGAAGGCCGCGCGGCCCTCCGGTGTCGGGAAGTAGACGATGCCGCCCGAATCACCCCGGTCGGCCACGAAATCCGCGACGAAGAAGGTCGCGCCCACCTCGGTGACCCGGCCGCAGGTCCAGTTGGTCGCCCAGCCGACGTGGCAGACCTCCTGTCCCACTTGGGCATCGGTGTAGGTCGACTCGATGCCGAAGTTGCCGAGCGAAGCCGAGACACCCACCCCGGCGGCCAGCCGGATGAGCGCGAAGCCCAGCCCGCCGATCGTGGCGTCGTCGCCGTGGCTCTGCTCGTATCGGCCGATCACCCTCCCGTTCTCGTCGTAGACGGTTCGGCCTTCTTGGAAACAGTGCGCGGCGGTGACCGCGTACTGCTGATCCCCCATGTGTCCGGTCGCGCCGACCGAGCAGATGCTCTCGCCCGTCGTGATGGTCATGCCGGGATAGGCGATCCCCTGTGCCTGCGCGGTGGCCGGAAACGCCGCGCCGAGGCCCGTCGCCAACGCCGCCGTCAGCAGGAGCTGCGTCAGCTTGTTGCGGTAGTTCATGTTCACGCTTCCTCATGCGTGGCCGAGGCGCGGTCGGCCGGTGTAACTCGATGCGCCCGATCGGCGGAAGGCTCGCCACGAATCCACGGACAGCCGACCTACACGCGCCCCGACACGCGAGACGATCGGCTACCCGAAACCCGGATCACGTGGCGGACTCGCCCACTCCCCCTCACCCCTGACGAACGACCTCTCGCCGTTCGCGCCGTACCGTATCACGCACCGCCGACACCAACGCGACACCGCCGAATGCCCAGCGCCCCTTGATGAATCAGGCCATACCCGCGTCCGCAGAGCACCGGCGGATGGCATGCACGCCGGACCCGTCACGCAGCGGGTCGGACGCATTCGGGGATCGGTTCGCCTGGCTTCGCCTCGACGGTCGGCACATACGGCCTGCCGCCGAACTCACCCGCCGGGCACAGCCGCACCACCGCGGGATCCGGTCCGGCCCGGTTGCCGCTGTTGTCGAAAACGATCGGGCCGCCCGCACCCGCCACCGCGAGCTCGGGCGAGGTGAAACCGCCGAGGGTGATGTTGACCTGGCTGCGCTGAACCGTCAACGCGGCAGGAAGCGCGCGCACGGCGGCGACGACAGTGCTCAGCGCGTCGTAGGCGTTCACCGCCCAGCCGTCGCCGACGTGCGCGAGATCGAATCCCGCTGCGGTGTAGGCCTCTTCGAACAGGGCCCACTGCGGATTGTCCTGCTCGGGTCCGTCGGCCCCCGCGACGAGGGTGAACAGCACCCGGACGCGTCCGCCGACGAAGCTCGGCGAACTCAGCGCCTTGCCACGCAAATCCTCGAGCGCGGCATCGGATTCCGCGGTGCGCAGCCGATTTCCGTCGGAGGTGCTGAGCACCGTGATCGAGGTGGCCGCGCACTGCCCGTTGGTGTACGAAACGTCCAGGTCGTAGAGCAGGCGACCGAGGTCGCGACCGCGTGCCAGATACGCGATCGTCACGTCCTTGGCCGTCGCGCACACCCGTCGCGCCGTCTGCGACACGGTGGTCGGCTCTTCGGCGTCGAACTTCACCTCGAGCAACTCGCCGCCGTACTGGCGGTGCAGGAAGGGCAACGTCGTGCAGGTATATGGGTCCGACCCACCGGTGGGAACCATGACGAAATCGGGCCTGGTCGGCGCGACCGCACCCAGCGCCCGGACCTGCACCGCGACACGGAAGGCGACCCGATAGTAGTAGTCCTTCCCGACTCCCCGCGGGTAGGTGATGTTCTCGTCGCACCGGGTGAAGTCGGGGTCGTCGCCGGCGGAACCGGCTTGGTCGAAGCCCTCGGCGGTGACCACGTCCGACACCATCGGAATCTTCTCGGCGGCAAGCAGATCCGCGACCTCGGCCGTGGTCTGGTCGCTGAGGCCGATGCCCGCGACGGCGACCACGTCGCCGCGTTGCGCCATTTTCCGCGCCACCGCCACGGCGTCGCCCTCGGGTCCGTAGTCACCGAGATTGCCGACGACGAGACGCATCGGATGCACGCATCCGGTGGCGTTCGCCCGGCGCTGGCCGACGGCCATACCTTCCAGCTCGTGCACGGCGCGACTGCCCGCCAGCTGGTCGGTCATGGTCAGCAGCACACCGACGGTCACCGGTGTGCCGGGACATCCGTCGGCGGCGGTGCGGTTCTGCTCATCGATGACCCGCATGACGTGCTCGAACGCGGGCAGTTCGAAAGCATAAGGGCCCTCCGACAATCCGACGCACCGGCCGCCCGCCGCCCACGCCGCCGTGCTCGGCAAACCGTCGTTGCAGGTGGCCAACCGCCGCAACGGCTCACGGGCCGCGAACCCGCTCACCGCGCCGACCACCAAGATCACGACTACACCCAGCCGCACCCAGTCGGTCCAGGGTCGCGGCATGGGCCTTCGCCGCTTCGGGACTATGCCTGCCCAGTAACGCGACTCCACAGCGGGCTCCTCATCGAGGTCGGGTCAACGGGTTCGGCGCACACAATGGTGGTAGTCGTTGGCGCGCAACAGGAACGGGCTTCGGTCCGTAGCGTGGTCGGCGAGGCGTTCGAAGCTGTGCGCCGCCCGTGCGCAGAGGATCTCCCTGCGCTCCGCGACGGTGATCCGCAGGTCCGATTCCACTGCGGGCACGACCGCGAGCAGCACCGCTATGTGCTCGACGCGACTCGCGGCGTGGTCGCGGCCGTCGACGAGACCGGCATCCGGCCTGCGCGGATCGGACATCTCCACGATCTTGTCGAACAGCGACAACCACTCGGAAGCGGCTGTGCTCGGAAGCAACTCAGCCAGTTCGTCGACGATGGCGGCGCCACCGTGCAGCAGCCGCGTGTAGTGCAGCCTGCTCGCGCGATCGCCGGAAGGCGCTGTGTCGAGCAACTTTCCGAACACGCGGTCCCAACCGGGGTGACGGTTCGTGCGCACCGCCAGTTCGCGCAGGCCCATGCGACGAACGAAGGCGGGCAGCACCGCGCTGTCGGTCGGCCCGCTCCACAGCGACGGAGATCGGAACACCGGCGAACGCTCCCCGATCCCGGGGGGCAACAGCGTGACCAACCGGAGTGCGTCGCCCTTGGTGCGCGCCGCCGACACCGTGACGAGCGCGTCGAGCGTGTCCTCGTCGAGTTGCTTACGCGGGTGCAGATCCTTGGCGAACATGCCGAGCAGGTGGCGTTGGACGGCGGTGCCCGGCCCCGCGTGGTTGTCGCGCAACAGGTCGTCCAGGTCGT
This sequence comes from Nocardia sp. NPDC050713, assembly GCF_040654315.1. Classification (NCBI taxonomy): domain Bacteria; kingdom Bacillati; phylum Actinomycetota; class Actinomycetes; order Mycobacteriales; family Nocardiaceae; genus Nocardia; species Nocardia sp. NPDC050713. Next base: position 265,825 of record NZ_JBFAHS010000007.1, on the reverse strand, counting down.
CTACCGACCGCCGACGCTGCCGCAACCGATCCAGCACATAGGCCGTCGCGGCGGGGTGGCCGCCGGTCAGCCGGTACACCTGTTCGCCGATCCGGTCCGCCTCGATCGAGGTGACGTCCTTGGCGAGGGTCTTCACCTCGAACTCCGTGAAGTCGTCGATCCGCAACCGCGCCCACGGGTTCCGCTCGGACGGATCGGCGCGCCGGCGCGGCGTCCACGTCACCGGCGCGGGGACCTGTCCGTCGAGTTCCTCGGCGAGCACGCCGGAGCTGGTGGTGACGAGCGTCAGCGGATCCGTCAGCGGGGATCCGGCGGCGGTCATCGCCTCGCGCGCACGCAGCAGTGCGCTGGTGAAGGCGATCGCGGTCGGGGTGTCGCCATCGTCCAGCAGCACAACGACATTCGACGGCCGTCCGGCGACCCGCGCCGCGCTGTGCCGGAGGTCGGCGAGGAAGGCGCTGATCAGCAGGTTGTCCACGCCGCGCCTGGTGGCCGCGTCTTCGCTGGCCGCTTTGATGCCGAGTTCGATGAGCTCCGTCTCGGCGTCGGCCCGCAGGCCGAGATCCTGGTGTCCGTACCAGGAGACCGCCGAACCCCAGGTGATCTTGGTGATCAGCCTGCCGCGAGTCAGCCTGCCCACCACCAGGTTCGACAGGTGCTGGCTCAGGGTCGGCGCGATCATGCTGGCGCCGGGCAGCTTGATGTTGGCGGCCTGCGCGCCGGCCAAACCGACCAGATCGCCGATGAAAGCGACCAGCGTCGCGCGGTCCCGGTACCGATTCAGCGCCGTGCGCAACCGTTCTCGATGCTCGGTCGCGGGAATCTCGGTGAAATTCTCGTTGATCGCGATCTGCGCCACCACGATGCGCGGAAACGCCATCGGGAAGCCGGGCAGATCCATGCTGAGGCCGAGCATCGCCGCGGCGAGCACGGGGCGGGCCGGGTTGTCCGGGTCGTACGGGCGTTCCAACGGCCGGACCAGGACGGTCGGGGTCCGTCGCTGCCACCGGTCGAGCACCTGCTCCAGCACGGTGGTGCGCCCCGACCCACCGTACCCTTCCAGCACCAGTACGGGATTCCCGGTTTCTTCGGTGTTTCCCCGCGGAACCCGCACCAGGGTGTCGATCAGTTCCAGCAGCTCGGCGCGCCCCACGATCACCAAGCCTCACCTCCCTCGGGCTTGCGCGAGACTCTAGCAGCGCGACGCCGATTCCGCTGTGAGACAACTCGATCCGTGCTCCGACTCGCCCGAGTTCGACGCAAGGCCCGCTGCCCTGCCCATCGGCGGGCGCACCGAGGCCCCCGTCTGAGTGCGTGAGCGGCAAGGTTGAAGGTCCGAATGTGAGCCGGTGCTCGCGCGGACTCGCAGGGGGTCGATCTTCGCAGGTCAGCGGGGTCGTCTACGGCGGAACCGACCGGGTCGAATGCGAGTTGTCCGCATGGACGCCGGGGCCGAGCCTGAATGCATGGAATACCTGCGATACGCCCAATTCCTGCCCGCCGACTATCGACGCGAACCCTTGCTCGAACCGATCTCCACCTGGTGGTCGTGGCGCGGGCGCACTGTGCACGTCGCCCGAGCGGCGCGACCCGATGCGGCGGTGCGGGTGCTGCTCGTCCACGGCGCGGGCGGGCACGCGGGACTGCTCTGGCCGTTCGCCGCGCTCGCCGCGAGCGAGGGCGTCGAAGCGATGGCCATCGATCTGCCGCTCTACGGCGACACCGTCGAACCCGAGCCGAACTCGGTCCGCTACGCCCACTGGGTGGACCTGCTCAGCGAATTCGTCCTAGCCGAAACAGAATTCGACGAACGGCCGTTGATCCTGTTCGGCGCGAGCATGGGCGGCATGCTCGTCTACGAGACCGCCGCGCGGACGCGAGCGGTGGCGCACGTCGTCGCCACCTGCCTGCTCGACCCTTCCGACCCCGCGGCTCGGCGGGCCGCGGCACGCTGGTCGTTCACGGGCGGCTTCGCTCCCTTACTGCTGCGATCGCTCACACCGCTGGCCGGGCTTCGGGTGCCGATCAGGTGGTTGGTCGACATGCGGAACATGAGCCTCGACCCGGCCCTCTCCGACCTGTGCGGCAGCGACCCGAAGGGCGGCGGCGCGCACGTCCCGCTGGGATTTCTCGCCGACTTCCTGAACTTCCGGCACACCCCGCCGGAGGAGTTCACCGCCACACCGGTCACCCTGGTGCACCCCGCGGCCGACCGGTGGACACCGCCGTCGCTCAGTCTCCGGTTCCTGGCCAGGGTCCCCGGACCGACCAGGACCGTTCTCTTGGACGGCTGCGGACATTTCCCGATCGAAGAACCCGGCCTGAGCCTGCTGGCGACGACCTTGCGCGAGGTGCTGGCCGAAACGGCCGCGCTCACGCCGCCGGATCGGCGGTGATCCGGCGGACCAGCTCCAGTAGCCGTTCGGTGTCGAGCCGGTGTGGGATCAGCACTCGATGCAGCTGGACGTCTACGGCGTGAACAATGGTGCGCGCCAAGTAATTCGGGTCCTCGCCACCCCGGCCGCAGCGCACGAGGTGGAACGCCACCTCATCCGCGAGCCGGTCCTCGAACGCCCGCATCGCCGCCACCTCCGCCGCCGACCGGGGCGCGACCCGGTGCAACACCGCGTGCAGCGCGGGCCGATCCCGGTGCAGGTCGACTACCGCCTCCAGGATCACCCGCATGGTCTCGTCGAACCCGGGCCGCGTCACGCGCGCCTCGGCGAACACCGCGTCCAGCCGCGCCATCCCCTCGGCCACGTGCCGCTCGGCCAGCGCGTGCAGCAGCGCGTGTTTGTTGGGGAAATACTGATACAGCGACCCGATCGACACCCCGGCGCGCTCGGCGATCCGGTTCGTCGTCGTCGCCAACCCCTCCCGCCCGAACATCTGCGCGGCCGCCTCGAGCAGCGTGTCCACGGTCTCCTTCGACCGCCGCTGCCGCGGCGCCTTGCGCGGTGTATCGGCCATGATCCCTCCACGGTAGCCCGCGGCGGAGGACTCCCGCACTCGGTTCCGTACGCCTCCGAGGCATACGGACGCAGGGCGAGGATCAGCCGACGACGGCGAGATACTCGCCGTAGAAGAGCATGAGCCCCACCGCCGCGGCGATCCCCGCGAGGAGCCAGAAGCGGATGATCACCGTGGTTTCGGCCCACTTGCTGAGTTCGAAATGGTGGTGGAACGGGGCCATCTTGAACACCCGATTGCCCGTGGTGCGGAAAACGACGATTTGCAGCAGGACCGAAAGGATTTCCGCACAGAACAACGCGCCGACCACGGCCATCAGCAGCTCGGTGTGGGTGGTGATCGAGAGGCCCGCGAGCAGGCCGCCGAGGGCCAGCGAGCCGGTGTCTCCCATGAAGATCTTCGCCGGTGCGGCGTTCCACCACAGGAATCCGATGCACGCGCCGACGCCCGAGGCGCAGACCACCGCGAGATCGAGCGGATCCCGGACCTCGTAGCAGCCCGGGGCGACCCCGGTCGCGCACGCGTTGGTGTACTGCCAGAAGGTGATGATCACGTAGGCGCCGAGCGCGAAGCTCATGGATCCGGCGGCGAGGCCGTCGAGGCCGTCGGTGATGTTCACGGCGTTCGACCAGGCCACCACGAGGAAACAGACGACGAGCAGGAACCCGACAAGCCCGAGCGACACGGCGCTGAAATCCCGGACGTAGGACATGTGCTTGCTGGCGGGCGTCAACCCGGCGCCGTCGGGGAATCGCAGCGCCAGCACGCCGAACAACACGGCGGCGCCGAGCTGGCCGAGGTACTTGCCCGTCGCGGTCAGGCCGAGATTGCGTCGCTTGCGCAGCTTGATGGAGTCGTCGAGGAAGCCGACGAAACCCAAGACGGTCGCCAACCCGAGAACGAGCAGCGCGGAAGCCGACGGGCCATCGACGCCGTCCCGGACCACGATCAGATGCGAGCCGAGATACCCGGCCCACAGACCGGCGATGATGGCTATGCCACCCATCGTCGGCGTGCCGCGCTTCGCCTGATGACTCGCCGGTCCGTCGACGCGGATCTCCTGACCGAAGTTCCTCGTGACGAACGCCTTGATCAGGAACGGCGTCACCATGATCGACACCGCCAGCGCGATCATCGCCGAGAACAAGATCTGATTCATGGGCTCCCGTACCGCCGTTGAGCTTCCGCCCTGTCCACCAAACCCGTACGCCTCGGTCAGATGCTAGCCAAAGCGAGCGGTGTACGCCGTATTCGGCCCCGAACCCGCACGTGCGCGTCTCGATCGTTCGCCGAATACCCGGTTCCGCCTTACTCTGAGATAGCAAGGGGCACACGGTGATACAGGGGAGGGCGCGCGATGCGCAGTCTGGAAGACCGATTCGGCGACGTCATCGACCAACTCGAGAGTCTGGGCGACCGGCCCACACTCACGCAGGTCGACGAGCTACACCACCTGGTCGACGACCTCGACTACGAGCTGCAGACCACGACGGGCCTCGGCGCTCGCCGCTACGAATTGACCAAGCGCAGCAGGCACTCGCACGCCCTGCTCGGCGAGGCCCGAAACCGCGCCCTCGACATCACCGACGAATGGGAAGTCCCGCAAACCATCGACCGGCCCTACTGAGTTTCCATCGCGAGGGTCGCGGGTCGCGGCCTCGGTCGCGACACGGCTGAACGGCGTGCCCGCCACCGAAGGCTGTGGCGACCGGGATGCGGCTTACCGCGACTGCCGCTGCCCGTGCAGTTCGGTGGCGCGTCCGGCGAGCCAGGCGAAGTCGTCCCACAACTCGGGCGCGCCCCGGTCCGAACGGTATTTCTCGACCAGCGGTCGCAGGACGCTCCAGCAGGTCCGAAGCGAATCGCCCCAGGAATCGGCGACCACGTCGGTCGGGATGAACCCATTGCGGCACATGATGGCGACACAGTCGTAGCTGTGGCAGACCCGTTCGGCGCGCAGGATGTCGTCCTCGGTCCAGGTGCCGAGGTCGCGAATCCGCAATTCCCGCATGACGAAACGCCGATCCTGACGGATCACCTCCGCCTGCAGCATGTCGTACACCGCTTTGAAAGCGCTGGCGTAGGTCGTCTTCCGCATCTCGGTCACCTGCCACACCACCAACGACGCGGCGACGAGCGCGATCACCGCCGTCGCCACACCAGCAGCCGCGGCGACCGCCGACGAGTCCATGCCACACCTCGCGTGAGTGATGCCAGAAGTTCCTGAGGAAGCCTAACCGAGTCCCCCGATCGGAGCGTGGTCGGCGGAGGTGACGCATCGGCATCTCGAAGAGGTCAGCGGCGCGGTCCCAGTGGCACTCGCGTTCAGGCAGGCAGCTCCTGCCCCCTGACCGGAACCCCATGCACACGAGCGGAATTCATCACCGCTGTTCTGAGACCTCGACTGATCTCTCGCCGCTCCAGCACGGATCGCGACTGGTTCGGCGAATCCCGAATGCCTTGTGTGACCCCGGCCGACAGAGTCCGAGAGCCGTATCGCCGAGCTGCGGTCGCGCGATCGGTCAGCTCAGTCCACAACCAATAGTTGTGGCCAGCACGTGGATTGGTTGTTTGAGGCTCGTCGCTTCACCTGGTTGCATCCTCCTGGTCGATGTGGGTTGTTCGGACATGGCGGCAGGCTTTCATCGGCGCTGCCCACACGACACGCGGCTACGAACGGGAGGAACATGGAGATCGGACTGAAGCGGCTGATCGGCGAGGGACTCGACGCTTACGTCGAGGAGAGCCGACAGTTCAACGCGGCCTCACCTGCTGGCGCGGGCCCGACCAGTATCGAGGAATTGCGGCAGGCCCGGGCCAGGCAGGCCAGGTCTCTCACGTCATCGGGTGACAGGGCTACCCAACACACCGCCGAAGTCGGTGAGCGTCGAGTCCCGGTGCGGATCACCGTCCCTCGGGAAACCGAGATCCGGGGCGCCTACCTCGACATCCACCCTGGCGGCTTCTACCTCGGATCAGCGGCCAATGAGGACGCCCGCAATGCTCGTCTGGCCGACGCTCTCGGCGTGGCCGTGGTGAGCGTCGACTATCGATTGGCGCCCGAGCATCCATGGCCCGCGGCTCCCGACGACTGCGAAACCGCTGCGCTGTGGCTCCTCGAACAGGCCGAGTCGTTGTTCGGGACAACGAAACTGGTGATCGGCGGAGCCTCGGCGGGCTCCACGCTGGTCATGACCACCCTGCTACGGCTACGCGACCAGGGCTTGGCCGATCCGTTCGCCGGTGCCGTCCTACAGTTCGGCGCCTACGACCTCAGCGGGCGATCCCCCGGCGGGAGGCTGTACGCCGACGAGTTCTTCATCGAGGCGTATGTCGGCCACGTCGCCGACCGAACCGACCCCGATATCTCTCCCCTCTACGGCGACCTCACCGACCTACCGCCGACACTGCTGGTGGTAGGAGGTCTCGATATCCTCCTCGAAGACAACCTGGCTATGGCCGCCCGCCTCTCCGCGGCGGGAAACGACGTGGACATCCGGGTGCACCCCGAGTCCACCCACGCCTTCACCCACCGCCCGACCGGCATGGCCGCCGCCGCGCTGCGGGATATCGATTCGTGGATCGCGCACCGTCTATCAGGCGCCTGAATTCCCCGGACCGCGCTCACGCAACCCCATCGCCTCTCTCCCACGGCTGGCGTGCCGCGATCGCCCATGATCAGTGCTGGTCAACATGTGTTTCTTCGATGATCAGGAGGAGAATGCTTTGGATATCGTCCACCGCGACCGCCTGACCGCGGGTCGCCCACAGCGAAAAGGAGAACCCGATGACATTCGGAACCCCCGCGGGCACGCGCGGCGCCCGCCAGCCGTCCGGCCGGATCGCCGTGTGGATGAACAAATTGATGGCCAACCGCCTGCGCCGCAGGGGCGGCGGAAAGTTCATGGGCTTGAACGCCCTGGTTCTCACCACCCTGGGCCGCAAGAGCGGGGTCGAGCGTTCCACGCCGGTAGCCTGGTTCCCCGGCGGCGGCGGCACCTACCTCATCGTGGCGTCGGCGGCAGGCGCCGCCAGTAACCCCGCCTGGTATCACAACATCGCCGCGAACCCCGACAAGGTCCGCATCGACGTCGAGGGGCGAACCCTGGACGTGACCGCCGAACAGCTCCACGGCGCCGAACGCGACAAGGCGTGGCGGCAGATCACCACCACCGGACCACGATTCGCCGGATACCAAGAAAAGACCGACCGCGAAATCCCGGTCATCCGCCTCACGCCCCGACCCAGCTGAGCGGGCGGCCTCGGCTCGCATCGCGGACCGGCCGCTCGAGATCGTTTCGAGGCCTTTGCGTTACAGAACGAGGAAGCCCGAGATGCTGCCCGGTCGGAGCCCGCAGGCGGCCTGAAATGAAAAAGAGAATAAAGAGCGACTTGCCCCCTCCCGAGCCAGTCCACAACCACACGATAAGGCTTTGACCAGCGGGTTTGTGGGGCGGGCGGGGCTCGAACCCGCGACCAATGGATTATGAGTCCACGGCTCTAACCGACTGAGCTACCGCCCCGCATGCGCGGTGGAACCGCGACTGTCAAGGATGCTACCGGGCGCGGCGGGCCGGGCACCAGTTGACTCCCCGGCCCCTCGACGCTACTCCGACGAAGCGCGGTCTGTCGGCCGACTCGGCCGGGCGAGGTCGATTAGGGTGGGGCCGACACCGGAAACTTACTGGAGGGTCAGATATGGCCAGTGTGTTCGCGAATGTGCTGCGGGTTCATCAGTGGGTATACGAGAAGAGCGGCGGGCTGGTGGGCCACAAGCTGCTGTTCGGGAATCCGACCCTGCTGTTGCGAACGATAGGACGGAAGACGGGTCAGGAGCGGACCTCGGCGCTGACCTACGGACGCGATGGCGAGGCATACCTGGTGACCGCGTCGAACGGCGGCTCGCCGCGTCCGCCGGGGTGGCTGGCGAACGTGAAGGCAGCGCCCGAGTGCGAGATCCAGGTGGGGCGACGCAGGATGAGAGTGGTTGCGCGAGCGACGTATCCGGACGACCCGGACTACGCACGACGTTGGGCGATAGTCGACGAGGTGAACCAGGGCCGCTACAGCGCCTATCAGAAAATGACCAAGCGGCCCATCGCGGTGGTGGTGTTGACGCAGGCGAGGTGACGCGGTCAGTCGTCGCCGTCTCCCCATCGCCCCTTGTCCACCGGCACGCTGTCGTCCCACCGACTCTCCATTCTCGGTGGGCGACTTGCGAATTGGACGACGGCGAAAACGAGGAAGAGGACGACGGCAACGACACCGACGACTATCAGAGTTTGCACGGGGGCACCCTAGCGCTGTCTGAGACCGATCGCACCCACGCGCGGACAAGTCACAAAGTAAGCAGCGTTCGACCGAGAGATTTCCTCAATTCGATTGCGGCATGGGCTCGGTCGGCGTGTTCGAGGGGGAAGGTCTGACCGATCACGACTTCGATGTCACCGGCGACCACGGCGTCTTGGATACCCCGCGCGAGGGCGTTCCAATCGGTGTCGGCGCCGGTGATGTCGAACAGGCCGAGCACCGCGATATCGCGCGCGGCCAGCCCGTCGCGGTCCAGCTCCGCGAAATCGCCCGCCGCGGCGCCGTATCCGAGGAATCGGCCGTGGTCGGCGATGGCTTCGGTGGCCGCCGCGCCGAGGTCGCCACCCGCTCCGTCGAGCACGACGTTCACCCCGGCCCCGCCGGTCGCGGCGCGCACCTTGGCCGACCAGTCCGGCTCGGAGTAGTCGATGACGGCGTGCGCGCCGAGCCGTTCGGCGAGTTCGAGCTTGTCGCGGCCGCGAGCCGCCGCGACCACGTGTGCCCCTGCGGAGCGCGCCAATTGGATGAGCAGCGTGCCGAGCCCGCCGCCCGCCGCGGTGACGAGAACCCACTCCCCCGCCTGGATCGCGGCCCGCTCGAAGACGGCGAGCGCGGTCCTGCCGTCGTGGACCAACGCCACGGCCTGCTCGAGCGAAAGCCCTTCCGGCACTTCGTTGAGCGTCTCGACTTTGGCCAGCGCCTTCTCGGCGTAGCCGCCGATGGGCTGACCGCCGCCGATGCCGCTCGCGGCGGTGCTGGTGGCGACGCGCTTGCCGATCCACGAGGGATCGACCTCCGCGCCCACCTCGACGACCACGCCCGCCACCGCTCCGCCCGGCACGTAAGGGGTTTCGATCTGGAAGTATTCGCTCCCCCACCCGCCGCGCAGCCGGGTGTCGAGGAACATCACGTCGGCTGCCGCGACCTGAACGACCACCTGACCGGGCCCCGGTGTCGGATCCGGGATCTCGCGCACCGCGAGCACCTCTGGTCCACCGAATTCCGTTGCCTGCACAACCCGCATCACTGACCTCCACATCTCGTTGATCAGTGCCCAGCATGAAACCGGAAGTTCAGTAGAGGTCAAGCGCTGGGAGCGGTATCACTCGCGAGCGAGGCGAGACATCGCGTTCAGGAACCCCCGCCACCGCAACTGCTGCCCCCACCGCCGCCGCAACTACTGCTGCTCCCGCCGCCGCAACTACTGCCGCCGCCCCCGCCGGACCCGCTGTCTCCGCCGCTGCCGCCCGAACAGCCGCTCACGGAGTCTCCCCCGCCGCAGCCGCTGCCGTGGTGGCGGTGCCCCGTCCCGGCGCCGCCCGCGAACCACGGTCCCGGATTGTGGTTCGGTCCCCACCCTGGCTGCCGCGACGGCCTGTTCACGGCCTTGACCAGAAGCACCACGATCGCGACGACGGCGACCACGAATATCACGACCACAGCGATCAGAAACAGACCCAGGAGAACAGCCCTCATGCCGGAATGGTAGCGGCGCGCCGCCGTACAGTGAATCGTGCAGTTTTTCCGTTCCCGACAGCGCCTCCGCCGCCAGGTCGACCTACGCGACGTCGAGGAGGCGGTGGCCGCGCTGGAACTCACCGAGGCCGTCTTCAAGACGTGCCCGTGGCAGCCGCGCGAGCTGGTGGAGACCGGCCTGCGCCAGTGGCTGCGCTGCTGCGGCGCGGCGATGCGCGACGGCCAGGTCATCGGCATGCCCTCGCACGCGGTGGACGAGGCGTGGCACGGCCTGATCCTGTGCACGCAGCGCTACGCCGCGTTCTGTACGGCGGCCTACGGCCGGTTCCTGCACCACTACCCGGACGGGGACGGCCCCGCCGAGCCCACCGCGCACGGTTCGATGACCGAACAGCTCGGCCGCACGGTGGTGGCGTGGTCGATGGTCGCGCGGCCCGGTGAGACCTGTGTGCTGTGGGATCTCGACAGCAAGGTCGGGGTCGCCGAACCGTGGGGCATCGACGCCCGGCGCGTCGCGGCGATCGAGGCCGAACTGCACCGGGCGGCGACGAACCCCGCTAAGTGAGCTTCACCCGCGCCGCGAAGAACCGCACCACCGCGGGCGCGAAGCGGTTGAACTGGTACTGCAAGCGCGCCTCCGGGGTGACCGGCACGATGCTGCGGTTGCGCCGGACGGCCCGCACGATCTGATCGGCGACCTTGTCGGGCGTGTAGTGACGCCTCCGGTACAGGTCGTCGTACTTGGCCTGCTTGCGCTTCTCCTCCTCGGCGCTGACGCCCGAGAAGGAGGTGGTGGCAACGATATTGGTGTGCACGATGCCGGGGCAGACGGTGTGCACCGAGATGCCGCGGCCAGCCAACTCGGCGCGCAGGCAGTCGGAGAACATGAACACCGCCGACTTGCTGGTGGAGTACGCGCTGAGCCCCTGCTGCGGGCTGTAGGCCGCCATGCTGGACAGGTTGACGATGTGTCCGCCCAAACCACGCTCGGCCATGGCGGCGCCGAAGGCGCGGCAGCCGTTGACGACGCCGCCGAGGTTGATCCGCAGCACCCGATCGAACTCCGCCGACGGCGTGTCGAAGAACCCGCCCGCCTGGCCGATGCCCGCGTTGTTGATCAGGATGTCCGGCACGCCGTGCGCGGCGAACACCTCGGCCGCGTGCGCGGTGACCTCGGCCTCGTCCGAGACGTCGAGGCGATAGGCGTGCGCCACACCGCCTTCCGAGGCGATCAGCTCCGCGGTCTGCTTGGCGGCGTCCAGATTGATGTCGGAGAGCACGATTTCGGCGCCGAGGCGGGCGAACGCCAGCGCGGTCTCCCGGCCGATGCCGCTGCCGCCGCCGGTGATCACCACCAGCTGGTCGTCGAATTCCTTTCGGTTCCGGTCGGTTTCGGCGCGACGCAGGCCGCGCGGCACCGCGCCACCGGCGAGGGTGTCGATCAGCTCGGTGGTGGCGGTGGCCAGTAGTTCGGGGTGCGAGAACGGCATCCAGTGCCCGGCGGGCACGTCGCGACGCCACAGCCGCGAGACCCACTTGCGCTCGTCGTCGTAGCCCGCGGGCCGCACCGCGACGTCGCGACCCGCCACGATCAGCTGAACCGGCACCTCGGTGTGCCGCTCCCGCGGGCCGAGCAGCCGGGGCACGATGTTCGCGCGGTAGATGCGCAGGCCGTCGACGATGTCGCGCCGGAAGGTCGGCGCCAGGGTGACGTTCGACGTCGGTGTGTCGTTCATGAGGGAAACGACGCGCTGCCAACGCTCTTCGGTGCCGAGCGCGGTGAAAGCGGCTCGCGGCAGTACCGGCGTCATGAAGAAGGCGGTGTAGGCCGAGGAGAGCAGCTGGGTGAAGGGCTGCCAGATGTTGCGCGGCGTGGGCCGGGACAGCCTGGCGCGCACCCACTTTCCGATGTGGTCGAGATTCGGGCCGGACACGGAGGTGAACGAGGCGATACGGTCGGCGGCCCGCGGTTCGCACACCGCCTCCCACACCTGCACCGACCCCCAGTCGTGGGCGAGGACGTGCACGGGCGCGTCGGGGCTCACCGCGTCGGCGACGGCGTAGAAGTCGGCGGCGAGCTCCTCGAGCCGGAAGTCCGCGGTGCGCTGGGTCCGGGTCGACCGGCCGTGCCCGCGCGTGTCGTAGGTGACGACGTGGAACCGCGGCGTCAGCAGCGGCACCACGGCGTCCCAGAGGTGGTGGGTGTCCGGCCAGCCGTGCACGAGCACCACGGTCGGATCGGCGGGATCACCGTATTCGTAGACAGCGAGGTCGAATTCACCGCTGCGCACGATCCGCTCGGTCGCCACCGAGTCGATATCCGTCGTCATGGACGTCTCCTTGTTCTCCGGGTCGGAGGGGGTCTCCACTACAGGTCGAGCACGAGACGGCCACCGTCGCAGCGCGATACGCAGGCCAGCATGTCGCCATCGGCGCGTTCGTCCTCGGTGAGCACCGTGTCGCGATGGTCCGGCTCGCCGACCAGCACGCGCACCTTGCAGGTTCGGCAGAAGCCCTGCCGACACGAATACGGTTGATCAGGGCGGGATTTCAAGAGGGTGGTCAGCGCGGACTCGTCGGCGGGCACTTGGAGCACTTCACCGGTGGAGGCGAGCTGGATCTCGAACGGCCGCCCGTTCACGATCGGCGGCGGCGAGAACCGCTCGGAATGCAGTTCCACGCCGCGCATTCGACGCACCGCTTCGGCGACGGTGGTCGTCATCGGCACCGGACCGCAGCAGTACACCGCGGTGCCGGTGGTCACGCCGGGCAGCAGTGCGGGCGCGTCCGGCAGACCGTGTTCGTCGTCGGTGCGCACGGTGACCCGGTCGCCGAACGTCTCGATCTCGTCCAGGAACGGGATGGTCTCGCGGCTGCGGCCGACGTAGACCATGGACCAGTCGAGGCCGAGCCGCATCGCCAGCCGCGCCATCGGCAGGATCGGGGTGATTCCGATGCCGCCCGCGACGAAGTGCAGGTGCACCGCGGGTGAGCCGTAGCCGGGCACCGCGAACGGAAAGGCGTTGCGCGGCCCGCGCACCACGATCGGCGCGCCGACCGGCAGCGCGTCGTGCACCTCCACCGAACCGCCGCCGCCCTCCGGGATGCGGCGCACCGCGACACGGTAGGCGCGGGTGTCGGCCGGGTCGCCGCACAGCGAGTACTGCCGCAACCTGCCGGAGGGCAGCTCCAGATCCAGGTGCGCGCCCGGCCGCCACGCGGGCAGTTCGCGGCCGTCCGGCGACTCGAGTCGCAGGCTCACCACATCCTGGTCGTGCGCCTCGACCCGACGCTCGGTGACGACGAGCGACAATCTCCGGTCGTCGACCTTCGGGCGCAGATCCCGTCGGTTGACCAGCGTGGCCCAGCGCAACCGGGCCGAGGCTACGGCATCGAGCACCCGTACCGCCCGGTCCCGATCGCGCTTGCCGAACAGGTCGGCGGGCAACTGCTCGGGGACGACCCGCGGACTCACGAGGCGACCGCGCGCGCCGCGGGCGAGGCGGCCAGGTACGCCACCGCCTGTGCGGTGGAGCCGACCGTCTCCGGGTTGTAGCCGGGCTCGAGCGTGGACAGCGCACTCCACAGCAGCGACGGTACGCCGGGCAGGGAGCCGCGCCACATGGCGCCGAAAACCCGCTTGATCAGGCGCGGATAGCCGAGATCGGGCAGCGCGGGATCCTGCTGGACCATGAATTTGGTGCCGCGCACGACCAGCGAGATGAAGATCGGGAAGACCAGCACCATCAGCGCCGACCTGCGGATGTATCCCGCGCCGAAGTACACCGCCACGTCGTGGGCGACATGCCGGTGTTCCACTTCCTCCGCGCCGTGCCAGCGGAACAGGTCGGCCACCCGCGGGTCCGCACCGAACTTCTCCAGATCGGCGTTGAGCACCCAGTCACCGAGGAAGGCGAAGAAGTGCTCGAGGCAGGCGATGAACGCCAGCCGCTCGACCAGGATCTGGCGCTGCGCGATGCCCTCGACGTTCTTGGGCCCGAGCGTCTTGCGGAACAGGTATTCGGCCTGTCGCACATACGGCGCCGGGTCGATGCCGTTGGCCGCGAGCACCTCGTTCAGCACCTTGTCGTGGGTTTCGGCGTGCATCGATTCCTGACCGATGAAGCCGAGCATGGCCTCGCGAAGCTTCTCGTCCTTGACGTAGGGCAGCGCCTCGGCATACGCGGCGCAGAACATGCGCTCGCCCTCGGGCAGCAGCAGATTCAGCGAATTGATCAGATGCGAGGCGATCGGCTCCTCCGGCATCCAGTGCAGCGGAGTGTCGGCCCAGTCGAACTGGACGTTACGTGCGTTGAGGGCCACCTCGCCCGGGTCGGTTTCCGGTCGCCGGTGAGCCCTGCGAAGTAGCTTCATCGGTACTCCTCGATCCTCATACGTGCACCTCAGCGGCGGATCGGCACGGCGGTGCGCCGATTCCTGCGCTGGTGTAGAAACGATCATACACATACATGGAACTAGCGGTAACACACATGCATGTCACCGATCGGACTCGAACCCGACACGGCGGGCTATCGCCCGGCATTCATCCGATGAATTCCGTTCTCCAAGTGGACGATAGAGAGCGCCACTGTGACCGACCTCCCCCGAATTCAGCCCAAAACTAGAACCTGTTCTAGTAGTCTTTCGCTATGGAACGTTTAACCGGATTGGATGCCAGTTTCCTCTATCTCGAGACCGGGACCCAGCATCTGCATGTGTGCGCGCTGCTCATCCTGGACCCGACCGCGGACGGCGTGCGGTACTCCTTCGACTCCTTCAAGGCCGAACTCGGCCGCCGGGTGCCCCTGATTCCGCAGATGCGGCGGCGATTGCACGAGGTGCCGTTCAACCTGGACCATCCAGTCTGGGTGGAGGACCCCGACTTCGATCTCGACTACCACATCCGCCGCATCGGCATCCCGAGTCCGGGCGGCAGGCGCGAGCTGGCCGAACTGGTCGGCGACATCGCCAGCAGGCCGATGGACCGCGACCGGCCGCTGTGGCAGATGAACGTCGTCGAAGGCATCGACGGCGACAAGGTCGCGGTGATCTGCAAGTACCACCACGCCGCCGTGGACGGCATCACCGGCACGAACATGATGATGCATCTGTGCGATATGGAACCGGGCGTGACGCATCCGGAGCCGACCGAGGAATGGCGGCCCGAGACCGCGCCGAACGACTGGAAACTGTTGGCGGAGGCGGCCGTTCGGCTGCCCGGCAAGGCGGGCATCGTCGGCATGCTGCCCAAGACCGTCGGCATGCTCGCCGGTTTCGCGCAGCGGCGGCGAAACAACCAAGCGGGCATGGCGATTCCGCTCACGGCGCCGCGCACGCCGTTCAACAGGGCCATCACACCGCATCGCACCGTCGCCTTCGCCGAAGCGGATCTGGCCGCCATCAAGGAGATCAAGACCGCGTTCGACGTGAAGGTCAACGACGTGGTGCTGACCGTCGTCGGCGGTGTGCTGCGCGCCTATCTGGACAAGCACGGCGAGCTGCCCGATCGCTCGCTCATCGCCTCGGTACCGGTGTCGGTGCACGAAGCCACCCAGCACAAGGCCGGAATCAACAAGGTCTCCTCGCTGTTCTCCGAGCTCGGCACCGACATCGCCGACCCGGTCGAGCGGCTGCGCAAGGTGGCCGAAGCGAACCGCGACGCCAAGGACGAACACGACCTCATCGGCGCCGACTTCCTACAGGATTGGTCACAGTACGCCCCACCCAACACTTTTCAGCTCGCCGCGCGGGTCTACTCGTCGCTGAAGCTGGCCGAGCACCATCCGGTGGTGCACAACCTCGTCGTCTCGAACGTGCCGGGACCGCCGATGCCGCTGTACTTCCTCGGCGTGAAGGTCGACGCGATGTATCCGTTCGGGCCGGTCTTCCACGGCGCCGGGCTCACCGTCACGGTGTTGTCCAACAACGGCGATCTCGATATCGGGTTCATAGCTTGTAAGGAACTCGTGCCGGATCTCACCGCGATGGCCGACGCGGTGCCGGACATCATCGACGAATTGCGTTCCGCGGCACACGAAGTGGAGTGACCCGCGCCGCCCTGTTCGCCACCGACGCCGAACAGGGTCGACCGCGGCGAATTTCGCTACACCCGGTCGACGACCGACGCGCAGCCGTCGAGCAGTGCGGGAACGAAACGCTCCGCGCCGAAAACGCAGCCCGCATGTCCCACACCGGCCAGGTGAATGGTCGAGCCGGGAATCATCGTCGCTATCTCCAGCTGCCGATACACCGGAATCGCCCGGTCGCGGGTCGTGATGACCACCGCCGTCGGCGCCGCGATCGTGTCGAGCCAAGCGGACGCGTCGAAGTGGCCGACCTCCGCGATCACCTGGGCCAGCGCCCATCCGCTCGTACTGCGGAATTCACCGAGCGCCCACTTCTCGAAGCCGCCCGGCGGCCAGGTATGTTCCGGCAGCTCGGACAGTGTGCTCGCGAATTTCTCGATGCGCCGCAACGAATACGGTCCGATGGCGTCGGCGAACGCGCCGAACACCTGGTGGAACGCCTGCTCGCGCCACTTCTCCCGGAATCGGTACGGCGTCGCGCACAGCACCAGCCCGCCGACACGGTCCGGATGCCGGTGCGCGGCCGTCAAAGTCACCACTCCGCCGAGCGAATAGCCCGCGCAGATCGGGCGCTCGACCCGCATCGCGTCGGCGACGGCGACGACGTCGTCGGCGCAGTCGTCCACCGAGAAGCGCGGGGATCGGATGCCGCGGCCGTGCCAGCGCTGGTCGAACAGGATCACCCGGTACCGCTTTGCGAGCGCTTCCAGCGCGGGGAACCAGGTGAGACAGGCGGTGCTCGCGGTGCCGTGCAGCAGGATCAGCGTGGGAGCTCCCTCGGGCCCCGGCATGTCGACCACGTAGGTGCGTCCCCGGCCGGGCAGGTCGACCAATCGGCCACCGGGCACCTCCGCGATGTCGGGGACGCCCGCGCGCCGGATCAAGCGTCGGAACCGGTTCGCCATCGTCGGCCTCCTCCGGACGAGCCGTCACTGAAACACGTTCTATTCGATGATGCCACACGGTTGTCGGCCTTCTTCGCTGTGCCGACGCGCCTTCGAGCCGCAACCGTCCAGAAGTTATGTAACGTGTTCACGACTGTTCCGGGACGGACGGAGGTACCGCAATGGGGCGACTCACCGGCAAGGTGGCCTTGATCAGCGGCGGAGCCCGCGGCATGGGCGCCGCGCACGCCAGGAAGTTCGTGGCCGAGGACGCGCGCGTGGTGCTCGGCGACATTCTCGACGACGAGGGCAAGGCGCTGGCCGAGGAACTCGGCGACCACGCCGTCTACGTGCACCTCGACGTCCGGCAGAAGCAGGACTGGCAGGCCGCCGCCGAAGAGGCCGTGCGGCGTTTCGGCGCGCTGAACGTGCTGGTGAACAATGCGGGGATCGTCAACGGGAACCTGCTGGTGGACTTCGCGCTCGAGGAGTGGCAGCGCATCATCGACATCAACCTGACCGGCACGTTCCTCGGTATGCAGGCCGCGACCCCGGCGATGATCGAGGCGGGCGGCGGTTCCATCGTCAACATCTCCTCCGTCGAGGGCATGCGTGGGAGCCCCGGTCTGCACGGGTACACGGCGACCAAGTTCGCGGTCCGCGGGCTCACGAAGTCGACGGCGCTGGAGCTGGCGCAGTACGGGATTCGGGTGAATTCGGTGCACCCCGGCTTGATCAGCACGCCGATGACCGAGGGAATTCCAGCCGACTTCCTGCAGATCCCGCTGGGACGGGCCGCCGATCCGGCCGAGGTGTCGAACCTGGTGACCTATTTGGCGAGTGACGAGTCGTCGTATTCGACGGGCGCGGAGTTCGTCATCGATGGTGGGTTGACGGTGGGGGTGCCGCACAAGACTTTCTAGTGCCGCACAAAGGTTGGACATCCAATTCTGGACGCGGCACTCGTCAGCTCGAAAGCAGCAGGCCCGCGGCGAGGGTGAACATGATCAGCGCGATCGCTGAATCCAGCGCTCGCCAGGCCGCGGGGCGGGCGAACAGCGGACTCAGCAGGCGGGCGCCGAAGCCGAGGGTGACGAACCAGAGGATGCTGGCGAGCATCGCGCCCGCGCCGAGGAACCAGCGGTCCGGCGGGGCGTAGGTGTTGGCGAAGGAGCCGAGCAGCAGGACCGTGTCCAGGTAGACGTGCGGGTTGAGCCAGGTCAATGCGAGGCAGGTGAGGACGGTCGCGCCCAGGGCCACCGACGTGCCCGCCCCGTCCGCGGTGAGGGTGCCGCCGGAGATCGCACGCCGCGCCGCGAGCACGCCGTAGCCGATGAGGAACGCGGCGCCCGCGTAGCGCACCACCGTCACCACCGAGGGCAGCGACTCCACCAGCGCTCCGAAGCCCGCGATGCCCGCGGCGATCAGCACGATGTCCGACACCGCGCACACCGCGACCACCGCGGCGACGTGCTGTCCGCGCACACCTTGGCGCAGCACGAAGGCGTTCTGCGCGCCGATCGCCACGATCAGCGACAACCCGAAACCCAAACCGGAGATGGTGGCGAAACCCGCCGAGGAAACTGTCACGTCCATCGACGCTATGACCGCGCCACTCAACCAGACAAGCTAAAGATTCTGAAGCATCATTACAATTTCTTGATATGGATTTGCAGCTGGACCAGCTCAGGGCGCTCAACGCGGCGGTCACCGAGGGAACCTTCGAGGCGGCCTCGCGCAGTCTGCGGGTCACTCCGTCGGCGGTCAGCCAGCGCATCAAAGCGCTCGAGGAAGCGGCCGGTCGCATCCTGCTGCAACGCACGAAACCCGTGCGCGCCACCGAATCCGGACTCGCCGTGCTGCGCCTGGCCAGGCAGATCGATCTGCTCACCGGCGACACGGCCCGTGAACTCGGCGACGCCGACCACCCCGTCGACCGCCCGATCCGCCTCCCCATCGCGGTGAACGCCGACTCGCTCGAGACGTGGGTGATGCCCGCCCTCCGCGACGCACCGCCCGGCGTGTGCTTCGAAATCCACCGCGAGGACGAGGAGCACACCACCGCCCTGCTGCGCGACGGCACTGTCATGGCGGCCATCACCGCCACCGCGAAGCCGGTGCAGGGTTGCAAGGTCGACAAGCTCGGCGCCATGCGGTACCGCCCGATGGCCAACCCCGAGTTCGCCCGGACCTGGTTCGCCGACGGCCCGACCGCCAAGGCCTACGCCGCGGCGCCCGTCGTCCTGTTCGACCGCAAAGACGACCTCCAGGACCGCCATCTCCGCCGCCGCACTCGACAGCCGATCGATCCGCCCCGCCACTACGTCCCCTCGTCCACCGCCTTCGGCACGGCCGTTCGCCTCGGCCTCGGCTGGGGCATGCTGCCGGACCTGCAGACCGCCGACGACTCACCGACGAGTCTGGTTCCGATAGACGGGGATTCGTTCATCGACGTGCCGCTCTACTGGCAGCAGTGGAAGCTGCACTCCCCCGCGTTGAGCGCGATCGCGGGGGCGATTGCCCGGGCGGCTGCCGCGGCGTTGCGCTGATTTGTTCAGGCTGGGCCGGGTCACCGACGCGCTGCGCTGGTTGTTCAGGTGGGCCGGGTCACCCGCGCGCTCCGCTGAGTTGTCGAAGCT
Source organism: Nocardia sp. NPDC050713 (assembly GCF_040654315.1). NCBI lineage: Bacteria > Bacillati > Actinomycetota > Actinomycetes > Mycobacteriales > Nocardiaceae > Nocardia > Nocardia sp. NPDC050713. The sequence goes on along the minus strand of NZ_JBFAHS010000007.1, from coordinate 246,460 downwards.
GGGCCGGGCCGCCCGCGCGCTCCGCTGAATTGGCTGGGCAGGTCGCCCGCGCGCTCCGCTGAGTTTCAGGCTCGCCGGGTCGCGCGCGTGCTGCGCTGAGTTCCAGGTTGGCCCGCGTCGCCCACGCGCTCCACTGAGTTGTCCAAGCTGGCCCGGGTCGCCCGCGCTCCACTGACTCGTCGAGCCCGCGAGCTCGGTCGCAGCGGGTGCCGAGCCGATCCCCGCGCGGTGTCGCGAGCCACCCGCCGCAGCGGGACGTTGTGCCGCGCAGCCGCCGAGTCAGCCGGGGCGCTGCACTGCACTACCGAGAGTGCCTGCGCACGTAGAGTTCCTGGCTCGTGCGCGCGACCAGCTCGCCGTCGGCACCGACGAGCTCGGCGGAGTGGTTGGTGCGAGAGACGCCGTCCGCCTCCAGATTCGCGCGGATCTCGGCCATGTCCTCGGGCGGCATCAGCATCGTCACGCGCACCAACCCGCGACCCGGACGCACGAATTCCGTTGTGGCCGTGGTGTTCCAGACGCGGTATCCCTCGCCCAGCTGCCACAGGGCCATCAGCCCGAAGAACGGGTCGGTCATCATGGACAGAATCCCGCCGAACGCCACACCCGCGTGGTTCTTGTTCCAGCCGCTCACCTTGTGCCGAACGATTCACCGGCCGACACTGTCGCGGCCCGCAAGCACGGCGGCGGAGGTGTCGAGAACTCAGCCGAAGTGGCAGACGTAATGCACCGTCTCCAGAACCTCGATCTGGAACGAGCTGTCGCCGGGCACGTCGAACGACTCGCCGCCCTTGTAGGTCACGGCCTCGGTCGCACCGGCGAGGGTGACCTTGCACTCGCCCTCGATGAGTTCCATGATCTCCGGCGCGCCGGTGTTGAACGTCAGGGTCGAGGGCAGGATGACGCCGACCGACTTGGCGGTGCCGTCGGCCAGCTCGATGCTGTGGCTGACGCACTTGCCGTCGAAGTAGACGTTGGCCTTCTTCGTGACGCTGACATTCTCGAACTGCGACATGGTCTCTTTCCCGTGCTGAAGTGGAGCCGTCAGCCTACTTCAGCGGCGGCGAGGCGCCCGCGCCCACCGGGTTGAGGCCGTCCAGCAGTCGGCCCGTCGGCGCGCAGGGTCAGTCGCCCGCCTCCGGGAACAACCTCTCCCACCGCCGCGACCACTCCCACACCGGACGCAGCGACTCCCCGAGTTCCCTTCCGGCCGTGGTCAATTCGTAGGACTTGTCCGGCTTCTTGACGATCAGCCCCGCGGCCTGAAGGTGCTGCAACCGCACCGAGAGCATGCTCGACGAGCACTGCCCCATCCGGCGACGCAGTTCGAGAAAGCCCAGCGTGCTGGGCTCCAACTCCCACACGATGCGCAGCATCCACCGCTGGCCGAGCAGTTCCATGGCGGCGAGCATCGGTTCGTTCGCGGGGTCGGCCGCACCTCGCGACGGTTTCGCACCGCTTGCGCTTCTCATTTCGAACCACCATAGTGATTCTGATTTAGAAGCAACCGGGCGGGCGGCGGTCCGCGCAGGAAAGGAACGTGGTGCGCGAACCGAACATCTCGACCGACCAGCGAATCGCCCTCGTCACCGGCGCCTCCCGAGGGATCGGCGCCGACACCGCCCGCATCCTCGCGGCCCGCGGCGACCACGTGATCGTCAACTACCGCGAGAAGCGCCGCCGCGCCCAGTCCATCGCCGACGAGATCACGGCCGCCGGAGGCAGCGCGTCGGTCGCGGGAGCGGACGTCTCGGACGAAACCGCCACCCGCGCACTGATCGCCGATATCGCCGACCGCTTCGGCCGCCTGGATGTCTTGGTACTCAACGCATCCGGCGGCCTCGAACGCGGCGCGGCCGCCGACTACGCCATGTCCATCAACCGCGACGCGCAACTGCGCCTGACCCGACTCGCGTTGCCCCTCATGCCATCCGGCGGCCGCATCGTCTTCGTCACCAGCCACCAGGCCCACTTCCACTCCCGCAAACCCGTCCCCGCCGACTACGAACCGATCGCCGCCAGCAAACGCGCGGGCGAGGACGCCCTCCGCGCCCTCATCCCCGAACTCGAGACCCTCGGCATCACCCTGACCGTCGTCTCCGGCGACATGATCGACGGCACCATCATCGTCCGCCTCCTCGAACGCCGAGACCCGGACGCCGTCACCACCCGCCGCGACCACGGCCCACTCCCCACCGTCGAAGAGTTCGCCACCGCCATCGCCGACGCCACGACGGCGCCAACCGAATCCGGCCACACCGTCTACATCGGTGGCCCCGACTACCTCGCGAGCACGTCGACCGACGAGAAGGAGCCAGGCCAGTCGACGGACGATCAGTCACCCCCGCCCGAGCAGTCGGCCGATGACGACTACGACGATGACGACTACGACGTCAGCCTGGAGGATCCCGTCATCGAGGACGGCGTGCCGACGACCTGGCAGGATTTCGCCGAAGACGCCCGCACAGGTGGATCCAGCGACTTCGAGCCGACGATTCCCGGCCCGGAATTCGGAAGCGTCACCCTTCCGGGAGACGCCTATGTGATCGAGTAGGTGCCTGCCAGTCCTTCGGCGAACGTGCGCGCCGCCGCCAGGTCGGTGGAGTTCGGCCGCCCTTTCCGGATACCGCCGACGAGCTTGAATGGCGCGTACGTGTCGAATGCCCGACACGAGAAGGTGTCGACTACCTCGAAGCCCTTCTGGTCGAGCATCCGCACGAGAGGTCGAGAGAAGCGCTGGAACCGCGCCTCGGGAAAGCCACTCGTGGCGAACACGAACGCTTTCCGCCGTTGCGCATCCGGCAGCGACCTGATGAACTCGCGCAGCTCCGCGTGGAAGGATCCCAGGAAGATCCCCGAACCGAATCCCACCAAGTCATAGGTGGAAAGCTCGGCCGCGTCGACTTGGGCGGGGCTGACGACACGGGCCTCCAGAACCTGCCCGATGACGTCGGCGACCTTCTTGGTGTTGCCATGCGACACCGAGGTGCAGACGATGACGGCCTTCATTGCGATGTCCCCCTTCGCTTTCCCGATCCGTGGTGCCCGTCGAGTGGGGCGCCACCGGGCTGAGCCACAAGACCAGCCTAGCGATCGCGGCGACGTGCTTTCCCTCCTGGCCGCGCGATCCTCGCCACGGCGCTCACAGGTCCCTGGTCGAAGTCGTAGCGGAACACCGCCGGCTCCAGCGGGCAGTGCCAGGTATTCGGGGTCGCATCCGATGGGCATACCGCTGACTGTGTCTTTGGGCGGGAGGTGATGTGCGTCCGGCCTCGTCTGTGATTTGTCCCGGATATCCGGCCCGATGTCACGTTCCGCCTCGACACCGCCTAACGTCGCGACGGCAACAGTTGGTTTGAAAGGTGGCAGCGAGCGTGGCAGGTACCCAGGCGAAGATCGATGAACTGGTCAAGATCCTGGCAATCGCTGAGGAACCGGCAGGTGAGGCCGGTGTCGCCAAGCGGGAGAAGAAGGGCATTCCGAGCGTTCGCCAGCGGGTGGAGATGCTGCTCGACCCCGGGACGTTCATCGAGACCGGTGCGCTGGCTCGTCAGCCCGGCCAGCCGGACGCTCTCTACGGTGACGGGCTGGTCACCGGTCGCGGGCTGATCGCGGGCCGCCCGGTGGTGGTGATCGCCCACGATCAGACCGTCTACGGCGGGTCGGTCGGTATCACGTCCGCGCGCAAGTTCATGCGGGCGCTGCAACTCGCGTTCGACAACGCGTGCCCGGTGGTGACGATCAACGACTCCGGCGGCGCGCGGATCCAGGACGCGGTGGGTTCGATCGCTTCGTTCGGTGATATTTCCCGGGTGCTGGAGAAGCTGTCCGGGTATGTGCCGCAGGTGTCGATCATTCTCGGCAAGTGCGCCGCGGGTTCGGTGTACGGGCCGATCAACACCGACGTGCTCATCGGCACCAAGGATTCCTACATGTTCGTCACCGGGCCGGAGGTGATCAAAGCCGTCAATGGTGAGGACATCACCGCCGAGGAGCTCGGCGGCGCCAAGGTGCAGGCCGAGCGCGGGACGCTGCATCACGTCGCCGACACCGAACAGGAAGCCTACGACTGGGCCCGCAACTACCTGAGCTACATGCCGACCAGCTGCCTCGAGCAGCCGCCGATCGTGAACCCCGGCCTGGAGCCGGAGATCACCGCTTCCGACCGGGAGCTCGAGAAGATCATCCCGGATTCCGATCGCTCCGGTTACGACATGCACGAGATCCTGCTGCGGATCTTCGACGACGGTGAGTTCCACGAGGTCCGCGAAGCGTTCGCCCCGAATCTGATCACCGGGTTCGCCAGGGTCGACGGATATCCGGTCGGTGTGATCGCCAATCAGCCATTGGTGCTGGGTGGTTCCATCGACGCCGCCTGCTCCGACAAGTCGACCTACTTCATCCGGCTCTGCGACGCGTTCAACATCCCGCTGGTGTTCGTCGCCGACACCCCCGGTGTGCTGCCGGGGCTCGATCAGGAAGCCAATGGCGTGATCATCCGCGGCGGCCGGGTCCCGCGCGCGATCATCGAGGCGACGGTTCCGATCATCAACCTGGTCGTGCGCAAGTCCTACGGCGGCGCCTACGGCATGATGGCGGCCCGGCAGGTGGGCGCCGACATCAGTTTCGCCTGGCCGACGGCCCGGATCGCGGTGATCGGCGCCGATAGCGCGGTCGACCTCATCGGCAAGCGGCAGCTGGCGGCGGTGCCGGAGGAGCATCGGGCGGCGGCGCGCGAGTTCATGGTCAACCAGTACAACGAGACGATCGCCACCCCGTGGATCGCCGCCGAGCGCGGCTACATCGACGCGGTCATCGAACCGGCGACCACCCGCCTGGAGATCCGGAGCGCGCTGCGCCTGCTGCGGGACAAGCCGAAGGTCAAGCCGGAGTTCAACCCGCGGAAACACCCGGTGTACCCGATGTGATCCGCCCCGGGCCGGTCACCCGTCCGGTCGGCGACCGAAGATCCATCGTGGCCATGAAGTCCGGGGCGAACGACCACCACTCACCCCGGTGAGCATCGGCAATGTCGGCGCCGTCGGCGGACCGCGGTGAGCACGGCATAACCGGCGTATCGATATCCCGCCGTTCGCTCCGGCCAGACCGGAGCGAACGGACGGTCATAGGGATCGTCCACGTCGTATCGAGGCGAGTCCTGCTGCGTCGGGCAGCGCGGATGAAGTTGGCGAGGTCATGCCGTGCCGGTGCCGGCGCATCCGGTGAGTTGCGACAGAACAACCGCGGTGTCGAAGAAGACGCGTTCGCCGATGACGTAGCCCTCGTCGTCGAAGGTGACGACGGCGACCATCTCGATGGCAATCGTGTTCCCGCTCGGCGCTATTCCCGCGTAGTGCCCGTCGTGGATACCGTCGAAGCGAACCAGCGCGGCACCAGTGGAATTCACTTGCCCGAGGGGCTGGATAGTGGCGGTGAGGTCGCTGAAGCCGTCGAAAAGCGCGGACTCTCGCGCGGCCAGCGCCGTAAGACCTTGCTGGGGACCGGTGAGGGGTGAGTCGTAGGCGGCGGGCTCTCGCCACAGGCCGACGACCTCGTCCACGCTGTGCTTGTTCACAGCGGCCGCGGCCGCTGTGGCGAAATTCTGGATGAACATGTTTTGCTCTCTCCGATTCGATCAATTGGTTTGGGATACAGGCGATTCCGGCCGGACGGAACGCTCGGCGAGCGCGATCGCCCACTTGGCGGGAATCCGGCAGGCGATGCGCGCCAGCAGTGCGTTCGCCGCGCCGTCGACGATGTCCGGGCGGTTCGACCCGAGCGCGCCCAAGGCCGCTTCGACGACCTGTTCGGGCGAGCGCCTGCTGCCGACCGAGGCGTCCTCGCCGGCGATCTCGAAGAACGCGGTGTCGGTAGCACCCGGGCTCACGGCAAGTACCTGGACCCCGGTGCCGCGGGTCTCGGACCAGAGCGCGCGGGTGAAGGACAGCACGTACGCCTTGGTCGCCGCGTACACCGCCATGTGCGGGACCGGCTGAAACGCGGCGGTGCTGGCCACATTGACGACGGCTCCGCGGCCGCGAGCGATCATGCTGGGCAACAGGATTGCGGTGAGCTCGGTCAAAGCGGTGATATTCACCGCGATCTGACTCGAGACCGCCCCGAGGTCGGCGTCGGCGAGGTCGCCGTGGAGTCCGAGTCCCGCATTGTTGACGAGCGCGTCGACGGTGATCGCACGCTGTGCGAGCAGTTCGGCGACGCTCGCTGCGGCGTTCGGGGCGCCGAGGTCCGCGGGGATGACCTCCACGCTCGAACCGAATCGGGCGTGCAGTTCCTCGGCCTGTGCTCGCAATACCGCCTCCCTGCGGGCGACCAGAACGAGGTCACCACCGTCCGCGGCGATACGCGCGGCGAAGGCGCGCCCGATACCCGATGACGCCCCGGTCACCAGTACTCGCTGTCGGTCGAAATATCCGGCCACCACTATCTCCTTAATTAAACCTTCATGCCGGTCTAATTAATACCGCTATGCTGAGGCCATGGCAAGCCCCCACCGCAGCACGCAGGCCCGGCGACGCGTCGGCCGCCCGTCCGGCCCAACCGAACACGGAGCGGCATCCCGAGAGCGGATTCTCGATGCCGCCGCCGCTGTGTTCGCGCAGGTCGGATACGACCGGGCACGCATGGCTGACGTTGTCGAAGCGAGCGGAATGACCAAGGGCTCGGTCTACTTTCATTTCGAGAGCAAGGAAGCCCTCGCCGTCGCCGTGCTCACCGAGAAACACGCGCAATGGCTCGATCGGGTACATGCACGACTGGCCACGGCACCCCCTGGGCTGCAACGGATGGAAGCGCTGCTGCCCGCCATGCTGGATCTCCACCGTGACGACCCCGACGCCTGGGTCATTTCGCGCCTTGCCCAGAACCTCGCCGAGGTGCCCGCGACCCGCGACCTCGCCACGCAACTGACCCGCCGATGGATCGACCGCGTCGCCGACCTCATTCGCGACGCCCAGCACATCGGTGAGGTATCAGACGAAGTCGACCCCCAACAGCTCGCCACCGTCCTCGTCGGCGCCTTCGACGGCCTGAAGACGACCATCGGAACAGTAAGCGACGACCCCCGCGCCGCCGATCAACAGCTCGAGGCCTGCGGCGCTCTCCTGCTGGCGATGATGCGGTCGGTTGTCCTGTCCCACTGATCGACTTCGACAGTCAGCAGGCAGGGAATCCCCCGCCATCGCCCTCCGGCACCCATCGGAGCCGCTGCTTCCTGGCTGTTGCCGGGTGCCGAACCGCACCGCCGATGCGGTCACGCACCCCTGCTCGCCGCAGAACTCGCTCGAGAGCGTCGCCGCAGGCAGCGTGCCCGCCGGTATCGAGCTCTGCCGCGCCTGTCGACGCGCATTCGACGAGATCTTCGCCGCTTGACTCCGGCGACGTTCGATTTCTCCCGCTGCGCGCTATTCCGATGACCGAGATGATCGGTGCTCCGATCGAGCCGACGGCCTAGCGTCGACGGAAACACGGTGGCGCGGGAGGAAACAGTGGTGGATTGGAACGACGAAGTCGATGTGCTGGTCGCGGGTTCGGGTGGCGGTCTGGCCGGCGCCTACACCGCGGCCCGCGAGGGACTGAGCGTCGCGGTCGTCGAGGCGACCGACAAATTCGGCGGCACCACCGCCTATTCGGGTGGCGGCGGCGTGTGGTTCCCCTGTAACCCCGTGCTGCAACGAGCGGGCAGCGACGACACCATCGAGGACGCGCTCACCTACTACCACGCCGTCGTCGGCGACCGGACCCCGCGGGAACTGCAGGAAACCTATGTCCGCCGCGGCCGCGACCTCATCGAATACCTCGAGGCCGACGACCACTTCGCGTTCGAGGTTCTGCCCTGGCCGGACTACTTCGGCACGGCGCCGAAGGCCCGTCTCGACGGACTGCGCCACACCATGCCCACGCCGCTCCCCGCCGCGGAACTCGGAGAGTTGCGCGAGTCCCTCCGCGGACCACTCGACACCGACCGGCTCGGCGCGCCGCTGCCCGAGGTGCTGATCGGCGGTCGAGCACTCATCGGCCGGTTCCTGCGGGCGCTGTCGACCTACCCGCACGTCCGGTTGCACCGGAACTCGCCGCTGATCGAGCTGGTCGTCGAGGGCGGCGCGGTAGTCGGCGCCCTGATCGAACGCGACGGCGAACGCTTCGCGATCCGTGCGCGGCGCGGCGTGCTCCTGGCGACCGGCGGCTTCGAGCAGAACGACGAGATGCGCCGTCAGTACGGCGTGCCGGGCGAGGCCCGAGACACCATGGGCCCCTGGGGAAATCAAGGATTCGCACACCAGGCCGGCATCGCGGCGGGCGCCGACGTCGACCTGATGGACCAGGCGTGGTGGTCGCCCGGGCTGACCCATCCCGACGGTCGCTCGGCGTTCGCGCTGTGGTTCACCGGCGGCATCTTCGTCGACCAGGACGGCAAGCGGTTCGTCAACGAGTCCGCGCCCTACGACCGGCTCGGTCGCGAGGTGATCCGGCAGCTGCGGGAAGGCTCGCTCACGCTGCCCTACTGGATGATCTACGACCACAGAGAAGGCGAGAAGCCGCCGGTCAAGGCGACCAACGTCTCGATGGTGGAGACCGAGAAGTACGTCGCGGCCGGTCTCTGGCACACCGCCGACACACTGCCCGAACTCGCGGAGAAGATCGGCGTCCCGGCCGACGCGCTCGTCGCGACCGTCGAACGGTTCAACACGATGGCCGCCGCCGGCGTCGACACCGACTTCGGCCGCGGTGACGAAGCCTACGATCGCGCCTTCTCCCACGGTGAACCGCCGCTGGTGCCGATCGACCGAGGACCGTTCCACGCCGCCGCGTTCGGCATTTCGGACCTGGGGACCAAGGGCGGGCTGCGAACCGACAGCGCGGCACGGGTGCTCGACCGAGACGGCGCGCCGATCCCTGGCCTGTACGCGGCGGGCAACACCATGGCGGCGGTCAGCGGCACCACCTACCCCGGTGGCGGCAACCCGATCGGCGCATCGATGTTGTTCAGCCACCTGGCGGTGCGGGACATGCTCGGCGACTGACGCGGCGATACCGGCCTTACCACCGGCTTTGCCTGCGGAAGCGTTCGATGACCGGAGCCAATTCCGCGGCATTGGTGATGAGGTCGACGTGGCCGCCGGGGTGGAGGTGGACGGCGGCGTGCGGGAGCAGCCGTCGCATGATGCGGGGATTGGCGAGCGGAATGATCGGATCGTCGGCACCGGCGATGATCAAGGTGGGCTGGCGAATCAGCGGTAGGGCGGGCAGGCTGGTCCAGACCGAGCCTGCCAGCAGCTGGTGGAGGTAGCCGACGCGGGAGCCCGCCATCAGCTGGCGATCGAGCAGTTGCCGCACGACGCGTGGGTCGTCACGCGCGCTGCCGCCATAGATGCCGGCGGCGATCCGGGCAGCGTATTCGTGATCCAGGAATCGGCGTGGGGTCAGCATCTTCAGCAGGGCCCGCGGATCGCCGGGAACCATGAGGATTCCGGTACCGGTGGCCACCAGGATCATGGTGCGGCAGCGGCGTGGATGCTGGAAGGCGAACTGCTGGGCCAGCGCGCCGCCCCAGGAGAAGCCGAGGATGTCCACCTGCCCGGAGAAGCCGATCTTGCGCAGCAGTCGGCCGAGCACCGTGGCCAGATACGGGAACCCGTACGGCAAGGGCGAATTCGGCGAGCCGCCGGTGCCGGGAACGTCGATCCGTACCACGGTAGTTTCCGGATCGAGTTGCGCGACAAGGGGATCGAAGACCTCCAGACTGGCGCCGATGCCGTTGCACAACACGAGCGGTACACCGGTCCCCCAGCGCACGTCGACCCGGATCTGCTGTCCGAGTACGGAAACGAGGCGTCGTTCGGTCCTGCCGCGCGAGAGTTCCGCGCCGGGACCCTCAGTGTTCGCGCACATAAGTCCCCGGCGCCGGTGCGAGCGGCGGCAATTCGGCACTACCGAGCGTGGTCGGCGCCGCGATGTCCGGACCGCTGCGCTCGGCGAGCCATTCGACGTAGTTCGGCCACCACGAACCCTGCTGCGTAGCATGCCTTTCGGCCCATCCGTCGGGTTCGATCTGGTCTACCGGCCCGATGCGGTAGGAAGCCCTGGGGTTGCCAGGCGGGTTGACCAAGGCCGCGATATGGCCGCTGGTGGACAGGACGAAACGAAGATCCTTGCTGCCGAGCAGCCGCGCGCTGCGGTAGCAGGCTTGCCACGGGGAGATGTGATCGGCGATGCCCGCCACGACGTAGGCGTCGACCGGCAGCATCGACAGGTCGATCCGGGTGCCGAGCATGGTCGCCTGGTTCGAAGCGGCGAGTGTGTTGCGCACGCCCGTCCGAACGAAGTCACGATGCAGCGCGGCGGGCATCCGGGTGGTGTCCGCATTCCAGAACAGCACGTCGAAGGGCTCTGGTCGGCGACCCTGCAGATAGTTGTTGATCCAATACCGCCACACCAGATCGGTCGGGCGCAAGAACGCGAAGACTTCGGCCAGCGAACGCCCGTCGAGATAGCCCTGCTGGGCCGACATCGCGATCGCGCGCTCCGCGGTCTCCTCGTCGAGCGCGGCTGCCGCCAGACCGGCACGATGCTGATCGAGAACGGTCACCAGCAGTGTCAGCCCCGCCAGCCGCTCAGCCTGATCGATGGCGGCCAGATGGGCGGCGGTCATGGCGGCGATGATCCCGCCGGAGCAGGATGCCTGCACATGGGCTCGCTCGGATCCGGTGATCCGCTCGACCGCGTCCAGCGCGTCCAGGATGGCCTGCCCGTAGGCGTCGAAGCCCCAATCACGGTATGCGGCTGTCGGATTGCGCCACGAGATGGTGAACACCTGCTGCCCGTTGCGGACCAGGTACTCGATCATGCTGCGGGAAGGACTGATATCGAGGATGTAGAACTTGTTGATCATCGGCGGCACTATCAGCAGCGGCACCGTCCGCACCCGATCGGTCTGCGGCGTGTACTGGATCAGCTCGAACATCGGCGTGCGAGCCACCACCGAACCCGGGGTGAGCGCGAGGTTCTCGCCCACGGTGAACGCGTCCCGATCCACCATCGAGGGCACCCGGGGCGCGGCCGAGATGTCGTCGAGGAAATGCCGGAAGCCGCGCACCGCGCTCAGTCCAGCGGTGTCCACCAACGCTTTCCATGCCGGTGGGCTGAACAGCGGCATATTGCTCGGTGACAGTGCCTCGAGAATGTTGTCCACCACGAACCGCATCCATTCGGCATCCCGCCAGTCCAGATCGGCTTCGGCCAGCAGGGCGTGCGCGGTGTCGTCCGCGGCGAGCCAGGTCTGCATCGCCCGCCGGAACAGTGGATTGCTCTGCCAAGCCGGATCGGCGAAACGCTTGTCCGCCTTGGCAGGTGCGCGTGTGCTGTCACCACGCACAATGGCTGCCAGTTCGTCGCCGAGACCGCCGAGCTTGTCGGCGACGACACCGGGGCGCTTGGCCAGGTCCAGGGCGAGCCTGGACCATGAGCTGTTCGGCAGCATGCGGCGGCCGATACCCAGCGCGGAACCGGTCAGCAGCAGATCCAGAGGCACGGTTGGTTCGTCGGAAAGAGGCGAATTGCGCACGACCATCGTCGTTCTCCCGTTATCGGCACGACGCCGACTGTTCATTGTCGTTGTCAGGTACTGGGATCGGTGGTAGAGCGCCGATCCGGAGCCTGCCGAGCAGCGATGGTCGTCGAGGCTGCAGGTCAGGATCGCGAGCAGTCGGCTCTGGCGACGTTGCCGGGCTGCCATTGAATCGATGCGAGCTTCGGCCGCGATCCGTGCCCCGAACGGTAAACCGGGCACGCGAGTGCGCCATCATCTCGAGACGACGAAATCCGCCCCGGTAGTTGTTCCGGCAACACAGGACAACGGCAAAACTCACCGCGGCGGACGCAGCACAGCCGATCCATACCAGTGGCACGCCAGCAGGGCGAGTTCCACATCGAGCCGGTCCGCGCCGATCGGCCGCCCGCGTCGCGCGACGGCGCGGCCGACGCGGTACTTGACCGAGTTGAAGTGCAGATCCACCTCTGCGGCGGCGGCCTTGTAGCTGGATCCGGCGCGCAGGAAAACCCGCAGGGTGTCGCGCAGGCGTGCGTCGTTCTCGTTGTCGTCGGCCAGATCGCCGAGGATCTCGCACACCCAGTCCCGGGTTTGCGCGAGATCGGTTCCCACGAGCGCCGCGGTGGCCAGCCCGGGGTCGCCCGCCGCGACAACGGTCGCGGTGGGCAGGCCACGGGCCAGTGCGACAGCGCGGGCGCGCTGGGCGCCGCGGTGCGATCGGCGGAATCCGTCGAGGCCGACCCCGAGCGTGCCGATGGCGATATCCGGAACGCGTTGTCGACCGGTCACGAATCGCCGGATCTCGGTAACCGGGTCGCCCGGCTCGGCGCGATACGGCAGCCAAGCCCACGCGCTGAACTGATCCGCCTCGAGGATCAGCGGGTTCGCCGCGGCTCCCACTGCCTCCGCCAGTTCGCGCACCCACCGTCGCAGGCGCGGTATGGCATCGCCGTCGGTCGCCGAGTCCGGATACCACAGCACCAGCGCTAGGTGGTGCCAGCGCAGTGGATATCGGATGGCCTCGGTGACCGCGTCGACATCGATGCTGTTGCGGCCGCCGAGCACCTCGCGGACCCGCACCGCGCGGATGCTGTTCCGGTTCTCCAGCCAGCGGGAGCGCTCGTCGTCGTAGATGGCGACGACCTGTTCGGTGATGCGGTCGATGAACTCGAACAGGATCGTGGTGATTCGCTCGACCGCGGTGATGCGATCGGCGGGGGGAATGTCCAGCGCGTGCAAGTCGATGAAGATCAGTTCCGTGAGGCGCCGATGCCCGAGGCGGTAGGCCCGGATCAGAGCGGCAGCAGGCACCTCTTGCTGGGCAAGTCGCCTGGCGTACTCGACGGCAGCGGGAGGAGCCTGAACGCCCGCGACCGGCAGGCTGTAGCGCAGGGCGTTCAGGACGGTGCCGACATTGGCCTCGATGCTCGCGTCGAGTAGTTCGCCGGTGCGCCGATCGCCCGCCAGTTCGGCGATGTCGTCTTCCACGAAGGCCCGGATGGCCGCGCTGACCTCGGTGACCCGTTCGTTCATCTGGGCGGCTGTCACCGCGATGAAGCGGCCCGCGTCACTCGCTTCTCGATCGCGCATATCGGCTGACGGGCTTCAGAGCGCCAGCTCCCGGCCGATCAGCTCCTTCATGATCTCGTTGGATCCTGCCCAGATCTTGGTTACCCGCGCATCCATCCACGCACGCGCGACTCGGTACTCGCGCATGTATCCGTATCCGCCGTGCAACTGGACACAGTGATCGAGGACCTCGTTCTGCACCTGCGCCGACCACCACTTCGCCTTCGCGGCGTCGACCGCGGTCAAATCGCCCGAGGCATGCGCCACAACAGCGGCGTCGACGAAGGCCTGTGCGACCTCGATCTTGGTGACGAGTTCCGCGAGGAGGAACTTGTTGTGCTGGAACGACCCGATCGGCGCGCCGAAAGCTTTTCTCTCCTTGGTGTATTCGATCGTCTCGAGCAGAATCTGCTTCGCGTGGGCGACGTTGGAGACGGCCGAGCCGATCCGCTCCTGCGGGAGCCGCTCCATCATGTAGGCGAAGCCCCGATCGACCTCGCCCAAGATCGCGTCGGCGGGCAGCCGCACGTTGTCGAAGAACAGCTCGGCCGTGTCGGCTTCGGGCTGTCCGACCTTGTCCAGTTTGCGACCCCGCTCGAACCCGGGCGCCGAGGCATCGACGAGAAACAGGCTGATTCCCTTGGAGCGCTGCTCCGGATTCGTGCGCGCCGCGACGACTACGAGGTCCGCGGTGTATCCGTTGGTGATGAACGTCTTCGAACCGTTCAGGATCCAGTCGGAACCATCACGGACCGCGGTCGTCTTCAGGCTGGCCAGGTCGGAACCCGCCGAGGGCTCGGTCATCCCGATCGCACTGACCACCTCGCCGGTGCAGAACCGCGGCAACCACTGTTCCTTCTGCGCGGAGGATGCCAGGTCGACCAAATACGGCGCCACGACGTCGAAGTGGATACTCATGCTCGACGCCAGCGCCATCGAGACAGCTGCCAGTTCCTCGGTGGCGACCGCGTTGAACCGGTAGTCTCCGGCGTCACCGCCGCCGTAGACCTCCGGAATCTCCAGGCCGAGAAGACCCTGCTTCCCCGCCTCCCGCCACACCTCACGGGAAATGAGCTTGTGTTCGATGTACTCGTCCACGTTCGGCACGACATCGCGAGCAAGGAAGTCGTGGACCGACTTGCGGAACTCCTGATGGTCTTCGGTGAACGCCGAACGCAGCATGCCGATCCTCTCGAACGCGATATGAGCTAAGCGATTGCTTACTCTTGTCGATCGCGTGCGAGGATGTCAAGGAACTCCGGAAAGGAAGGTGGCCAGCTTGGCGACGTCGAGGCAGGACAGCCGGGCCGGTTCCACATCGGAACCGCGCGAACCCGCGGTCCAGCGCTTGCTCGACGCCGCACGCGACGCCTTCGCCGAGAAGGGGTATCACGGCACCTCGACGCGCGAGATCGCCGCCGGCGCCGGAATGAGCCCCGCGGCGATGTACGTCCATTTCGGATCGAAACAGGACGTGCTGTTGCACCTGACGACGACGGGTCACGCCGCGGCGCTCGCCGTCGTGGAGGAGGCGGCAGCAGAACCCGGGAGCCCCACGAAACGGCTCCGAGCTGCCGTTTACGCGTTCGCGGCCTGGCACGCCGAGCACCACACCACCGCCCGCATCGTGCAACACGAATGGCATGCCCTGAGCGAGGAGCACCGCGCCGAAGTGACCAGGCTGCGCCACCGGATCGTGTCGACCATCCGAGAGATCATCGCGGCGGGTAGTCGCACGGGCGAGTTCGCCGTGGACAACGTCGACACGGCGACGTTGGCCGTGATGTCGCTGTGCATCGACACGATGCGCTGGTTCCCCTCCCGCGAGCTACGCACTCCGGCAGCTGTTGGCGCGACTTTCGCGAGTCTCGCCGAGCGGATGGTCAAGTCCTCCGGCTAAGCGATCGCTTATTCTCGCGAACCAAGCCCTTTCCTGCGCCGACGACCGGCATGGAACTCTGCGTGCCGGAATCTCACGCGTCACAGTGGGTTTCCAGCCGCCTGGCACCTAGGTGGAGTGGCGGCAGGGAGCCTGTTGCATGGAGTGCAGTCGCCTCCAGGTTCGGCTTCCACATCGAACGCGCGGCGCTCACGCTCTAGGCGACAAGACCTGAGGCGGCGGCCGCCACCCACAACGTGCCATCAGCGGGCTCTGTCGCCCTGAACAGAACAGCGACGTAGACGGAGAGGTCGCGACTTTTTGGCAGACTTTTTGGCGCGTTTCGCGGTCCGGAAACGAAATCGGCCCCCGGCCATGTACGCTAAGCGCTGGTCAGGGGCCGTTCTCGGCTCCCCCATCTGGACTCGAACCAGAAACCTGCCGGTTCTTTCGGCGGTTCGTGACTGTCCGCCGTCGTTCTCACAAAACCTCTGCTACCGGTGCTTTTCGTGGTGATCGCTACGCCTCTGTACACCGTAGGATGCCCCGATCTCGGGGCGTTTGTAGTCCGAAAATAGTCGATGGTTCATAACCCGGCTTCATTCTGTGTAGGGCATCAGTCGGCCACCGAGGCCCGCACCAGCCATGATGACGGCCGTCAGGGCGTACTCGAAGGTGTGGTCACGGTCCGTTGTCGCCTCGCGTAAGAGCTTGTCTGCGGTAGTTCGGTCTTCGTTGAGTTGGGCACCTAGCAGTCGTAAAGACCATCGTTCTCTCTGCGACATGTCCGCTGGCCAGATGTCGGGGACCGGATAGGGGCCTACGTGGGCACCTTCCGGCGATGCTTCGATCAGGCTGTCGACCCAGAACAACATGGCCTGGGCAATTCCTTCACCGCCGACCGACTCGTCTTCGATGAGCTGTTTGACCTTGAGCCCGACTGATGGTTCCTGTGCTATCGCCGCTCTGAGCGCCGCACGTGCGTGCTGAAGCCAAACCGGATCTGCCATGGATGCCCCCAATACCGCTGAATCACCCGGACCGACCGAGACTTTCGGTCGGTTGCCAGTTTAGGGCGCGGCGAGCGCGGTGTCGGCCCGCGCAGCAGTTGTGGAATCACGCTGCGGGCCAATCCAGTTCAGGGAGGCGGGAACCTATGCGGGGGCAGGAGTACACTCGTGCTCGGCGCTCCGTCGGGGAGCGTAACCAACCGATGACCGTCGATCAGGCGACGGCAGAGGGAGACAGAACATGGCACTGAGCCGCTTGGCGCAGGAATTCGCGGACGAGATCGCGGGTCACGACTGGCTTGACGCGCCCTACAGGTGGGATCAGGCAGGGCACCGTCGCGAGCATGATCGCAAAGCCGCTGGAACCCAGACGTTAACGCCCGAGGAGACGCTCAACCTGCTGCGGAATGTGGTGGCGGTGGCCACGCAGGTACTTCGGCATCGTGATCCTAACCTCGATGTCTACGAGTTCGCAGAAGCCTGTGGCTTGGATACGCGGACCCACTCGGGGCGGTCGCGCGACGGCGGGTATGTGGCAGCGATCCGCTGGGAAAGCGACGGGGTCGCGTGTGCTCCGGGCCGTAGGCGTGGTCAGTAACCCGAATCGTATGTCCGGGTGACTTCCCTTCCCCTGCTTCCTCATAACGGCCATCCCTGAACTGAGCGAGGTCGTGTCAAGGGCGCTCTTTCCCTTGACTCGGCCGAGCGAAGTCAGACAATCGGGCAATGAGGAGGCAGGGGTCTTCGCAACCAGTCAGCCCCGCACCCACAGCGCCGAATTCATTCAGCAATCCGTCGACGCAGGTCAGCCGGTTGCAGTGCACGGACCATCCTGGGCTCAAGGCGGAACTGTCGCGGCTGGGAAAGACCACGGCTCGGTGTGCGGCAGATCGTCTATGAGGCAAGCGAGCGAAGCTCGTGCGGCAGCCCATTCGTAGCGGAACCGGGGGATCGCTGGGGCCTGCCGATCCGTGCATGATGACGGCGGATTCGTTCAGCAATCCGAACTCCGGCGTCGGTCCGTCGTCTCGGCTCCCCCGGTCGGTGCTGCGTGCGCTGGAAAGAGTCCGTGTCGCTGGGCGGTGTGTGCCTCGTCGCCGACGTGCCGACGCGCCGCGGCGACCGCCGTTCAGGGAGCCGCGCTGCGCGTCGTAGCGCGGCGGCGGCGCGGCACGCGCCGCTGCTGCGCCTTGACTCTATATAGCGAAATTCAGCAACAACTGAAGTAGCGACAGGCGATAGGTCATGCGACCAGGCCGAGTAGCTGTGATGCTTCGCGGTTGAAGTCCTGGACACTCGGGACCGAGGCGAACGGCTTCAGGCTCCGCTGAAGGTCGCTCACCGCTTCGAGGGATCGCGACGAATTGACCGTGGCGGTGAGCTGAACGACAACCTTCGCCTTCGCGGCTGCGGCGTCGATGTCATTGCGCTGAATATGAGCCATCGCGGTCGCTGCCTGGCTGAGGCTGCCTCGTCGAGCACGCCGCTGTTGGAGGCATTCTTGAATCGACAGCTGCGCGAAACGCTCGATCTCCGTGGGCTGGTTCAAGTCACGGAAGCACTGAGCCGCCTCACCGTAGAAGTAGGCGCGGTCGATGAACTTCGCCCACTCGGGCTCGTCGTCGTGGTCGATCGTGCTGAAAGTCGCCTCCGCACGACTCAACGCCTTCGTCGCGGCGCGGGTATCCCCCAACCGAGCAAGGGCACGCGCTTCGAGAATGCCCAAGTCGGCATAGCAGGCGGCCGATTCGGCCGGTGTGATTCCGTGGCGCCCGGCGCGTGCAAGCGCAACCGCCTCGTGGGAGTGACCCAACAGGTTGGCCTGATCGGACATCCCGGCCAAGACGTGTGCACCCAGGACTGGATTACCCGCCGCCTGCGACAAGCGCAGGGCCTGGATGAGGTACCGCTGGGCAAGGCCGTGTTCACCGTCGTCGTATGCCATCCAGCCGATGAGATACGCCTGTTCAGCAGCGGCATCGTAGAGAGCGGTCTGAACGTCCGGCTCGTGCTCGCGGCGGATGAGCGGAATAACTGTGGTGTTCATGTAGCTGATCAGGGCTGTCCGTGCGTGACCGCCGCCGCGCATGACGTCCATTTCCTGGAAGAGGCTGAACATCTCCCGGATTCCGGCAACCTGTTGCATCCCGATTGCTCGGGGGCCGCGGTCGGAGTTCAGCTCCTCGAGGGACGCCAGCAGCCAATCCCGGCTCGGCGTTGAGAGCGCCGCGAGGATGAACGGGGCGTTGAACGCGCCAGTGGTGTAGGCCGTGCCGAGATCCTGAATGGTCTCCAATGTGGTGTCAGGGTCGGGCGAGTACTCAAGCCCTCTCGATGCCAAGGAGTCCATTCCTTCCATACCGATATCGCGCGGCCGAACTGTGCGGCCAAGACGTTCGGAGATAACACGACAGATGAGTGTCGGAGTGATCCCCCGCGGCTTCTGGCCGTTCTTCACCCATCGGCCAACAGCGGTGTAGTCGTACCGGAGCGCCTGGCCTTCGTCACTGCCAAGTTCATTGACCCGCTTGGCAAGTCCGGCCCATGACATGCCAGATTCGGTGATCAACTGCGCGAGAGCACTGTTTGGCTCGGCCATCGTGGCTCACCCTCCTCCGAGACATCAGCTCATCTCTCGGCTGATGATACGCGTCGGGGCCTGTGACGGGGGTGCGCACACGGTGCCGCGATAGTTCACATGGGCATTCACATGGTTCGGCCGTCGTCTGACTGCGGTTGCCTGAATGTATGCAGATCAGCAGTGAGGATCGGGCACGAATCGCTGAACGCCTGGCAATCGTAACCGCCCGTTTGGAGGGGCTTACTGAGAGGCTTCGGGTCCTGGAGAACGCTCCAGCGCAGACAGCCGAGACTCAAAGCTATCGAGCCGAGTCATGATCGCGTCCAGTCGTTCGATGATGTCGTCAGCCGCCGGTTGTTCGGGATCGGCAGGCACGCGGTAGAAGGTCCCGCGCCCCTGCCAGGAGACGATCAATCCCTCGGTGCGAAGCACGTCGAGTGCAGCGCGAATAGTTTCCTTCGCAACACCCCACTCCTCGGCCAGTTTGGGCGCTGACGGTAGCTGGCCGCCTGGTGTGTACGCGGCGCGAAGCTCATCGGCGATCCGCTGGTATACGGGCCGCAGGTCATCGGGGTCCATCAGCTGCTTCGGCACGCAGCCAGTTTACCCAGCTGTGCAAGACAATCTTGGTTCAGTTTCCTAGGTAGGTATAGACAAGCGCGTCTTGACCGTTCTAACCTAGGGAAGATAGCCAACACCAGATAAGAAGGAGTGCAGAGCGATGGCATTGAAGGACGTTTGGTTCAGCGTGGATTTCGGTGAGGCGTTCCCGATGGGGCTGGTGCTGATGGGCGAGGTCCAGCCGATGACGGAGTTCAGTTCGGACCGCAACGCGGTGAAGCGGCAGCGGGTGGACCTGGACAAGGACGGCAACGGCACGGGCAAGCGGCTGTGGAAGGGCACGGTGACCGATCCCGCGGGTTCGGGCGCGAGGAGCACTTCGTTCGATGTGACGTTCGTGGCGGACGTGCAGCCGGTTCCCTCGGCCGCGCCGCTGATGCCCGGTATCACCCCGATCGTGTTGGAGGGCTTGCAGATCAAGCCGAAGATCCAGGGTTCGGGTGAGTTCAAGTCGATCGGTTGGACGATCCGGGCCACGGGCATCGCGGGCGACAACTCGGGTGCGAAGCAGGCTCCGGCCGATCCGGGTGCGGCCCGCCAGTCCAAGGCGGCCTGACGATGAGCGCGGCGGACCAGACGATGTCGGCGGGGATGCGTTGGGCGCGTTGGTCCGCCGTGGTCATCATCCTGGGCGTGGGAGCGGCGGCGTTCCGGCTGTCGTTCACCACCCTGGAGGACCTCGCCAAGCTGGCGCACGTTCCCGCTCGGGATGCGTGGCTGTTCCCGCTGATCGTGGACGGCACGATCCTGCTGGCAACCTTCGGGGTGCTGGTCTGCACGCACCGCCCCGAACGCCGGTTCTTCGTCGCTGTCCTGACGGTCGGCGCGCTGGTCTCGGTGGCGGGCAACTCACTGCACGCGGTCGCGGCCGGTCGGGACCTCCCACCGTGGGCAGCTGCCTTGGTCGCGGCCATCGCCCCGATTTCCCTGCTTGCCGACACACACGGTCTCGCACTGCTTTTCCGTGCGGCACAACGCCATTCGGCACCCGCCCGGGTCGCGGCTTCGGCCGCCGTGGAGTCCGAGCCCGAACCTGATCCCGTCCCGGTCGCCGAGCCTGCCACGGCTTCGGTCCCGGTGGCGGTCCCCGATCCCGAACCGGTCACCGCTCCGCTTCCGGTCCCGGTTCCCGAGATTCGTCCGGCTGCGCCGCGTGTGGTCGCGCCGGTTCCTGTTCCTGTTCCTGTTCGTTCGTCGCGACCGGTGCAAACGATGCTGCCGATCGCGGTTCCTGTTGGAGGTGTTTCCTGATGTCCGATAGCTCGTTCATTTCGGTTCTGACGAGCAACGACAGCCGTTCGGGCGAGGCGTTGAACGCTCGCTGGGGCAGCGCCGTCGACATGGTGGTGATCTCGCTCGGTCACGGGCAGATGTTCCTGTCGCTGCTGGATGCCGCCGAGCTGCACACCCAGTTGGGTGAGGTGCTGACCGAGCAGTTCAAGCAGACCTCGACCATCGACCCCGGCGACTCGAAAGCGGTGGCGTAATGACCACGCTGACAAGCCTTTTCGTTACGGGAGGCACCTTCGCCGCGGCTGGTGGTATGGCCTGGCTTCGTCATCTGGGTTCGGGTCCGCGTGAGCTCACGGTGGCCGACATCGTGGCCGACGCTCCGCCGGAGTTGCGGACGGCGGTGTCGATCCTGGCCGATCCCGGTCAGACGGACTTGATGCTGTCCGCGCTCGGGCTGGGTTCGATCGAGGGCGGGTTCCCGTTCGTGGAGCGCTACGACTACACCGCTCACGGCCTGGACGTGGAGCTGATGATGCTCGGCGGACAGTCCCTGGCCGACTGGAACAACGGGGAAACCCTCGATCAGTTCGCCACCTATCTCGGCGTCCCGAAGGTGACAGCGTCGTCACCTGCTCCGAGCTGGGTCCGTCTCCAGGTGAGGGCGTGGGACACCCTCGCTGCCCCGTCAACGCTGCCGGGTGCGGTTCACAACGGCGTGGACCTGGAGGCGGTCCCAGTCGGAGTCACCGAAGACTACGAAACCTGGCGGCTGCGCGTCCTCTACGGGCACATCCTGCTCGCCGGTGCCATGGGTTCGGGCAAGGGCAGCGTGTTGTGGTCGATCCTGGCCGCTCTCGGCCCCGCCATCCTCGCCGGTCTGGTGGATGTGTATCTGGCCGATCCCAAGGGCGGCGCGGAGTTCGGCCGCGGGGAGAACAAGCTGTTCGTCCGCTTCGCTACCGACACCGAAACGATCCTCGCCATGCTGCGCGAAGCGGTCGTGGTGATGCGTGAACGCCTGGCCCGCATGCGCGCCCAGGGCATTCGGAAGCTCGTGCCCAGCACCGACGAGCCGCTGATCCTGATCATCATCGATGAGGCGGCCTCGCTGTCCTCCTACGCCGATCGCGAGGAACAGCAGGAGTTTCGGCGCCTGACTGGACTGTTGCTGTCGCAGGGTCGGGCGGCGGCGGTGTCGGTGATCGCGGCGTTGCAGGACCCGTCGAAGGAGACGATGCCGAACAGGCAGTTGTTCCCGATCCGCATTGGCCTGCGCCTGGATGAGCCGACCCAAACGACCATGGTCCACGGCCAGGGTGCCCGCGACCGCGGCGCACGCTGCGACGAGATCAGCGAACACACTCCCGGTGTCGGCTACGTCGGCGAAGACGGCTCGACGGGGTTCGTGCGGGTGCGCGCCTTCTGGGTGGACGACGACGCGGCAGACGCCATCGTGAACGCCTACTCCCCGGCACCGGAAATCGCCGGTCCTGCTGAGGATTACAGCGGTTTCGACCCGGACGACCTTGGCGACGGTGACGGGCTGGTGGCGGCATGAAGCGCGGATTCGTCACAGAAACCCATGTGGTCGTGTACTGCGAGTCCTGCGGGAATCACTACGCCGAGGGCGAGAACGAAGCGGTCTGCTTCGACACCATCGCCCAGGCCATCACCCATTTGGACTTGCAGGCCGCCGGTGTCGGCTGGCTGTTCGACGGCAACACGGTTGTCTGCGACGGCTGCCGGGCCACCAACTACTGCATCGAGTTCGGCCACACCTTCTCCACCACCTTGCCGTTGAGCACCACCCGTTCCCGCACCTGCGACCGGTGCGGACTCCCCGAAATCGAGGCCCAGAAATGACCAGCAAGAAGACCGCCGCCCGTAAGACCACCAAGGCCGACCGGTACGCCGACAACGTCATCGACCTCCAGGCTCGGCGCCGCTGCCAGTTGGAGGCCCGTGGCCTGGACCCGCTCGCGATCGCGGTCAACGTCTTCGCCGAGACGGGTTCGGTCCCGGCCTGGAACAGCGGCGGTGACGACTACGACGGCGGGGACTGGGCGGCATGAGAACCAACCCGAAACCCGCTGCCAAGCAGGTGAACCCGATCGTCCAGGCCGCAGCTGATCAGGTGGCCAAGGGCAAGCGGCGGCGTCCCGGCAAAAACCTGCACGAACCCTGCCGCGATCAGCTGGCACTGTTCGACCCGCCCGCCGAGAGGGACCCGCGATGAGTCGCCGTCCGAGACTGCTGGATCTGTACTGCTGCGCCGGTGGCGCCGCGATGGGCTACCACCGCGCCGGGTTCGAGGTGGTCGGCGTGGACATCGCGCCCCAGCCGCGCTATCCGTTCACCTTCCACCAGGGCGACGCGATCGAGTTCCTGACCGCGCACGGCCACGAGTTCGACGCCATCCACGCCTCCCCGCCCTGCCAGCACTACAGCTCCTTGCACGCGCTGTCCCCGGACTCGGAGTACCCGGACCTGGTCGCGGCCACCCGAACCGCCCTGGACCGGGTCGGGGTGCCGTATGTGATCGAGAACGTGATGCCCGCCCCGCTGGACCGGGCGCGTTCGATCACCCTGTGCGGGGCCATGTTCGGGCTACGCACCTACCGGCATCGCCGGTTCGAAAGCCGCGTCCGACTGTCGGCGCCGATCGAGCCCGAACACCGGGTGCGCACCGCGACGAGCCGACGCCGGGAACGGTGGGCCGCGGGCTGGAACATCTCGGTCACCGGTGATGTCGGCCGCTACGTCGGCCCCGAGGCCATGGGCATCGACTGGATGACCGGTGACGAACTGTGCCAAGCCATCCCACCCGCCTACACCCACCACGTCGGTGCCCAACTGCTCGCCCATTTGACCAATCCCAGCGGACAGCTGTCCCTGTTCGAGGCGGTGGCCTGATGACCAACAAGACAACCCACAAGCCCAATGACCCGTTCGACCTGCTCGGGCTGGCCGTGCTCAACCTCGGCGCGTGGATGATCACCGGAGCCGCCGTGACCATGTGGTGGGCGGTGTTGTTCCCGATGGTCTCGGTCCCGCTCGCGCTCGCGGTCACCGCAGGAATCGTCGCCGGACCGATGGCGGCGGCCGTGGTGGTCGGGGTGTCCGCCGCGGGGATGGTGCTCTGGCGCCGCAGGAGTCCGGAGACCTTCGAGCGGTGGGTATCTCGACGGGCACGGCATCGGTTCCTGACCTGGCTGCGCTACCGACGCCGCTGGACCCGCCTGATGACCGCCTGCCACTTGTCCGTCACAACCGACGACCGCACCGCCGCACTGCGGCTGCTGGGTGTTCAGATCGGCGACAGCGTGGATCGGGTCCGGGTCCGGATGTTGCCGGGCCACTGCCCTGCCGACTGGGAAAACCGCACCGACCATCTCGCGCACGCGTTCGGCGCGCAGGAGTGCCGCGCCACCATCGCCGGACCTGCGCTCGTGGAACTCGCTTTCCGCCATGGTGATTCGCTCGCTGACCCGATCGAACTCCCGCACATCGAAGGTGGGTTGTCCTGGAACATGGACGCGGCATGACCACGCCTGCCGCAGGAGTGGCCCCCATGCGGGAGACGGCCGCCGACCGGCGAGCAATGCCGAACATTGACGACATCGCCGAATCGGCCGCCGCGAAGGAAGGTGTGTGCGCTCGGGTGGTCCCAATGCGGGCCTTCGACCCGAAGACCGGTCGTGTCTCCTACGTCGGTGCTCCGTGCAAGGCGACCGTGGCCACGACGTGCCCGGCGTGCGCGAAGGCGAACAAGTACGTGCGCGTGACCCAGCTGCGGGAGGGTTGGTGCGCCGAACACGAACCCGTGCAACCCGAACCGGTGGTCACCGAGGCACAGGCCGATGTCCTGGCCTCCCGCGCGACCCTGTACGCGACGTATCACGAGGCCCGCCGCGACGGGGACACCGAACTGGCCGACGCCATCAAGGCCCTGGTCGCCG
This sequence comes from Nocardia sp. NPDC050713, assembly GCF_040654315.1. Lineage (NCBI taxonomy): Bacteria > Bacillati > Actinomycetota > Actinomycetes > Mycobacteriales > Nocardiaceae > Nocardia > Nocardia sp. NPDC050713. The sequence continues at coordinate 222,042 of NZ_JBFAHS010000007.1, read as the reverse complement.
AACTCGACACCGAACTCCGCGAACTCGGCGTACGCGGTCAGCTCCCACCGCTGGACGAGAAACCACGCCGCAAAGCGAAGTCCACGCGACGCAGAGATGATCTGCCGGACCTGCCGCGCAAGAAGGTCGCCAGGACCACGATCGGCACCGCCTACGCCAACGGCAAGTACCGGCCCTCGACGTTCTGGACTCTCACGATGGGTTCCTACGGCCGGATCAATCGGGTGTGGGACCCCGAGGGCGGCAAGGACAAGCGCGGTGCGTGGGTCTCGGATGGGTCGCCGGTCGATCCGGAGTCCTACGACTATGCCCGTGCTGCTCGAGACATCATGCACATGAAGACGTTGTTCGATCACTGGATCACCAACCTTCGCCGCGCTGTCGGCTGGGACGTGCAGTACTGGGCCAGCGTCGAACCACAGAAACGCGGCGCGCCACACATCCACCTGGCTATCCGGGGCTCGATCCCGACCAAGCTGCTCTACGCGGTCACCGCGGCGACCTACCGCAACATCTGGTGGCCGCACTTCGACCCGAACGACCAGGTGTACACCGACGGTCACATGCCGATCTGGGACCACCAGGCGGGCACCTTCGTGGACCCGAGGACCAGGCGCGCGCTGACGGGCTGGGATGACGCGATGGCGGTCCTCGACAGCGTGGATGACCTGGAACCGGCTCACACCCTCAAGTTCGGGGCCGAGTCCAAACCAGTTCAGATCCTTGCCGGGACACCGGAAATGGATCGCAAGGTGGCCTACCTGACCAAGTACCTCACCAAGTCGGTAGGCGAAATCCTCGAGTCCGACAGCCCGCGAGTGAACCGCCACTACGACCGGTTGCACGCCGAACTGCAACGCACCCCGTGTTCGAAGACGTGCGCTGTGTGGTTGCGCTACGGCATCGTTCCCAAAGGGGCCACGGAAAAGACCCAACCAGGGCGTTGTCGGGGCAAGAACCATCGCCGTGACCTGCTCGGCGTCCCGGGCAAACGGTGCGGCAACTCGCGCAGGTGGAGCGGCAAGACGCTGCCCGACCACAAAGCCGAACGCATGGAGTTCGTCCGCGAGAAGCTGGCCGCGCTCGGCATCTTCCCGCCCGATACCTCACACCTGCGGATCACTCCGGTCGGTCCGGGTGACCGGGACGCGCCCCCTCGCTCACACCTGATCATGGCGTTGGTCGCGCTCAAGATCAGTCAACGCGCCGAATACGAAATGGCCATGCTCGCACGTGACGAAGGGCCACCAGGCGGCGACCCCATTTCCCGCGAAACCGTTGCAGTGCAACATGATTCGCACACTCAGATGGCAGCATAGGGAGGAAACCGCCATGTCCAAATTGCTCAACGAAGCCGAGGTTCGCAAGCTGATCCCAGTCGGGCACAGCAAGTACTACGAGCTGATCGGTTCCGGTGCGCTGCGCTCGGTGAAGATCGGCCGTCGCCGCTTCGTCACCGAACAGGCTGTCGCTGACTACATCTCCGGCCTCGACCAGGCCGCCTGATGCCACGTCAGAGGATGACACCCGGCGAGTGGGGCAAGATCACGGTCACTCAGACCAGCCCCGGCCAATTCACCGCCTACGCCTACGTGCGCGATGAGGACGGCCATCGTCGCAAAGTCAGGCGTACTGGTAGCAGCGGGGAGGCTGCACGCCGAAATCTGTTGCGGCACTTAAAGGAACGCACCGCCCCTCTCGCTGACGCTGCGGTCACCGATCGCATGACGCTGGGCGAGCTGTTCCCGGTCTGGCTCGCGACCAAAACCAAACTCAAGCCCCAATCGCGCAACGTGTACGAACAGGCATGGAATCGTCACGGGCGCAAGCAACTCGGCGCACTGCGTATTCGGGAGCTGCCCACCAGCCGCGCCGAAACGTACCTGGGCAAGATCGCAGCTCGATCGGAGTCGAACGCCAAGACATTCCGGGTGGTGCTGCTCGGCATGTTCGCTCTGGCGGTGCGATACGACGTACTGACGGTGAACCCGATTCGGGAGACCAGCCGGACTGGCGGCAAGCAATCCGGTGCCCGCGCCCTCACTCCTGAAGAGTTCGCGAAGGTGCGGGAGGCGGTCCGTGCCTACCGTGACCGGAAGACGGGTTTCGGACCTCGGCCCGGTCGCCAGCTCCCCGAGTTCATTGACGTGCTGGTCTCGACGGGATGTCGCCCGAATGAAGTGCTGTCGCTGCGCTGGTCCGATGTCGACTTGCTAGCCGACCCGCCGACGATGACGACCACCGGGACCATGATCGACCACGGTGCGGTCAAGGGGGAACCGCTACACCGACAGGACGAGCGAAAAGGGGATGCACCCGACCACACGGTGATCTTGCCCAAGCTCGCGGTGGAAGCGCTGACGATCCTGTTCGGCGACGCCGCCGGTCCCGACAGCCCGGTATTCACCAACCGAGACGGCGGGTGGATGAGCCTGGCGAACCTGCGTCGGTCACTGCGGGCCGCGCTGCCCGAGGAACTGAAGTGGGTCACCCCGCGCAGCTTCCGGCCGACTGTCGCGACGGTGGTTCGTAACGACCTCGGCCCGGCCGAAGCACAGGCCCAACTGTCACACGCAAAACTGGCTACGACCGAGCGGCATTACCTCGAACGGCGAACGGTCGGACCGGACGCGAGAAAGGCCCTTGACCAGTTCACGAAGGGAAAGTAGTCCCGCGTTTGTAGTCGGAAAGTAGTCGATCTGGGGCGATTCCCCGGACAACGAAAAAGCCCTCCACCTGCTTGCGCTGGTAGAGGGCTTTTTACTGCTCCCCCATCTGGACTCGAACCAGAAACCTGCCGATTAACAGTCGGCTGCTCTGCCAATTGAGCTATAGGGGACTATCCTGAGTGGCTCTCCCGTACTGGGCGGGCCGAGGAGAAACTTTAGCGTATAGCTGGGCGGGTTCCCAAATCGCGCTTCTACCTGGGGTGATGCGGGGGTGCATGTGGGACGGGTGGGGTCACAGTTGTCCCAGGGGTAACTCGGATCCGGATCGACAGGTGGACGTGGCGTCGGGCAGGATGGTAGCCGCGCGCACAGGCGATTGGGAGGAGCTCAGAGGAATGCTGCGGTTGATCATCGGCGTCGCGGCCGGTTATGTGCTCGGCAGTAAGGCCGGGCGGGCTCGCTACGAGCAGATCAGCGCGGCGACCCGCGCCGTCACCTCGAGCCCGGTGACCCGCAAGCTGGTGCAGGTGGGGCGGCAGAAGCTGTCGGACAAGTTGAGCACGCGCCCGCAGTTGGAGCCGATGGTGCCGTTGGACGAGCGCACCACCGTGCTGGTGCCGCACGATCAGCTGCGCCGCTGAGCTACTCCGGGCGCGGGAGCTACCGGCTCAGCGCCTCGCAGCGCCGTCAGCTGGCGCCGCTCGGGGAACCAACCAGGTTGCGCCGCTGAGCGATCCACAGTCGCTCCGCCCGGCGAATCCCGACCGGGCTGCGGCCGCGCCGCCGGGCGACCCGGTCCGCCAGCGGTAAGGCCGACTACCTTTCGGCCCAGCCGCATACGGACAGTCGCAGTACGGCGGCGCGTATCCGCAAGGGCAGGGCGGCTATCCCTCCTATCCGCACCAGGGCCAGCCCTTCGGTAGGCGCGGCAAGCACGGCCATGCTCGGTCATGCGCCGAGCAACCTCAGTCGCCCCACGGACGCGGTCCGGACGACGCTCAGCCGCGTCAGGAAGCAATCCCAGGGACGTAGCCGGAAACCGGAGCACCGACCGGTCCAGCGCCCCTCAAGCAGGTGCGAAATCGTCGGAGTTGCCCATCGCCTGGGCCTCCAGACTCTTCCGATACTGCTCCAGCGCAACCAGATCCCCGAACAGCGCCATATACGCGTCGGGCTGCTCGGTCGCGGAGAGCCGCTGCAGCTTGGACTTGAGCGTCGCGATCTGACGGCCGACCCACGCCTCCTGAGCGCGGGCGAGCACGCCGGTGATGAAGCGCGGGATGTCGTCGACGGATTTCACCGGCAGCGGCGCGTTGGCGAGTTCGGAGACCAGGGCGCGCATGGTGAGGTCGTCGGCGGCGTCGCTGACGGCGTTGACCCATTCCGCGCCGCTCAACCCGGCGGACGCGCCACCCGCGTCGGCGATCATGGTGCGCACCGCGACGTAGGCGGGATGGGTGAACGCTTCGGTCTCCAACGCGTCGAAGACCGTGCCCGCGATCGCCGGGTATTGCAAAGCGGCGCACAGGACTTGGCGTTGCGGCAGCAGCGTCGGGTCGTTCGGGTTGGGGCGGGCGGCGGGGTGTTCGGTGACCTTGGTGCTCGGCGCGGGGGTCTCGGCGCGACGCGGCCCGCCGAGGCGGTTGCGTTTGGCTTCCTCGCCGACGCGGCGCACCACGGTCTGGATGTCGTCCCAGCCGACCCAGCCCGCGAGGCGGGTGGCGTAGGCCTTGCGGGTGGCGTTGTCCTTGATCTGCGCGACCACGGGGACCGCGCGGCGCAGCGCCTCCACCTGGCCCTCGACCTGGTCCAGGTTGTGTTCGGCGAGCAGACCGCGAATCACGAACTCGTACAACGGGGTTCGCCGCGCGATCAGATCGCGGACCGCGCCGTCGCCGGAGCGCTGACGTAGCTCACACGGATCCTGACCGTCGGGGGCGATGGCGATGTAGGTCTGGCCCGCGAGCTTCTGGTCGCCCGCGAAGGCCTTCAGCGCGGCCGCCTGGCCCGCCGCGTCGCCGTCGAAGGTGTAGATGATCTCGCCGCGCCAGAAGTTGTCGTCCATCAGCAGGCGGCGCAGGATCGCCATGTGTTCGTCGCCGAAGGCGGTGCCGCAGGACGCGACGGCGGTCTTCACGCCCGCCAGGTGCATGGCCATCACGTCGGTGTAGCCCTCGACGACGACGGCCTGGCGGCCCTTGGCGATCTCGCGCTTGGCGTGATCGAGGCCGAACAGCACCTGAGACTTCTTGTACAGCAACGTTTCCGGCGTGTTCACGTACTTGCCGGGCATGGTGTCGTCGTCGAAGAGCTTGCGGGCGCCGAAGCCGATGACCTCGCCGCCGAGGTTGCGGATCGGCCAGAGCAGGCGGCGGTGGAAGCGGTCGATGGGGCCTCGCTTGCCCTGCTTGGACAGGCCCGCCGCCTCCAGCTCCTTGAAATCGAAGCCTTTGCGGAGCAGGTACTTGGTGAGCGTGTCCCAGCCGTCCGGTGCGTAGCCGCAACCGAACTGCAGGGCGGCGTTGCCGTCGAAGCTGCGGTCGGTGAGGAACTTGCGCGCCGCCTCGGCCTCCGGCTCGCGCAGCCGGGCCATGTAGAACTCGTGCGCGGCGGCGTTGGCGGCGACGAGACGGGCACGGGTGCCGCGATCGCGCTGCACCGAGGTGCCGCCGCCCTCGTAGTTGATCTGGTAGCCGATCCGGTCGGCCATCTGCTCGACGGCCTCGACGAAGCCGATGTGCTCGATCTTCTGCAGGAACTTGTAGACGTCCCCGCCCTCGCCGCAGCCGAAGCAGTGGAAAAGACCGTGGTTGGGCCGCACGTGGAACGACGGCGACTTCTCGTCGTGGAACGGACACAGCCCCTTCATGGAGTCCGCGCCCGCCCGCTTGAGCGCTACGTACTCCCCCACCACGTCTTCGATCCGGACGCGTTCGCGTATTGCCGCGATATCGCGATCAGGGAGTCGTCCGGCCACGCGACGAGTCTAGCCAGTCCGGCCGCGCTCGAGGCACCGGCATCTGCTGTCCGGTCGGCGCCATTCGTGGTCGACCAACAACCTCGGCGCACGACTGAACAAGGCGGGGTCGGTTCGACCAAGCCACAGTTCGGCATGCCCGCGTGGGCCGTGCGGCGTGCGATGTCCGCGGCCAGGACCTTGTCGGCGTAAGGCCGTAATGACGTAATGATTACGTCAAACGCCGAAGTAGGTGGCGAGACGTTCGAGGCGGCTTTCGGTGTAGGAGGCGATCTGGTCGACGACGACGCGGATCTGGGCGGTGGGGGTGGTGGCGGCGTCCCACCACGGGAGGAGTTGGGAGTCGAGGTGGCGGGGGGCTTCGGCGTGCAGGCGGGTGGCTACGGCGAGGATGCGTTCGCGCTGGGCGGCCTGCCTGCGGCGGTGGTCCGGGTCGGACATGACGTAGCGCAGGGCGACGGTCTTGAGCATGGCGACTTCGGCGGCGGCGACGGGCGGGATCTCGAGGTCGGCGGCGTAGCGGGACAGCGGCTCGCCGCCCGCGACGGTGCGGGTGGCCATGATGGCGGCCGTGGCGAAGCGACCGACGAGCTCGCTGGTGAGACGTTTCAGCGCGACCGAGGCGGTGAGGGTGCCGTCGTAGCGGAAGACCGCGGCGACCACCGGTAGTTCGGACAGGCGCTGGGCAGCCTGGACGAGGTCGTCGACGGTGAGAGTGGGGTGCTGGGCGTGGCCCATGCGTGCCAGTTCCCGCTGTTCGGAGGGGTCGGCGAGGGCGCGCAGATCGATGCGGCCCGCGATGATGCCGTCCTCGACGTCGTGCACCGAGTAGGCGACGTCGTCGGACCAGTCCATGATCTGGCATTCCAGGCTGCGCCTGCGGTCGGGCGCGCCCTTGCGTATCCAGGCCAGCCGATCCACGTCGACGTCGTAGGCGCCGAACTTGGTGCCGGAACCCGTTCTGCCCCACGGGTATTTGATCGCCGCGTCGAGGGCGGCGCGGGTGAGGTTCAGCCCGGCGCTGGCGCCGTCGGGGGTGAGCACCTTGGGTTCGAGCCGGGTCAGGATGCGCAGGTTCTGGGCGTTGCCCTCGAAACCGCCGTGCCGGTCGGCGAACTGGTCGAGGGCCTTCTCGCCGTTGTGGCCGTAGGGCGGGTGACCGATGTCGTGGGCGAGTCCGGCCAGGTCGACCAGGTCGGGGTCGCAGCGCAATCCGTCGGCGATGCTGCGGCCGATCTGGGCGACCTCCAGCGAGTGCGTCAGCCGGGTGCGCGGGGTGTCGCCGTCGCGAGGGCCCATCACCTGGGTCTTGTCGGCGAGCCTGCGCAGCGCCGCGGAGTGCAGGACGCGCGCCCGGTCGCGGGCGAACTCGGTGCGGTGGCCGTTCTCGAATTCGCTGCGCGGCGGGGCGAGGCCCGCGGTCTTGGTGCCCTCGGCGGCCATCCGTTCCCGGTCGTGATCGGTGTAGCAGTCCATCGGCGTCACTGTCCGGCGGTGTAGGAGAAGTCGGCGGAGAAGTGCGTCAGCTGGTACCACAGCAGCGCGAAGGTCTCCCTGGCGATGCCGTGGGCCTGGGATTCGCGGGTGTAGACGGCGGGGCCGGTGCGGGTCGGGGCGGTCCAGGCGTGCAGTCCGGCGTCGCGCGCCATGGTGCGGGTGCGCAGTGAGTGCCACGGGTCGCTGACCAGCACGGCCGACGACATGTCGCGCGCCTTCATGGCCAGTGCGACCGCCTCGACGCTGCGCAGCGTGTCCGACCCGGTCTCGACGGCCAGTATCCGGTCGGCCGGTACGCCGCGCCGCTGCAGATAGTTCTTGCCGGAGGCGGCCTCGGTGTAGAGATCGCCCTCCTGCTTGCCGCCGACGGTGATCACGCGCGGCGCGACTCCGGCCTGGAACAGTCGATACGCCTGGTCGAGACGGGCCTCGAACACCGAGGACGGCGTGCCGGAATACTGTGCGGCGCCGAGCACGACGATCGCGTCGGCCTTGGTGTAGTCGTCGATCCGCGCGACCTGCCAGACTCGAAAAGCCGTGCCGCCGATCAGCACCAGGGCCGTCAGCACCGCGGCGATCAGGATCCTCCGTGTCCAGCGCAGCATCCCGGCACCGACCCCGCGCGCGAGGCCGGATTCGTGCGCCGAGGCCGGTGTGCTGCGCTGGGGTGCCGAAATCACCCAACCAAGTGTGCCAGGTGACTCCGCGACCGCGCGGAGCTGCGCGCACGCCGTGGCCGCGCCGACGTCGAATTGTATTCCGGCGCCCGCGCGTGACTGATCCGACCGGGATCGCCCGCGGGCCGCGTCGACCGCTGGCCGGACGGGCGACTCGGCTCGCGGGCACCTCGGCCGCGGCACGTGGCGAACACGCCGCAGTCCAGTGAGGTATCGCACGGAGGCGTTTCCGAGTGCGCGGACTCACTCTCGGGTCGGCGGCGGGCATGAAGAGCCCGGCTCGACAAGGAGTCGAAACCGCACGCCGACGACCTACTCGCTGTGGCTGGAAAGCTCGGTGAGGCGATCCCGCACCGGCGGCTCGAGCAGCGCGCCGATGGCCTGCAGCGCGCGCCGGGCCGCCGGGGTCGTCGCCTGGTCGAGCAGTGCGCCGACCACCGTGCCGTCGCCGCTGCTCAACCGCGCGGCCACCGGCGGCAGATGGCGTTCGTCCACCGCGGACAGCACGGTCATCAGTTCGACCACCGCTTCGCCTTCGATGGCGACGGTGAACAGCCGATCGAGTCCCGCCTCGTCGAGTCCGTCGAGGAACTCTCCGCCCAGTTCGCGGCGCAAGCCGGGCTCCAGCCGGGACAGCACCGAGATACCGGCGATCAACGTCTCGTCCGAACTCGCCGACGCCGCACGGACGATGGCGCTGCGGCGCTCGGCGGACAACACCCGGACGACGTCGTTGAGCCGGTCGGCCGAGGGCGTCAGCGCCCCGGTGCGCAACAGCCCCTCGTCGTCGGCGATGCCGCGCTCGAAACCACGGATCAATTCGTCGGTGGCGTGCTCGACGAAACGCGCGGAGGTGACGTAGTCGCGGCGGCGCAGCAGCTCGTTCGCGGCGGGCACCAGCACCTCAGCGGGCATCCGAGGGGCGAGCACCGGGATGGCCCTCGGATCGAGATAGGGCGCGGCGTCGGCCATGTACTCGGGCGTGAGTTCGCCGAGCAGCCCGGCGGCCCGGTCCGGGTGATCGACCCCGACCGCTCCTCCCGCGCGGCCGCCGACCTCGGCGGGCACGGCTTTCAGCACCACCTTGGCGGCGAGCGCGTTGGGCACCAGCGGTGCGAGTTTGCTCACCCTCGCGAAAGTGGCCGCGTGCGCGTCGAAGAGCCGGTCGGAGATTCGCTCCCGCAACTCGCGCAGGTTCTGCGCGCCGAGCCGGGTCAGGCTCGCGAGGTCGGCGGGGTCGGCGTCCAGCGTCTGCGCCAGCATCTCCAGCTGGCCGCGGGTCAGCAGATCGGTCATCGTCTCGCCTACTTTCCGAACAGGATCTTGCGGGCCGGGATGCGCACGAGCCGCGGCAGTACTTCGAGCGCGCCGTCGATGGCCGCGTCGAGACTGTGCCGCTGCTGTTGTTCGGCGCGGTGCAGGAGGGTCGCCAGTGTCCTCGCCTCCTCGTCGGTGAGCTGGTCGATGATCTCGCGCGGCTCGGCCAGTTCGGCGAGCAGCTCACGTTTCGGATCGGTCATCCCGGTTGTGGCTCCTTGGTGTCGAAAAAGGTTGACTGGCTGGGTTGTTCGATCAGGCGGTGCGACGCTCGGCGCGCTGCCAGAGCGTGCGGTCGAGGAAGCCGCCGATCTCCCGGACGGCCTCGGCGGCTTCCGGCACGATCGAGGCCGCCGCCTGGAAGACGTGCACCTGCCCCGGCCAGATCTGGAGTTCGCAGGACACGCCGTGGGCGGCCAGGCGCTCGGCCATGAGTTCGGCGTCGGGATAGACGAATTCGCTGGAGCTGGCCTGAATCAACGTGGGCGGCAATCCGGTCAGATCAGCGTGCGCGGGCGAAACCAAAGGCGTTGCCCCGCACGTTCGCTCGGCGAGCGCACCGAAGATCGGCACGGCGCGGACCGGGAAGACCGCGCAGACGCCGCCGGTGGGCGCGGCGAGCTTCGCGGAGTGATCCCAGTCGGTGAGCGGCGACATGGCGACGATCGCGGCGGGCATCGGCAGACCCTGGCGCCGGATCTCCAACGCCGTCGCGAAGACGAGGTATCCGCCCGCGGAATCGCCCATCACGGTGACGTTCTCCGGCGCGACGCCCATCTCCAACGCGTGCCGATACCCGTCGACGCAATCCGATACCGCCTCGGCGATACCGTATTTGGGCATCTTGCGATAGCCGACCGCGAGGATACGCGCACCGAGCATGTCGGCGAAGCGCCCGACCATCTGGTGGTGCAGGGTCCGGTTCCCGACCAGGAACGCCCCGCCGTGCAGGTAGAGCACGAATCGGGATTCGTCGACGGTCCGCGGCGTGGTGAGCTCGGCTCCGCAGTGCGGCAGCGCGATACGTCGACGGCTCAAGCCCGGCGCGGTGCGCAGCACCCGTCCCAGATGATCGATCGCGCCGTACGGCCACGGCAGGTCCGGGTAGCGCGACCAGAGGGCGATGAACGGCCGCACGGAGTACCGGATCGCCGCGTCGAGAACGCGGGAGCGGAAACTGCCGCCCGCGAAGTCGGTGCGCAGCGGATTCGGTTGGGGGCGTACGGCGGAACGGTCCACGTCGACCGAATTCATGGTGGCAGCCCTTCTCGTCCTGGGTCCCCTTGCCCGCACGAGCGCTTCGAGCCCGCGCAACGCCGACGACCCGCGTTGTGATCCTGGCACAAGTATCGGCAACCGTCTGAGTCGGTGTCACTGCATCGATACGAGAATACGGGCTGCCGCGTTAGTCACGCGGAACGAATCGCGGTCAGACCGGATCCGCCGCCGCGACGGCCGGCGGGTAGAGGCGGTACACCATCAACGCCGCCGCGAGCAGCCGGGATTCGGTGGGATCGGAGGGATCGAAGCCGGTGAGTTCGGCGACGCGTCGCAGGCGGTAGCTGAAGCTGTTGGGGTGCAGGTGCACTTCGGCCGCCGCCGCCTTGCGATCGGCGCCGTGACGCATGTGCGCGTCCAGCGCCTCCAGCAGATGCGGGTAGGGCTCGAGCGGAACTATGCGCTGCGCCAATCGTTCTCGGGACCGGCCCGGACGGGTCAGCTGATACTCCAGCATCAGGTCGTCCAGCACGTAGGTGCCCGTCGGGAGGCCGAGCGCCCTGGCGAGATCACCGAGTTCGGCGGCCTCGCTCGCGGCCGACACCAGTTCGTCGCGCGGTACCGATCCGGCGTCGATGACGACGACCGAACTGCCGAGCCGAGCCGCGAGCGCCGCGCCCAATTCCCCGTACGGCGGATCGATCGACGGGTCGGCGGCCGTCGGCAGCAGCGCGATACCGGTCGTGCCGTCGAAGGTGTTCAGCGCCGTGGTCGCGGCGAGGGTGTCGAGCGCCTGCTGTACCAGCCGGATTCGGCGGCGGGCCACTACTGTGTCGACCCTCGGGTCCGCCTGGTTGAACGGGACGACCTGGATGGCGAGCACGTCGTAGCGCTCCGCCAGTGCGATGTCGGCGCGGGCGGCCAGTTCGGCGGTCTCGACGCCGCGCAGCAAGGCGGCGCACAACAGCCTGCGGGCCTCCCGTTCGCTGCCGTAGATCGACTGCTCCACGTCGCTGTGCGTCTCGGCCATGGAGACGGTCATGTTGGCGAGCAACTCCAGCAGCAGATCGGAGAAGGCCAGCAGATCACGCAGGTCGTCGGGTTCGGCGAGCGTCCCCGCCTCGCGCCAGAGATGCCGCACCGATCCGAACAGCGCTTGGATCAACGCCCGCAACGGAATTCGGTCTTCGGCATGCCGCTGCACCACCGGCACGACCCACTCGGCCACTTCCTCGGGAGTGCACGCTCGTTTCTCGTCCAGCGCCGCGAGGAAGGCCCCCGCCCCGGCGACGATCGCCGGAACGACCTCGTCGTTGAAATGCCCGGCGGGCAATGCCTCGGCGCCGGGGATCGCCGCGATCCCGGCATCGAGCAACTCGGTGAACAGATCGGTGAGGCGCGGAAGGAGCCGGGTGATGATCGGGGCATCGATCGAGAGCGGTGACGGCAGTGCGGGCATTGCGGCATTTTGACCGCGACCCGATGTTGCTGCAAGTTCCCCTGACGGCCGAGATCGGCTCACGCGACAAAGCACGGCGCGGTGCGGAACGAATCGGTCGGCCGCGCCTGTCGGTGAGCAGGAGCGATACGTCGCGAATCTGGCGCACTTAGTCTCTGGAGACTAATCAGCACGGTCGATCTTCTCGCCGATGTGCAGTGACAAGGGTCGCGCCAGCCCCCTAGATTCGGACACCGGCCGGGCTATGGCTCGAGTCACAACCCGAGCAGTGCGGAAAGGGAGCGGCGAACTTGGTGGGGACCTTCCGCGATATTTCGCGAGCGGCAGCGGCCGACGGGGGTGGTCCGGCGATGTTGCGCACCGTTCGCGAGAACTTCTCGGAGACGGTCACGTCGTCGTTGCGGACCTTCGGTCGTGCGGTGGGTATCGCGCAGGAGTCGGTGGTCGGCGCGGTGGGGGATGTGGTGCGCCGGGAGTTTCAGTGGCGTGAGGCGATCTTGCAGGCGTGGCGGTTGATCACGGTGACGACGGTGCCCGCGATTTTGATGGCGATTCCGTTCGGGGTGATCGTGTCGATTCAGGTGGGCAATCTGATCCACACGTTGGGTGCGGATTCGTTGTTGGGTGCGACCGGTGGTTTGGGGGTGATCAAGCAGGGTGCGCCGATGGCGACGGGGTTTCTGTTGGGTGGTGCGGGGGCGGCGGCGATCGCGGCGGATTTGGGTGCGCGCACGATTCGGGAGGAGATCGATGCGTTGCACACGATGGGGATCTCGCCGGTTCATCGGTTGGTGATTCCGCGGATGGTGGCGATGTTGGTCGTGGCGCCGTTGTTGAACGTGTTGATCATTTTCGTGGGGGTGTTGGCCGGGTATGCGGTGGCGATCGGTGGGCAAGGCGTCACCCCGGGGTCGTATTGGGCGACGTTCGGGTCGTTCACGACGGCGGCGGATGTGTGGATGTCGTTGGTGAAGGCGTTGATTTTCGGGTTTTTGGTGGTGGTGATCGCGTGTCAGCGGGGGTTGGAGGCCAAGGGTGGTCCGCGGGGTGTGGCTGATGCGGTGAACGCGGCGGTGGTGTTGTCGGTGGTGTCGATCGTGTGTGTGAATCTGTTGTTGACGCAGGTGACCGCGATGTTCCTGCCCACGAGGCTGGCCTGATGACCGCGTCCTCCTACGTCCCCGCCGGGCTCGGCAGGCTGACCCGCCGACTACGCGCGGCCCGGCCGCTGCATCCGCTGGAGACCATCGGCTTCGCGGCCGGATTCGTCTGGCAGGCACTGAGTTCCATCCCGCTGACGGTCACCCACTATCGCGCCGAGACCATGCGCGCCATCACCAATATGACCTGGGGGCGCGGCTCGGTGATCGTGGGCGGCGGCACCGTGCCGATGATGATCGTGCTCGGCGCCGCGATGGGCGCGTCGGTCGGCGTCGAATCCTTCGCCACCCTCGACATGCTCGGCATGGGCCCGGTCACCGGGTTGATCTCGGCGTTCGCGACGACCCGCGAACTGGCGCCGATCGCGGCCGCGATCGGATTCGCCGCGCAGGCGGGCTGTCGGATGACCGCCGAAATCGGTTCGATGCGCATCTCCGAGGAGATCGACGCGTTGGAGGCGCTCGGCCTGCGTTCGGTGCCGTTCGTGGTGACGACGCGCGTGATCGCGGGCGCCATCGCGATCGTGCCCACCTTCCTCATCGCGCTGATCCTGTCCTATCTCGCCTGCCGCGGGCTGATCACGTTGGTGCACGGGCAGTCCTCGGGTGTCTACGACCACTACTTCTTCCAGTTCGTCTCCGGATTCGACGTGATCGCCGCGGTGTTCAAGGTCGCGATCTTCGGCACCGTGGTCATCCTGATCCATTGCTATTACGGGTTTTTCGCCACCGGCGGCCCGGAAGGCGTCGGCGTCGCGTCCGGCCGCGCGGTGCGCGCGAGCTTCGTGGCGATCATCGCCGTCGACATGGTCTTGTCCATCGTCTTGTGGGGCTTCAACGCCGCCATCAGTTTCACGGGGTAGGAATGCCGAATTACGGAATGCCCGGTGTCGCGATCGACCGCAAGATGTCGATGCGCACCGGGGCGGTCTTGCTGGCGGCGGTGGTATGCGTCGGCGCGGGTTGGCGCGGCTACGACAGCGTCCGCGAGGAGGACGGCCTGCGAATCTCGTTGCACACCGAGCAAATCGGCGACGGAGTGGTCGCGGGCACACAGGTCAGGGCCGATGGCGTGCTGGTCGGCGAGGTCGCCGAGATCGCACCCGACGCGCAGGGCACGCAGCGGATCACCTTGCTGCTGGACGACTCTCGCCTGGACGGTCTCGACGACAGCCTGCGCGTGGACTACGCCACCGGAAACGTCTTCGGCATCAGCGAACTCGAGCTGCGCCCCGGACCGGGCGGTGCGGCCCTGCGGCCGGGCACGGTGATCGACCTGACCGGTGCGAACGCCGCGGCCGCCTACGACGCGACGATGGGCAGCCTGCTGCGCAGCGTCTCCCGGGTGAGCGACGAGGTGCTCACCGCGCAGCTGACCTCGGTGCTTGCCCAGCTCGCGGGTGACATCCGGGCGTTCACGCCGCTGCTGCAGTCGATGGTGGTGCTGGCCCGCACGGTCGCCGACGCGCAGACACTGCCGCTGTCGTATCAGCTCGGCCAGTTCGGCTCGGCGCTGGGCGGCGCGGCGCCGTTCGTCGGCGCGACCCTGCAGGTGATCGATCAGGTCTATCGAATTCCGGTGCTGCGCACGGACCGCGAGCGCTTCGACGCGACCATCGACACGGTCGTCGAGCAGCTCTTCCCGGCCTTCGAACGGACGATGTACCGCGCGGGTGACGAGTTCGCCGAATACGCGGCGATGCTGACGCCCATTCTCGCGGCCGCCGCCGGGATGGTGTCGACGCCGGAGCAGTCCAGTGCCGAACTGCGCGAGTTGCTCGATCGGTTGCGCTCGGCCATGCCCGAGACCCCGGATGGTCCCGTCCTGAACGTCGACATCGACGTGCGCACGGTGCCGGTCCTGGCGCCGCTGCTCGGCGACGCGGGAGGCCGGTGATGATCTCGGTCCGCGCGGCTGGTCTGCGGCTCGCGCTGTTCGCGGGCGCGATGGTGGCGGTGCTCGCGCTGGTGATCACCGCGATTCAGCGCCCGGTGTCCGGCGACACCGACAGCTACCGGGTGGTCTTCACCGACGCCAACGGCCTGAAGACCGGTGACGACGTGCGCATGTTCGGTGTCCAGGTCGGCAAGGTCGAAACCATTGCGCTGCAGAGTAATCAGGCCCTGGTAGGCATCAGCGTGCGCCGCGCCTCGCCGGTCTACGACAACTCCAGGTTCGCGATCCGCTACCAGAATCTCACCGGACAGCGATACGTGGATCTGCAGCAGCAGAACACGCCGAGCGGCCGCACCGCGGCGGGATCGACGATCGGCGCCGACCGCACCGTGCCCTCGTTCGACGTGACCAGCCTGTTCAACGGTCTGAAGCCGGTGCTGGCCACCCTCTCGCCCGAGACGGTGAACCAGTTCAGCGAGAGCATGCTCGCGGTGATCGAAGGCAACGGCAACGGCGTCGGCCCCGCACTCGACGCCATCGGGACGCTCAGCAGCTACGCGATCGACCGGCAGCAGGTGATCTCGACGCTGATCAGGAACTTGTCCAAGATCTCGGACGAAATCGGTGGACGCTCACCGCATTTGGTGACGCTGCTGAGCAAGCTGGCCGACGTCTTCACCTCGCTGCAGATCAAGATCACCGGACTGATCGATTTCGCGGTCACCGCGCCGCCGGTCCTCGATCCGGTCGACTCGCTGCTCGCCACGCTCGGGCTCACCGAGGACGCCAACCCCGACCTGGACACCATCGTGCACACACTCTTCCCGGACCCGCGTGTCTTCGTCGACCTGCTCGGCAGGCTGCCCGCCCTGCTGGCCGGTCTGCGCGAGGCGCTTCCGGCGACATCATCGAACACCGCTCTGACGTGCAGTCGCGGCCGGGCCGACGTCCCCGGCGCGCTCGACGTGCTGATCGCGGGCCAGAAGGTGGCGATATGCAAGGGCTGACGCGCTTGTTCGACCGGGAACGCCCACGCCGCGACGAGGCCGCCACCAGAAGGCGCGACCTGCGCCTCGGCGTGCTCGGCGTGCTGCTCGTCGCGCTGGCCATGGCGGCGGTCGCGGTGCTGTACGCGGTGCCGTTCGGCGAGCGCACCTACACGGCCGAGCTCACCGAGGCCCAGTCGGTGCGTCCCGGTGACGACGTGCGCCTCGCGGGCATCTCCGTCGGCAGCGTCGAATCGCTGGAGTTGCAACAGGATCGGGTGCTGATGACGTTCACCGTCGACTCGTCGGTCTTCGTCGGCAAGGAGACCTCGCTGGACATTCGCATGCTGACGATCGTCGGCGGCCACTACGTGGCATTGTTCCCCGGCGGGAACGTCCCGCTCGGCTCCCGAACCATCCCGTCGGATCGAGTCCGCCTGCCCTACAGCCTGATTCAAGCCTTCCAGGATGCCGTCGAACCGATTCGCCGCGTCGACGGGACCGGCTTGCGCGACAACCTGGCCGCGATGGCGGACTCGCTCGAGGCGAGCCCGGACAGCCTGCGTCGCACGCTCGACGGCGTCGAGCATTTCGTCGACGTGCTCGATCAGCAGCGCGCCGACGTCTCGAAAGCCATTGGCATCGCGGACGAATACCTCACCGCCGTCGGCGCCGCGAAAGGTGAGCTGGGGCGATTGGTGGACAAGGTCAACCTGCTCGAGACGCTGCTGGCCGACAAACGCACCGAGGTGCGCACGGCGGTGGAGGCGCTGGACCGGGTGATCAGCAGGCTCGGCGCGCTGCAGCCCGCCTGGGGCGGCACGCTCCGGCCGATGGCCGAGCAACTCGCCGCGGCGGTGCCGGAACTGGAACGGCTCGGTGAACGTCTGCAACCGGTCATCGACGATGTGCACGCGCTCGGCCAGCGCCTCGGACAGCTCGTTCCGCACGAGGGCGAGGTAGTGATCGATCAGTCGAACACCACCGTGCAGGCGCCGCCGTCGGCCGAACCGATCTGCGTGCCCGTGGCCGGGAGGGTCTGCTGATGCTGGCGAAAGTCCTCGGATCTCGCGGATTCATGTCCGTCGCCGGAGCTTTGGTGATCGTGGCGATGGCGGCGGCCGCGTATGTGGTGGCCGCGGACCCCTTCAAGAGGACCGAGACCTACTGCGCGCTGATGCCCGACACGATCGGCCTGTACGTCGGTAATCACGTCACCATGCGCGGTCTGCCGGTCGGCGAGGTGACCGCGATCGAGCCGTCGCCCACCTCGGTGCGGGTGGAGTTCACAGTCGACGCCGACCATCCCCTGCTGGCGGACGCCGCGGCGACGACGGTTTCCGACACCATCGTCGCCGATCGTGAACTCGCGCTGGTGAATACCGGCACCGGGCGCTGGGATTCCGCGCGGTGCCTGACCAAAACGCTGACGCCGAAGAGCATGACGGAAACGCTCGGCGCGCTGGCCGAATTGTCCAGCGAGGTAACGGGTCCCGAGGGCGGTGAACAGAACGCGCTGGCCCGCGGCATCGGCGCGCTGAACGCGGCGACGGCGGGCACCGGCCCGCAGCTCAACGAGATCGTCCGCAAGCTGGGCGGCGCGCTGAACTCCCCGGATGCCGCCATCGGCCACCTGGCCGGACTCATCGACGCGCTGTCCTCGCTGTCGGGCAGCGTGGCCGCCCGCTGGGGCGACATCAAGTCGATGCTGCTGCGCCTCTCCGACGTGCTCGGCCAGGTGAACAACGAACTGTTCGGCCGGACCGTCGAGATCATCGACAGCTTCCAGCGATTGCTGCCGATGCTCAACGAGATCACGAGCATGTTCGGCGATCCGATCTTCCGAGTGCTGGACGCCACCGTGCCGCTGGTGCGGTTGTTGCGCGACAACGTGGACAGCCTGCGCGACATCGTCACCAAGGTCCCGGCGCTCACCGCGGCTATCGGCACCGTGACGGCGACCGGTCTCACCTACCTGCCACCGAAAGTGGCCCTACCGGAACAGGATGCGGCACAGGTGTGCGCGGCGATCAACGCGATCTCTCCCGGGCGCTGCGGCGCGTCGGCCGATGGCAAACCGCAGGTCGACCTGGTGCACTGGGTCCTCGGCATGGCGGGGGCGCGGTGATGGCTCCGAGGATTCGCCACGGCCTGCTCGCCGCGCTGCTCGCGGCCACGCTGCTCGGCGGCTGCGCGTTCGATCCGGCCTCGGTTCCCGTGCCGGGGGCCTCTGTATCGGGGCCGACTTACCCGATCCGCATCGAGTTCGCCAACGCCTTGAACCTGCCCGCGCGGGCCAAGGTCATAGCCAACGGAGCGCAGGTCGGCAACGTCACCGGGGTGAGCGTGGTCGATCCGGCCGCGACGAACGGCGGCGGCGGTTATGTCGTCGTGGAGGCGGAGATCGAGAAGTCGGTGCGGATTCCGACCAGCACCCTCGCCCAGCTGCGGCAGAACACGGTGCTCGGCGACATCCACATCGCGCTGGCCACTCCGCCCGACGGCTTCGGTTCGCTCCTCGCGGCGGGCGGGACCATCCCGCGTGCGCAGACGGTCCCGGCCACCCAGATCGAGGACACGATGGCGGGCGTCGCGACGTTCGCGCAGGGTGGGGCGATCAGCCAGTTCCAGGAGATCGTCGACCGGCTGAACACCGTGCTGCCCGCCGATCCCGCCGAGACGGCACGGATCTCGGAAACGGTGGGCGCCAACGCGATCGACCTCGCCGAACACCTGCGGGAGGTCGACATCTTCCTCGACGCGCTGACCGCCGATTCCGCCGTGGTGAGCCAGATGGGTCCGCAGGTCGCCGAACTACTGACCGAGCCCGCCGTGGAACAGGTTTCGGCCTCGGTCGCGTCCATCGTCGATGTCGTCGGGGTACTCGGCGCGCTGGGTAGCGTCGCGCATTCGCTGGTGTGGCTGGCCCCGCTGGCGCAGGCGGGTGATGCCGCGGCTCGCGCGTTCGTCCCGCTGGCCCTCACGTCGCGGCCGCTCGATCTCACCGCGCCGTCTAATCTGAATGCCCTCGTCGCGCTGATCCGCGATCGGATCATCCCGTTCGTCGAACGCGGACCGAAGGTGAACATCGTTGGGGTGACAGTGAATTCCGGTGACGTTTCCACCGACGACCAGGTCGAGCAGATCGTCGGGGCGCTGCGCATGATCGGAGCGGTGCGATGAAGGTCGGTTCGCTGTTGTCGCTGGGCGGGATCGCCGTCATCACGGTGCTCGGCATCGCCTATCTCACCTTCGGCGTCGTGCGGGTGGAGCCGCTGCGCGAAGACCTGCGGGCGACTCTGGCGCTGACCAATTCCGGTGGGCTTGAGGTGGGTTCGCCGATCCTGTTGCGCGGCGTGAAGGTCGGTGAGGTCACCGCGCTGCGGCGCGGGCGCGGGCGGGTGGAGGCCGACTTCGACCTCGATCGGCGCTACCGGCTTCCCATGGACAGCACCGTCGTCATCGAGGGACTGTCAGCGCTCGGCGAGCCGTACGTGGAATTCACCCCGAACACCGACGACGGTCCCTACCTGACCGAAGGCCAGGTGCTGGAAGGCCTTCGGGTGCGCGCGCCGCTCTCGACCCCGGAGGTCGCCCGCCTGGTCACCCAGGTGATGAACCAGCTCGACCCGAACGCCATCGGCGAATTCATCGACACCCTCGGCATCGCGATGGAGGGCACCGAATCGGTGACGCCCGGCCTCGCCAGATCCACCGACCTGCTGGCCGCGGCCATCATGAGCCGGTCACCGCAAATCGGGACCATCATGTCGGATCTGCAATCCATCGCGCCGGACATGGACTGGACCGGGCCTTCGTTCGACACGGCCGCACCGAACTTCGTCGAGTTCGGCCAACGGGTCGACCAGATCGCCCAAGCGGTGGGCCGCCTGGCACAGACCGGCGACACGCCCACGATGTACCTGGAGGGAAACGGGCTGGTGCCGTTCATGACTCGGCTCACCGAGTGGATCGCCACGGTGGGCCCGGAGGTGAAGCCGCTCGCGCCGATGCTCCAGCCGCTCGCCGACGCTGCGGCGCACAGCGCGCCGCAGGTCGATCTCAGCGCGCTGATCACGCAGGCGCTGGCGGCTACCGAACCCGAAGGGGCCGTGCGTATTCGGGTTGGTGTGAAGTAGCGGGCGCGTGGTCCGCCCACGAGACTGCCTGTTCCGCTCCCCCTGATCGGAAGCAATCGCCCTAGCCGAGCCTGCGGATTCGTGGACAATGCTGGGGAGACCACGTAGGCGATGACGCGGAAGCGGGTGTTTCGGGCGGTGCGGACGAACGAAGAGAGCGGCGGCCTCGGGGCGGCCGCGGTGGGCATGGCCGCCCTGGGGTTGGGGGAGGCGATCGCCGCTGTCAAGGGCGGATCCCTGATCGATACCGTCGGCCGGGCCATGATCGACACCGCGCCGGTGCCGGTGGTGGAGGCCACCGTCGTACTGTCGGGCAGGCACGACAAGGCGGTCACCCGGTTCGGCGTCGGCGCGGGTGTGATCGCCGCGACCGCCGCGGTGGGCGCGCTGCCGCCCCGCCTGCGCACACCGGCCGCGGCGGTGTTCGGCGCGGGTGCCGCGGGCTTGGCGCTGCGCAAGTCGACCAGGTCCGCGTCCACGGTCGCGGGGGCGTCGGCGGCGGCCGCGGTGCTGGCGACCGGTTTGCGCAGGCGCCCGCGCGGACTGCTCGGCAGGCTGGCGTGGACGGCGGCGGGCACGGGACTGCTCGCCGCGGCGCGGAAGCTGCACCGCGATCACGATCTCGAACAAGACGGTGTGATTCGGCGCGTCGGCCCGCTCGGCGGCATCGGCCTGGTGCCGGACGACGGGCTCGAGGAGCCCGGCCTCTCCCCGTTGATCACCACGGCGGGCCGGTTCTACGTCGCCGACGTGAACCTGCGCCCGCCGCGCATCGACCCGGACCGCTGGCGGCTCGCCGTCACCGGTAGGGTGGCGCACCCGCTGCGGCTGTCGCTGACCGAATTGACCGCCGACGCAGTCGAATTCGACGCGGTCATGGTCTGCATCCACAACCGGGCGGGCCAGGGCAGGGCGGGCAACGCACGCTGGTTCGGCGTGCCGCTCGCGCACCTGCTGAAGCACGCGATTCCGGAGCCCGGCGCCACCCGGCTGGTGACCCGCGCCGTCGACGGCTACACCATCTCGCTGCCCGTCGAACCGCTGCGCTCCGGTGAATTGCCCGGCTACCTGGTGATCGGCATGAACGGCGAACCGCTGCCGCCCGAGCACGGCTTCCCGGCCCGCGTCTTCGTGCCCGGACTCTACGGCCAGTACACCGGCGCGAAGTGGTTGTCCGAACTGGAACTGACCGACGACAGCCACGCCGACTACTGGGTCCAGCGCGGCTGGCCCGACGAACTGCTGTGGGTGGAGCCGCACGCCCGCATCGACGCCACCGCCTCCGGCCGCACCGTCGCGGGCACCCTCACCGTCACCGGCGTGGCCTGGGCGCCGCCGCACGGCGTCGTGCAGGTGGAACTCAGCGTCGACGACGGCGAATGGCGCCCGGTCGATCTCGGTACCGAACTCGCCCCCGCCGCGTGGCGGCGCTGGCGCACCACGCTCGAGCTGCCGCCGGGCTCGCATACGCTGCGCGCCCGCGCCATCAGCCGCTCCGGGCACGTGCAGGCAAGCGCCACCCGCGCGCCGTTCCCGTTGGGTCCCACCGGCATGCACTCGGTCACCGTGCAAGTCTGAGCCTGCCTGGCGGGTCGCGCGGTTGAATCGTTTGGACAGCATCCGTGCGCCGCGGCTACCGCGCAGGCCCGCCGAACGGCGGCGTCCCGGCCGAGTTGTACTCGAAAGGGCCGCCGCCGCAACGACTCCAGGCTGCGTCGCGCTCACCGGCTGGCGATCGGCTCCTGAAGTTCGGTGACCCATCCGGCGGGGTCCTCGGTGTACTCCAGGGTCACCTCGCGCGCCAGACCCTGCGAGCGGTAGCCGTTTTCGTCGATCCACCGGCCGAGCGCCTGCCACGGTTCCAGCACCTCGTTCATGCTGCCGCGGTGCACCACCGTGGCGGCCTGCTCGACGGCGGGCAGGTCGACGATCGAGAAGTCCTGTCCCGCATCGGGTTCCGCCGCGACCGGGAGTGCGGCGTGCACCAGCACCGACCCGTCGGCGCGTTCGTCGTAGTAGGCGATGGCGGGGCCGACCGGCGTGAGTCCCGCGCGCTCCAACCGCACGCACAGCTCCTCGAACAGCGGACCCACCACGGGCCCGATCGATCCCGGCTCGAAATCCGCTGCCTCGCCGGTCAATTCGGCGACCCGGACGGCCGGAACGGATTTGACGACCACATCGTGCACGGGCATGGCGCCCTCCTTCTCGATGACGCGAAGTCTCGTTTCGACCTGGACGAGCCGTTCCCGGTCCGCCGCGATGCGCTGCTCCAGTTCCGCGTGCCGCAGGGTGAGCATGCCGCGCAGTTCCGCGCCGCTCACCTCCTCGTCGAGTATCCGGCGCACCTGTTCCAGAGTGAAGCCGAGTTCCTTCAGCGCGACGATGCGGTTGAGCCGGGCGAGCTGTCCGGCCGCGTAGAACCGGTAGCCGGTGGCGGGGTCCACCACGTCGGGCCGCAGCAGCCCGATGCCGTCGTAGTGGCGCAGCATGCGCACCGACACCCGTCCGTGTCTGGCGAAATCTCCGATGCTGAACATGACGCTCTCCGGTCTACGGCCTCACACGGTGTCAGGGTCAAGAACTCAGAACCGCCCGCCCCGGCTGACTCGCCGCGACCCGCTGGAACCGCCGAACGAGCCGGGCCGGTATCCGCCGCCGGAGCGATACCCGCCCGCCGCGCCGCGCAGCAACCCCTCCAACAGGATGCCGCCGAGCACCGCGCCCGCCTGGGCCCCACCCGAAGGCGGCCTGCTCGTCTCCCACGCCCGCACGCTGGCCTGCGCCTCTTGTAGCGCGCGGCCCGCCAGGTCGGCCGCTGTCTGCGCGTGCCGCAGCGCCTGACCGGGATCGGTGCCGCCGAGCCGTTGCGCCGCATCGAGATTTCGCTGCGCCTCGGAGAGCCGGGTGCGGGCGTTCACGTCGATGCCGCCGCGCCGGGTGGTGAGGTAGTCGGACGCCGCGGCTACCCGGGTGCGGGCATCGGTGAGCGCCTGATCGAGGCGGCGGCGCAGGTCCTCGACTGCGAGTTTGCGGTCGGTGGCGGCGGCGATGGCGCGATCCAGATCGCCGTCGGCGGCCACCGCGTCGTGGAAGGCGTCCAGCGGGTCGGCATCGGCCGTGGCCGACGCCTTGTCCAGGGCTTGCCGCGCTGACACGGTCGCGGTTTCCAGCTCGGCGCCGCCGAACGCGACGAGCTCGGTGGCCGCGTCGATGTCCTTGCGCAGTTCGTCCAGCGCGGCGGGCAGTCCGTCGCGGGCCTGCTGGATCGTGGTCGCCGCGTTGTCGACCGCGTCCAGCAGCGTGCGCGCCTGGCCGATGGCGCCCTCGGCGGCCCGGATCGCGCCGACGGCCGCGCCCTGTTCGCCGACCGGCCGTGTCAGCGCGGCGCGTCCGGCGTCGACGTTCTGTTCGGCGAAGGCGATGCGTTCGCGCGCCATCGCCGTGTTGTCGCGGATCGGGGCGAGCACGCTGGCTGGATGCGCGGCGGTGAGCCGGGTCAGCTCGGCTTCCGAGGCGGGCACGCGGCCGGTGAGGTCGACCAGATCCCTGGTCAGCGCGTCCAATCGGGCTGGCGCGTCGATCAGCAGGTCGCGCATCGCGTCGAATTCGGCTACCCGCCCGTCGAGTTCGCGATCCGCGCGGCCGACGAGACCGATCAGTTCGATCAGCAGACGGCGCTGGTCGGCGGCGGTCTCCGGAATGTCGTCATCGAGCCGCTGGCGGATGGCGAAGGCCTTGGCGGCGGCGGTTTTCGCGTTGTCCAGCGCGGTGGTGAACGGCGTCGCGGCGGTCGCGCCGAACTCGCCAACAGCCAATTCCAGTTCCTCGGCGCTGGTGCGCATCGCGTTGTCGAACTCGACGAGCACCTCGCGAGACCGCTCGTGCAGCGCCTCCAACGGGAGCGCGGCGAGGGCGGCGCTGTCGTCGGGATCCACCTTGCGCGCCGCCTCCAGCTCGGCGCGGTTCCGATCGCGGCGGCGCTTGCGCGTGTAGAGCAGCAGCGCGCCGAGTACCGCGGCGACGACGAGGGCCAGGATCAGCAGCGTACGAACGCTCACCCCGCCCGCGCTCATCGCCGAGTTCAGTCCGTCGGCGGTCGCGATGCCCGCGGCGGCCCAGTCGCTGTCGCGCAGCGCGGGTTCGACCTCCCGGGTCAACAGTTCGTCCAGTTCGCTCTCGCTGATGTCCGCGGGCAGGTCGCCGTAGAACCAGTAGTCGCGCGAGCCGGTGGCGACCGCGAGCAGCAGATCGCGGGTGCCGAAACCGGAAGCGGCAGCGGTGCGTGCGGCCCACGCTTCGGCGCCGAGCCCGTCGAAATCGCGCACGTAGCCGATCCACAGGCGGACCCGCCGGTCGTCGTAGAGACGGTCCACCGCGGCTTGGACCCGGTCCTGTTGGCCGTCGTCCAACACGCCCGCGCTGTCCACGACATAGGTGTCCATCCGGCTCGGCGGCTCCGCCGTGGCGGTCGGCGCGCCGATCAGCGCCGTGGCCAGCAGCAGGAGACCGACCGCCACCGGGGCGGACCAGCGGACGCGACGTTTCGGCTGCGACGGCACCCCATGAATCTATCCCCGGTTCCCGGCGAATCAGTGGATAGCATCGTGGCGTGATCACGATCGACCGCCCCTACACCGGCCACGTGTCCGCGGGCTCGAACCCGCAGCAGCGCGATCTCGACGGCGCGCGCATCGTCAAGATGTCCGTCGGCGGCATGGACAACAACGTCTACCTCGTGCAGTGCGCGGCCACCGGCGCCGCGCTGCTCATCGACGCCGCCAACGAACCCGACCGCATCCTCGAGCTCGTCGCCCAGGAAGCGCCTGGCAAGGTCCGGCTCATCGTCACCACCCACCAGCATCCCGACCACTGGTGGGCGCTGAAGGAAGTCGCCGCCGAGCTCGACGTCCCCACCGCGGCGCACCGCCTCGACGCCGACCCGCTGCCCGTCACCCCCGACCGCCTCCTCGACGACGGCGACACCGTCGAGATCGGCGACCTCACCCTGACCGTCATCCACCTCAGCGGCCACACCCCCGGCTCGGTCGCACTCGCCCTCCCCGAAGAACCCGGCCGCATCCACCTCTTCACCGGGGACAGCCTCTTCCCCGGCGGCGTCGGCAAAACCCACAGCCCCGAAGACTTCACCTCCCTCTACACCGACGTCACCACCAAACTCTTCGACCGCTACGACGACGACACCGTCGTCTACCCGGGCCACGGAGACGACACCACCCTCGGCACCGAACGCCCCCACTTGGCGGAGTGGCGCGAGCGCGGCTGGTGACACACGCTGTAGAACGTGTTCTAATTTTTGTGTGAATTCTGTTGCCGGTACCTGCGATCCCGCGTTTCGGGAGGTGCGGGAGGTATTCGCGGCCAGCTTCGCGGACGGGCAGAACCGCGGGGCGGCGGTCGCGGTGTTCGCGGGCGGACGGCCGGTGGTGGATTTGTGGGGTGGGGTCGCCGACGAACGCAGCGGGCGGCCGTGGCTGGCTGATACTCCGTGCGTCGCGTTCTCCTGCACGAAGGCCGTCACCGCCACCGCCGCGCTGCTGGTCATGGAGCGCGCGGGGACCGGTCCCGAAGAGCCGGTGCGGCGCTGGTGGCCGGAGTTCGCCGCGCACGGCAAGCACGCGGTCACCGTCGAGGACCTGCTGACCCATCGCGCGGGACTGCCGGTCTTCGAGCGGTCGCTGACCAAGTTCGACGCGGCCGACCCCGCTGCCATGGCGGCCGAACTCGCGGGACAGGCTCCGGTCTGGGAGCCCGGCGCCAAGCACGGCTATCACGCGCTCACCTTCGGATGGCTGGTCGGCGAGCTGGTGCGCAGGCGTACCGGCCGGACCGTTCCGGAGTTCGTCAGGGAGCATTTCGGCGCGGAACTCTGGGCGGGCCCGGACGAGATCGCGAACGCCGCTCGCCTCGGCTTTCCGCCTCCCGCCCAAATGGATTGGCGGACAGAGGATTTACCCGAGTACCCCGCCGTGCGGCGACTGGTCGAGTCGTATCGCGATCCCGACTCTCTTCTGATGCGCGGGTCGACGAATCCCACCGGCTCCTACAACGATCCGACCGTGCTCGCGGGCGGCTGGCCGGGCTCCGGCATCGTGACCACACCGCGCGCGCTGGCCCGTTTCTATCGCGATCTGATCCGCGGCGACCTGCTGCGCCCCGAGACGCTGCGCGACGCCGTGCGCGAACGAGTGCGCGGTGCGGACGAAGTCCTCGCCCTGGACAGCGCTTTCGGCCTCGGCTACATGCGCCCGTCGCTCAACTTCCAGCTCCCGAAGAGCGCGCGTGCCACCGCCTTCGGCCATCCGGGAATGGGTGGCTCGGTCGGCCTCGGCGATCTGGAACACGATCTCGCCCTGGCCTTCATCCCCAACCTGCGCCGGGATGGTCTCGCGGGCGACCGCCGCGCCTACGATCTCGTCGCGGCGGCCTACGCGGCGCTGTAGCCAGCGGCGATCAGGCGTCGATCGATACCGCCGCCAGATCATCGAGCTCCCGGCGCACGGCCGACGGCAACCGGTCTGCGAGCGGTCCGCCGCCGAGCACGCCGACGCACAGGCGGTCGGCGAAGGTGTAGACGAGGAAGGTGACGGCCGCCGACGGTCCCGCGGAGGGGCGCGGGTGGGCGGAGAGGTAGACGATCTCGTAGTCGGTGAGGGTGAGCGCGGGGGGCGTGCGGAAGCGGGGCACCCTGCCGGTGTTGGTCACCGCGACGTGCCCGGCCAGCGAGCGAGTCGCGGTGGGACCGAAGAACTCTGGGAAGTGCAGGACCGATTGCTGGACGATGCCCTCGGCCAGGTCGTGGCGCAGCCGTGCCGAAATGCGCTGCGCCAGTTCGACCACGTCGCTCGCGGTGGTGACGTCGGCGACGAAGGCGGCGAGTCCGGCTATATTGGTGCCGTCCGCGGCGGCGATCGGCGGATTCAGCCGTGCGCGCATGTCGACCGGGTACACACACCGCAGCGGCACGGAATCACGCGGCCTCGGCTCGTCCGGAGTGGCCTCGCGCGGCGTCGCAGCGCGTGAACTCGACCAACCAGGGCTCGAATCTTCGTGCCCCCAAGCGGTTTCGGCATACGCACGCAGCAGCGCGGCCGTGATGAGCCCGTTCACGGTGATGCCGTGCCGCCGCCCGAGTTCCACGATGCGCGCCGTCGTCCCCGGCTCGAGAATCGTTCGCTCCGGTCGCGCCAGCGCGGCGGGCGCGGGAGTCGGCGGCTCGGGCGGCAGGACCGGCGGGTGTTCCAGCGGCCGCGACGCGGACTCGAGACCGGACACCGCCGACCGGGGAATGCCGTGCCGGGCGGCGTACCACTCCAGCGGACGCGGATAGTCCTGCGGTGCAATGTCCTTCGCGATGCCGGACACCTCGTCGGTGTAGCGGTCCCACAGCCGGGCGAGCAGCGCGACGCAGTGGCCCGCGTCGGCGACGGCGTGGTGCGCGTAGAGCGTCACGCGGGAGCGGCCGTTCTCGATCACCACGTCGAGGTAGGCGAGCTGGACCGACGGATCGAGCGACTCCTCCGGCAGCCCGACGGTCGCGGTGTCGCCCGCGCGGACCCACGCGCCCACCGCGCTCCCCGCCGGGCGCAGCAGGTGACCGGTCCCGGCGGCGTCCTCGCCGATGCGGCAGCCGAGGATCGGATGGGCGCGCAGCAGCGCGTCGAAAGCGCTTCGCAAGGCCGTGCTATCGAGCTCGCCCTCGACCAGAACGGAGCGACCGGTATAGGTCGCGTGCCGCACGAAACGCTGCTCGGACGGCGCGAGCACCCGCACCGTATCGTCCGCTGTCCACCACACACCGCCCAGAGTGCGGCAACGCCGGGTCCTGCGCAAACCGGGCAGTACGGAAGACTGACGGACATGAGTCTCGCCGCACATCTGGAGGAAATCGGCCGCCCGCTGGTCGCCGAACAGCGCGCCCACCCGACCGTGGCGGGTATCGCCGCGGGCGATCTGCCCGAGCCGGTGTTCCGCTCGTGGCTGGAGCAGGACTACCTGTTCCTGCTCGACTACGTGCGGGTGTTCAGCAGGCTGGCCTGGCAGGCGCCCGCCGCGCACCTCGGCGATCTGGTCGACCTGGCGCACGCCACCTTTCACGACGAGCTCGCGCTGCACCGCTCGCTGGCCGCGGAGTTCGGCGCCGACCTCGACGGCGCGACCAAGGGCGGACCGTGCGCGAACTACACCGCCTTCCTGCTGGACTCCGCCGCGAACTACGGCGAAGGCCTCGCCGCGCTCTACCCGTGCATGTGGGGCTACTCGACGCTCGGTGCAGAACTCGCCACCGACCCGCCCGCCGAGCCGCGATATCGGCGTTGGGTCGACACCTACGCCGATCCCGGCTTCGCCGCGCTGACCCGCCGCTGCGCCGAGATGCTCGACGAATCCGGCGTCGATCCCGCGCGCGCCGAGCTCCTCTTCCGCGAAGGCATCCGCCACGAGCTGGCGTTCTGGGACGTTCCCCGGAAACCAACCGACTGAATGTCACCTCCACCCCGCTGGGACGGGGTGGAGGTGACATTCAGTCGGAATCGGCGCATAGAGGGAAGCGACGACCCGCGACCGGCAGCGCGGTCGCGGGTCGTCGCGGTGAAACTCAGACGCCGATGAGGTGCTGGGCGAGATAACCCTCGACCTTGTCCAGCGCGATCCGCTCCTGCGCCATCGAGTCGCGCTCGCGGATGGTCACCGCCTGGTCCTCGAGGGTGTCGAAGTCGACGGTGATGCAGAACGGGGTGCCGATCTCGTCCTGGCGGCGGTAGCGGCGGCCGATCGCGCCCGCGTCGTCGAACTCCACGTTCCAGTGCTTGCGCAGCTGGGCGGCGAGGTCCTTGGCCTTCGGGGTCAGGTCGGCGTTGCGGGACAGCGGCAGCACGGCGGCCTTCACCGGCGCGAGCCTGCGGTCCAGCCGCAGCACGGTGCGAACGTCCACGCCGCCCTTGGCATTCGGCGCCTCGTCCTCGGCGTAGGCGTCCACCAGGAAGGCCATCAGCGAACGGGTCAGACCGGCCGCGGGCTCGATGACGTACGGGATGTAGCGTTCGTTGGTGGCCTGGTCGAAGTAGCTGAGCTCGGTGCCGGAGTGCTCCGAATGCGTCTTGAGGTCGTAGTCGGTGCGGTTGGCGACGCCCTCGAGCTCACCCCACTCGCTGCCCTGGAAGCGGAAGCGGTACTCGATGTCGACGGTGCGCGTCGAGTAGTGCGACAGCTTGTCCTTCGGGTGCTCGTAGAGCCGCAGGTTTTCCGGGTCGATGCCGAGATCGGTGTACCAGGCCATGCGGGTGTCGATCCAGTACTGGTGCCACTGCTCGTCCTCGCCCGGCTTGACGAAGAACTCCATCTCCATCTGCTCGAACTCGCGGGTGCGGAAGATGAAGTTGCCCGGCGTGATCTCGTTGCGGAAGCTCTTGCCGATCTGGGCGATGCCGAACGGCGGCTTCTTACGCGCGGTGGTCTCGACGTTCTTGTAGTTGACGAAGATGCCCTGCGCGGTCTCCGGGCGTAGGTAGTGCAGGCCCTCCTCGTCGTCCACCGGACCCAGGAAGGTCTTGAGCAGACCGGAGAAGTTGCGCGGCTCGGTCCACTGGCCCGGGTCGCCCGTCTCGGGGTCGCGGATGTCGGCGAGGCCGTTGGCCGGCGGGTGGCCGTGCTTCTCCTCGTAGGCTTCCAGCAGGTGGTCGGCACGGTAGCGCTTGTGCGTGATGAGCGATTCGACCAGCGGGTCGGTGAAGGTCTCGACGTGACCCGAGGCCTGCCACACCTGGCGCGGCAGAATCACCGACGAGTCGAGGCCGACGACGTCCTCACGGCTGGTGACCATGGCGCGCCACCACTGCCGCTTGATGTTCTCCTTCAGCTCGACACCGAGCGGACCGTAGTCCCATGCCGACTTGGTGCCTCCGTAGATCTCACCGCACGGGTACACCAGACCCCGGCGCTTGGCGAGGTTGGCAACGGTGTCCACCTTCGACTTGGGTGCCACGCGAGATTTCTCCATCCACTGCGAGTCGGATTTCATTCACTGCATCGCATCTTTTGCACTGAATGCTATAGATGACCTCCAGCCTATCGGCATCGCGCAATCGACTTTGCACCGCCAGCCACCTGCACAAGATCACGCGCGCGGCGTCCGCTTCTCGAGCCTCCCCCGATCGACACTCCCGAACCTGGTTCGTCGGTAGCTCGCGCACGGCCGGAGTGGAGGCGGAGGTACACCCGACCGATCCGCGGCCCCGGGACGCGCGACCGTCGGGCGGGTGCGATCATGTTCCGACGGACCGCCGGGATCGCCCCGGCGCCAACGTTTTTGCCGAAGACGGCCGGGGCGGGGTGGGGCGCTGAGCTCCGAACGATTCGGCGGGTAGTACATAGGGGTGGGCCGTGGCCGATCTGCCACCGGATCTGTTCGATTCCGACTGGGCGCGCGAAGCCGAGCGCCGCGCTCTGCGCGATCACCGGCGCGCGACCAGGGTGCGCAAGGCCCGCCGCCTGGCCAGACCCAGCCGCGGCGCGCTGCTCTCGACGCTCGCGCTCAGCCTCGCGGTGGTGCTGATGTGGGCGGGCTTCGCCTTCCTGGACGGGACGGCGCCGAGCGCGAGCGCACCGTCCGCGAGCACCGCGAGCACGTCCACCGCGCCGCTGCGAAAGAACGCCGAGATCGATCCGACCAGGCCGTTCGCCGACACCCCCGCCGCCATGTGGCGCGAGGGCGCTGGCGGCATCGAACCGCCGCCCGCGATTGCCGTCGGCAAGTATTCCGCCGAGCAGGTCGGCCAGTTCATGGAGCGGGTGCGTCAGCTGATCATCACCGCGCGACTGGATCGCACGGTGCTGGAGACCGGCGACCCGACGCCGGTGCTGGCGTTGCTCGCGCCGATGATGGTCGAGAAACTGGCGGACAGGCTGGCGCCCGGCCACGAGCGCAAGGCATGGTACGTGTCCGAACGAATCGCGCCGGGCTTCCGGCTGCTGCCCGTGCAACCCCGCGTCATCGGATCTATGACGCCGACGATCAACGCCGAAGGCGAGCTGGTCGTGCGGACCAACTACCTGGTCGCCTACGCGTTCGAAGCGCCCGAGCCGCAGAAACTCGACGGCCCGATGGACATCGTGGCGCTGGTCCGCCAGGAGATCGAATTCCGCTGGATCGACGACCCGAAGTACGCTGCCGACGCGATGGGCATCTGGTTCGGCGAGGTGGACGGTTTCAGCTACGCGGTCGGCTGCGCGCAGGGCAACCTGGGCTTCCTCGCACCGGCCTACACCAACCCTCCGGGGACGAATTCGGCGACGCCGTCCGCGCGCCGCAGCGAGGAGTACTTCGACCCGAATATTCCGATGCCGGACGAGGACGGTTGCCCGTAACCCGTCGCCCGGCGCGCCGCGTTTGACATGCGCACCTGTGCATATCAAAATGGGATCGCTTTCCAATAAGGAGTTGGTTCCCGATGACCGCCGAGACGGCCGCCGCGCATTCGCACACACCGTATCGCTCCCCCGGACCCGCGCCGGTGCCCGCGCGCACCGTCTTGGAGGACGCGGGCGAGTTGCTCCGCGCCCTGGCCGCGCCCGTGCGCATCGCCATCGTGCTACAGCTACGGGAGTCGCCGCGCTGCGTGCACGAGCTGGTGGACGCGCTCGGCGTGACCCAGCCGTTGGTGAGTCAGCATCTGCGCATCCTCAAGTCGGCGGGCGTCGTGCACGGCGAGCGGTCCGGCCGCGAGGTGCTCTACGAGCTCGTCGACGACCACCTGGCGCATATCGTGGTCGATGCCGTCGCGCACGCAGAGGAAGGGTGATCCGTGCAGGAGAAGACGTTGGACCCGCAGAAGCAGGTCGGAATCCGCAGCACGCGACAGCGCAGCGCGATCGCCGCGCTCCTCGGTGACATCGACGAGTTCCGTTCCGCCCAGGAACTGCACGACGAGCTCCGTAAGCGCGGCGAGGGCATCGGGCTCACCACCGTCTACCGGACCTTGCAGTCGCTGGCCGACGCGGGCCTGGTCGACGTCTTGCGCACCGACTCCGGCGAGTCGGTCTACCGGCAATGCTCCACTGGGCACCACCACCACCTGGTGTGCAGGCACTGCGGCCGCACCGTCGAGGTCGAGGGCCCGACGGTCGAGGCGTGGGCCGAGGCCATCGCGTGCGATCACGGCTTCACCGAGGTGAGCCACACCATCGAGGTCTTCGGCACCTGCCGGAGCTGCGCCAAGACACCGCGCGACTGACGAACGCGACGAAGAAGGCCACCCGCTACCTCGGAAGCGGGTGGCCTTCTTCGTTGCGTATACGACCCGCTACTTCGTGGCGAGTGGCGTTCTGTCGCCGGATCAGGCAGCGGGGACGGGTTCGGCCACCGGCGCGGCTACCGGTGCCGCGGCGTCCCGGCCACGCAGCGCGGCCACACCGAGCAGCACAAGCGCCGCGGCGGCCCAGATCATCAGCACCGCAAGCGGTTTCCCGGCCCCCGCGCCGTCGAAGAAGGCGACCGAGCGCAGCAGCGAGGCCGCGGCGCCCGGAGGCAGCAGCTGACCGATCGCGCCCCACGGCTGCGGCAGCAGCTCCGGCGCGGAGGTGGCGGCCGAGAACGGGTTGCCGATCAGCAGCATGGTCAGCGCCGCGACGCCGATGCCGGGACGGCCGAGCACCGAGGCCAGCCCGACCACCGCGCCGGCGACCGTGAAGGACACCAGCCCGGCGACCGACGCCAGGATCAGGTAGCTACCCGGCAGCACCGACATCCAGCCCTGGACGATCGCCATGCTCAGCAGCCCGCCGAACAGACCGAAGCTCACCAGGCCGGCGACCTTCGCGCCGACCGACGGGATCAGCAGGCTCAGCAGAACGCCCGCCGCGAGGCCCGCCATCACCAGCGGCAGCACCATCGCGCCGAAGGCGGCGCCGCGCGGGTCGTCCGGATCGGCGGCGACGACGTCTTCCACCGCGGCGGCGGGCGCGCCGGACAACTGCTGCGCGATGGCGGTGAGCTGCTGGGCAACTGCCGGGCTCGCGCCGGAGGCGACCAGCACAGTCGGCGCTCCCCCACCGGTGACGATCGCGCCGTAGACCTCGCGGTCCTCGATGGCGGCGCGCGCCGCCGCGGCGTCGGCCGAGGTGGTGATCTCGAAGGCGTCGGGATCGCGCTGCCCGAGCCGTTCGGCGACGACGGCGGCCTGCGGACCGGCGACGGCGATGGGCAGGTCACGCGGCGCGATATTGGCCGCGGGCCATGCGAAGGCGATCAACATCAGCGCCTGGATCAGGGCCGCGCCGAGGCCGAGGGCGACCGCTCGCTGCATGGTTTTCATGACATTCTCCCAATAAATCGAATGCTCGTTCTCTTTCGATGTCCTTACCGTGGCACGGCCTCCGCAGCTTGTCAAGAACGGATATTCGTTTTACTTTGGGCTCATGCCCCGAGTCAGCGAAGAACACCTGGAACGCCGCAGACAGCAGATCCTCGACGCCGCGCGACTGTGCTTCGGCCGCAAGGGTTTCTTCGAGACCTCGATGCAGGACGTGTTCACCGAATCGGGGCTCTCGGCGGGCGCGGTCTACCGCTACTTCAAGAGCAAGAACGAGATCATCGCGGCGCTGGCCACCCAGACCACCGTCGACTTGCGCGCCGCGATCGCTCAGGCGGTGCGCACCGACCCGCTGCCGACGCCCGCGCAATTGGTGCGCGGCATCGCCGAGGAAGTGGTCCGCCGCAGCGGACCCGACGGGCCGGTGCGCTTGGCGCCGCAAGCGTGGGCTTTGGCATTGGTGCACGACGAAGCCGCCGAGCCCGTGCGCGAGACCATGCACGCGATGCGCGACCTCTGGCGCGACTACGCGGTGCGCATGCGCGAGCAGGGCTGGCTACCGGAGGACGCCGACACCGACGCGGTGGCCAAGGCGATCATCGGCTTCCTGCCCGGCTTCATCCTGCAACACCTGATCCTGGAAGACCTCGACCCCGACACCCTCGCCCGCGGCGTCGACCTGCTCATCCCGGTCGGCAAGCCCGTCGCCCGCTGAGCAGCACCGAATTCAAGAGGTTGTCGCACTGGGACAGGATCCCGGGGTGCACCTTCGACGGCCGCTGGGTCGACAGCAGCAGCCACAGCCCGTACTTGCGACCCTCGGCGGCGATCCACCAGCGCCAGTTGGCGGCGGCCTTCGGCGGCCACGACCACCAGGGAACCGGCGACGAAGGCGCTTCCACCGGCGTCGGCGACGACGAACGACCGGCCGTCGTCGGAGCGTGCCGCGAGACCCGAGCCCTCTTCGGTGCGCATCCACCGATTGCCATCGGCGGCGCGGCGACTCCCCAGCATTCGCCGATCAGCCAGGGCGTTCGCCGAACTCGCGGCCGTGAACGTCAGGGCAGCAGACCCTGGCGCGCCCGGCCCGCGCCGGACAGGACGAGCAGCAGCATGGTGGTCAGCGCCTGATCGTCCAGGCCCGCGGCGGGGAAGGTGTAGCGCAGGATGACGTCGGCGAGTTTGTCGCGGCCGATCACGGTGAG
This sequence comes from Nocardia sp. NPDC050713, assembly GCF_040654315.1. Lineage (NCBI taxonomy): Bacteria > Bacillati > Actinomycetota > Actinomycetes > Mycobacteriales > Nocardiaceae > Nocardia > Nocardia sp. NPDC050713. The sequence continues at coordinate 187,513 of NZ_JBFAHS010000007.1, read as the reverse complement.
CGAGCCGAACTGCAAGTTGTTGTTGCGCTCGGCGACTCGCTTGTGCAGCTGCGGTTTCAGCGGGCGGTCCCAGGCCAGTACGCAGGTCGTGGACAGCACGTCGAGGCCGGGAGCCAGGGTCACCGCGCGCAGCGAACACAGCGCGCCCTCGTACTGAAAGCCGAGCGAACCCTCCGGGTCGACGCGCACGTCGATGCCGTACTGGGAAAGACACGCGCCCGCCCGCGCTTGGAGTTCCCGATCGGGGGTGACCGCCGCGTCCATCTCCGGTCCGCCGCTCACTTGGTGCCGCCGAAGCGGCGGTCACGCGAAGCGTACTGGAGGCAGGCCTCCCACAGGTTGCGCCTGTCGAAATCGGGAAACAGCGTGTCCTGGTACACGTATTCGGCATAGGCCGACTGCCAGATGAGGAAGTTCGAGCTGCGGAATTCGCCGGACGGCCGCAGGAACAGGTCGACGTCGGGCATGTCGGGCTCGTCGAGGTACTGCGCGAGGGTGGCCTCGGTGACCTTCTCCGGATCGATCTCACCCGCCGCCACGCGCCGCGCGATTTCCCTTGCCGCATCGGCGATTTCGGCGCGACCGCCGTAGTTGACGCACATCGTCAGCGTCATCGTCGTGTTGTCCTCGGTGAGTTCCTCGGCGATCTCCAGCTCTTTGATCACGCTGCGCCACAGGCGCGGTCGCCGACCCGCCCAGCGCACCCGCACGCCCATCTCGTGCATCTCGTCGCGGCGGCGCCGGATCACGTCGCGGTTGAAGCCCATCAGGAAGCGCACCTCGTCGGGGCTGCGCCGCCAGTTCTCCGTGGAGAACGCGTACGCCGAGAGCCACTTCACGCCGATCTCGATGCAGCCCTCGACGGTGTCCATCAGCACCGCCTCGCCGCGCTCGTGCCCCGCGGTGCGCGGCAGCCCGCGCTCCTGAGCCCACCGGCCGTTGCCGTCCATCACCAGCGCCACGTGGTTGGGAACCAGTTCCGGGGGCAGCTGCGGCGGCCGCGCGCCCGAGGGGTGCGGCGACGGCGGACGGACGACGCGGTTCTGCTGCCCGCTGCTCGGCCTTGTCGCGGTGGAGGAGTCTCGACGGAGGATCACGGCCTCCATCCTGCCATCCGGGCCGGGAGCCGAGACGACCTCCGCGGATCTACCCGCCGACCGGCCGAGCACGGCCGCGATCAGGGCGAAAGGCTCAGCCGACCCAGCCGACGTGTCCCGCGGGCGTCGGCGTCTTGGTGCGCTCGATCAGGGGCAACGTCCGCAGCTGACGCTCCAGATGCCATTGCAGATGGGCGGCGACCAGCCCGCTGGCCTGACGGCGCACCGAATCGGGCACCGTCGCGATGTAGTCCCACTCCCCCTTCAGCAGGGCGACGAGCAAATCCAGCACACCCGGCGCCGGGGTGGCCGCGCCGGGCGGGCGGCAGTGCACGCAGACGGCGCCGCCCGCCGCCACGTGGAAGGCCCGGTGCGGGCCCGGGGTCGCGCACTTGGCGCATTCGTCCAGCGCGGGCGCCCAGCCCGCGAAACCCATGGCGCGCAACAGGAACGCGTCGAGGATGAGTTCGTGCGGGCGCTGCTTGGCGGCGATGGCGCGGAGCGCGCTCGCGGTCAGCGCGTGCAGGCGCGGGGCGGGCGCGCGTTCCTCGCCCGCGAGGCGTTCGGCCGTCTCCAGCACCGCGCAGGCGGTGGTGTAGCGGCCGTAGTCGTCGATGATGTCGGCGGCGAAGGATTCGACGGTGTGCACCTGGGTGACGGTGTCGAGCGTGCGGCCGGGATGCAGCTGGACGTCGATGTAGGAGAACGGCTCCAATCGGGCGCCGAATCGGGACTTGGTCCGCCGCACTCCCTTGGCGACCGCCCGGACCAGGCCGTGCTGACGCGTCAGCAGCGTGACGATGCGGTCCGCCTCACCCAGCTTGTGCTGGCGCACCACGACCGCCTCATCCCGATACAAACGCACGTGCTCATCCTCCCACGAACCGGCGACAGCCCGCGGCCGCCGCGCCTCCGCGCGAATCAGGTGCGCAGCAATCCCGCGACCAGCAACAGCAGCGATTGCTGGGCCTGCGCGCGGGCGGCTTCCTTGTCTTCGGCGTGCGAGACGATCAAGCCCGCCTCGGTCACGGCGCTCAGCAGCAGCCGGGCCAGGATGTCGACGGGCACGTCGGCGATGAGCTCGGCGGCGCGGGCCCGCTCCAGCTCGGCGACGATCAGGCCGAGCCCGTGCCGTGCCTCGAAGGCGCGCCACTCCTCCCAGCCGAGCACGGCCGGCGCGTCGTAGAGCGCGATGCGGATCATCTCGGGGCGCTGGCAGATGTCGAGGAAGACGTTCATGCCGACGGCCATCGAGGTGAGGATGTCGCCGGGATCGACGGCGGCGATGGCCGCGCGGATCTCCGCGGTGTTGTCCGACTCGAGCCGTTCGAGCACCGCGCGAAACAGCCCGCGCTTGTCGCCGTAGTGGTGGTGCAGTGCGCCGCGGGTGACGCCCGCCTCGGTCACCAACTGCTCGGCGGAGGTCGCCGCGAAACCGCGTTCCGCGAACAGGCGCCGCCCCGCCTCTTCCAGGGCGGCCCTTGTCGTGCGGGAGCGGTCCTCCTGACTACGGCGTGGCATGCAGCCGAGTGAACTCCAGAATCCGCTGGGTGAGCAACTCGGGCTGATCCTCGGGCAGGAAGGTGTAGGAGTCGTCGACGAGTTCCAAGGTGGCGTCGGGGAACTCGCGCGCCAGCCGCTCGGCGTAGGCGACGGGGAACAGCTTGTCCTCGCGCGCCCACACGATCAGCACCGGCAGCCGGACGTCGCCGAACCGGGTCGCGGCGTCCAGCGTGTAGCGGCGGTGCGCGGATTTCAGGAAGCGCCGCAGGTCTTTTCGAATGGCGCCGGAGCGGCGGCTCGGCAGCAGATACGAGTCGACGTACTCGGCGGGCACCGGGCGCTTGCTCACCCAGCCGAAGGCGAGCGGCAGCCGGTGCAGCGCGCGCAGGCGCAGCGTCTCGGTGAGCGGGCGCATCGAACCCGGCACGCGGGCCAGCAGCGGCAGCAGGGTGAACGGCTGCGGCAGGAACTTCTCGTGACTGTCCACCGAGGCGAGCACCACGCGGCCGATGCGAGCGGTGTTCCTGGCCAGCAATACCTGGGTGATCGCGCCGCCGGTGTCATTGGCGACCAGGGTGACGTCGGTCAGGTCGAGCCGCTCCAGGAAGGCGGCGATCAGGTCGGCCACTCCGGTCGGCGTCAGGTCCGCCTCGGGCACCGGGATCGAGTGCGAGCCGAGCGGCCAGTCGGGCGTCAGGCAGCGGTAGCCCGCCGCGGCGACGGCGGGCACCACCGCGCGCCAGAGATCGGCGTTGACGAGCAGGCCGTGCACGAAGACGACGGGCGCGCCGGTGCCGGTCTCGTGGTAGCGGACGCGGGCGCCGGGCAGGTCGATCTCGTGCGCGGGGCCGAGTGACGGGCTGATTCCCATGGCTTCCTCCAGAAGGTCGGGCGTCCCGTCCACTTTTACATACATACCGAATGTATGTCTATAGCCACCCGGATCGCCCCAGCTCCGCGACGTGCGGAAACATCGGTGATGCACTTCGGCGCCCCTCGGCGATAACCCATGTGGACGGTCGTCCAATACAGCGCTACGGTTCACACCGGACGACCGAAGAGAGGGAGCTCACATGACGGTGCCGAAACGAGCGCTCAGGCCTGCCGACGAACCGGACTCCGCGGTGGGCGCGACGCCCGCGGGCGAGACGGGCCTCGCCGAGCTGGCCGGTGCGCTCGCGGCGGGCACGGTCAGCTCCACCGCGGCCGTGGCCGCCGCGCTCGACCGGATCGAGGCGAGTCAGCCGACGCTGAACGCGTTCCGCGTGGTCCGCAGGGACCGCGCGCTGGCGGAGGCGGCCGAGGCCGACCGGCGACTGGCCGCTGGCGAGCGCCTGCCGCTGCTCGGCGTGCCGATCGCCGTCAAGGACGACACCGACATCGCCGGTGAGCCGACGGCGTTCGGCTGCGGCGGCGACTTCACGCCGAAAACCGAGGACGCCGAGTCGGTTCGGCGACTACGCGCGGCGGGCGCGGTGATCGTCGGCAAGACCAACACCTGCGAACTCGGCCAGCTGCCCTTCACCAGCGGCGCGGCCTTCGGGCACACCCGCAACCCGTGGCACCGCGAGCACACGCCGGGCGGTTCGTCGGGCGGCTCCTCGGCCGCGGTGGCGGCCGGATTGGTGCCCGCCGCACTGGGTTCCGACGGCGCGGGCTCGATCCGGATCCCGGCGGCGTGGACCAACCTCGTCGGCATCAAACCGCAGCGCGGACGCGTCTCCACCTGGCCGGAAGCCGAAGCGTTCCAGGGCCTCACGGTCAACGGACCGCTGGCACGCACGGTCGCCGACGCGGCCCTGCTGCTGGACGCGGCGGCAGGACCGCACAAGGGCGACCGGCACACCCCCGAACCGATTCGCGCCTCCGATGCCGTCGGACGCGACCCCGGACGTTTGAAGATCGCGCTGTCCCTGCGTATTCCGTTCACCGCGACCAAGACCGCGCTGCACCCGGAGGTGCGCGCCGCGGTACGCGGCATCGCCTCGACCTTGCGCAAGCTCGGGCACTCGGTCACCGTGGCCGACCTGCACTACGGACTGCTCATCGGCGCGTCGTTCCTACCGCGCTCGATGGCGGGCATTCGCGCCATGCACGACCGGATGCCGGGCGCCGAGGTGGACCCGCGCACCCGCGCCAACGTCCGCTTCGGCCGGGTGCTCGGCGGACCCGCGCTCTTCGCGGCCCGGCAGGCGGAACCGTTGCTGCACAAGCGCATCGGCACCTTCTTCGACGACTACGACCTGGTGCTCGCGCCCACCACCGCCACTCCCCCGCCGCGCGCCGAGGAGATCGACGGCATCGGCGTCAACGCCACCAACAACCTCATCACCGCCGCCTGCCCCTACACCTGGCCGTGGAACGTGCTCGGATGGCCGAGCGTGAACGTGCCCGCCGGTTTCACCGACGCGGGACTGCCGGTCGGCGCCCAGCTGATGGGCGCCGCGGCCACCGAACCGCTGCTGATTTCCGTTGCGGCGCAACTCGAGTCCGAGCTGCGCTGGGATCGCCACCGTCCCGAACCCTGGTGGTGAGCGCCCGGGCGGAGCTGGTCGCCCGGCCCGGGCGGTTCGTCAGCTGCGCGCGGCGGTGAGTTCCGCGCGCTCCTGACGCTTGGTCGCGATCAGGCTGGAGATCGTGGTCACCGTCAGCACACCGACGATCACCGCGAGCGAGACGCCGATGGAGATCTCCGGCACCGCGACGCCCGACTCGTGCAGCGCGTGCATGAACAGCTTGACGCCGATAAAGCCGAGGATGGCCGAGAGGCCGTAGCTCAGGTGCACGAGCTTGGTCAGCAGTCCGCCGATGAGGAAGTACAGCTGGCGCAGACCCATCAGCGCGAAGGCGTTGGCGGTGAAGACGATGTACGGGTTCTGGGTCAGGCCGAAGATGGCCGGAATGGAGTCCAGGGCGAACAGCAGGTCGGTGGTGCCGATCGCCAGGACGACCACCAGCATCGGCGTCATGATCCGCTTGCCGTTCTGCACGACCCAAAGCTTGGTGCCGTGGTACCGGTCGGCCACGCCGAAGCGCCGCTCCAGGCTCTTCAGCAGGCGGTTCTCCTCGAACTCCTCCTGCTCGCCGCCTGCGCGTGCCTCCTTGATCAGCTTCCACGCGGTCCACACCAGGAAGGCGCCGAACAGGTAGAAGATCCAGGAGAAGCTGGCGATCAGGGTGGCGCCCGCGGCGATGAACACACCGCGCAGCACGAGCGCGAGGAGCACGCCGATCAGCAGCACCCGCTGCTGATACTTCGTCGGCACCGCGAATCTCGCCATGATCAGGACGAAGACGAACAGGTTGTCCACGCTGAGGGACTTCTCGGTGACGAAGCCCGCGAAGAACTCCCCGGCGGGCTGTCCACCCGCGAACGCCCAGAGCCCGAGCCCGAACAGCACGGCGAGCGCGATCCAAACCACGGTCCAGATCCCGGCTTCCTTCAGCGACACCTCGTGCGGCTTGCGCCCGATGAAGAAGTCGACGGCGATCAATGCGCCGAGCACCACGATGGTGGCGACCCACAGGGTCGACGAAACATCCACGACGGAACCTCCGGTATCCACGACGACATGCGTCGCTACCGGAGGTCTCTTCCACCCGGCCACATCGGATCAGGGCCGGGCCGCCACCCCGGGATCCGCGGCGGATCCGTACTGACGGGGCTGACGTCGGGGGAGTACTCCCCTCCACCGGGCCCACTATACAGACGCGTCCGGTGCGGACTGGTTTTCGTGGCCCAGCTCACCGCTCGAGCCCGGCTCACGACAATCCAGCGCCAGCGCACCACAACTCAACGCCGGGGCGGCGACCAGTCCTCCGACGCGCTCTTCGTTCCCGACGGACACCCGTCCCCTTCGGCGGGACGCGGCGACATCACCAGGCATTGCTGCGGACCCGGCTGCCCGACGCCCGCCGTGACGAGCACCGCGATCGACGACCCGTCCGCGATCCGGCTGGTCGTGAAGCCGAGCGTGCCGGTGACGCCGCGATAGTCCGTCTCGCGCAACTGCATCGCGACGGCCGTGCGGTTGATCGAACCGTCGGTGTGCTGCGGCCCGGTGCGCACCGCGCGCAGGAACAGCCCGACCACGTCGTAGGCGAGGCCGGTCCGGTCGCCGGGCCAGGACGGCTGGTAGTCGGCCATCTGCGGGTAGGCGCGCAGGTCGTCGATCAGCACGGCCAGCTCGGCGCACAGCTGCTGGTAGTCGAAGGCGACCGGCTCGTCACCGAGTTCGCCGTTGCCGCGGACACATTCGGCGCCGCCGAGCATCACCGGCGCCGCCTTGGCGACGTAGCGGACCGACAGATTGGCGGGCAGCGCCGCCATCGCCTTCTGATCGGTGATCAGGCGGGTCACCGTGTCGTTGCCGAGGATGGCGGGCGACTCGCCGGTCAGGCAGCCGCGGCTGACCGATTTGGCGAAGGTCGCGAAATCGTCGTTGCGGCCCGCGAAGAACAGCAGGGCGCCGCGATCGAAATCCGTTGTCTCGCAAGGGGCGGGAAAACGATTCAGCTCCTGCTGTTCGGTCCACTCCATGCGCCGGTAGAGCACGCCGCGGCGCTCCAGCTCGCCGCGCAGGTCCTCGACCAGGGTCTCGACGTAGATGTCGCCGTCGGCCTTCGGGTGGTAGATGACGACCTGGTTGTAGCGCGGCTGACCCGCCCGCGGCGCGCCCGCCGGATGGCGCGCGCCCTGCACGTAGTCCGCGATCAGCTTGGCCTGCGTCGTATTGCTCGGCGCCGCTTGGAAATACAGCGGCGAGGACTTCTCCAGGCCGTCGGCCGAGAGCGTCGTCGCGACCACCGGAACGCCGAGTTCGCCGAGCCGTCCGATGGCACGGCGGGTTTCGGCGTTGCTGCGATCCATGCCGACCACGCCGAGGATGCCGGGTTCGTCGCTCAGCAGGCCGCGCAGCTGATGGTCGACCACCCACGTCGCGTGCCGCATATCGGAGCCGCCGTTGGCGACGACGACCCGCAGCAGCGGTTCGGACTCGTCGGAGGCGAGCAGTGCGCGGCGCTGCTGCACCGCGAGTCCGGCGAGCTCCTCGACCTGGGCGTGTGGGTACCGCACGTTCGTGTCCACGTAGCTGAGTCCGGAGAAGTAGATCAGCGTGATGAGCGGCCGTCGCGGGTTGTCGCGGCGCGCGTCGGCGGCGGCGACGTTGAGCCGGAAGACCTCGCGCTGCATCGCCGTCAGCTCCGGATCGTCGGTGAAGACCTGGTCGGCGTTGTCGCTGTAGCCGACGCACTCGCCGTCGCGTTGCTGCACCGAGATGCCGGGCGTCCACGGCCAGTGCGCACACGGCGCGCCGCGCAGCGGCGGAATGTAGACCAGCGCGGCGGCCACCAGCAGTCCGATCGGAATGAGCACGCACATCGCGACGAACCACTTGCGGGCGGCCAGCGGCGGCGAGGGCGGCACCGCGAGGTGCGCCAGGCTGGGGTCGCGCACGCGGCCGTCGAGCGGGTCCGGCAGCCGCACGCGCAGCGGCAGGAACCACGCGTCCTCGGACCGATTCGTGCGCATGTTGTCGATATCGCGCAACCAGCGTTGCAGCGGATCCGGCTGCTGCCCGGAATACGGGCGGTCGACCAGGCTTTCGAGGGTGTCGAGGTGCTGGAGATCGCCGATCCTGGCCAGCTGCGGCGCCCGTCCTGGAGCGTCGTCGGGCTCGTCGGGCTCAGCGGGCGGGGCGGGGTCGTAATCCAGGCAGGCGAGCACGACCAGGGGATCGAAATGCCCGGTCTCGTTGCGAATGTTGTTGATCCATTGGATCAATTGCCTACCGGCGCCGTGTTCGTCGACCCCGCTGAGCAGCGCCACCGGATAAGCGGTGCGCCGCCAGCTCGACGGGCGCCACAACCGCTTGCGGTACGCGTCGCGCATGTCTTCGAGGAAGGCGTGCACCAGCAGCTTGGCGACCTGCTCCTGGTCCTCGTCGCTGCGCCGCGACGCGGTCAGCCTGGTCGCGAAACCCAGGAAGCTGTCCGACAATTCGGGCGCGAGGTAGCGCTGGCGCATGAACCAGCGGGTGACCTTCGACATGCCGGGGATGCGCCCGCTGATCCACAGCCACAGCCGCAGCACCGGCCACAGCGCGAGTACACCGAACACCAGCCGGGAGATGGTGTCGCCGCTGACGCCCTCGGCGGTGTCGGAGCGGTCCGTCGGCGAGCCGCTGCGCAGCAGGCGCGGCAGCCGCGAGCGCAGTTCGACCGTGGCCTCGGTCTCGTCGCTGGTAACACGTTGGCGGGTCAGCCAATCCGCGGTGCGGTAGCGCGGGAACTTGATCGGCCCCATCGCCGTGTCGTCGGTGGAGAAGCCCTCGACCAGCCGATGCACGATGGGCAGGCAGTGCCCCTGGATCTCCTCGCCCGTCGCGTTCGGGTCGGGTGTCAGCGCGTCGGGCGGCAGATCCGGCGCCTGTAGATCCACCCGTGCCCGCGGCGTCGCCCGTCTGCCACCGGATTCCCCTAGCCAGCGGTAGATCTCGACGAGCAGCGCGCTGCCCGCGCCCGCCCCGACCAGACCGACGACCGGGCGCGGCAGCGGACGCCTACGCCGCAGCAACGTGCGAAACACTCGCGGCTTCGCGTCGGGAACTTCGAGCGCGCGTAGTAGCTCGAGCAGTTTGGGGACATCGTTGGCGGTATCGGTCAATTCGACGGCCTCCCCCGTGGAATGCGTGGCTGCGACGCACACCCGGGCGTCAACCGGGACTGTACCGGTACAAATCGGACTCGGGCGGGCTGTTCGCTCGAGTTCGCGGTCCGCGAACGTGCCGTTTGCTCAGAAGCCCAGCTTGCCAAGCTGTTTCGGATCGCGCTGCCAGTCCTTGGCGACCTTGACGTGCAGGTGCAGATAGATCCGCACGCCGAGGATGTGCTCGATCTGCTTGCGCGCGTTGGTGCCGACCTCCTTGAGGCGGCTGCCACCCTTGCCGATGACGATGGCCTTCTGGCTGGGTCGTTCGACGTACAGCAGCGCGTGCACGTCCAACATGTCCTCGTTCTCCTCGCGCGGGAGAACCTCCTCGATCACCACGGCCAGCGAGTGCGGCAGCTCGTCGCGCACGCCCTCCAGCGCGGCCTCGCGGATGAGCTCGGCCATGAGGGTTTCCTCTGGCTCGTCGGTGAGCTCGCCGTCGGGGTAGAAGGCCGGGCCCTCCGGCATTTTCGAGGCGATGACGTCGACGAGGACCTCGACCTGCTCGCCCTTGACCGCCGACACCGGAACCACGTCGGCCTCGGGACCGAGCAGCTCGGAGACGGCGAGCAGCTGGGCGGCGACCTGGTCGCGACTCACCTTGTCGATCTTGGTGACCACGCCGAGCACGGTGGTCTTGGGCGCCATCTGCTTGATCTGCTGCACGATCCAGCGGTCGCCGGGGCCGATCTTCTCGTCGGCCGGGATGCAGATCGCGATCACGTCGACCTCGGAATAGGTGTCGCGCACAAGGTCGTTGAGCCGCTGGCCGAGCAGTGTCCGCGGGCGGTGCAGACCGGGCGTGTCGACCAGGATCAGCTGCGCGTGATCGCGGTGCACGATGCCGCGGATGGTGTGGCGGGTGGTCTGCGGTCGCGAGGAGGTGATCGCGATCTTCGCGCCGACCAGCGCGTTGGTCAGCGTCGACTTGCCGGTGTTCGGCCTGCCGACGAAACAGACGAAGCCGGAACGGAATTCGGTGGAGCCGGTCTTGTCAGCCACCCTGCACCTCGGCGCCCGCCGCGTCGTCGACGATGTCGAACACCGCGCCCGCGCGATCGGTGAAGATGATCCGCGCTTCGCCGGATACCTCGCGCACCGCCGTGACCCCGGCGTCGGAGAACCGGCCGCCGACCACCACGGCCGCCTCGAAGCCCTCGGCGCCGCTGGAGATAGCGGCCGCGACGGCGGCCTGCAACGCGGTCAGCCGCAATGCGTGCAGATCCACCTCGCCCGCCGCGTAGGTGCGGCCGTCGGTGTCGCGAATCGCCGCGCCGCCCGTCCCGCCGGTGCGCCCCATCGCGCCGCGCGCCAGGGTCAGCAGTTTGGTGTCCTCGGCGTCCAGTTCAGTCATCGGTTGCTCCATCCTCGTCTTTGTTGCCATTGCGCTTACCGCCGTTGGATTTTGCGCCCTCGGCCACCACCGCGCCCGCTTTCTCGGATTTCTCCGCGGCCTTGCGCACCAGGACCGTGTTGACGCGCATCCGGCCGCGCGAATCCGGTCCGCCTTCGGCGCGCAGCACCAGCCCGTGCACCACGATCTTCGAACCGGGCAGCGGGACCCGGCCGAGTTCGTGGGCGAGCAGACCGCCCACGGTGTCGACGTCCTCGTCCTCGATCTCCATGCCGTAGAGCTCGCCGAGATCCTCCACGGACAACCGCGCCGACACCCGGAAGTGGCCCTCGCCCAGTTCCTCGACCGGCGGGGTCTCGTCGGTGTCGTACTCGTCGGCGATCTCTCCGACGATCTCCTCCAACACGTCCTCGATGGTCACCAGGCCCGCGATGCCGCCGTATTCGTCGACCAGCAGCGCCATGTGGTTGCGGCGGCGCTGCATCTCGTCGAGCAGGTCGTCCAGCGGCTTGGAGTCGGGCATGAACACCGCGGGACGCATCACGTCGCGCACCCGCACCTTGCGACTGCGATCGGCGTACGGCACAAGGTCTTTCAGGTAGACCACGCCGAGGATGTCGTCGACGTTCTCGCCGACCACCGGGATACGGGAGTGGCCGCTGCGCACCGCGAGCGACATGGCCTGCGAGGCCGTCTTGTCCGCCTCGATCCACACCATCTCGGTGCGCGGCACCATCACCGCGCGCGCGGCGGTGTCGCCGAGTTCGAACACCGACTGGATCATCCGGCGTTCGTCGTCGGCCACCACGCCGCGCTCGCTCGCCATCTCGACCACTTCGCGCAGCTCGATCTCCGAGGCGAAGGGACCGTTGCGGAAACCCTTACCGGGGGTGATCGCGTTACCGATCAGGATCAGCAGCCTGCTGACCGGGCCGAGCAGCGCGCCGATGAATTGCAGCGGCAGCGCGGCGGCCAAGGCGAGCGAGTACGCGTGCTGGCGGCCGAGAGTGCGCGGGCCGACACCGATCACGACGTAGTCGACGAGCACCATCACCGCGGCGGTGATCAGCAGCGCCCAGTTGTCGTTCCAGATCTCGATGAGCGCCGCCGCTAGCAGCACCGTCGCGCCGATCTCGCACAGCACGCGCAGCAGCACCATCAGGTTCACGTAGCGGGCGCGGTCGGCGACGATGCGACTCAACCGCGCGGCGCCCGGCCGATCGGCGCGCACCATGTCGCCGAGGCGGGCCGGGGAGATCGTGTTCAGCGCCGCGTCCACACCGGCGAACAGGCCGCCCGCGGGCACGAGCAAGACGGCCAGCACGATCAGGGTCGGTGAGTTCACGCGGGACCCAGCGCGTCACCGGGTCCGGTGAAGCCGGCCTTGCCGAGCAGGCGGGCGTCGCGCTCGGCGAGTTCGGCGCGCCGCCGTGCCTCGCGCAGGCTCTCGTACCACTCCTCGAGCAGCCGGGCTTGGAGTTCGAACATCTCCTTCTCCTCCTCCGGCTCGGCGTGGTCGTAGCCGAGTAGGTGCAGCACGCCGTGCACGGTGAGCAACGCGAGCTCGTGCTCGAGCGAATGCCCCGCCTTGCGCGCCTGCGCCGCCGCGAACTCCGGACACAGCACGATGTCGCCGAGCATCGAGGGCCCCGGCTCGGGGCTGTCCGGCCGACCGCCCGGCTCGAGCTCGTCCATCGGGAAGGACATCACGTCGGTGGGGCCGGGCAGGTCCATCCAGCGCATGTGCAGGTCGGCCATGGTGTCGAGATCGACGAGCACCATCGACAGTTCGGCCGCCGGATGGACGTCCATCCGGGCGATCACGAACCGCGCAACACTGACCAGGTCTTCTTCGGGTACGTCGATACCCGACTCGTTGGCGATCTCGATGCTCACCTGAACAGCCTAATAAACGCAATCCGCCCGCAGCCCCGCGCATGGCCGGACCGACCGGAGGTGACCGTCGTTCACCCGGCCGGTGCGATCGACTGTCGTGCGCGCGGAGCTCAGCGGCGGTCGCGGCTGGCGGCGCGGCGCTGGGCGCGGTTACCCGGGTAGTGGGGGGTGACCTGCGGCCGGGCGGCCTCCCAGCGGTCGTAGGCGTCGACGATGTCCGAGACCAGGCGGTGGCGGACGACGTCGCTGCTGGTGAGCTCCGAGAAATGGATGTCCTCGATCTCGGTGAGGATCTCCGCCGCCGCGCGCAGACCGGAGCGGGCGCCGGTGGGCAGGTCGACCTGGGTGATGTCGCCGGTGACCACGATCTTGGAGCCGAAGCCCAGACGCGTCAGGAACATCTTCATCTGCTCGGCGGTGGTGTTCTGCGCCTCGTCGAGAATGATGAAGGAGTCGTTCAGCGTGCGACCGCGCATGTACGCCAGCGGCGCGACCTCGATGACGCCCGCGGCCATCAGCTTCGGGATCGCCTCGGGGTCCATCATGTCGTGCAGCGCGTCGTAGAGCGGGCGCAGGTACGGGTCGATCTTCTCGTTGAGCGTGCCGGGCAGGAAGCCGAGCCGCTCGCCCGCCTCGACGGCGGGACGGGTGAGGATGATCCGGTTGACCTGCTTGGTCTGCAGCGCCTGCACGGCCTTGGCCATGGCCAGGTAGGTCTTGCCGGTACCCGCGGGACCGATGCCGAACACGATGGTGTTGGCGTCGATCGCGTCGACGTAGCGCTTCTGGTTCAGCGTCTTGGGGCGGATGGTCTTGCCGCGCCGGGACAGGATGTCCAGGCTCAGCACCTCCGCGGGGGAGTCCGAGGAACCTTCGGTCAGCATCGACACCGTGTGCCGCACCGCCTCCGGAGTCACCACCCTGTTGCGGCCGGTCAGCGCGATGAGCTGTTCGATGACCCGCTCGGCCAGGGCGACGTCGGCCGCCTTGCCGGTGAGGGTCACGGAATTGCCGCGAACGTGAATGTCCGCGTCGAGCAACTGCTCGAGCTCACGCAGATTCTGGTCGGCCGAACCGAGGAAGGGGAACACGGATTCGGGAGCGAGTTCGATGCTGGAGCGCACGGTGCGCGCTGCGGGGCCCGAACCGTTGTCGCGGGCGCCAATGCCTGCTGTGGGGTTGGTCGGGTCGCCGATCTCGCCTTGTGTTCGCAAAAGTGGTTACAGCCTGCTTTCCGGTCTCGACAGCCGTGGTGAATGACAAAAGTTTAACGCGCCCCACCGACAGCGGACAGTGAATAAACGGCTACCGATGCGGCGGCCACTCCCGCCGTGTGCTGGATATTCCCCCGTGGCCGTCCGACCAATCCTCGGCGAAGTCACGGAAACGTCGCACCGCGTCCGACGGCGCGGCGGCGGCCGACCAGATCAGCCCCACCTCACGCCACGCGCCCTCGTCCGCCAGCGGAACCAGCGCCAGGCCCGAGCGCGCGGCGGACGGCGCGGGATCTGCCAGCGGGAGCAGCGCGACGCCGAGGCCCGCCGAGACCAGCCCGGTGACGGTGACCAGGTCGCTCGCCTCGAAGGCGACGCGCGGGCGGATGTCCGCGGCCGCGCAGAGTTCGTCGAAGATGCGCCGCATACCGAACCCGGGATGCATGGTGATGAACTCGGCGCCACCGAGGTCGGCCAGACGCACCTGCCTGCGCCCGGCCACGCGGTGCTCGGCGGGCACGGCGAGCACCAGCGGCTGACGCAGCAGGCCGCGCCAGCCGAGGCCGGGCGCGCTCGGACGCGGCGAGACGACGGCGAGGTCGGCCGCGCCGTCGAGGACCTGGCGGGTGATCTTCTCGGCGGCGCCCTGGCGCAACGTCACGGTGACCCGGCCCGCGTTGCGCCGGAAACCGGCGATCAACTGCGGCACCAGCCAGCCGCCGAAGGAATGCAGGAACGACAGCCGCACCACGCCCCGGGCGGGATTGGCGAGATCGGCGACGGCTTGGCCCGCGGCGTCGAGTTCGGCCTGCGCGCGGCGCGCGTGCTCGTAATAAACGCGGCCGAATTCGTTGAGCGCGATCCGCTTTCCGCGCCGGTCGAACAATTCCGCGCCGAGCCTGCGCTCCAGCCGGGCGAGCATCCGCGACAGCGTGGGCTGGGCGATGTGCAGGCGTTCCGCGGCCGCGCTCATCCGTTCCAATTCCGCGAGTGTCGTGAACCACTGCAAATCCTCGCCGAGCACCTCGCTACCTCCCTATATGCGCCTACAGCATCAAGCCATTGTTCATTATTCATTTCCTTTCGGAAGGGGCGGTGGCAATGCTGAGAACAGGAGGTAGCCATGACCACCACGGCAAACACCATCGTGGGACGCACGACCGGCAGCGACGCGGCACACGACCGCCGAATCACCATCGCGTTGTTCGCGGCGGGCCTCACCACCTTCGCCTCGATGTACAACGCGCAGGCGCTGTTGCCCAGCCTGTCCACGGCGTTCGGCGCCACGCCCGCCCGCGCGGCGCTCGCGGTCTCGCTCACCACCGGCTGTCTCGCGCTGGCCATCGTGCCGGTGAGCGCGCTGTCCAGCCGGATCGGCCGGACGAGGGTGATGATCGGTTCGGCGGCGGCCGCCGCGGTCATCGGCCTGCTGGTTCCATTCAGTCCCTCGCTCGACGCGCTGCTGGCCGGACGGGCGTTGCACGGCATCGCGCTGGCCGGGGTTCCGGCGGTGGCGATGGCGTATCTGGCGGAGGAGATCGGCGCCGAAGGGCTCGGCGCCGCGATGGGCGTGTACGTCGCGGGCACCACGATCGGTGGTCTGGCCGGACGTCTGATTCCCTCGTTCACCCTCGACCTGGCGTCCTGGCGCTGGGCAGCGGCGGCGGTCGGCGTGGCCGCCGCGGCCTGCACAGTGTGGTTCGTCCGGCTGTTGCCGCCCTCACGCGGCTTCGTCGCGCGGCCCGCCGGACTGCGCACGGTCTTCGGCGATCTCGGGCGGCAGCTGCGGCACCGTCAGCTGCTCGCGCTGTTCGGCTTGGCCTTCGTCCTGATGGGCGGCTTCGTCTCGATCTACAACTTCCTCGGCTACCGGCTCACCCAGCGACCCTTCGAATTGCCCGCGGCGGTGGCGGGTTCGGTGTTCCTGCTGTACTTGGCGGGCACCGTGACGTCGGCGTGGGGCGGTCGCTTGGCCGACCGCGTCGGCAGGCAGCGGATGCTGACCGCGTCTATGGCGGTGATGGGCCTCGGGCTGGCGTTGAGCGTGCCGGATCGGCTTGGCTGCGTCGTCGCGGGCGTATTGCTCTATACCGCGGGCTTTTTCGCCGCGCACACGGTCGCGAGCGCCTGGGTCGGCACGCTGGCCCGCGGCAATCGCGGGGCCGCCTCGTCGCTGTACCTGTTCTTCTACTACCTCGGCAGCGCGGTCGTCGGCGGCCTGTCCGGCCTCGCCTTCGCGCACGCGGGCTGGGTGGGTCTGGTCGGGATCGTCGGCGCGCTGCTCGCGGCCGGGGCGGTCCTGTTCGCCGTCGCGACGATCCGTTCTCGCGACGCCGTTCCGTCCGCCGCGGCGTCGCCGGTGGAGTCGCGCGCCACGGCGAAACTCTGCCGATAGACCCGCAGACATTCTTCGACAACGGATTCGACTCCGGCGACCGGAGCGATCGTCAGGTCGACTCCCGATTCTCCAACCCAACCGCATCGGCCAATTCGGCTCGGTGGCGGCGCAATTCGGGGTGGTCGGCGCTGAGCTCGTCCATCAGGTCCGCCATCGCGTCGGCGATCGCGTTGAGCTTCTGCTGTAGTGCTTCGTCGGAGCGCGATTCGGTGTTCTGCAACAGGGCCACCATGAGGAAGGTGATGATCGTGGTGGCGGTGTTGATCACCAGCTGCCAGGTGTCGATCGAGGGCAGCACCAGGAACGTCGGCGCCCACAGCACCACGAGCAGCACGCAGAACATGAAGAATCCGGCCCGCGACGCCACACTGCTCGCCGCGGTGGCGAACTTGTCGAACACCGACAGCTTGCCGCTCACCTCGGACGGCATCGCGCCCCGCTCACCCTTGGCTTTCGCCTTCTCGTCCACTACGGAAACCAGCCCTTCCACATCCCGGTGCGGCCACGTCGGCTACCTGCGGGATATCCCCCGCCGTTGAGCCCAAACGGGGCGGATCGGCGATGCCACGGCGCACGGGCCAAAAGGCAGGAGGCCGAACACGATCCGGCCGCTCACCAGCGCGCGGTCAGCGCCCCCAACGCGCCGAGCGCGACCGCGGCCGCGGTGGACGTGCGCAGCACCGTCGGCCCGAGCAGTACGACATCCGCTCCGGCCGTACCGAGTTCGGCCAGCTCGGCGTCGTCGATTCCGCCTTCGGGGCCCACGATCAGCACCACCTCCGGCGCGTCCCCGAACGGCAGCTCGGTGAAACGACCGCCGCCGGATTCGTGCAGCGCGGCCACGATCCCGCCTTCGGCCTTGGTCTTGCGCACCAGCTCGAGCAGATCGCGGGTGCGGTGCAGATCGGCGACCTCAGGAATGTAGGCGCGGCGGGACTGGCGGGCCGCCGAGCGCGCCGCGGCACGCCACTTGTCGACGGCCTTGGCGGCCTTGCCCTCCCAGTTCGCCACGCAGCGCGCGGCCTGCCACGGCACGATGACATCGGCGCCCGCCTCGGTCATCAGCTCGACGGCCAGCTCCGATCGGTCCGACTTCGGCAGCGCCTGCACCACCGTCACGCGCGGCGAAACCGGCCGCGCCACGGACTTGTTCAACACCTTCAGGTCGAGCCGGTCGCGCTGGGCGGCGACGACCTCCGATTCGGCGAGCACACCGCGTCCGTCGGACAGGGTGATCGGCTCGCCGACCCGGATGCGCCGCACGGTCGCGGCGTGCCGCCCCTCCGGACCGTCGAGCACCGCGATCGCTCCGGGCTCGGGAATGTCGTCGAGGTAGAAGACCGTGGCGGCCAACGACTCAGCGCCCGCTGAACGAGGCGCGCAACCGCGCGAACAGGCCGCTGTTGTGCTCGGACTGCGCCGTCATCACCTCGGCGCGGTCGCGTTCGCGCATGCCCTTGTACTTGCGCAGCAGGTCGGTCTGCTTGCTGTCCAGCTTGGTCGGCACCACGATGTCCAGGTGCGCGATCAGGTCACCGCGGGCGCCCGAGCGCAGCCGGGGCATGCCGTGTCCGCGCAGCACGGAGACTTCGTTGGGCTGGGTGCCAGGGGCGATGGTCAGCTCGGTGGGGCCGTCCAGGATCGTGTCGATGACCACGGTGGTGCCGAGCGCGGCGTCCACCATCGGCACCCGGATGGTGCAGTGCAGGTCGTCGCCGTCGCGGACGAACACGTCGTGCGGCTGCTCCACGATCTCCACGTACAGATCGCCCGCGTGGCCGCCGCCCGGACCGACCTCGCCCTGCGCGGCCAGCCGGACCCGCATGCCGTTGGCCACACCCGCCGGGATGGGCGCGGCGATCTCGCGACGGGCGCGAACCCGGCCGTCGCCGCCGCACTTGTGGCAGGGGTCGGGGATGGTCTCGCCCGCGCCGCGACAGGTCGGGCACGGCCGCGAGGTGAGCACCTGGCCGAGGAACGAGCGCTGCACGGACTGGACTTCGCCCGCGCCGCCACAGGTTTCGCAGCGAACCGGCTTGGAGTTGCCGTTGGTGCCCGCGCCGTGGCAGTTGTCGCACAGGATGGCGGTGTCGACGGTCAGGTGCTTGGTGACGCCCACCGCGCATTCGGCGAGGCTGAGGCGGGTGCGCAGCAGCGAGTCGGCGCCGGGCTGCACCCGGCCGCGCGGCTTGCGCTGACCGCCGCCCGCGCCGCTCATGCCGCCGAAGAACGCCTCGAACACGTCGCCGAGGCCGCCGAAGCCCGCGCCGGAGAACCCCGCGCCGCCACCGCCGGACTCGAGCGGGTCGCCGCCCATGTCGACGATCCGGCGCTTCTCCGGATCGGAGAGCACCTCGTAGGCCGCCGACACGTCCTTGAACTTGGCCTGGGCGGCCTCGTCGGGGTTGACGTCCGGGTGGAGTTCGCGGGCCAGCTTGCGGTAGGCGCGCTTGATCTCCTGGTCCGTCGCGTTCTTCGCGACGCCGAGCAGTCCGTAGTAGTCCCGTGCCACTTGAGTTCTCTAGTCCTTGGTCGCTGTGACTCGCCTGTGCCGCTCCAACCGAATGCCGACACCATCGGCATTAGTCGGATGCACTCAACTTTATCCGGCCAGAGGTTCGAGGGTAGCAGCGCCGTTGGCACGGTTCGGCGTCAGCGCTCGGCCAGCACCTCGCCGATGTAGCGCGCCACGGCCGCGACCGAGGCGATGGTGCCCGGATAGTCCATCCGCGTGGGGCCGAGCACACCCATACCGCCGAGCAACGTGCCCTCGACGCCGTAGCCGGTCGACACCACCGACGTGGTGCGCATCTGCTCGACTTGAGTCTCCTCGCCGATCCGCACCGTCACCGTGCCGGGATGCTGTGCGGCGGCGAGCAGTTTGAGCACGATCACCTGCTCCTCCAGCGCCTCCAGCACCTGACGCAGCGAGCCGGGCAGACCGAAATCGCCGGCGTTGCGGGTGAGGTTCGCGGTGCCGCCGAGCACCAGCCGCTCCTCGGGATGTTCGACCAGGGTCTCCACCAGGACGGTCGACACCCGGATCAGCACGTCGCGCAGCTGGCGCGGGGCGCGCTCGGGAAGTTCGGCGACCGAGGCCGAGGCGGCGGCCAGGCGCTTGCCGTCCATCGCGCCGCCGAGCATGGCGCGCAACGCGGCCAAGTCCTCGTCATCGATCACCGCGCCTAGCTCGACCAGGCGCTGATCGACGCGGCCGGTGTCGGTGATCACCACGAGCAGCAGCCGCGCCGGATTCAGCGCGACGACCTCGATGTGGCGCACCGTCGACGCCGACACCGTCGGGTACTGCACCACCGCGACCTGCCTGGTCAGCTGAGCGAGCAGCCGCACGCCGCGGCGCAGCACGTCGTCGAGATCGACGCCGGATTCCAGAAACTCCATGATCGCGCGCCGTTCGGCGGGCGAGAGCGGCTTCACCTCGGAGATCCGGTCGACGAACTGCCGGTAGCCCTTGTCGGTCGGGATGCGCCCGGAGCTGGTGTGCGGCTGGGTGATGTAGCCCTCGGCCTCGAGCACCGCCATGTCGTTGCGGACCGTCGCGCTGGAGACACCCAGATTGTGCCGTTCCACCAAGGTTTTCGAGCCGATCGGCTCCTTGGTGGCGACATAGTCCGCGACGATCGCGCGTAGGACCTCGAAGCGCCGATCCTCGGTGCTCGACATCGGCCCCACCTCCTCGCCTTCTCGATACTCCGCGGGCCCGCCGACGCATCCGGGGGCGCGTGAAACGCCGCGGCCGCCCGGTCGTCTGAGTATCCAGTTTAGTTGCCGACCCGCCAATCGCCCGTCCCGCGGGGCACGCGACAGGGCCGCAGGCAGGCATTGTCGGCGAAGATGTCGCGAACCGCAACGGGCACGGTCGGACAGCCCGGCCGCCCACGCCGGGCATCGGACGGTAGTGCCGCCCGGTTCGCGACGCTCAGCGGCTGTCGAAACCCTTGGCGCGCTTGCCCGCCATGGCGTCGAGCCCGAGCATGGCGAGCAGGGACTCGCAATCGGCGGCATCTTGGGCGTATCCGGCGACCGTGCGGGCGGCGATGGCGTGCTGGCGTGCGCTCTCCGCCTTTTCGGCGGCCCTCGCCTCGGCGAATTCACCATGAACCGGAAACTGATCGACGTCTCGTGCCTGTGGCATAGGACTCCTCGGTGTCGAGCCGGAGCCTACGCGGGTTCTCCGATCTGCGATAGTTCTCACAACAGGACGTTCTCGGACACGTGTCACACCTCGGGTCACCACATCGTCGTCTCGGCGTAGGAATCGACATGGAGGAGTCACCGGATGCGAATCGCAGTAGTGGGCGCGAGCGGGCGGATCGGCCACGAAGTGGTCGACGCGCTGAGGGACCAGGGCCACGAGGTGGTGGCGATCAGTCGTGGTGCGGGCGTGGACGTCTACACCGGCGCGGGATTGGCCGGCGCGCTGGCCGGGGTGGACATCGTGGTCGACGCGGTCAACGCGAACACCACCGACACCGCGGCCGTGACGGACTATTTCCGCACCATCGCGCGCAACGTGCAGCAGGAAGCGGCCGCGGCTGGCGTGCGGCGGATCGCGGTCCTCTCGATCATCGGCATCGATGAGTTCACCGCGGGGCACTACGCCGGGAAGCTCGCGCACGAGGCGGCCTACCGCGAAGGACCGGTGCCGGTGCGGGTCCTGCGCGCGGCGCAGTTCCACGAGTTCACCGAGATGATGCTCGACTGGACCACCCGCGACGACGCGGCCTACGTGCCGCGCTACCGCGCACAGCTCGTCGCGGCGCGCGTCGTCGCCGAAGAACTGGCCGCGCTCGCCGTCGCCGACGAGTCGTCCGACCTAGTCGAGATCGCGGGCCCCGAGGAGTTGAACCTCGCCGCGGCAGTGACGAAACTCGCCGCACGCCTGGGCAAACCGTCCCGCGTCGAGGAGATCGTCGACACCGAGGACCCCGACCACGAGCTCCAAGCCGCGGGTGCGCTGCTCCCCGGACCGAACGCGATCCTGGCGGGGCCGACGTTCGACGAATGGCTGGACCGCAAGTACCCGGCGCGGTAGTCGCCGCGAAATGCACTGCGGCCATGCAGGTTTGAAGCCCTAGTCCAGTCGAACAGCTGCGGCCCTTCGGCTTCCGGCATCTCTACTGCTGCGCGTCCAGGCTTGTGGGAACGCTTGCGCGAGCGAGTGATCGGCGAGCCTGTCGCGCAGGCGGAGCGGAAGGTGTTGTGGCCGCGGGGTTCAGGCGAGGAGGTCGCGCACCACACCGTCGGCGAGCAGGCGACCGCGGTCGGTGAGGACCAGGTGGTCGTCGGATCGGAAGGCCAAGCCGTCGGCGATGACTCGGTCGACGGCGGGCGCGGCGGAGGGGGCGAGATCGGCCAGTGGGAGGCCGGTGCGGAGGCGCACTGTCAGCATGACGCGTTCGAGGTAGCGCTCGTCGTCGGTGAGGGCTTCCCAGCCTGCGGCGGGCAGTCCACCGCGGGCGACGCGCTCGGCGTACCGGGCCGGATGCTTGATGTTCCACCAGCGCACCCCGCCGAGGTGGCTGTGCGCGCCCGGACCGGCGCCGAGCCAGTCGCCGCCGTCCCAGTAGCCGAGGTTGTGCCTGCACCGAGCGGAATCGTTCGCCGCCCAATTGGATACCTCGTACCAGTCGAGTCCGGCGGCGGTGAGACGGGAGTCGATGCGTTCGTAGCGGCCGGCGAGCACGTCCTCGTCCGGCGCGGGCAGTTCGCCGCGGCGCACCTTGCGGGCCAGCGCGGTGCCGTCCTCGACGATGAGCGAATAGGCGGAGACGTGATCGACTCCGGCCTCGAGCACCGCGTCCAGGCTGGCGTCGAGATCGGCGTCGCGCTCGCCGGGCGTTCCGTAGATCAGATCCAGGTTGACATGTTCGAAGCCCGCGGCGCGCGCCTCGTGGGCGGCGGCGACCGCGCGGCCCGGCGTGTGGGTGCGGTCCAGCACGGCGAGCACGTGCCGGGCGGCCGACTGCATCCCCAGCGAGACGCGGGTGTACCCGGCCGCCCTGATGCGCGCGAAGAACTCCGGCGACGTGGATTCCGGATTCGATTCGGTGGTCACCTCGGCGTCGGGCGCGAGGGTGAACGCCGAGCGAACGGCGTCGAGCACCTCGGCGAGACCATCGCCACCGAGCAGCGACGGCGTGCCGCCGCCGACGAAGACGGTCGAGACCTCGGGCGTGGCCGAGGGCAGCCTGCCGAACTGCTCGGCGGCTTCGATCAGTTCGCCGCGCAGCGCCGCGAGCCACGACTGCGGCGAGGCCGAACTGCCCAGCTCACCGGCGGTGTAGGTGTTGAAATCGCAGTATCCGCAGCGCGTCGCGCAGAACGGCACGTGCACGTACACGCCGAACGGGCCGCCGCCGAAGTCGCGCAGCACGGGCGCGTCGGCGTCGATCTCCGAGAGGGGTACGGCGGAACTCACCTGTCCAGTGTGCCCGCCGAACCGCGAGACCCTCCGGCCGGGGACCATCGGGCGCCCCGGATGTGCCGACGATCTCCGGTATCCGCCCGGTAACCGACTGACAAAAAAGTGCCTTCTTCCCAGTTCAGACGCGGTGCCCGAAGATCATCTCGGTTACCAGGAGTAACCGAGATGCTCATCAGGAACCGAGAAAGGACCGGCAATGCACGGCGACAAGAAGGCAGTGGTCACGGGCGGCACCCACGGCATGGGCTTGGCCATCGTCGAGGCCTTGCTCGACCAGAACGCGGAGGTGGTGCTGACCGGCCGCAATCAGAAGACGATCGAGCAGGCGCGCGAGCGGCTGGCCGGACGGAAGGCACACGTGGTCGCCTCCGACGCGGCCGACATGGGCGACATCGAGGCGCTCGGCGCCCTGGTCGAGGAGCGGCTCGGGCGCGTCGACGCGCTGTTCGTCAATCACGGGACCGCCGAGTTCCAGACTCTCGAGGAGGCCACCGAGGAGTCGTTCGACCGGCAGTTCGCCATCAACACCAAGGGCGCGTTCTTCACGGTGCGCAGGCTGGCCCCGCTGCTCGCCGACGGCGGCTCGATCGTCTTCACCACGGTGGCCAACGACGTCATCTTCCCCGGCCTCAGCGCGTACTCCGGGTCGAAGGAGGCGCTGCGCGCGATATCCCAGGTGCTGGCCGCCGAGCTGCTGCCGCGCCGGATCCGGGTCAACGCCGTGGCGCCGGGCTTCATCGAGACCCCCACGATGGGCGTGGTCGGCCTCACCGCCGAACAGCGCGCCGATTTCCTGCGGCAAGGCGAGCAGAGCACGCCGCTGCGCCGTAACGGCACCGTCGACGAGGTCGCCAAGGCAGCGCTCTTCCTCGCCTTCGACGCCACGTTCACCACGGGCGTCGAACTGCCGGTCGACGGCGGCTGGGGCCAGGGCCTCGGCGGCACCCATCAGGACGAGGCGGCCTGAGCGCACGGCGGCGCGAAACACCTCGCGCCGCCTCCGATTCGAAAGGCCTTGCGGCACCGCGTCGCCGGGCTGGCGCGGACAGCGCCCCGGCGGATGCGGCACCGAAGACTACGCGAAGCGAACGTCCGCGGTGGCGAGACCGAACACCTTGCGCCCCGCGGACTTCGCGACGATGACCACGACAGCGCTCCTGCTCTCGGGGTCGACCGACTTGATACGCCCGGTGAACTCGACGCTCCCGGCGGAACCGGCTTCGACGACGGTGTAGTTCGACAGCCGGACCGCGTACTTGGTGATCGCGCCCGGGTCACCGAGCCAACCGGTGACGAAGCCTGCTCCCAGGCCCATGGTGAGCATGCCGTGCGCGATCACATCGGGCAGACCCGCGAGCGCGGCCACCCCGTCGTGCCAGTGGATCGGGTTCGCATCTCCGGAGACTCCGGCGTAATTCACCAGATCGCCCCGCGTCAGCCGCACGATCCGACTGGGAAGCTCGTCGCCGACGGCGATGTCCTCGAATCGGATCGCGGTATGCGGGACGCGCGTCCGCGAGATCGAGGACAGGAGTGAGCCGGTCTCGGAAACCGGGTTCGCCCCGGTTTGCGCTGGTGCCGCCGAGGCCGCGGGACGAGAAGCCATGTCGATACCGTGCATGACCACACGATCGATCGCCTCGCCGATACCGGCGTCGATGTCGTCGCCGGTGATGCCGACGATGGTCGTATGCATGATCTGCACGACCTCGCCGGTCTGATCGACGAAGGTGTTGGTGACGGTGAGCAGGTCCTTGCCCGCGATGCGGCGAACACCGGACAGTTCGACATCGCTGACCAGCCGGTCGCCGGTGAGCACCGGCTTGTACATCTCGAAGACCTGATCGGTCTGCACGAACACGTCGTAGCCGGTGATGACCGTTTCGAAGAGCTTGCGGTTGGCCAGCATCGCGGGAGTCGAGATGAACGTGGTCGGCGCGACCAAACCGGCGTACCCGAGATCGCCCGCGGCGTCCTCGCTCCAGTGCGCCGGATGGAAGTCCTGCACGGCTCGCGCGTACTCGCGGATCTTCTCCCGACCCACTTCGTAGTAGTCGTCCGTACGGTAGCGATGCCCTACCAGTCCGGCCACATCGAACGTCGCTTCCACCAAGCCGCTCCTCGCTCCGAGTTCCCGACGCGCGCTCAGCGTCCTGACGACCGAACTCACGCGACACCACCCTCCCACATGACACGGCGCCGTGGCCGCGCGAACCGAACGACGCCGCGCGACCACGAACGAACCGGGTTCACTCCGCCATGATCGGCGTGTTCTGGTTCGCGGTGAGCAGCCAGCGGCCGTCTTCCTTGGCCATCACGTACATCGGGGTGCCCTCGCTCTCCAGAACGCCATCGTTGGTGAAGTACCGCTGGCGCACCTTCACCGCGGCCACGTCGGGGCGGATGAACAGCACGTGCTCGAGTTCGTAGGTCGCCTTGCCGTGCGCGGTCGCGCCGGGCAGCACCGCGGCGGTGAACTCGGCGATGGCGTCGCGGCCGAAAAGGCGCTTGCCGTGACCGGTGGTCCAGATGGCATCCTCGCGGAACAGCGCGACGAATTCGTCGACGAGTTCGTGCTGCTGCACGTGCTCCACGGTGGCGACGATCTGACGGATGGCGGCTACTTCGACTTCTGCGTCGACAGGTGCGGTACTCATGGGACACACACTCGTACCTCGAGGTAACTCGAGGTCAATGGAGCGTGCCGCGGTTCACATCGGACACTTCGGGCGAATCACCGGCCGCATTCGCGCCGGGAAATATGACGACCGTCACAAATAGACCCCGCGGTCCAGGGAATTTCCCCCTATTTCGCGGGGAATACCGGGATGACGGTCTGAACGCCCTTTCTGACGTGGCACAATGGCCTTCATGCGCGCATCGGGAGTACGACTTGTGGCACGTCGCCACGTCGACTACAAGCGCGTCTGTAGCGCCTGCTGTCTGCCCGGCTCTCACCGGTAGCTCAGCGGCGCCCTTCTTCCGGTCTCCCGGCGATCCCATCGCATCGGTCCGCTGATACCGCGGACGCGAGTTCCGCCCAGCCCCTACCCGCCCCGCCGGCTTCGCCGGCTGCCATCCCCGATGCGCCCTCAGCACGGATGTACCACCCACCCAGCAGGAGCGACCTCATGACGTCGAGCACCGACGCCGGTCCCAGCGATCAGCCGACCCCCCGGCAGGCGCGTCCCGAACGCCCGGCCACCGAGCGCCGCGTACGGCCGGACCGCCCGCGTCCCGAGGCGTCGACGGCGCCGCGCGCCCGCACCGGCAAGCCCGTACGCCGCAAGTCGGAGGGTCAGTGGGCCCTCGGCTACCGGGAGCCGCTGAACCCGAACGAGCAGAGCAAGAAGGACGACAACCCGCTCAACGTCCGCGCCCGCATCGAGAACATCTACGCCAAGGGCGGATTCGACAGCATCGACAAGGCCGACCTGCGCGGCCGGTTCCGCTGGTGGGGCCTCTACACCCAGCGCGAGCAGGGCTACGACGGCACCTTCACCGGCGACGAGAACATCGACTTGCTCGAGGCCAAGTACTTCATGATGCGGGTGCGCTGCGACGGCGGCGCGCTGAACGTCGCGCAGCTGCGCACGCTCGGCCAGATCTCCACCGAGTTCGGCCGCGACACCGCCGACCTGTCCGACCGCGAGAACGTCCAGTACCACTGGATCGAGATCGAGAACGTGCCGGAGA
This sequence comes from Nocardia sp. NPDC050713, assembly GCF_040654315.1. Classification (NCBI taxonomy): domain Bacteria; kingdom Bacillati; phylum Actinomycetota; class Actinomycetes; order Mycobacteriales; family Nocardiaceae; genus Nocardia; species Nocardia sp. NPDC050713. The sequence goes on along the minus strand of NZ_JBFAHS010000007.1, from coordinate 161,195 downwards.
TCTGGCGGCGGCTCGAGGAGGTCGGCCTGCAGACCACCGAGGCGTGCGGCGACTGCCCGCGCGTCGTGCTCGGCTCGCCGCTGGCCGGTGAATCGCTGGACGAGATCATCGACACCACCCCGGCGATCCAGGAGATCGTGCGCCGCTACATCGGCGACAAGAAGTACTCGAACCTGCCGCGCAAGTTCAAGACCGCGATCTCGGGTCAGCAGGACGTGGTGCACGAGATCAACGACGTCGCGTTCATCGGCGTCGAGCACCCGGAACACGGTCCCGGACTGGATCTTTGGGTGGGCGGTGGCCTGTCCACCAACCCGATGCTCGCTCAGCGCGTCGGCGCCTGGGTTCCGCTGGACGAGGTGCCGGACGTGTGGGAGGCCGTCGTCTCCCTCTACCGCGACTACGGCTACCGTCGCCTGCGCACCAAGGCGCGGCTGAAGTTCCTGGTCAAGGACTGGGGCATCGAGAAGTTCCGCGAGGTGCTCGAGGAGAAGTACCTGAAGCGCAAGCTGATCGACGGCCCCGCGCCCGAGCAGCCCGCCAAGCCGATCGATCACGTGGGCGTGCAGCGACTGCGCAACGGCCTCAACGCCGTCGGCTTCTCCCCCATCGCGGGGCGCGTCTCCGGCACCGTCCTGACCAAGGTGGCCGACGCCGTCGAGAAGATCGGCGCCGACCGGATCCGCTTCACCCCGTACCAGAAGCTGATCGTGCTCGACGTCGCCGACGACAAGATCGAACAGCTCATCACCGAACTGGAACCGCTCGGCCTGCAGGCCCGTCCGTCCATCTGGCGGCGAAACCTGCTGGCGTGCAGTGGCATCGAGTTCTGCAAGCTCTCCTTCGTCGAGACGCGCAAGCGCTCCCAGGTGCTCGCGCCGGAGCTCGAGCAGCGGCTCGCCGACGTCAACGCCCAGCTGGACGTGCCGATCACGGTGAACATCAACGGCTGCCCGAACTCCTGCGGCCGGTCCCAGATCGCCGACATCGGCTTCAAGGGCCAGCTGGTGGACGACGGCGAGGGGAATCAAGTCGAGGGCTTCCAGGTTCACCTCGGTGGCAGCCTCGGACTCGACAGCGGCTTCGGCCGAAAGCTGCGCCAGCACAAGGTGACCAGCGCCGAACTCGGCGACTACATCGAGCGCGTGGTGCGCAACTTCGTCAAGAACCGGAACGCGGACGAGCGGTTCGCCCAATGGGCGGTGCGCGCCGACGAGGCCGACCTGCGATGAGCAAGATCGTGACTCGGCTGACGGGAGATCAACTGTGACAACCAAACTCGCGAACAAGCTCGCCGAAGACGAGCTGCGGGCGATCGCCGAACGCGGTGCGGCCGAACTCGGCCCCGACGCCTCGGCGGCCGACCTGCTGCGCTGGACCGAGGAGACCTTCGGCTCCAGCTACATCGTCGCCTCCAACATGCAGGACGGTGTGCTCGTGCACCTCGCCGCGCAGGTCCGTTCCGGCGTCGACGTGCTGTTCCTGGACACCGGCTACCACTTCGCGGAGACCATCGGCACCCGCGACGCGGTCGAGGCCGTGTACGGGGTCAACGTGGTCAACGTCCGCCCGGAGCACACCGTCGCCGAACAGGACGAGCTGCTCGGCAAGGACCTGTTCGCGCGTGACGCGGGCGAGTGCTGCCGCCTGCGCAAGGTCGTACCGCTGAAGAAGTCGCTGGCGGGCTACAACGCCTGGGTCACCGGCATCCGCCGGGTGGAGGCTCCCACCCGCGCCAACGCGCCGCTGATCTCCTACGACGAAGCCTTCGGCCTGGTGAAGATCAATCCGATCGCGCCGTGGTCCGACGACGAGATGCAGTCCTACATCGAACAGCACGGCATCCTCGTCAATCCCCTGGTGGAGGAGGGATATCCGTCCATCGGCTGCGCTCCGTGCACACGGAAGCCGGAGCCGGGATCCGATCCGCGAAGCGGCCGTTGGGCCGGCCTCGCCAAGACCGAATGCGGGTTGCACCAATCATGACCGAGATCATCAGTGAACGCTCCCTTGGCATCACCGACTTCGACACCCTCGCGGCGTTGGAGTCGGAGGCCATCCACATCTTCCGCGAGGTGGCGGGCGAGTTCGAGCGGCCGGTGATCCTGTTCTCCGGCGGCAAGGACTCCACGGTGCTGCTGCACTTGGCGCTCAAGGCCTTCTGGCCCGCGCCGCTGCCCTTCGCGCTGCTGCACGTGGACACCGGCCACAACCTGCCCGAGGTGCTGGAGTTCCGTGACAAGGTGGTCGAGAAGTACGGGCTGCGCCTGCACGTCGCCAGCGTCGAGGACTACCTGGCCGACGGCAGGCTCACCGAGCGCCCGGACGGCATCCGCAACCCGCTGCAGACCGTGCCGCTGCTGGACGCCATTACCGAGAACCGTTTCGACGCGGTGTTCGGCGGCGGCCGCCGCGACGAGGAGCGCTCCCGCGCCAAGGAGCGAATCTTCTCGCTGCGCAACGCCTTCGGTCAGTGGGACCCGAAGCGCCAGCGCCCCGAGCTGTGGAACCTGTACAACGGCAGGCACGCTCCTGGCGAGCACGTGCGCGTGTTCCCGCTGAGCAACTGGACCGAGCTCGACATCTGGCGCTACATCGCCAGGGAGAACGTCGAACTCGCGACCATCTACTACGCGCACGAGCGCCCGGTGTACCAGCGCGACGGCATGTGGATGACGCCGGGCGTCTGGGGCGGCCCGCGCGAGGGCGAGGTGCTGGAGACCCGTTCGGTGCGGTACCGCACCGTCGGCGACGGATCCACCACCGGCGCCATCATTTCCGACGCGGCCGACAACGAGGCGATCCTCGCCGAGGTAGCCGCGTCCCGATTGACCGAACGTGGCGCCACCCGCGGTGACGACCGGGTTTCCGAAGCCGCGATGGAAGACCGCAAGCGAGAGGGTTATTTCTGACATGTCCGACCTATTGAGGCTGGCCACCGCCGGTTCTGTCGACGACGGTAAGTCCACCTTGGTCGGACGGCTGCTCTACGACACGAAGTCCGTGCTGGCCGACCAGATCGACGCCGTCACCCGCGCGTCGGTGGACAAGGGTCTGGCCACCCCGGATCTCTCGCTGCTCGTGGACGGGCTGCGCGCGGAGCGGGAGCAGGGCATCACCATCGATGTCGCCTACCGCTACTTCGCAACGCCGAAGCGGTCTTTCGTGCTCGCGGACACCCCCGGGCACGTGCAGTACACCCGCAACACCGTTTCCGGCGCGTCCACCGCGCAGCTGGTGATCCTGCTCGTCGACGCGCGCAAGGGCGTCATCGAGCAGACCCGCAGGCACGCGGCGGTGCTCGCGCTGCTCGGCGTGCCGAAGCTGGTGCTCGCGGTGAACAAGATCGATCTGGTGGACGACCCCGCCACGGTGTTCGCCGAGATCTCCGCCGAGTTCAACAAGCTCACCAGCACCCTGGGCTGGGCGGCCGAGGACGTGCTGGAGATCCCGGTCTCCGCGTTGCACGGCGACAACATCGCCAGCCGCTCCGAGAACACCCCGTACTACGACGGGCCGTCGCTCATCGAGCACCTGGAGTCGGTGCCGGTCGACGCCGACAGCACCGGCGCGCACTCGCTCGGTCTGCGTTTCCCGGTGCAGTACGTGATCCGCCCGCGCACCGCCGAATACCCCGACTACCGCGGCTACGCGGGTCAGATCGCGGCCGGTTCGGTGGCGCCCGGCGACGAGATCGTGGTGCTGCCCTCCGGTGTGCGCACGACGGTGGAGCGCATCGACACCCCGGACGGCGAGCTCGCCGTCGCGCAGGCCGGGCGCAGCGTGACGCTGATCCTGACCGACGAGGTCGACATCTCCCGCGGCGACATCATCGCCGCCGTGGCCGACGCGCCGGAGCCGATCGACAGCTTCGACGCGACGGTCTGCTGGCTGGGTGACAAGCCGCTGCGCCCCGGCGCCCGACTGCTGCTCAAGCACGGCACCCGCACCACCCAGGCCATCGTCGGGGCGCTCATCGAACGCTTCGACGAGCAGCGGCTCGCCGCGGACCCGAACCCGGAAGCGTTGGAGCTCAACGACATCGGGCGCATCTCGGTGCGGGTCGCCGAGCCGATCGCGGCCGACGACTACCGGGCAAACCGGCACACCGGCAGCTTCCTGCTGATCGACCCCGCGGGCGGCAATACGCTCGGCGCGGGCCTGGTCGGCGATGTGCTGACCGCGGTCGAGGTCGGCACCGGAGCCTGAGGATGACCGACGTGTTCGCCGCGCGCGGCATCGGCGCGCCGCCGGTGCCGCCGCGCGGCGACCGTCGATTCACCGCTCCAGCGCGAATCGCTACCGCACCCGCGTTGATAGCGGTCGCGCACGGCAGCCGTGATCCACGCTCGGCCGCCACCATGGCGGCCGTGGTCGCCGAGATCGCGGCCGCCCGGCCCGATCTCGATGTCCACCTCGCTTTTCTCGATCTGAGCGCGCCCTCGGTCGAGCAGGTGGTGGACGCCGTCGCGGCGCAGGGGCATACCCATGCGATCGTGGCGCCGCTGTTGTTGGGCAGCGCCTTTCACGCGCGGATCGACCTGCCCGGTCTGCTGGACGAGTGCCGCGCCAGGCACCCGCGCCTGCGGCTCACGCAGGCGGACGTTCTCGGCCCCGATCCGCGCCTCATCGAGGCGTTGAAGGATCGCGCGGTGGAAGCCCTCGGGACAACGGACGGTCACAACACTCCGGCGGCACCGGACGTCCCGAACACCTCTCGGTCCCAGGCTGTTCCGGAACAAGACACACGCCTCGGCATCGCGGTGGCCGCCGTCGGCTCCTCGTCCCACGCCGCCAACGCACGCAGCGCCGACGTCGCCCGCCACCTGTCCGCGATGACCGGCTGGCCCACCGAAATCTGCTTCGCCACCACGGAACCCACCGTCCACGAAGCGGTTTCCCGCCTGCGCGCACGCGGCGCCGATCGCATCCTGTTCGCCCCGTGGTTCCTCGCCCCCGGCTTGCTCACCGACCGGCTGGCGGCCGCGGCCCCCGACCTCGTGTACGCGAACGTCATCGGCGCGCACCCCGCCATGACCGAGATCGTCTGGGACCGCTACGACGCGGCACACGCCGCCACCCTCTCCCTCTCCGCCTGAGCCTCGGCACGACTTCCGCAGCGCAAGTGCGTGGCAGCGTCGCGGACGGGCGCTCTTCAGCCGTTTCCCCTTCGCGCCGACACTCTTTCACGTCAGTAGGCGGTCGACGATCGCGCGGGCGGTGTGCACTGTGGTTTCGTCGCCGAGCTGGCGCGCCGTGCTGACCGCGCTGATGATGGCGTCCAGTTCGAAAGCGAGCGCGTCCGCGTCGCGGCCGGGCAGCTCACCCTGATCCTGGGCTTTGCGAATCTCGGTGGTGAGGAACTCGATCCAGTCCTCGTGGTCGGCGGCGACAGCGTCGCGCACCGGGCCCGGCCTGCTGTCGAATTCGACCAGGGTGGCGGTGCGGAAGCAGCCGCCGGGGAAGACCGGTTCGGTCACGTGGGTGAACCAGCGGTCGACCAACGCGCGGAGCCGCGGCACACCGCGCGGCACGCCGAGACTCGGCTCGATCACCCTGGCCGTGAAGACCTCGCGCGCGGCCTGCACCGCGGCGAGCTGGAGGGATTCCTTCGACCCGAAGAGCGTGGCGATGCCGCTCTTGCTGATCCCGAGGTCGGCGGCGAGTCGCCCGATGCTCACACCGTTGAGCCCTTCGACCGACGCCACATCGGCGGCGTGCCGGGCGATCGATGCACGGGAGCGGGCGCCTTTGGCCAGGCGCTGATCGGTTGTCGTCTCGGCCATGCCCCCATTGTTCCACCATAGTCTTGCAAATACGAACGGTCGGTCGTATTTTATTTGCACGAACGGTCGTACGTTTTGTTCTCTCTGCTGCCAAAGGATCTCCCCATGACCGAGATGTCCACCCGGACCGCCAGTCCCCCCGCGACGAGCGCCACAACCACGCTGCTGATCGCCTGCGGCGCGGCGTTCATCGCCTTTCTCGACCTCTCCGTGGTCAACATCGCCTTCCCCGCCATCGCGCGCGACTACTCCGGCACCGCGGCGACCACGCTGACCTGGGTCGTCAGCGGTTACGCCGTCGCGTTCGCCGCACTGCTCACCCCCGGCGGTCGGTTCGCCGACGCGCTCGGGCGGCGCAGGCTTTTCCTCGTCGCGCTGGCCGGTTTCGCGCTCACCTCGCTGCTGTGCGGGTTGGCGCCGACCGCGGCGTGGCTCATCGCCGGACGCCTGCTCCAGGGCGCGACGGCCGCGCTCATGGTGCCCGCGGCGCTCGGCTTGGTCCTGAGCGTGACCCCGCGCGAGCGGATCGGCGCGGCCATCGGCGCGTGGTCTGCCGCGGGCGGATTCGCCGCGGTCGTCGGCCCTGCGATCGGCGGTGGCCTGGTGGAGGCCTTCGGCTGGCGCTCGGTCTTCGTGATCAACGTGCCGCTCGCGCTCGCGCTCGTCTTGGCGGGCCTGCGCATTCCGGTGTCCGATCCGCGACCCGTCGGCAGCGCGCTGCCGGACCCGCTCGGCACCGTGGCCGTCGCGCTCGGATTCGGCGGACTGGTCGCCGGAGTCACCGAAGGACAGCGGTGGGGCTGGTCCGCACCGGGCACGCTGACCGTCCTGGGCGTCGGTGCGGCGCTGCTCGTCGCCGCGCTGGTTCGTTCGGCGCGGCACCACAATCCGGCGATCGCCGTCGAACTCTGGCGCAGCAGGCCGTACGCGCTGGCCAACGCCGCGTCGTTCGTCTTCGGCGCGGCGATGTTCGCCTGGCTGCTGGCCGGACCGCTGTTCCTGGACGGGATCTGGGGCTACTCGGTGCTCGGCTCGGCGGCCGCGCTGACCATCGGCGCCGTCGCGTCGATGGTCAGCGCCACCCTGGCGGGACGGGTCACCGCGCCCGCGGCGCGCCGCTGGGTCGGGGTGCTCGGTGCGCTGATGTTCGCCGCGACCCTCGTCTGGATGAGCACCGACGCGTTCGGGCCGACGCCCGCGCTGTGGTCGGCGTGGATCCCCGCCGGACTGCTCGGCGGCGGCGCGGTCGGCATCGTGGTGACGACGCTGGGCACCGCCGCGGCGAGTTCGCTTCCGCCGCAGCAGTTCGCGGCGGGCATCGGCATGAACCTGACGGCGCGGCAGGTCGGCGGCGCGCTGGGCGTCGCCGTGCTCGCGGCGGTGTTCGCCGCCCATCCCGGTGACGCGCTCGCTGGCTTCCACACCCTCTTCGCGACCTGCGCGGGCATCGCCGTGGTGGCGGCCTGCCTGTGCGCGGTACCGACCCGCCAGCCCGATCCGGCCGCCACCGCTGTCCCCACCGACTAGGAGTCCTCGTGACGCACAACGACATTCACACCGAAGCCGACGACCCGATGCTGCTGAGCCCCGACGCCGCACGCACACTGCTCAGGGACGTGCCGTGGCGCCGCTTCGCCGTACTCGGCGACTCCATCGCCCAGGGCGTCGGGGACCCGAGTCCCGGATACGAAGCCGTGGGCTGGGCCGATCGCCTCGCCGCCGTGCTCAGGGCCGTGCGGCCCGGTCTCGCCTACCTCAACACCGGACGCATCGGAGCGACCACCACCCAGGTGCGCGACGAACAACTCCAGCGGGTACTGGATTTCGAGCCGGATCTGGTCCACGTGAGCTGCGGTGGCAACGATCTGTTCCTGCCCGGCGGCGATGTCGACGAGATGCGGGCGAACCTCGACGGATTGTTCGCCGCGGTGAGCCGCGGCGGCGCGCAGGTCTCGACGTTCACCCTCGCCGACGTCTGGGATGTCGAGCGGATGGCGCCGATGCGGCCGATGCGCGAGCGGATGGCCGTGCTCAACGACATCATCCGGGAGGTGGCCGATCGCTACGACGCGGTGCTCGTCGACTTCTGGGAGCACCCCCTGCGGCTGCGACCGCAGCTGATGAGCGCCGACCTGATCCACTTCACCACGAGCGGCCACGCGGTGGTCGCCACGGAAATGGTGCGCGCGCTGAGCGCGCGTGTTCTCGCCGACTCCGCGGCGAACTGAGCCGCCGACAACGAACTGGGCCGTGCCCAGGGCTTTTCGCCCCGGGACACGGCCCAGTGGTCGGCACGGTTCTGCGGAACCGCGCTCAGCCGTCGATCAGGGCAGCACCTGCGGCACCGACTCCGGCGCGATGGCGCCGACGAGCAGGCCGACGACCGTACCGATGATCGCACCGTTGATCGCGCCCGCGATGCCGCACGGCACCGCCATGACGAGGAAGCCCGGCAGGCACGACGCCGCGGCGAGCACACCCGAACCCGCCGCACCTGCGGCAGCGCCCGCGGCCGCGCCGTTGGCCAGCGGGTCGGAGTTCTTCGCCTCCGGGTTCGTCGCGATCTCCTCGAGCGGAATGCCCGAACCCGCCGCGACGAACTGCACCGGCTCGGCGACCTGCTGCACGACCGGAGCGGGCGCCTGCACCGGAGCCGCCTGCGCGGGGGCGGCGACCCCGACGAGTGCGACTGCGGCCGCGAACGGCAGCACACCGGCGATCATCTTGCGGCCTGCGTTCTTGAAGGTCCCACGGACCATATTGGTTCCCATCTCTCCCCGACCCCCGATAAATATCGAATGTCATTGCGGTACATGACTGCTCCGCCTCGACTTGGAGCGAGGTGGAGCAAGATCATCTTGTCGCCGCATTCCCCAGGAGCGCAAAAACAGTGATGCGGATCACGGTTGGAAAAGGTTTAGGGACGGGCGTAGTCGGTCATGCAGGCATCCTGCCGGGCGACTCAGAACACGAAGTGCGGGCCGTAGCCAGTCGTTTGCACGATGCCGTTGCGGGCGTCGGCACGCACAGTGAGGAAAGGAATGGCCGATGCCGGGGACAGGCATCCGTTGACATTCAGCGCGGTGTTGGAGTGCGTAAAAGTGAAGGGGAATATCGAATCCTCTTCCAATTCCGCCTCGACGATCGGCACGACGGTCACGCTGCCCGGGTTCAAGCTCACGGTGATCTCACCGCCGACTTCACCGAAGACCCCGAAGGAGACTTCCCCACCGAGATCGAGATCGAGAGCGATATCGGGCGGCATGTCCAGATCGAGGCCGAGACCGAGGCCGAGAAGCCCGGGCGTCACCTGGATGTCGGCGCCGGTGGCCGCGGCGATGCTGATATCGATGCCCTCGGAGATGTCGACCGCGCAGCCGACCAGATATCCGGCCACGAGCAGGCCCTCGCGCAGCGTCGAGGCTCCGTCGAGAGTAGCCGTGAAGTTTCCGGATACCTTGGCGGAATGCGCGAAAGGCACCCCCAAGGCGAGATCACCGGTGGACACGACGACATTGGTGTCCACCGCCGCGACCAGTCGCATCCCTCCCCCACTGGCCTCTCCCGGTTCGGCGTAGGCCGCGCTGCCGGAAACGGTGAAAGCGCCTGCGAAGGCCATCATCACCGCGGTGATCCCGGCCAGGACATGTGAATGCTTGCGGTTCATCGCGCTCCAGTCGAACGTCATCGAAACGGAACTTTCACAAACGAACTCGCACAACGACCGCGGATCGTATTCGGCGTGTGCGGGAAGGGCACGCAATCGATCGGGTTCAGCGCTGGTAACCGTACAGCAACGGTGAGTTGCCGATGAAGGCGGCACGCGGTACCGCGAGGAACCGCACCGGCTCGGCGAGCGGCGCACGACCGGCGCGAACGCCCGAACCAGCGCCGAGCAGCCGGTCGGTGGCCCCGAAGTGCGCCTCGAGTGCTGGCCACGCAGCGCCCCCTTCGGCTGAAAAGGGTTGGTTCGCAGCCGGTTCAGGCTACGGGGCCGACCCGTATCGTTGGACCAGTTCCGCACCGAGCGACGCGAGCTGCTCGCACACCTCCGGCGGGCCGAGCACCTCGATGTCCGCACCCCATCCCGCCAGCTGCTGGGCGATCATCCGCGGCGTCGGCGCGGTGACCCGAACCTGGACCCGCCCGTCGGCCACCGGACCGTCGACTTCGCAGTGCCTGCCCTGCTGATCACGCAGCACCGGGAGCAGTTCGGGCGCGATCAGGGCTGTGGCCGCGGTGGCCGCGCGCCGCTGCTCCATCGCCCCGACGACCTCCTCCCATGCCCCGGACAGGTCGAATTCGGACGGACGGTCGAAGGTTTCGTCGGTGCGGGACGCGTCCACGATCCGGTCCACCCGGAAGGTCCTGCCGCCCCGTTCGGTGCCCGCGATCAGGTACCAGATGGCGTCTTTGTCGACCAAGCCCCACGGGTCGACCATCCGCGTGGTGCGCACACCCGCCCGCTCGTACTCCAGCCGCACCCGGCGCCGCTGAACAACCGCGCGCTGCAACAGATCCACCACGCCGGGCCGGTTCCGGTCGCGTTGCCCCCACCGCGCTGGATCGATGATCACCGCGTCGGCCGCCGCCTCGGCGTCGGCGCGGAAGGTCTGCGGCAGGGCCCGAACGAGCTTGCGCAGCGCGGATTTCACCTCCGGGTTCGCGCTGGCCGACGCGCCCGCCAGCAGGAACAGTGCCCGCGCCTCGGGTTCGGACAGACCGCTGAGATCCGTGCGCGCACCGCCTATCAGCGACCAGCCGCCGCCCCGGCCCGGCTGCGGATAGACCGGGATGCCCGCCGCGGAGAGCGCCTCGAGGTCGCGGCGAGCCGTCGCGACCGAGACCTCCAGCTCCTCGGCGACCTCCGCGGCGGTCACCCGGCCGCGGGCCTGCATCAGCAGCAAGGTGGCCACCAGACGATCCGCTCGCATATCCGAGATTCTGCCGCAAAAAGTGCTCAGTTGGTGACCACTTTACCCGCGAGAATGGTTTCACCAGCGAAAACAGATCAGTGAAGACGAACCGAAGGAGCACCGACATGTTGCGTGGAATGGCCACCGTCACCTACTACGCCGACGACCTCGAGGCCGCGAAGGACTGGTACGCCGAATTCCTCGGCGTCGCGCCGTACTACCACGTACCGAACGGGTACTACGAGTTCCGCATCGGCGACTACCAGGCCGAGCTCGGCATCGTGAACCGCGCCTACGCGCCGCGGGGGGCGCACAACGAGCCGGGCGGCGGCGGCATCCTGAACTGGCACGTGGACGATCTGGAAGCCACCTTCCAGCGGCTGCTCGATCTCGGCGCCGAGGAGTACGACCCGATCACCCCGCGCGGCAACGGCGAAGGTTTCGTCACCGCCGCGGTGGTGGACCCGTTCGGCAACATCATCGGGATCATGTCCAACCCGCACTACCGCGAGGTCGTCGCCAAGACCGGCGGCGTGTAGGTCAGCGGAACCAGCGCTCCAGCACGGTGGCGACACCGTCGGCGGCGACGTCGCCGGTCACCTCGTCGGCCAGCGCGCGGATGTCGTCCGCCGCGTTGGCCATGGCGACGGAATACCCGGCCCAGCGCAGCATTTCGCGGTCGTTGTAGCCGTCGCCGATGGCCAGCGTCGCGGCGTGCGGAATGCCGAGGGCGAGGCGCAGTCGTTCCAGCGCCCATCCCTTGGACACCCCGCGCCGCGACACAGTCAGCCACGGGCCGAATTCCCCGTGAACCCAGCTCGCGTCGGGCACCTTGAAGGTCTGCAACAGAGCCAGCATCTCGTCCAGCGTCCCGTCCGGCCACCAGCCGTTGAGGCGGGGCGTCGGCTCGCTGCTCAGTGCGCCGTGGTCCACGAGAAGGTATTCGCCGATGGAGAATTCGCCGGGACTGTCACCGGTGGCCCAGGTGCCGACCCCGACCTTCTCCACCGCGAAGATCATCTTCGGGAACAGGGCGCGCAACGCGGCGACCGCGGGCGCCGGATCGAACGCCTGCACCGCCACCGGCACGCCCTTGGCGACATCGATGTGCACCGCGCCGTTGGAACACAGCGCGTGCCCCTCGACCAACCCGAGTTCGGCGAGCACCGGACGCGTCGTCAACAGCGTGCGTCCGGTCGTCACCACGACGTGCGCCCCGGCCGCGACGGCCGCCGCCACCGCCGCGGCCACCCGCGCACTGACCGGCGATCCCGTCTCGAGCAGCGTGCCGTCCACATCCAACGCGATCAGCCGCGGCCCTCCCCCATGCGCTTTCACCTGCCCATTGTGCCGTGTGGGGCGAACGCGCGTCCGCGGTTCGAACACGGTCCGATGCCGTGCGGGTCCATCGTGGCGCGATGACAGTCGTTGCCCCGCAGGGCCGCACGCGCGTGCGATGGCGTGCGTCGAACCCACCGAGGCTTCTGTCGACGGCAACGACAATGCCTGGCCGTGGGGTCCCGCTGATCAACGGCGCGAGTTTCCCCCGCCGCCAGCGGGACCTCGAGCCGCCGCCCGCGCCACCGGAACCGGCCGCACCACCGGGACCGCCGGGCTTGGAACCCTCGCCCCCGCCAACGGCGTCCTCGGATCCGCCGACCGGTACTTCGTTCGCGGACAACGACAATGGGCTCGATGTGGCGGCCACTGGCTGCTCAGCGGCGCGCGCCACCGCCGCCACCAGCACCACCACCGGAACCGCCAGCGCCCCCGCCGACCTTGGAGCCGCCACCGACCTTGGAGCCGCCGCTCGCGCCACCGGAACCGCCCGCGCCGCCCGCACCTCCGGAACGGCCGGAACCGCCGGGCTTGGAGTCGGATCTGGAGCTGCCGCCCGAGCCGCCGGAAGACACACCGCCGGAGGAGATTCCGCCGGAGCGGCCCGAGGAGGAGGTGCCGCTGGAGGATGCGCCTCCACTCGAGGAGGCGCCGCCGCCCGCGGAGGTACCGCCGCCCGACGACGTGCCGCCGCGGGAAGACGCACCGCCACCGGAAGCACCGCCGGACGAAGCACCGCTACTCGATGACGTTCCGCCACCGGACGACGCACCGCCACTGGAAGACGCTCCGCCACCGGAAGACGCTCCACCACCCGAAGCACCATCACCCGACGCACCGCCCGATGACGCTCCACCCCCGGAAGACGCTCCGCCACTCGAAGAGTCACCGCCGGACGAAGCTCCTCCTCCGCCAGTGGACGCACCGCCGCCCGAAGCACCACCGGACGCACCGCCGTCCGAACCACCGCCGGACGCACCACCCGACGAGGCGCCACCGGAGCTACCGTCAGCACCGCCTGTGCCGTCCGACGCTCCCCCGGTGCCGCCCCCGGCCGCACCATCGTCGCCGCCGGAAGTTCCTCCCGAAGACGCCCCACCCGTGCCGCCGGAAGTGTCCCCGCCCGGCGACGAATTCCCGTCCGTCCCTCCGGAACCTGACCCGTCCGTGGGCGTATCGGTCCCACCGGGCGGCGTCGAGCCCCCGGTGGTCGGCCCGCCCGAGCCGGGCGTGGACGGTGTGCCCGAGCCGGGCTGAGTGTTGCCCGGGGCCGAGGGATCCACCGGCGTCGAAGGGTTCGGAGCGGGCGGATTCGGCGCCGGATTGGTGTTGGGTTCCGACGGCAGACCGACGCCAGGAAGCGACGGGTTCAGCCGCTCCCACGACGGGAGGCTCACCCGCGGCACGCGCTTGGTGAAGGGCAGTGGGTTGCTGAACTGGGCGGGGTCGGCGTACTGGGTCCCCGCGCCCCCGCAGCAGGTTCGGGAATCGTTGTGCGATCCGCCGCGCGACTCGTCGATCGACGGTCCGATCGGCGCGCTGTACCCGACCGAAGAGACGAACCGGCCGTAACCGCCGCCGGAGAAGGCGTAGGAGGCGTACTGTGCCGCGGGCGCCGGGAGGCCCTGCCGCACCGCCTGGTCGAAGGCGGTGTCGCCATTGGGTTCGTAGAGCAGCGCGTCGCCGGGTAGCGGCGCGGCGGCCGGGAAGCGATCGAGCACCGGAAGCAGACCGGTGTCGCCGGAGCCGCCGAAGACGGTGGCCGCCGACATGGCGAGCGCCGAAGCCACGGCGGCGCTGGAGAATACGGCCACGCGTGGGGCGGGCCGCTCCCCCGTGCTCGCCGGGGCGAAGGTGCGGGCCGCGAACCGCGCTGCCCCGACGGCGATCACCTGACCCGGATCGGCCGACCGCACCACCGGACAGCCGAGTTCGGCCAGGGTCCCGGCTACTTCGGCGGGCCGGGACGCGCCGCCGACCACCAGGACGCGTCCGATGTCGGAGAGGCTGCGGCCGGTGGAGCGCAGGCACGCGCGCACCACCTCGAAGGAATCCCTGATGTGTTCGGCGCGCAGGCCGTCGACGTCGACGATGGAGGTCATCGACACCGTGGCGGCGGGCACGCCGGTGCGGGCGTACCGCGCGATCATGTCGCCGAGCGGGCGACCACCGAAATCGTAGGAGCGCTGCGGTTTTCCGACGATGGGATGGTTGTCCCAGTCCGGCCCCACGCGCACGACGGACACGTCGAGGCTGGTGCCGCCGAGGTCGTAGACGAGGACGAAGCCGGTCTCCAGCGGACCCTGCTCGTATTCGAGCCATTCGGCCGCGGCCACCGGTTCGGGTATCAGCATGACGTGTCGGGCGCCGTTGAGATCGAGCGCCTGGCGTAGTAGAGCGAGCTGTTTGTCGGTGTAGATCGCCGGATAGGTGGCCACCACGCCCGCGCTCGGCTCGGCCGCCTCCAGCAGTCCGGTCACCACCGCGGCGACGAGGTTCGCCGGGGAGAAGATCCTGCCGCCGACGACCAAGGGTTCCGGGTCGCGCGCCAGGTCGGCGAAATCGGTGATGGCCGAACTGAACTGGGGAATGCCGCCGATTCGGGCGCCGCCCGCGTCGTCGAACGTGAGTGCCGTGCGCCTGGTGCGCACCGTGGGTCGAATCAGACCTTCGGTCACGGAAGCCGCTATGGAGTTCACTGAACCGATGCTGAAACCCAGACATGTAGTCATTCGCTATCCCGTCAACGCACCGTGACCACGTCCAGCACACAGTCGAGCCGTGTGGCCGCGGTCGTCTTCCAAACAGCCCCCACAGGTTAGCTGCTGGGGGAACTATCCGGATGCCGAATTGATATGGAACGTTTGGGTTTCGGCAACAATGACTCGAATGCCCAGGTAGATCGGGCCTTCGGGCAACGATTCAGCCCCCTCGACACGCCGGGGAACGCCTGCGCGACACCCGATTCCGCTACCGCACAGCGACTTCGTGTCGCTACCGGAAACTAGCCGAAACGGACCATCGGGGCGCGACAGGCATATCGGTCGGCACACACCGACTGGTCGGTAACCAATACTTAGCCAGAGTCATCAACTTCACGCAGCGCGGCATCCCGGCCGAATAGATGACACATCAAACGCCGCGTCCGATTACCGCCAGCGATGCCGTCGCACCCTCGGTTGACTGACTACGGCGGCAACGTCCGCCACAGCGAAAAGGCTAGAACGGGAAGGAAAGTGGGCACAGATGTCGACACGGTTCGCGGAGCAGGTCGCGGTGATCACGGGCGCCAGCTCGGGCGTAGGCAAAGCGGTGGCACTGCGGCTGGCCGCCGAGGGCGCCGCGGTGGTGCTCGGCGCGCGCGGCAAGGACGCCGGTGAGCGAGTCGCCGAGGAGATCCGCGGGGCGGGCGGCCGAGCGCTGTTCGTCCCGACCGACGTCACGGTGGAGGCCGACGTCGCCAGGCTGACCGAAGCGGCCGTCGGCGAATACGGCCGTTTGGACGTGGCGTTCAACAACGCGGGGGCGGTGCGGGCGTTCGGTCCGGTGGCCGAGATCGACGAGACCGGCTGGCGCGCGGATCTGGAACTCAACCTCACGGCCGTGTTCTACGGCCTGCGCCACCAGATTCCGGCGCTCGTCGCCTCGGGCGGCGGCGCGATCCTGAACAACGCGTCGAACCTGGGCGTGGTCGGCATGGCGTCGGTGGCGCCGTACGTGGCCGCCAAGCACGGCGTCGTCGGGCTGACCAAGGCCGTCGCATTGGAGTCGGCCGAACAGGGCGTTCGGGTGAACGCGCTGGTATCCGGCGCGGTCGACACCCCGGCGTTTCGACAGTCGATGGGCGCCACACCCGAAGGCGAGGCGGCCATCGCGGCGTTGCACCCGCTCGGCCGGATTGCCACACCGGACGAGATCGCCTCGTTCTGCGCCTATCTGCTGAGCAGGGAGGCGAGCTTCGTCACCGGCGCGGCCCTCGCGATCGACGGCGGTTTCACCGCACGCTGAACGCCGAACGCCGAACGCCGAACGCCGAACGCCGAACGCCGAACGCCACGACGATACACATCGCATTGTCGTGGCGTTCGACGGAAATCGGCTCTGTCCTGATCGGCGCTGCTGGACGTAGACCGCCCTCAGCGAGCGCATTGCCGCAGCGGCAAAGGTACGACGCACCTCATCGCGCGACCGAGCCCGCGGTCCGTCAGACCCGGGCGAGCAGCCTGCGCAACGGCTTCGGCTGCGCGACCACGTTGCCGCCCGCGACGACCTCGGGCCTGCGGCCGCGCACCAACCGATCGAAATCGGCGGCGCTGCCCGCGGGTTCGGGCAGGCGACCGGCGTTGTAGTCGTCGGCAAGCTGCCGCACGGTCTCCTGCGCGCAGGACTTGTTGGTGCCGATGAAGCCGGTGGGACCGCGCTTGATCCAGCCGGTGACGTAGGCGCCGGACAGCACCGCGCCACCCGCTTCGCCGAGCACCCGGCCGTTCTCGTTCGGGATCACACCCGCCCGCTCGTCGAAGGGCAGCCCGGGCAACGGCACGCCGCGGTAGCCGACCGAGGTGAGCACGAGCCCGGCCTCGATCCGCTCGGTCTCGCCGGTGGCGACGGCCGTGGTGCGTCCGTCGGCCTCGGTGACGAGCTCGTTGCGGCCGATCTCCAGACCGGTCACCCGTTCGTCGCCGAGCACTGCGGCGGGAGCGGCCAAGTAGCGGAACACGATTCGCTTGCGGTCGCCGAACGGGCGATCGGCGACGCTGTGCAGCAGCCGCAGCTTCTGCTCGATCTTGTACGGCAGCTCCGCGGTGATCTCCGGCAGCTCGCCCTCGACCGCGATGTCCACATCGGAGCCGAGCAGACCCACGAATTCGGGGACGGTGAAAGCGGATTCGGCCGGACCGCGGCGGCCGAGCACGACCACCTCTTCGATCTTGCTCTCGCGCAATGCCCGCAGCGCGTGCGGCGCGATGTCGGTGCCGACCAGCGTCTCCGGGTCGCTGGCCAGGATGCGGGCCACGTCCAGCGCCACGTTGCCGTTGCCGACGATCACCGCGCGCTTCTGCGACAGATCGAACCGGGCGTCGGCGTGATCGGGATGACCGTTGTACCAGGCGACGAAGTCGGTGGCCGAGACATTGCCGGGCAGGCCCTCACCGGGGACGCCGAGCTTGCGGTCCGAGGACGCGCCGACAGCGTAGATCACCGCGTGGAAGTGGCCGAGCAGCTCCTCGTGCGTCACGTGCGAGCCGACTTCGACATTCAGGTACGAACCGAAGCCGGGCTGCGCCGAGATCACGTCGAACAGCCTGCTGACCTGCCTGGTCTTGGCGTGGTCCGGCGCGACGCCGTGCCGGGCCAGACCGTAGGGCACGGGCAGCCGGTCGAACACGGTGACGGACACGTTCGGCTGGGTCAGCAGTTCGTCGGCGGCGTACATCGCCGACGGGCCCGAACCGATGATCGCCACCCGAAGCGGCGCGCGCTCCGCGCGAATCTCCGCGGCGGGCACCGGCCGGGCCAGCAACGGGCGCGGCCGGGTCTGCCGGTAGAAGTCGGCGTTGATCTCGATGAAGGGCTTCTGCTCCTCGGTCAGCTTCTTCGACGAGGTGATGGCGTCGACGGGGCAGGCCGTGGCGCACGCGCCGCAGTCCACGCAGGCCTTCGGGTCGACGTACAGCATCTCCGCCGTGCGGAAGTCCGGCTCGTCGGGCGTGGGATGGATGCAGTTGACCGGGCAGGCGTACACGCAAGACGCGTCGCTGCAACAAGATTGGGTGACGACGTAGGGCATGGTGGACCGCCGCTCAGCTCGCGTGCACGACGCGCAGCGGCTCCGAGCGGTAGCGGCTCATCGGGCCGTCGATGCCGAGCAGCCTCCACACCCGCTTGGAGATCGGGTTGATCAGGCCGAGGTCCTTGGCCAGCGCCCGCACGTCCACGAAGTAGTCGGCGAAGACCTGCTTGGCCTCCTTGGAACCGTAGAACAGCTCCTTGCGGACCTTCTCCGGGATGTCGAACTCCTTGAAGAACGTCTTCGGCGGGGTCGCGATGGAACGGCCGAGGATCCACATGATGACCGGCATCGCGAGGGAGAGCACGAACCGGTTGAGCTTGCCCTGCTCGGGCACGTGGTTCTTGAGGAACTCGTGCGCGAAGGAGATGTGGCGCGCCTCCTCGGCGACGTGGATGGCCATCACACCGAGCATGATCGGGTGGACCTCTTCGCCGGAGCGCAGGATCTCCTTCTGGATGTGGTCGATCGGCTCCTCGCCGGCGAGCACGGCCATGAAGAACAGGTTCGGCATCTTCGCGGCGACCGGCGCGGCGAGGTACTTGAACATGCTCACCAGCGGGCCCATGCCGGGCACGTCGATGCCGATCCGGTTCACCATCTCCTGGAACATCAGGGTGTGGTTGTGCTCCTCGATCATCTCGTGGGAGCAGTACCGGAATTCGGGCGAGCCGTTGGGCAGGCCGAAGTTGTGAATGACCATGCCGCTGATCAGGATCGACTCGAACTGGAGACCGACCTTGGCGACGTTGGCCTGGCGGTATTTGCCGAGCGCGATCTGCTGATCCTTCGGCAGGGCCAGGTACCAGGGGTGGCGGCCGAGCGGGTCGGCCGAGTGCGGCAGGATCCAGCGCTCTTCGCCCGCGTCGGCGGCGTAGTCGGGGTTGTCCCAGTCGATGTCCTCGAACGGGTCGAAGTGCTTGTTCACCGAGCCCTCGGACAGCAGCAGCAGCTTCGCGGCGTATTTCTGCGCCTGCTCGAGATCGGGATCGATAGCGTGCTTCTCGGCTGTCGACATCGTCGTCACTGCCTTCCTCGGGGGACGTATTACCTGTACCCCATAGTTACACCTACGGCGAGTGACGTCAACTCACGATGTCGCTCCGCGCCACATGAAACGGCGGCGGCCGGGTGATCCACCCGACCGCCGCCGTTGTGACCAGGGTCAGAGCAGTCCGAGCGGTGCCAGCCCCGCGACCGCGCCGTCTGCGGGCAG
Source organism: Nocardia sp. NPDC050713 (assembly GCF_040654315.1). Classification (NCBI taxonomy): domain Bacteria; kingdom Bacillati; phylum Actinomycetota; class Actinomycetes; order Mycobacteriales; family Nocardiaceae; genus Nocardia; species Nocardia sp. NPDC050713. The sequence continues at coordinate 142,148 of NZ_JBFAHS010000007.1, read as the reverse complement.
CGCGAAAGCGAGCACGGCACCGCCCGCGGACAACGCCGCGGCCGACGCCACCCTGGTCGGCTTGCGCCGCGAGCGCAGCAGGCCCTTGGCCCTGCGGTGCGCGCCCGCATCCTCGGCGGACGCCGCCGTCTGCCGCGCGAGCAGCGCCGCGCCGTCCGCGATCGTGCGTTCCGGATCGGGCGCGACCACCACCGGTCGCGCCAATTCCGCGGCGAGCACGCCGGCGACCTCCGGCGGCCGGGCCGCGCCGCCCGCCACCAGCACGCAGTCGACGTCGGCCATGGTGACGTCGGCCGTGCTCAGGCAGCGGTAGACCAGCTCGAGCGACGCGCGTGCGTGCTCGGCGCGCGACTGGTCGGCGAGACCGGTTCCCGCCACCGAGGATTCGCCGCTCCCCCGCGCCGCGAGCAGCGCGCCGAACGCGCGCCCCCCGAACTCCGCGGAACGCAACGGCACTCCGACGATCGGATCGCGCGGCCTGCCCGCGCCGACCCGGACCAGCGCGACATCCAGACTCGCGCCGCCGAGGTCGTAGACCAGGGCGAGGCCGGGCATCAGCGGACCGTGCGCCGCCTCCAGCCAAGCCGCCGCGGCGACCGGCTCGGCGACAAGCGCGACGCGATGCAGTCCGATCGCGTCCAGCGCGCCGCGTAGCTCGGCAAGCACCTCGGCCCCGTAGGCCGCCGGGTGGGTCAGCACTACCTCCGCACCGACCGCCTTCCGGTCGTTCATCGCCTCGGTGATGAGGCAGTCGGTGACCACCGCGACGAGATCCGCGGGCGCGAGCGTGCGGTGCCCGACCCTGGCCGTCGTGCCGTCGCGCAGGCCGAGATCGGCGAATTCGGTGATGGCGCGACCGTGCCGGGGAATCAGGCCGACGCGCGCCGAGCCGCTGCTGTCGAAGGTCAAGGTGGTGCGCCGGGCGACGGAGGGCGTCGGGCGCGGGTGCCGTCGGTGTCCGAGCAGACCCGGCGGCGCTTTTGCCGATGCCGTGTCCGCCAGCGCGGTCACCGAATTGACCGTGCCGATGCTCAAACCAAGACCAACTGCCATCGCGATTCACCCGATCGACGAGCCGATGTGCTTCGAACACCGACCACGCAACCACCCCGCGACCGCCGTGCCAACCACCGGACAGCCGGTTGTCCGCACCCCGCCGCTTGCCGCGTGCTAGCCGCCGTCCCGGTCCCGATGGCATCCGACCTGCCCGATCTGCCCTGAGACACGCACGTAGTACGGAATACATCCGGGCGTGTCCCGAACCGCCGATCGCCGGTCGACATTTGCCGGGCGACAGGCGATTCGGCAGAACCGCGATCAACTCACCGCGCGCTACAGCTGATCCAGCAATGCCCTAGCAGCCCGCGGTAACCGTCCGAACCGCCTCGAACCCGTTCTCGCACAGCGTGTCCCACGCCGATACCCGTCACGGCGTATCCGCGACTCACCGGTGCGCCCGTGCCGGACAAGGAGTCGCCGCTACCGCCCACACCATCCGCACGCTTCGCGCACCGCACAACCTGGCGACGCGCGCGGAAGGTTGCGAAAACCCGGCCCCGCGCGGGGATCAGCTTTCGGGCAGCTCCGGGATCCGGGTGGCGCGGGCGTACACCGTCTCGCCCTCGGACAGCCGCAACGCCTCGGCGTCACCGCGGGTGACCTGCGCGGCGAAGTGATCGCCGGTGGCCGCGTTGCGCAGCTCCACCCGCACCTCGAAGCCGAGGTGCACCACCCGCTCGACGGTCGCGCGGGTGACCCCCGCCGATTCCGCGGTGCCCTCGTGCGCGGCGAGCGCCATGCTCGAGTCGCGGCCGACGCGAATGTCGTGCGGGCGCACCAGATGTCCGTTCAGGCGCGCGACATCGCCGAGGAAGGACATGACGAACTCGTTGGACGGCCGGTCGTAGACGTCCTCGGGGGTGCCGATCTGTTCGATGCGCCCCTTGTTCATCACCGCGATGCGGTCGGCGACGTCGAGCGCCTCCTCCTGGTCGTGGGTCACCAGCACGGTGGTCACGTGGACCTCCTCGTGCAGGCGCCGCAGCCAGGTGCGCAGATCGGCGCGGACCTTGGCGTCCAGCGCGCCGAACGGCTCGTCGAGCAGCAGCACCTGCGGGTCCACCGCGAGCGCGCGGGCGAGAGCCATGCGCTGGCGCTGGCCGCCGGAGAGCTGCGCAGGATAGCGGTGCTGGAAGCCGTCCAAACCGACGATGCCGAGCAGCTCGTCGACCCGCTTCGCGATCTCGGCCTTGGGGCGCTTGCGGATCTTCAGGCCGAAGGCCACGTTGTCGCGCACGGTCATGTGCTTGAACGCGGCGTAGTGCTGGAAGACGAAGCCGATGTCGCGCTTCTGCGGCGCCACGTTGGTCACGTCCTTGCCCGCGATCGTGACGATGCCGGCGTCCAGCGACTCCAGCCCGGCGATGGAGCGCAGCAGCGTCGACTTGCCGGAACCGGACGGACCGAGCAGCGCGGTCAGCTCGCCGGACGGGATGTCGATGGTGACGTCGTCCAGCGCGGCGAAGCTGCCGTAGTTCTTTCGGGCGTTGGTCACGGTGATCATTTGGCGTCCCGCTTGCGTTCGAGGAGGGTCATGAGCAGAAGAACGACGAGGGCCATGCCCATCAGCAGCGTCGCGGCGCAGTAGGCGCCGAAGCTGTTGTGGTCGTTGATGTAGCGGCCGTGCACCAGCAGCGTCAGCGTCAGCGACTGGCCGGGCAACGCCGAGGACACCATGATGACCGCGCCGAACTCGCCGAGCGCACGCGCGACGGTCAGCACGACGCCGTAGGTCAGGCCCCACCGGATCGCGGGCAGCGTGATCCGCCAGAACGTCTGCCACCGTGACGCGCCGAGCGTGGCCGCGGCCTGCTCCTGGTCGTCGCCGATCTCGTGCAGCACCGGTTCGACTTCGCGCACCACGAACGGCAGCGTCACGAAGATGGTGGCGATCACCATGCCAGGCAGGTTGAAGATGACCTTCAGGCCCAGGTCCTCGATACCGCCGAGCCAGCCGCCCGCGCCCCAGAACAGGATCAGCGCGACGCCGACGACGACCGGCGAGACCGCGAACGGCAGGTCGACGATGCCCTGCACCAGATTGCGGCCGGGGAATCGGCCGCGCACCAGCGCGATGGCGGTGACCACACCGAAGACCACGTTCACCGGCACCACGATCGCCACGATGAGCAGCGACAGCTGGAAGGCCGAGATGGCGGCGGGCGTGGTGATCGAATCGAGGAACGCGCCGATGCCGTTCTCGAAGGTGCGCCACAGAATGATGATCAGCGGAAGCAGCAGCAGGACGAACAGGTAGCCCAGTGCCACCGTCCGCAACGAAATGCGGGTCAGGGCGGACGGTTTCATCGGCTCGCCTGCTCCTTACGCGCGCTGCGGTCCGCGAGCAGACGCAGCACGAGCAGCGTCACGAACGAGATCGCCAGCAGCGCCACCGACACGGCCGCGGCGTTCACCGGCCGGTCGATCTCGATCTGCTTCTGGATGTACTGCGAGGCCATCTCGGTCTCGCGCGGGATCGCGCCGCCGATCAGGACGACCGAGCCGTACTCGCCGATGGCGCGGGCGAAGGCCAGGCCGCCGCCGCTGATGATGGCGGGCGTCAGCGTCGGAAGCACGATCCGGCGAAACGTCGTCCAGTTGTCCGCGCCCAGCGAGAGCGCGGCCTGTTCGACCTCGCGGTCGGCCTCCATCAGCACCGGCTGCACCGAGCGCACCACGAACGGCAACGTGACGAACGCCAGCGCCACCACCAGACCGGGCTGGGTCGCGTTGAGGTGGATGTCGATCGGGCTCTGCGGGCCGTACAGCGACAACAGCACGATGCTGGCGACGATGGTCGGCAGCGCGAACGGCAGGTCGATCAGCGCGTTGACGATGCCCTTGCCGGGGAAGTCGTCGCGTACCAGCACCCAGGCGATGAGGGTGCCCATCACCACGTTGATCAGCGCGACGACCACCGAGACGAAGACGGTGATGCGTAGCGAGTCGAGCGCGGCGGGCGCGGTGACCGCGTCCCAGAAGCCGGACCAGCCTTCCTCGAAGGAGGTCACGGTCAGCGCGGCCAGCGGCAGCAGCACGATGATGCTGAGCCACAGCACCGTGGTCGCGATGCCGAGCGGCCCGACCGAGCCGCTCACCCGCAGCCACGACCACGGCGAGCGCCTGGGACGTGCCGGTTCTTTGGTTACGCCTGGACCGGGGGCGGCCTCGGTCCCGGCGGTACTGCTGTCAGTCACAATCGTCCAGTATCCCGTGTGCTGTGGGTCACCCAGCTACTTGGTGGCGTTGTCGTAGATGACCGCGACCTTGCCGGTGTCGGGGGCGAACAGTTCCTTGTCCACGGTCTTCCAGCCGCCGAGGTCGTCGATCGTCCACAGCTTCTGCGGGGTCGGGAAGTCCTTGGCGAACTCACTGGCGACCGCGGGGTCGACCGGACGGAAACCGGCCTCGGCCCAGGCGCGCTGACCGGCGGGGGTGAACAGGAAGTCGCGGAAGGCGACGGCCTTCTCCGGGTTCTTGCTGGTCTTCAGCACCGCGACCGGGTTCTCGATCTTGAACGTGGTCGGCGGGATGACGTGCTCGATCGGGTCGCCCTTGCGCTCGGAGAAGAGGGCCTCGTTCTCGTAGCTCAGCAGCACGTCACCGGTGCCCTGCAGGAAGGTCTCGGTGGCTTCCCGGCCGGACTTGGGCTGCACCTTGATGTGCTCGGGGGAAACCAGCTGGCTCAGATAGTCCAGACCGGCCTGCGGGTTCTTGCCGCCGTCGGACTTGGCCGCATAGGGCGCGAGCAGGTTCCACTTGGCGGAGCCGGAGCTGAACGGGTTGGGGGTGACCACCTCGACGCCCGGCTTCAGCAGGTCGTCCCAGTCCTTGATGCCCTTCGGGTTGCCGGGGCGCACCACGATCGCGACCACGGAGCCGAATGGAATTCCCTTGTTGGCGTCGGCATTCCAGTTGGCGTCGACCAGACCCGCGTCGACGAGACGGGTGATGTCGGGCTCCACCGAGAAGTTCACGATGTCGGCCTCGGCGCCGTCCTTGACCTTGCGGGACTGGTCGCCCGAGGCGCCGTAGGACGGCTGGATCTGCACGCCCTTGCCCGCCTCGGTCTTGTTGAACTCGGGCACGACCTTGTCGAATCCGGGCTTGGGGACGGCGTAGGCGTACAGGTTCAGGGTGCCGCCGCTGCCGTCGGCCCCACCCCCGCCCACGGTGTCGCTGGCTCCGCCGCCGCAGGCGGTGAGCACGACCGCCGCTACCGCGGTCAGCGCGGCGGCGGCATAGCGTCGGCGCGAGGAGAGCCAAGTGTTGCGAGACATCGGGGTGGGACCTTTCCTGCGGACCACCACACGGATCGAAAAGAACCGCGGGGGCTGAGATTTCGTGTCGATCGTGGTAGACCTGCCGCCGATGAACGCGGCAGTGGCGCGACTACCGGCCGGAAACGGCCGACGCGGGGGTCGGGGACGTCTGCGAAAAATTGCACGCCAGTCTACGGGGCAGGGACGCGCGGACGTGCCCGGTCACCGATCAACGACAGAGAATGTCCGCGACCGCGAGATTGCCGACAGCGATCAACGCCAATTCATGGCGGACCTGCGGGACGGCACTCGAAGACACGGGCAGACTGTAGCAGAGCTCAGCGCACGAGTTCGAATCGTAGAATTCCTGAACAGAGGGGGGTTTCATCCCATGACGATCAGTCCGGATCGGGTCCGCACGCGGCTGCCCGGCATCAGCACCCGCGCGTGGGAACATCCCGCCGACCGCACCGCCCTGGTGGCGCTGCGCTCGCTCGCGGGATTCGACACCGTCTTGCGGACCCTGTCCGGTTTGCTCCAAGAACGCCAGCACCGGTTGCTCTACCTGGCCACCGCGGTGCGGGTCGACGAGCGCCAGTTCCGCACGCTGCACGACCTGCGCGCGGACTGCGTGGAGATCCTGGACGCGCGCACCACGCCGGAGATGTTCGTGCTGCAGAGCCCGCACGTGAACGCCTTCACGATCGGCATGGACCGGCCGTTCATCGTGTTGACCACCGCGCTCATCGACCTCATGGACACCGAGGAGCTGCGCTTCGTGGTCGGCCACGAACTCGGGCACGCGCTGTCCGGGCACGCGGTGTACCGCACCATGCTCATGCACCTGCTGCGCCTCACCGCCAGCGTCGGCTGGATGCCGGTCGGCGGCTGGGCGCTGCGCGCCATCGTGGCCGCGCTGATGGAATGGAGCCGCAAGTCGGAGCTGTCCGGCGATCGAGCGGGACTGCTGTGCGGTCAGGACGTCGAGGCGTCGGTGCGAGTGCACATGAAGACCGCGGGCGGCGCGTGGGTGCGGGAGATGAACCACGGCGCGTTCCTGGCCCAGGCCGACGACTACGAGCGTTCCGGCGACCTGCGCGACGGCGTGCTCAAGCTGCTGAACCTGGAACTCCAGTCGCATCCGTTCTCGGTGCTGCGCGCCGCCGAACTGCGCCGCTGGATCCAGAGCGGCGAGTACAACCGCGTGCTGGCGGGCGACTACCCGCGCCGCGAGCACGACAAGAACGCCAGCATCAGCGCGGAGATCAAGGAGGCGGCGCGCACCTACCGGCAGAACTTCGACCAGTCCGAGGATGCGCTCGTCCGCACGGTGCGCAACCTCGGCCGCGATGTGGGCGCGGCGGTCGGCACGGTCGGGCAAGAGGTCGGCGAGACCGTGTCCAAGATCGGCAAGCGGCTGGCCGACTGGCGCAACGGCGACGGGCAGAACTGAGCGCCGGGGCCTTTCGCACGCCTCGCAGATCTGGACGACAAAGCCGGACGTAGTCCGCGCATGCGGTACGCCCGGACGGTCTGCGAGGTGTCGAAAGACCTCGGAAGTGTCAGCGGGTGAAGAACCAAGCGACTACGACGAGCACGAGCAGGGCGAGCAGGGCCAGTTGGACCCGGGAGCGCGGCATCAACGCGCTCCGCTCTGCACGGGCCTGCGGTCGACGACCGACTCCTCGACCAGGACCGGGGCGGGCTCGGCGAGCACCGCGGCGTCGGCGACCCGGTTGTCGCGCCCGAGCGCCTGAAGCGCGGCGCGCAGCGTGCGATCGAGCAGGTACGCGATGGCGAAGCTCACCGGGACCATGCCGACGAGGACCACGAGGAACTGCGGGATGAACGGCAATCCCGCGACCCACAGCTCGAAACCATCCCACCAACCTGCAACGCGATGCACGAATACCAGCCTACTGGCCCGAGCCGGGCAACCGACCGGCGCATTCGGTGGACGGCGGGCGGGGGTGGCACACATCATGGGGTATGGCGTCAACGGATGATCTGACCGTCGAAGAGCCCGACGACCTGCCTGTGCTCAGCGCGCTCACCCAGTCCAGGCATCGCGGCGCCCATCCGCCCATCGATGACTACGCCTTCCTCTCCGACTGCGAGACCAACTGCCTGGTCGCGAGCAACGGCGCGGTCGAGTGGATGTGCGTGCCGCGCCCCGACTCCCCCAGCGTCTTCGGCGCGATGCTGGATCGCAGCGCCGGGCACTTCCGGATCGGCCCGTACGGCGTGAACGTGCCCGCCGCGCGCCGCTACCTGCCGGGCGGCATGATCCTGGAGACCACCTGGCAGACCGACACCGGCTGGCTCATCGTGCGCGACGCGCTGGTGCTGGGGCCGTGGCACAACAACGTGCAGCGCAGCAAGACGCACCGCCGCACGCCGATGGACTGGGACGCCGAGCACATGCTGCTGCGCACGGTGAAGTGCGTGAACGGCACGGTCGAGCTGGAGATGAGCTGCGAACCGTCCTTCGACTACCACCGCGCCACCGCGCGCTGGGAGTACACCGGCAAGGTCTACGAAGAAGCCACCGCGGTCCGGGGCGTCGATTCCAGCGCCGGCCCCAACCTAGTGCTCACCACCGATCTGCGCCTCGGTCTGGAGGGACGCGAGGCGCGGGCCCGCACCAGAATGCGCGAGGGCGACCAGATCTACGTCGCGCTCACCTGGGCGGAGCTGCCCGCCCCCAAGACATTCGAAGAAGCGGCCGAGAAGATGTGGATGACCACCGAGTGCTGGCGGCAGTGGATCACGCTCGGAAAATTCCCGGATCATCCGTGGCGCAACTACTTACAGCGCAGCGCGTTGACGCTCAAGGGCCTGACCTACGCCCCGACCGGCGCGCTGATGGCGGCGGCCACCACCTCGTTGCCGGAAACCCCGGGCGGCGAACGCAATTGGGACTACCGCTTCAGCTGGGTCCGCGACTCCAGCTTCGCGCTGTGGGGCCTGTACACGCTCGGGCTCGACCGCGAGGCCGACGACTTCTTCTGCTTCCTCAACGACGCGACAACCGGTTCGAACGGCGAACCCGTTCCGCTGCAAGTGCTCTACGGCATCGGCGGGGAACGCGAGCTCGTCGAGAGCGAACTGGCCCACCTGAAGGGCTACGAGGGCGCCCAGCCCGTGCGCATCGGCAACGGCGCGTACAACCAGAACCAGCACGACATCTGGGGCACCATGCTGGACGCGGTGTACTTGCACGTGAAGTCGCGCCAGCAGGTGCCCGAGACGCTGTGGCCGCTGCTCGAGCGGCAGGTGAACGCCGCGATCGCGCACTGGCGCGAGCCGGACCGCGGCATCTGGGAGGTGCGCGGCGAACCGCAGCACTTCACCTCCTCGAAGGTGATGTGCTGGGTGGCGCTGGACCGCGGCGGCAAACTCGCCGAGCTGCACGGCCAGTTCGAGCGCGCCAACGAGTGGTACACGATCGCCGAGGAGATCCGGGACGACGTGCTCGCCAACGGCGTGACCAGCGACGGCGTCTTCACCCAGACCTACGGCGGGGACACGCTGGACGCCTCGCTGCTGCTCGTGGTGCTGACCCGTTTCCTGCCGCCCGACGACCACCGCGTGCGCGCCACGGTGCTGGCCATCGCCGACCACCTCACCGAGAACGGCTTGGTGCTGCGCTATCGCACCGAGACCACCGACGACGGTCTCAGCGGCGAGGAGGGCACCTTCACCATCTGCTCGTTCTGGCTGGTCTCCGCGCTGGTCGAGATCGGAGAACTACAGCGGGCCAGGCACCTGTGCGAGCGCCTGCTCGGCTTCGCCAGTCCGCTGCGGCTCTACGCCGAGGAGATCGACCCGCGCAGCGGACGGCACCTGGGCAACTACCCGCAGGCATTCACCCACCTGGCGCTGATCAACGCGGTCACCCACGTGATCAGGGCCGAGGACCAGCGCGCGGCCGGGCAGTTCCAGCCCGCGCACTCCCCGCCGATCAGTCCCGTGTAGGCGGACCACCGCCTCCGGCCGGGTCCATTTCCCCCGGCAGTGCGGCTCAGGCGGCGAGGGTGTCGGCGCGATCGCGGACGGCCCGCAGCTTGCCGAGGTTGCTGTCGAGTTCGGCGATGCGGTCCTCGCGACGATCGCCGTACTTGCCGTAGGCGTCCTCCGCGACGCGCAGCGCCTCGTCGGCCGTTCGCAGCGTGTCGGTGGCGATGTCGGTGAAGTGGTCGCGCAGCGTTCGCTGCATGGCGCGCAACCGGTTTCGCGATTCCTTGCTCACCTGGAAGATCACGTCGTCCATCAGCCTGGCCACGGCGACCTTGGCCTCGGCGCGGCGGCGCAGCTTGCGGTTCTTGCGGTCGTCCCAGATCGCGTTGACGCCGAGCAGCACGCCCGCGCCCGCCGAGTACCAGTTCACCAGCGACATGCCGAGCAGGCTGGTGGCGAGACCGACCATCAGGATACCGCCGTAGGAACCGCGCAGACCGGACAGAACCTGTTCGGTCACACCGGCTTTCGCGCTGTCCAGCGACTCCAGCGGAGCCACCGCCTCCAGCACCTCGCCCGGGTTGGTCAGGCGTAGGTCCGGTAGCGGCGGGGTGCGGTTGTCGGCGGGGAACTTCGCGGCCACCTGCTCGCACAGCTCCACCGACCGGTAGTGCGCCATGACGAAGTTCTCCTCGACGGCCTCGCAGATGCGCGCGTCGAGGTCGGCGCCGAAGTCCTTCCAGCCGCGCGCCGGATCGGTCTGCGTGATCTCGGCCTCGGCGTCGCGCACCAGGCTGCGCAGCCGGTGGCGCAGGTCGTGCTCGATATCGGCCATCAGCTCGGTGGCGCCGTCGGCCAGGGCGACCTGCCAGTTGGCGGTGCGCTGGCGCAGCTGGTCGGCCTCGTCGCGGGCCGCGATCAGCTGCTCGGTGATCTGCGCGCGGCGACGCGGATCGCGCAGCGCCTCGGCCTCGGTGTACAGGGTGACCGCGAGATGGTCGGCCACCAGCCGGATGTCGCGCAGCGCCGCGTCGCGGGCCACCGCGTCGGCGCGCGCCACCACGTAGTCGCGTAGGTGGTCGACCAGCTGCGGCACACCGGACTCGATATCGCGCTGGTAGTTGCCCGCCTGGCGGTGCAGCAGCGCGGACACCGGCGCCACCGCGAAGCCGAGACCGGCCGCGTCGAGCAGATCGCGGTTGCGCTGCTGCACGTGCGACCACTGCGGGTGCACGTCGATCTTGTTGAGTACGCAGATGACCGTCGGACAGAGCTGCTGCACCCGTTGCAGATACTCCAGCTGCGCCGGGCTCAGCTCGGCGGACGCCTCGGCGACGTAGAGCACCGCGTCGGCGGCCGCGATCATCGACCAGCGGGTGTGCTCGTCGCCGGAGCCCGGCGCGTCCATCAGGACGATGCCGTCGGCGAGCAGCGAACTCGGCTCGGTGAACTCAGCGCGGATCACACCGTGCGCGGCCAGCGCGGGTCCGGGATTCAGCGGGTCCACCGGCTGGCGCTCGGTGCGGCCCGTCCCGGTCGACCTGACCAGCGTGGCGGTCGGCTCGGGGCCGTACTCCACGATCACCGGTGCGCTCAGCGCGGTCTCCGTGGCGCTCACCTGTGCCCCGACCAGGCTGTTGACCAGCGTGCTCATGCCGTTCTTCGGATCGCCGACGACGACGAGACGGACCCGAGGGTCGCCGATTCTGGCGCGAACCATGCTCAGCCGACCGCCGAGGTCGTCGCGGCCCGCGGAGCGAGCCATCTCCCGCAGTTCGTCCAGTACCCGGATGAGCGGCGCCATCGCGTCCGGGTGTTTCACCGTCGCGGACTCCAGCCCGGCTGCGGCAGACAAGCCTCCTCCTAACTCCTCGTTCTAGTTCTCGCGCTCGACGAATGCGGCGTGCGTGCTCCCGGACCGCTGATCCGGTTCAGACCAGCGTCACGTCCGGGCCCGCGATCGGGTGGTGCGTCTCGGCCATGGCGGTCCCCGGCAGCAGCCCCGCCCCCAGTCCGCCGTGCTCGATCGGCATCTGCGCGACCACCTGGTGGTAGCTCGCGTGGTCGAGCTCGTCGCTGATCGGGCGCGTCTTCGGCGGATCGACCAGGACCGGCGGCTTGACCGGCGTGACCGGCGTCGGCACGACGACCGACGGCGCGTCGACATCGACAGAAGGAACGGTAGGCGCCTGCGTCGGCGCGTCGTACGTCGGGGGCTGCGAAGGCACCGAGACCGTGGGGACGTCGGGGGTCCCCTGGCCGCCGGTCGGGTAGGTCGTGCCCGGGTTGGTCGTGCCGCCGGTGCCGGTTCCGGCGCCGCCACCGGTGTTGCCGCCCGTTGTCCCGGTGCTGCCGCCGGTCGTTCCGGTGCTTCCGCCAGTCGTTCCGGTGCTGCCGCCGGTGGTTCCGGTGCCGCTACCCGGGGTGGTGACGTCGAGGTCCGGGGTGGACGGCTTCGGGGTCACCGTGACGCCGGGCAGCTTGGTCACGTCGGAGCCGGTGCCCGGCGTGGGCAGGACGGTCACGCCCGGCACCTTGGTGACGCCCGGTTCCAGGGTCGGCACCGTGCCGGTGTCCGGCTTGGTGGGTGTCGGGACGCCGGGCGTCGGCACCGAATTGGTGATCGTGGTCGGCGAGGTGGTCCCGGGGTAGGTGTCGGTCGGCATCGGGATGTCGGTCACCGGCGACGGGCTGGTGGTCGGCCGCACGTGCTGATCGAACAGCGCGGGCACCGCGGCCGCGGGTGCGGTCAGCGGGGACGGACCCGCGGGCGTGCCGAAGACGTTGGCGATGGGCGTCGTCGCGGCCTCCGGCTGGATGGTGGTCTGCAGCGGAGTGGCCGCCACCGGAGCGGCGACAGCGGCGGGCGCGGCGACGGCCACCGGCGCGGCCACCGCGGGCGCCACAGGCGCGGGCGCCGCGGCATGAGCCACGGGCGCGACGGGAGCGGCGGCCACCGCGGGAGCGACCGGCTGCGGTGCCGCGAGCGCGGGCGCCGCGTGCGCGACCGGCGCGGGTGCGGGTGCGGGTGTGGCGGGCGTCGAGAGACCGCTCGCGAAACCGGTGCCACCGGCGGTCGCGCCGGGCTGCTGCTGGTCCGCACCGCGGGCGGCGCCGCTCTCCGGGCGCGAGCCCTCCAGCCAGTCCGAGAAGTCGTCGAGCTGGTCGCCGATGTTGGTGCCCGCCGCCGTCTTCACGGTGAGTCCAGCGGACGCCTCGATCCCCAAATCGGTCGTCAGGTACACGCCTTCGGGGGTGATGCCGAAATCGATGTCCAAGTGGGACCAGATCTCCACACCCGCATCGACACCCAGGTACACGCCGACGTCCCCCGGCGCGGCCCCAACCCCGTCGAACATGTCGCCAGGCCGGAACGGGTCGCCGGCGGACAGGGTGCTGTCACCGGCGGACGCGCTCTCGCTCGCCTCCATGGCGGCGGGCACCTTCGGCATCGTGAACGGATTGGAACCCGGCGCGAGGAAGCCGTCGCTACCCGGCATATTGAAACCGTGTCCGGCCGGGCCGAGCCCGTGACCGGGTAGGCCGAAGCCTTGGGGCTCCCACCATTCGTACGGCGACGCCGAACCGGGCGCGGACTCGGCGGGCGCGCTCGGACTCAGGTTGGGCTGCCCGTACTCCGGAGTCTCGGAGAATCCCGGCGTCGGGGCGAAGCCGGGGCTCGGGGTGCCCTGGCTGTCCCACCACTCGTACGGCGACTCGGTCTCCGTTTCGCCGGGGCGGTTGTTGGTCCAGTAGTCCTCGGACGGCCGTGGCGCGGGCTCGAGGCGGAACTCGGGCACGGACGGCTGCGGCGCGGTCACGGCGTTGGGCGGACCCGCGGTGAACGGCTGCGCGGGCGGCATGGCATCGGGGTCCGGATCCGGAAAGGTGACCACCGGGCTCGGCAGATCGGGTTCCGGATCGGTGGTCTGCGCCCAGCCCGCGTTCCAGCTGTCCAGACGCTGGCCATCCGGTTGGGCCGGAACTCCGCCGCCGTTGGAGGCGATCAGCGCGCCACCGGTCACATACGCTCCGGCCCGCGCGACGCGCGCGACGCCGGTCGCCACACGGTAGGCGGTGTCCCCCTCGGGCTCGGCGATCTCGGTGTCGTCGTCGAAAGGCAGGTCACGCGTCATGCAAGCTCCACATCTCGGGTTTCCAGCAATCCTCACCACACCGGGAAGACCGAGTGAAGATCACTCGAGGATATTTCCGGAAAACCCAGTTGTCACATTCTCCAGGACAGCGGAGCGTATGACGGTGACGAGCACAACAACCTTGCCATCCTGCCAACCCGAACGGAAGCCCCCTTTTCACGGGCATAGCGGACTGGACGACCACTCAGTCCGCGCCCGAAAACGCTGCTACTTCTTCTCTTTCGGCTTGTCCGACTGAGCATCCGAGGAGAGGGCCGCGACGAAGGCTTCCTGGGGGACGTCCACGCGACCGATGGTCTTCATGCGCTTCTTGCCCTCCTTCTGCTTCTCCAGCAGCTTGCGCTTACGGCTGATGTCACCGCCGTAGCACTTGGCGAGCACGTCCTTGCGGATGGCGCGGATGTTCTCGCGGGCAATGATCTTCGAGCCGATCGCGGCCTGGATGGGCACCTCGAACTGCTGTCGTGGGATCAGTTCGCGCAGCTTGGTGGTCATCTTGTTGCCGTAGGCCTGGGCGGCGTCCTTGTGCACGATGGCACTGAACGCGTCCACGGCCTCACCCTGCAGCAGGATGTCCACCTTCACCAGCGCGGCCTCCTGCTCGCCCGCCTCTTCGTAATCGAGGCTGGCGTAGCCGCGGGTGCGCGACTTCAGCGAGTCGAAGAAGTCGAAGATGATCTCCGCCATCGGCAGCATGTAGCGCATCTCGACGCGGGTCTCGGACAGGTAGTCCATGCCGAGCAGCTCACCACGCCGCGACTGGCACAGTTCCATGATGGTGCCGATGAACTCACTCGGCGCGATCACGGTGCACTTGGTGACCGGCTCGAAGGCCTGGCGCACCTTGCCTTCCGGCCAGTACGAGGGGTTGGTGACGATGTGCTCGCGCCCGTCCTCCATGACCACGCGGTAGATCACGTTGGGCGCGGTGGAGATCAGGTCCAGACCGAACTCCCGCTGCAGGCGCTCGCGGGTGATCTCCATGTGCAGCAGCCCCAGGAAGCCGCAGCGGAAGCCGAAGCCCAGCGCCACCGAGGTCTCCGGGACGTAGGTCAGCGCGGCGTCGTTGAGCTGCAGCTTGTCCAGAGCGTCACGCAGATCCGGGTAGTCCGAACCGTCGACGGGGTACAGACCGGAGTAGACCATCGGCCGCGGTTCGCGGTAACCGGTCAGAGCCTCGGTCGCGCCCTCGCGCGCGGTGGTGACAGTGTCACCGACCTTGGACTGACGCACGTCCTTCACGCCGGTGATCAGATAACCCACCTCACCGACGCCGAGGCCTTGGGTCGGCTTGGGCTCGGGCGAGACGATGCCGATCTCCAGCAGCTCGTGGGTGGCGCCGGTGGACATCATCTTGATCTTCTGGCGCGGGGTCAGCTTGCCGTCGACCACACGCACATAGGTGACCACGCCGCGATAGGTGTCGTAGACCGAGTCGAAGATCAGGGCGCGCGCGGGCGCGTCGGCCTGGCCTACCGGGGGCGGGACCTGCTCGATCACCTTGTCGAGCAGCTCCGGCACGCCCACTCCGGTCTTGCCCGAGACGCGCAGCACGTCCTCCGGCTCACAGCCCACGATGTGGGCGAGCTCGGCGGCGTAGCGATCCGGATCGGCGGCCGGTAGGTCGATCTTGTTCAGCACCGGGATGATGGTCAGATCCCGCTCCATGGCCAGGTACAAGTTGGCCAGGGTCTGCGCTTCGATACCCTGCGCGGCGTCGACCAGCAGGATCGCGCCCTCACAGGCCTCCAAGGCGCGCGACACCTCGTAGGTGAAGTCGACGTGGCCCGGGGTGTCGATGAGGTGCAGCACGTACTCGGTGTCGTCCACCTGCCACGGCAGCCGCACGTTCTGCGCCTTGATGGTGATGCCGCGTTCGCGCTCGATGTCCATCCGGTCCAGGTACTGGGCGCGCATCGCCCGCTCCTCGACCACACCGGTGAGCTGCAGCATCCGGTCGGCCAGCGTCGACTTGCCGTGGTCGATGTGCGCGATGATGCAGAAGTTCCGGATCCGCGACGGATCGGTGAACGTCTTGTCGGCGAAGCTGGCGGGCACTCCACTCCTCAGCTGGGTATCGGCAAACTGCCCTCTATCGTCCCATGGGTGCGGGCGGACGCGGTCCACTGGTCCGTCCCCGGCGACGCGCCGTCCCGGTTCGCACCGCCACGCGCCGTTTTCCCGTGACTGTCTCCCGCTGCCTCTAGTCGTCCGAGCGCCCGCGATCCCTACCGCAAATCCTCAGCTGTGCCAAGTCGATTGCGTGCCGGATGAGAAGTCGTCACCACACCGTTATCCTCCAACGATGGCCCGAAGTTGGAACTCTCTCGGCAAGCAGTTGAGCCTGATCGCGAAGGAGCAGGGTCCCAAGATCGTCCGCCAGCAGGGACCTCGACTGGTGGATCGACTGGTCGGCTCGCTCGCGCAGCGCCGCAACGGAGGCGTGTCCGTGCGTCCCGCCGCGTCGACGCCGGTGCCGACCGCGCAGCGGGCCAGGCAGATCGTCTACTGCCCGCACCTGGATGGACGTGCCGATCCCGGCGAGATCGTCTGGACCTGGGTGCCCTACGAGGAGGACCCGGGCAACGGCAAGGACCGCCCGGTGCTCGTGGTCGGCCGCGATCGCCGCACGCTGCTGGGCCTGATGCTCTCGTCGAATCCCGAACGCGCACACGACCGCAACTGGCTCGGCATAGGCAGCGGGAGCTGGGATCACGACGGCCGGCCGAGCTGGGTGCGCCTGGACCGGGTGCTCGACGTTCCCGAGGCGGGCATTCGCCGTGAGGGCGCCATCCTCGCCCGCAAGACCTTCGATCTGGTCGCCCACCGGCTCGTCGTCGAGTACCACTGGAGCTAGCGCGCGAGCCGGTCGGCTGCCGACCGAAGGGACCGTCAGCCGCCCGACCCGACCGAAGGCCGGCTTCGGTCGGCAGGCATTTCCCGAACGAAGGTGACGTCCAGTCGATATCGCGGGCTCACGGTCACCTTCGGTCGGAAGATGTCTACGAGGCGTCAGCTGATCATTTCCCGGCTCCGGCCGTACAGCAGGCCGTAGACCAGCGCGCCGAGCACGCCGCCGATCAGCGGGAAGACGATGAACGCCCACACCTGCCCGGCGGCGCCCTCCTGATAGAACGCGACGCCGAGGCTGCGCGCGGGGTTCACCGAGGTGTTGTCGACCGGGATGGAGATCAGGTGGATCACCGCGAGAGTGACGCCGATGGACAGACCGGCCAGCGGGACGTCGGAGATCTGGTCGGTGGAGGCGAGCACCACGAAGACCAACAGTGCGGTCAACATCACCTCGATGATGATCATCGCGGCCATGCCGTAGCCGTTCTGCACGACGACCTGGCCCAGCGGCCCGGTCTTGGCCGACGGGCTGTGCGCGCCCCAGCCGTTGGCGCCGAGGCCGTCTACCTTGCGGTCGTAGGAGGGCAGATTCTTCGCGATCGCGAACAGCACGAGCCCGGAGATGAACGCGCCGACCAGCTGCGCGATCACGTAGCCGCCCGCGTTGATCGGGGTCAGCCTGCCCATGATGAGCTGGCCCAGGGTGACCGCCGGGTTGACGTGGCAGCCCGAGATCGGCCCGATCGCGTAGACCAGGAACATCAGCGTGAGACCGAAGGCGAGCGCCACCCCGAGCGCGCCGACCCGCTCACCGGCCAGCACCGCGGTGCCGACACCGCCCATCACCAGAACGAACGTGCCGAGCGCCTCGGCCGCCCATTTCTTCACGTCGGGAATCGGCCTGTCCTCGGCCAGTTCTTCGACGACTTCCTGCGCCGTGGGAGACATACAGACACACCTTCCGCCATCTCGAGCCATTGCTACCGGTAGACGAGGTATTGCCGCGAACTCCGACCATTCAAGATCAAGCGGTGCTTGCAGTGGGGACGCTACGCCAGACGGGTGATCTCTACAACGACTTCGCAGCCGCGACCGGATGCTTCCGGTCGCGCAGGTGGGAGGGGATGCCCCGAGGTTGCTCGCCCATTGTCGCCGACTCGTCCCGAGGCCCGCATCGCGCTCGGTACCGGTCGACCCGACCCGACGCGGCGATTTCGTGTGCCGCGCGGCGGCTGGTACCCTCGATCTTCGGCGTCGCGATACCCGTTCACACCGGGTGTGTCGCACGCGCAAGACTTCTCAGTACATACCACCAGCGACAGGAACACGAGGAAACAGGCGTGGCCAACATCAAGTCCCAGATGAAGCGGATCCGTACCAACGAGGCGGCGCGCAAGCGCAACCAGTCGGTCAAGTCCGCGCTGCGCACCGCGATCCGCAGCTTCCGGGAAGCCGCTGCCGCCGGCGACAAGGAGCAGGCCGGCGCGCGTCTCCAGTTCGCCAGCCGCAAGCTGGACAAGGCCGCTTCGAAGGGCGTCATCCACGCCAACCAGGCCGCCAACAAGAAGTCGGCGCTCGCGCTGGCCTACAACAAGCTCGGCTGATTCGCCGGTCCCGGCATCCGGGATCGAATTCTTCTGACGCCAGCCGCCGCGGCCTCGATGACCACGGCGGCTTTTGTCGTGTCCGCTTCGAATCCGAGCTTCGTCGACGAGTTCACCGGACCGTAGCCGAGATGTCGGTGTCGGGGGCTACGATTCCGCGCATGGTAACCGTGTACGCGAATCAGACCGTGGTCAGAGGCGAGGACCTGCCGGAGGTCATCCGCGCCGCCGAGGTGCTCGGGCTCGGCCTGAAGATCGAGAACGTCATGGTCCCCGACGACGACGGTGGTTACTCGCTGGAGTGGATCGTGACCCGGGAAGACGAAGTGCCCGTGTACGACGAATGGGAAGGCCGATTCGAGGAGTCGGACGAGGACGACGACGAGCTGCTGCTCAGCTCGGCGGACTGAGCGACTGGCTGCTCAGCTCCTCAGGTCTCGGTTCTACAGACAGCTCAGCTCGGCGGGCTCAGTTCCGCCGCGCTCGGCTTCCTTGCCGCGACTCCGGCCGTCAGGCGGTCCAGCGCCACCTGCGAGTCGGCGTCGGCGGCCCGATAGATGATGATCCGCTGGTCGGGATCCTGCACGGGCATCAGCACCTCGTAGGTGACGACCAGCGGCCCGACCTCGGGATGGCACAGCGGCTTGTTCCCGCGCCCCTGCACCTTCACGTCGTGCCGGTCCCATGCCCGCGCGAACTCCTCGCTGTACGCCGCGAACTCGCCGATCAGCTCGGCCAGTCGCCGATCGTCCGGATGCGCCGCCCATGCCGCGCGCAGGTCCGCGACGCCCTCCCGAATGATGCGCTCGCGCTCGGCGTACAACTCGCGCAGCGCCGGATCGAGCAGGCACAACCACATCGAATTGCGCCGCCGTTCCGGTAGCGCCTCGAAATCTGTGATCAGACAGGCCATTTCGCGATTCCACGCCAGAATGTCGTAGCGGTGGTCGACCAGCATGGCGGGCAGCGGCGACAGGTGCTCGACCAGCATGAGCAGTGCCGGATCGGGGGCGGTGGCCGGTGTGCCGTTGCCAGGCATCCGCTGTCTGGCCAGGTCGAACAGGTAGGCGCGTTCGTCGGCGTCCAATCGCAGCGCCCGCGCCAGTGCCTCGACGACCTCGGCGGAGGGGCGGAGTCCGCGGCCCTGCTCCAGCCGGACGATGTAGTCGGTGCTGACCCCGGCCAGCTCGGCCACCTCCTCGCGGCGCAGACCCGGCGTGCGGCGAACTTGCCGACGGACCGTCAGGCCGACGTCGTCGGGGTGCAAGCGCGCGCGGCGGGCGCGTAGGAAGGCCGCCAGTTCCTGGGTCGCGTTCACGGTGCGGGTCATCGTCTTCGATGGTACGGCCAGGGTGGTACTGGCTTTCCCAGGAAATTCCTTCCCTTACCGCCTCATTCGCCCCGCTCCAGACTGTGTTTCGAACGACGACGAAACATCACGACAGGAGCGACCATGTCCGGAACACGGACCCTCGACACCTACCGCCTGCTCGGCCGCTCGGGCCTGCGGGTGTCCCCGCTCTCGCTGGGCACCATGACCTTCGGCGCCGACTGGGGATGGGGCGCGGACCGCGACGAGGCCCGCAAGATCTTCGACACCTACGTCGACCGCGGCGGCAACTTCATCGACACCGCCAGCCAGTACACCGACGGCACCTCCGAACGGTTGCTCGGCGAGTTCACCGCGGACAACCGTGAGAGCCTGGTGCTCGGCACGAAGTACACCATGCTGCGCAGGCCGGGCGATCCCAACTCCGGCGGCAACCACCGCAAGAGCATGTTCGCCTCGGTGGAGGCCAGCTTGCGGCGGCTGAACACCGATTACATCGACCTGCTCTACCTGCACGCCTGGGATTTCCTGACCCCGGTCGAGGAGATCCTGCGCGGCATGGACGACCTGGTCCGCTCCGGCAAGGTGCTCTACGTCGGCATCTCCGACGCGCCCGCCTGGCAGATCTCCCGCATGCAGACCATCGCCGACCTGCGCGGCTGGTCGCCGCTGATCGCGTTGCAGATCGAGTACAGCCTCATCGAGCGGACCGTGGAGCGCGATCTCGTCCCGATGGCGCGGGAGCTGGGTCTCGGCGTCATCCCGTGGTCGCCGCTCGGCAGCGGCGTGCTCACCGGCAAGTACGGGCGCGCCGATCTCGGCATGCGGACCGAGGCGTCCGCCGCGGGCACCCGCAAGAACGTGGCCGCCGCCAGCGGGGCGCTCACCGAGCGCGGTCTCGTCATCGCCGACGTGGTGAAAGAGGTCGCGGCGCAGCTCGGAAGGACGCCGTCCCAGGTCGCCATCGCCTGGACCCTGCACAACCCCGGCGTCACCTCGCCGATCATCGGCGCGCGCACGGCGGCGCAACTGGAGGACAACCTCGGCGCACTCGACATCGAGTTCGACACGGATCAGATCGACCGCTTGGAGCGCGCCACGTCCGTCGATCTCGGGTTTCCGCACGAGTTCCTGGCCCGGCCGCTGACCAGGAGCGTCACCTTCGGCGATCTGAAGATCGAGGCGCGGGTCTGAGTCTTCCCTTGGCACCGCGATACCTTCCGGCCGCCCGCCCCGATGACCAGTACCGCGCCCCGAACGGTCGATGCGGTAACCGACCGAAGGCCACCTTCATACCGCCAGAGGAGGCGACCTTCGTTCACCCGACCTACGTGCCCGGTGAACCGATCGAGGGTGACCTTGATCGCGGTGGGCCGACCGACGGTGGCCTTCGGTCGGATTGCGTGTCCAACCTTTATGGACGCGGCACTAGTTCACGCAAGGGATGTCGCTGCCCGTGATGGTGGCGTCCACTGGTTTGCCGACGTCCGGTGTCGAGGTCGGCGCCTGAGTGGTTGGCGTGAGTCGGGTGGTCGGCGTGGCCGTGCCGGTGGTCGAGGCGCCGGTCAGGGCCGGGGGCATGGTGAAGTCCGAGCCGAGGACGACTCTGATGCGGCCCTCGGGCACGGTCACGGACTCGAGGGCGGGGAGGCCGAGAGTGTCGGCGAGCCGGGCGGCTTCGGTCTCGTCGCCCGGGCCGTAGTACACCGCCGAGGCCCAGCCGTCCGAGGACGCGGCGTAGCCGACCGTCCCCTTGCGGTAGCCGCGGCTCGCCAGGGCGGTGGAAACCTTTGCGGTGTAACCCTCTTCGCTTCCGGCGTCGAATACGTCGATCGTGCTGGACGGGCTCTGCGACGCGGTCGGCTCGGGCTCGCCGAAGGCGCGGCGCACCTCGCGGCGGATGGCGGCCGGGTCGATGATGTTCACGTCCTGCCCGTTGATCACGTCGTAGCGCAGCACCGGCAGGGTGCGGAACTCGACGGTGGGGCTGGCTGCGGAGCCGACGGTGCGCAGGAAGTCGACGAGGTTCCAGCCGTCGGAGAGCACGATGTTGCGGTGCGCGACGTCCATCAAGGCCGAGAGCTTGCCGACGTCGGTGAACGTACCCGCGTTGCGCAGCTCCTTGGCGACCGAAGTGAGGAAGGCCTGCTGCCGATGGGTGCGGTCCAGATCGCCGTTCTCCAGGCCGTGACGCTGACGAACGAAGGCCAGCGACTGGGCCGGATCCAAGCGCTGGCGACCGGCGGGGAAATCGGCGCCGGAGTACTCGACGTCTTGGACCGGCTTGCGCAGGCACACCTCGACGCCGTTCAGCGCCTTGGCCAGATCGTAGAAACCGGCGAGGGTGATCTCGGCGAACCGGTCGATCGGAACGCCGGTCAGATTGCGCACAGCCTGCACGATGGCGGCGCGGCCCGCCTCCCGGCCCACGCGTTCCAGCTTCGCGCGATCGGTCACGCCCTGGGCCTCGAGCCGCTCCTGCACCACGGCTTTCTTCAGGCCGTACGCCTCCTTGATCTTCATGTGGGTGTAGCCAGGGATGCCCGAGA
Organism: Nocardia sp. NPDC050713; assembly: GCF_040654315.1. Classification (NCBI taxonomy): domain Bacteria; kingdom Bacillati; phylum Actinomycetota; class Actinomycetes; order Mycobacteriales; family Nocardiaceae; genus Nocardia; species Nocardia sp. NPDC050713. The sequence continues at coordinate 120,374 of NZ_JBFAHS010000007.1, read as the reverse complement.
CGGCCACGTAGTTGTCGCGCGGGATGGAGACCGCGGTGATCTTCTTCAGGTCGGCGGGGATGTGCACCAGGATCAGCGTGTTGGCGTTGTAACCGCCCTGATCGCCGTCTCCCGCGTGCAGCTGATCGAGTATTTCTCGCGGGAGGTCGTTGCCGTTCTGGTCTTTTCGGGTGTCGAGGCCGATCAGCAAAATGTTCATCGCGCCGTCCAGCGATCGCGGCGCGTCGTCCAGCGCGTGGGAGCGGCCGAAACCGTCGTCGAAGCCGTTCTCGGTGGTCCAGCCCGCCGCGGTGCCGGCGAGGACGAGTGCCGACAGTCCGCCCGCGACCGCCTTCGCCACGGTGCGGACGACGTCGCGGCGCGGGGTCGGCAGCCGGTGCGCGCCGCCGATCGCACGACGTCGTCCGGAAGCGTCGACGCCGGGAACTCGCGCTGTTGGCTCGTCCACCCAATCCAGTTTGACACGGATCGGGTAACTAGGTATTCGCCGATTGCGCGGCTATCCCCGATCAGCCCGCGCCGTGCAGGTCGAGAATGCTCATGAGAGCGTGTTCCAAGGCGTAGCTGGAGTCCGCCGCGCCGCCCTTCACGTCGGCGTTCAAGGTCGCGACCACCTGCATGGCCGAGCCGATGGTGGCCGGGGTCCAGCCGCGCGCTTGGGCCTGCGCCTTCTTCACCTTCCATGGCGGCATGCCCAACTGCTGGGCGAGCTTGAACGGGTCGCCGCGCCCCGCCGAGCCGACCCGCGCGATCGTGTGCACCGAATCGGCGAGCGCGTCGGCGAGCAGCACGTGCGGAACACCGCGGTCGTTAGCCCACCGCAGCGCCTCCATCGCGCCGGGCCGGTCGCCCGCGACGGCGAGCTCCGCCACGTCGAATCCCGACACCTCCGCCTTGCCCGAGTAGTACTGCCGCACCGCGGCGACATCGATCTTGCCGCCGGTGTCGGCCGCCAATTGCGAACAGGCGGCGGCCAATTCGCGCAGGTCCGAGCCGACCGCCTCCAACACCACCTGCACTACGTCCCCCGCGACCCGCACCCCCGCGGCACGGAACTCACCGCGCACGAACTCCACCCGCTCGGCGGCCTTGGTCAGCTTCGCGCAGTTGTGCACCGTCGCCCCGGCCTTCTGCAGCGCGGGCGCCAGCGCCTTGGCCCGTCCGCCACCCGAGTGCAGCACCACCAGCACCACACCGTCGGGCGGATCCGCCGCCGCCTCCGTGATCACCGCGACGGCGTCCTTCCCCGCCTCCGCCGCCGACTCCAGAACGATCACCCGGTCCTCCGCGAACAGCGACGGACTCAACAACTCCGCCAACTCCGCGGTACTCGCGTCCCCCGCCCGCAGCCGATCGACCGGCACCGCCTCCGGATCCGGCGCCCCCACCCTGACCTGCGCGGTAATCCCCGCCACCGCGCGCTCGATCAACAGCTCTTCCTCCCCGAGGACCAGATGCACCGCCGCAGACCGTTCACTCACGCGCCCGATCCTACGTCCCCCCACCGACACTCCTTCCCAGCCTCACAGACTCCCCCTCGGGACCACCCACTCGTGCACGAACTCCGGGACGACATGAGCGATGTGTTCGAAGTCGGAGTCGTAGTGCACCACGATCGCCCCGTACTGCACCGCCGCAGCGGCGACGGTTACATCGATTACGCCGACCGACCGCTTGCGACCGCAATGCCACAGTCGTCCCTGGATGTCCACGGCGATCTCATGCGTGCGCCGAGTATGAGGCAGCAGCGAGTGTTGCCCCAGCTCCGTGCGAAGCGCGTCCCATTTGGCCGGGTTTCGTGCGGTGAACAGCATCTCCAGGATCTGAGCGGTCGTGGTGACGAGCACTGCGCGGTCGCCCACGTAGCGACTCAGCACCTTCTGCTCATCGAGTTGCCCCGCCTTCATCCGAGACCACGCGCTGCAGTCCAGCAGAAATCTCTTCTCGACCGCGGGACTCAGCGGATCGAGCGGCAGCGTCAGCCGCGCGCCCTCGCCCGAAAATCCTTGTCCAGCAGCTTCGGCAGATCCGTGCCGAGCTCGAGGATTCGTCCTACCGAAATGCGCTGGCGCCGCTGCGTCAGAGCCAGTTTGACCAGCTCCAGCAGCATCTCCTGTTTCGTTGCGAACCCGAGCTCGTCCTTCGCCGCCTCCAAGAACCCCTCGGGGGCTCGCACGGTGGTCGCCTTCATGTTTGCCATGGGCATGCCCCTCATTGATAGCCGACTCCTCTCGTAATTCTAGGGTGATCAACTTCGGTCGTTCACGGATTGCGGGTGTGGATGCGCAGGTGGGGTGGGGTGCCGGCGATGAGGATGTCGCCGTGTTGGTCGGTGCGGGCGATGGTGGTGCCGAGGGAGTGGAGGGCGGTGAGGATTTTGGGGTGGGGGTGGCCGAAGGTGTTGTTCGTGCCGGAGCTGATGATGGCCAGGCGGGGGTGGACGGCGGTGAGAAATTCTTTTGTCGTGGTTTGGGATCCGTGGTGGGGGACCTTGAGGATGTCGGCGCGCAAGGGAGTCGGGTTGCGGAGTAGGCGGAGTTGGGCTGGGGATTCGATGTCGCCGGTGAGCAGAATTCGACCGGCCGGGGTGGCGGCGGTGAGGACGAGGGAGCGGTCGTTCGGTTCGGCGGTGGGGTGTCGTGGGCGGGGTTGGGTGGCGATCGGCGACAGGACGGTCAATTCGACTGCGCCGAACTGCATTACATGACCGGCTGACAGTTCGAGTACCGGGATCTTTGCCGCGGTCGCGATCTCGGCGATCTGCGCGGGCGCGGTGATGGGCGTGCGGTCGTCGGGGGCGCGTGGGTGCTGGCTCGGAGCGGCGTTGCCGTCTGCATCGAGGTTGGTCGCGGCTTCTCCGAGGCGATCGGCCCCGGGGCTGTCCACATCGAGGCGCTGGGCGTCGGGTAGGTCGACCTCCCCTGATTTCGACTGCACGCTCCGGGTCGCCTGGTGCTCAGCACTTTTGCTGTCGGCGGCGGTTCGTGAGGAACTTTCGTGTCCGTCGAGTTCGCCGGGCGCGATGGCGATCGCGGCGACGGTGCGGCCGTGGATCGCGCCGGTCAGGCCGCCGATGTGGTCGGCGTGGGGGTGGGTGAGGGCGAGGAGCGCGATGTGGTGGATGCGGAGGCGGTCCAGGCAGGTGCGCATGGTGCGCGGGTCGGGTCCGACGTCGATGACGATGGCCGTTCCGTGGCCTACGGAGAGGGCCAAGCCGTCGCCTTGGCCGATGTCGCAAGCCGCGAGAACCCAATCGGACGGGGGCCAGCCCGGATTCCAGAGCCGGACGGGCAGCAGGACGGCCGTCGAGGACAGCACGATGACGACCGTGATTCGGCGCACCAGAGCGCTGCGCAGCGCACACACCGCGACGATGACGAACGCGGCGGCGGTCAGACCGCCGATCAACCCGCCGGGCACGGTGAGCGTCGCCCCCGGTAGTGCGGCGGTGTGCTCGGCGACGGTGAGCAACCACCACAGCGGCGGGCCCGCACATCGCAGGACCAGTTCGGCGAGCGGTGGCCACACCGAGGCGCAGGCGGCACCGAGAGCGCCGACTACGGTGAGCGGCGCGATCACCGGTGCGACAAGCACATTCGCCAGGATCGCGACGACGCTGACCCGGCCGGTCAGGGCGACCATGATCGGCACGGTGACCGTGAAGGCGGCTGCCGAGACAGCGACCAGCTCGGCGGGCAGCCGCCACCAGCCGCGGTCCCGCAGCCAATCGGCCCAGCTCGGCGCGAGCAGGATCAGCCCGGCCGTCGCGAGCACCGACAGCGCGAATCCGGCGTTCACCGCGAGTTCCGGCCAGATCGACAGCAAACCGATCACCGCTACGCACAAGGCGGGAAGTGCCTGTTTGCGACGGCCCGTGACCAGCGCGAGCAGTGTGACCGCGCCCATCGCGGCCGCGCGCAGAACACTCGGGTCCGGCCGAGCGACGACCACGAACATGAGTATCGCGCCCACTGCGGTCGCCGCCGCCGCGCGCGGACCCAACGTGAGTGTGCGCACGACGAACAACACGACCGCGAGAAGAATCGTGAAGTTCGCTCCGCTCACCACGCAAAGGTGCTGTAGTCCAGCGGTTTTGAAGTCCTCACGCACCGGTTCGGGTAGGCCCGAAGTATCACCAAGCACCAACGCGGGAATCAGCCCGGCGGCATCCGGGGACAGCGCGGCGGTGGCCGCGTCCGCGAAGTCGTGACGCACCGACGCGGCCGCTCGCTGCCACCACGGCGGTGGTGCGACAGGCTTGGGAGGCCCGAGCGCGTGCAGGGCGGCGACCGTCAGATCGCGGTTCTGCGGCGGCTGCGGCTGCGCCCGGAATTCGACCGGCTGTCCGGGCAATAGGTCGGCCCACTCTGGCCCCGAGGCGAAGACGACCACCCGGCCGCCGGAACGCACCGTCGCATCGGCGCGGTGATACTCCCGCAGCGCGGCCCGGACGACCCAGCGCCGCTCCCCACCGAAGGAACTGCTCGGCAACGGTTTCGGATCATCGGTCGGCGTGGCGACGATTCGCATCGAAAGGCCGTACGCCGCACGCATCGGATGCGTCGCGACGCGATATTCCCGCCACGCCGCCGCCACCGCGAAACCCGTGCCGAGAAGTACAGCAGCCAGCAACGTCAAGGCCACCGCCCGATGCACCGTGGAACTCTCGCGCCACCCTCCCGTCGATGCCACCACGGCCGCAATCGACACGACCGCGACAGTCACCGCGACTGCCATCGCAGCCCCAACACCCGCGACGACGGTGGCTCCGACTCCGAGCAACACGGCGGCGAGAAGCATTACCGCCAGGACCCGTCGCACGAAATGCTCCGAACGCCAGGCCAGCGACATCGCCGCCAACCCGGCTGCTGCCACGGCCGTTCCGAGAGCCACCGCGATACCGACCAACCAGCCCGAGACCAGCACGACGATCGTCACTGCCCAGCAGCACAGTGCGGCGGGAAGCAGACGGGCGTCCACGATCTTCACGCGTTCGGCCTCCCGCGAATCGAGTGCGGAGGTCATACCGTCACCAGATCGCGCAGGCGAGCCAGGCGGGCCGGACCGATGCCGTCGACCTCACCGAGCTGTTCGAGGTCGGTGAAGCGGCCGTTCGCCTTGCGCCAAGCGGTGATCGCACCGGCGGTGACGGGCCCGATGCCGGGCAGGGCGTCCAGCTCCGCTTCGGTGGCTTTGTTGAGGTCGACCTTGCCGGTAGGTCCGGCGTTGGGACGGGAGGTGGCAGCCCCGCCGGTCGCGGTGATCGTGGTGCTGCCGGGCTGGAGCGGCGTTCCCGGAGCCGGGGCGGTGGCCCCGACGAGGATCTGGTCGCCGTCCTGAACGCGCTGGGCCAGGTTGATACCGGTCAGATCCGCGCCGTCGCGGGCGCCGCCCGCCGCGGCGAGCGCGTCCGCGACCCGAGCCCCCTCGGGCAGCCGCACCAATCCACCGCGCTGGACCAAGCCGACCACGCTGACGACCAGCTCGGCGGCCTCGGGTGCGGGCAGCGCTCCCGTCGCGGCGGGAACCGGTTGCGCCGAAACCGGGGGCGTACCAAGCGGAGTCGCACTGGTGCGTACCACAGGCAACGGCGGCACCGCGTGCGCCACCGGACGCTCCTGAAAAACCATCACCATCGCGACGACCACGGCCGCCACACCGACCATCGCCAGAGTCAGCACTCCCCGGCGGCCGGGATTGATTCGCGCACCGTGAAAACGTTCCGGGACAAGACGTTCCCGCCAGCCCGGACCGCGTGGCGGTTCGTCCAACCAGCGCGGGGTATGCACCTCACCGACCGGCTCTTCGTCGTCCACCGCCGCGCTGGTTTCCGTGGAGCGATGATCCGGCGGCAGCCGCTCCAAATGCCAACGGCCCGAGCTTTTCCCGGTCACGTCAGCTGGATGTGCCGTCTCGCTCTCAGGTGACGCGAAGGCATGCGCCTCCCCACGAGCAGCTTTCGGGGCACTGCCACCGGACGTCGCGGAGGCATCCGATCCGAACCCAACCCCTCGACTCGCCCCTACCCGGACGGTCAGCGCCCCGAGCTGCCGTCGTATCCGCTCGCGTTCGTCGTGTCGTCCCATGCCCGCGACCGTACGCAGCCGCCAGACCGAACAGCCCGCTGCGACCAGGCATTTCGTCAGCCCTGTTGATAACCCCGCCCCTGGGGACAACCCACCCGCCAAAGCCCCGGACCCGCACGTGCCAGTCCGGACCGCCAACTCCCGTGCGAAGGCGGTTCCGCGGGCCTGACGCTCAGTTCAACCGCTTGGCAAAGCAATTCGACAGAGGCAGCACCTCGTACGGCGCGAAGATCGGAATTCGGTGGTACCCGCTGCGGGTATAGAACCGCACGGCCTCCGGCTGAAGATGTCCGGTCTGCAGGATCAGCCGTGGCAGACCGGCGGCGCGGGTGGCGTCCTCGGCCGCGGTGAGGAGCGCGGCGGCGACGCCCGAGCCGCGGTGGGCGGGGCGAACGAACATTCGTTTCAGCTCGAGTTCGCCCGCGTTCCAGCGCAGCGCCGCGTGACCGGCCGCCCCGTCCGAATAGGCGACGAACGTGCGATGCACGGTGGCCTCGTCGACCGCGTTCGGATTGCCGCGCACCGAGCGGGCGAGATCGGCGTAGCGCGGTCCGACCTCGGCGGCCATCTCCTCGCGCAGGGTGACCGCGTCGGGATGCGCCCAGTCGACCGTCGCCACGGTCAGTGTCGAACTCGTCACCGTCGCGACGTTATCCGGCGCGGCGGCTCGGCGAACCGGTTGCGATCACCGTGATCGGCATTCACGCGCACCCGCCGGGCACCACGAGCACACCGACCGCGCCGAGACCCAGGTGCACGCCGAGCACCGGACCGAACTCCGCGACGATCAGTTCGCGGATCCCCGGAATCAGTTCGCGCAGTTGCCCGGCCAGGGTCTCCGCGGCCTCGGCCGCCTCCAGGTGCTGCACGGCCACCGCGGCGCCGTCTTCCCCGGCCGCGTCCACCGCCGCGGCGAGGAGTTTCGCGTACGCCTTGGAACGCGTCCGCGCTTTCTCACGCAGCTCGAGCCGACCCTCGACGATCTGCAACAGCGGTTTGGTGACCAACTCGCTGCCGAAGAACGCCGCCGCGCTGCTCAGCCGCCCGCCGCGGCGTAGCTGCTCGGTGCGGTTGACCAGAAAGAAGGTGCGCGCCCGGCTGGCGGTGGCGACGGCGGTGTCGTAGACGATGTCCAGCGGCGCACCGGCCCGCGCCCTACGTGCCGCCGCGAGGGTGGGAAGTCCGGTGGCGAGGCCCGCCCCGAGGGAATCGACGAGACGAACGCGGTCGGCGGCGTCCATGTCGCGCACGGCCTGCCTGCCCGCCTCCCAGGTTCCGGACAGCTGACGCGAAAGGTGCACGGCGACAACCCCATCGCCGCCGCTGCGCGCCAACGCCCGCTCGTAGACCTCACGCAACTCGCCGGGCGAGGCCGCCGACGTGGTCACGGTATCGGCGGCGTAGTCGATGTCGATCGGTTCCACGCCCTCGCGAATGGCGCGGTCACCGACCAGGACGTGCAGCGGAACGACGGCGATATCCAGCTCGTCGACGAGTTCGGCAGGGAGGCTCGCGGAGGAATCGGTGACGACCACGACGGCCACGGACTACCGAACCTCCTGCAAGGTCTTGACCATCGCGTTGGCGACGGCGGTGTGCCCGGCCCAACCCCAGTGGATCCCATCCGGATTGGCGTCGCCGGAGAAGATGTTCTCCCGCACCGCTTCACCGAGATCCACCAGCGGCACCGAACTCCGCGCCGACCACGCCTGCAGCGCCTTCACCGCGCGTGGCCTGCCGGAATGCACCCGCCCATAAGCCTCGCAGTTGTGCACCGAGGGCAGCACCGCGACGAACGGCAGATCCGGACGCAACTGCGCGAGCGCCTCGCGGGACTGCTCCAAGTAATCGACGCTCACCTTCGGCGGCAGCGCGACCGGGCGACCCAGCTTCGACAGCTTCGGTTGCAGCCAGTTGTACAGGGAACGGACGCGCCTGCGCAGACCCGGCGGACGCACATAGCGGATCAGCTCGCGGAGCGCGGTCGGCAGCGGCGACGGCAGGGTGTCCATGCCGCCGACGGCGAAGACCACCGCGCCCGCGTTCGGCACGGCCGCCCACACCCGCGGGTCGCCGATCAGCGCCCAGTAGGCATCGCGGCAGGTCCAGCCGATCCGGCCGACCAGCTCCACGTCCCAATCCAGTTCGGCGCCGACGAGATTCGGCCAGATTCGCGGATCGTCGGCGGGCAGGCCGCCCTTCGGACCGAAGTAGGACAGCGAGTCGGCGATGACCAAGAGCACCGGACGCTTGGCCGGAACCTCCTCGGCAGCGGGAACGACTTCACCGGCCGTCGCCACACTGGCGTCTGCGTTCACCCGCTCGGCGGCAAGCTCGGACGCGCCCGAAACTGCTGCCGCGGACGGGATCAGCGCCGAGACGGACGCCGCCGACGCCGCAGAAGGAGTCGACTCCGATGCCGCAGCGGGAGCAGACATCGCAGCCGGTGCCGCCAGAATTTGCGGCGCTGACACCTCGACCGTTGCTGCGCCATCGGACTTCGCAGGATCCACCGGCGCCGATTCAGTGGTCAGCGCGGAATTCGCAGGCGCGCCAGCATGCTCCCGCGCGCCGGCCGAGACCGATGCCGGTCCAGGGGCCGAGGTCGCGCTATCGGCCTCCGCGACGCGCGGAACGCTCTCGCCCGCAGCTACTTCCGTCTCGGGGTCGACAGAGCCGTGCGTCGCCGAATCGTCCTCGACGGCACGCCGCACTTCGTCCGAACGCTCGCTCCCCAGCGGGCCATCGATGGTCTCCGACGACCCGCTCGGACCCGGCTCTCCGGAATCCGCCACAACCTCGCTGCCCACCGCACCAACCGGGACATCGGACACCACTGCGGCACCCGAATCACCCTCGGCGACTTCGGTTCCCGAGGCGCCGTTTTCGACGGCACCGGTTTCCTGCCCCGATTCGACGTCGTCCTCGGCCTCCGCGTCCGCGGCATCTCCGCCCAACGGACCGTCGACCGCGCCCGACGCAGGCTCGACATCCCGATTCGGCGGTCCACCGAACAACGCGTCCGGCAGCTGCCGTTCCGGCTTGGCTGTCACCTGCTTGAACAACTCGTCCGGCACCGTGCGAAGGGGTTCCTCACCCTTCGCGGTGCTCTTCGCGGACCGCGCGGGCTTGTCGGCGGGACCGCCGAACAGCGCGTCCGGAAGCCGGCGTTCCGGCTTGGCGGTCACCTGCTGGAACAGTTCGTCCGGCACCGACCTGATCGGCTCTTCAGAGGACATCGGGAGCTACCTTTGCCGCTGCGTTCCACACATCGAGGCGCCACCCGGGCTGTTCGATGCCTGGACCGTGGCTGCTCAGTTGCACCCAGCTGGTATTGGCCAGTCCTCCGAGGATCGGCCAGTTCTGCGGCGGCAGGTCGAGCAGCGCGGCCGTCAGGGCGGCGATCAGCCCGCCGTGCGCCACCAGGATGATAGTCCGGCCCGGCCAATCCTGTCGCTCGCTGAACAGTTCCCGCACGACGGGAAGCGAGCGCGCGCCCACCTCGAGTTTGCTCTCGCCGTTGGGCGGCCGATAGGTGGCGTCGAGCCGCCAAGCGACCCGCGCGCCCGGATAATCGGCGTCGACCTCGAGGTGAGTGAGCCCTTCCCAGTCACCGAGGTGGGTTTCCCGCAGACGCGGGTCCCGCACGACGGGCACCGCGGTGTGCTCCGCGAGGGCGAGCGCGGTGTCGTAGGCGCGCTTGAGGTCGGAGGAGACGATCGCGATGGCATTGCGCGAGACCAGCTCGCGCGCCGCCTCTTTGGCTTGTCTTCGACCGAGCTCGGTGAGATCGGTGTCGATCTGCCCCTGCATCCGATCCGAGGCATTCCATTCGGTCTGCCCGTGCCGCAACAGGATCAGGGTGCGCACACCGGCATACTTGCTCACTCGGCGCCGTTCCCCTCGTCACCCTCGACGGCGCGCGGATCACCGACACCTGACACCGGAACCACCGGGCAGTCCTTCCACAGCCGTTCCAGCGCATAGAAATTGCGCTCGTCGTTGTGCTGGATGTGCACGACGACGTCGACGTAGTCCAGCAGGGCCCAGCGGCCCTCGCGGGTGCCCTCCCGGCGGACAGGCTTGTGACCGGCCTGCCGCAGCCGCTCCTCCACATTGTCGACGATCGCGTTGACCTGGCGTTCGTTCGGCGCGGAGGCGATCACGAAGCAGTCGGTGATCACCAGCTGCTCGGAGACGTCGAGCACGACCACGTCGGCAGCCAGCTTCTCGTCCGCCGCCCGCGCGGCGACCTGCGCCATCTCGACCGCCTCGACAGATGCGCTCATGCCTGCGCCTCGCTGACGCTCGGCTTCGGCATGCGCGAAGCGCGCTGGCACACGATTCGCTCACTCCGTTCGCTCATGCCTTCTCAGCTACCTTCCGCTGCTCCGGGCACGTAGAGGTGCCGCTTCGATATGTACTGGACCACGCCGTCGGGGACGAGGTACCACACCGGCCGATTCTCGGCGGCGCGTCGCCTGCACTCACTCGACGAGATGGCCAGGGCCGGGACCTCGATCATCGTCACCGCATCGGCCGGAAGATCACGCAGGTGTTCCTGGAGATGATCGGCGTTCAGCTCGTAGCCCGGACGGCTCACCCCGACGAACTTCGCCAGTTCGAACAGTTCCGCCCAATCCTGCCACGAGAGGATGTTGGCCAGTGCGTCCGCTCCCGTGATGAAGTACAGCTCGGCGTCCGGATACTGCGCGCGCATCTCGCGCAGGGTGTCCACGGTGTAGGTGACCTTGCCCCGGTCGATGTCGGCCCTGCTCACCGAGAACCGCGGGTTGGAGGCCGTCGCGATGACGGTCATCAGGTACCTGTCCTCGGCCGGACTGACCTTTTTGTGTGCTTTCTGCCACGGCTGTCCGGTGGGGACGAAGATCACTTCGTCGAGGTCGAACCGGTTGGCGACTTCGCTGGCGGCGACCAGGTGCCCGTGGTGGATCGGGTCGAAGGTGCCGCCCATCACCCCCAGCTTGCGTCCGGTCCGGCCTGTCTCTTGCATGAGTGCCGAGCTTAATGCTCAGCCGTCGGCCACCGTCCGGACGCCCGGCTGCTGGGCAAGCGTCCGGTTCATCGGCGCCGGGCGCGAACGGCGGCTGCACCCGGCCGACTGGATCACGACCCCGGCGCGGCGCAGCTCACGCCCCGTCGGTCGAACCGAAGCGGCGCACGAACTCGCCCGCCAGTCCCGTGCCCGCCGCGGCGACCAGCGCCCCGACGGCGGGATGGACGATCAGCCCCGTCACCGCGCCCGCGAGCTCGGGCAGCCGCCGGGCGAACCAGTTGCGGACGTACTCCATGGTCGACAGGTCCGGCTCGGACGCGGTGACCGCCTCTTCCAGCTCGTCCACCCGCTCGGCGGCTTGGTCCCGCAGCGGGCCGTCGGTGGGCAGCTGGGCGCGCAGCCGCTCGAACTCGGCGCGCAGACCGGCGAGGTCGACGCCGACGTTCTGGGTCGAGTCCCCGCCTGCCTCCACCCGGCTGACGGTGTTGTGGTGCCCGACGGCGATCTGCCCCGGCACGTCGCCGCCGACGTTCAGGTGGTAGTTGGCTCCTGATGCCTCGGTCACGGTGGTGTCCTCTCAGTTGGTGGGGAAGGGCAGATCGAAAGTGGGGGCGGTGGACGGTGGCGGGACGCTCACCGTCGGCGTGGTCGTGGTCGGCGGGATCGTGGTTGTCGAAGGCGGGGTGGACGGCGTGCTGGTGTCGCTCGGCGAGGTGGTCTCCGACGGTTCCAGCACCGCGACACCGCGCAGTTCGAAGGTGATGGCCGAACCACCCGAGTCGGACGGGATGACCAGCTTCGCGGCGTAGTCACCGGGCTCAGTGGGGCTGAAGGTGAAGTCGTACACGCATCCGCCCGCTCCGACGGGCGGGCAGGGGTTGGGCGTCGCCCGAAAGACCGGATCGCCGGAGAGAGCGGCGGCCGCCTCGTTGTCGCAGGTCAACCAAGGGAATCCTCCCGAACGAGTCACGGGTTCCCCGCCCGCGATCGCCTCGAAGGTGATCACATAGGTCTGGGGAGCGCAGTCGGTGGCTCCCGGCCCGGGGTCTGCCCGCGGCGGTGGGGGTGTCCGCGGCGGAGCCTGGGCCGGGCCGCTGGTCTGCTCCGGGGTCGAGGTGACCGGGAGCGGACCGGTCGTCGCGGTGGCCAGGACAGTCGTGATCGGCGCTTGCCCGACCGCGGGCGGGGCGTCCCCAGAGGTGAGGCGGACTCCGGTGACCGTCGCGGCGACCGCGAGCGTCGCGACCACGGCGCCCGTCGCGACCGGATGACCCAGTGCGGTCGAACGCAGCGCCTCCCGCACCGTGTGCGACCCCACCTGCTTCGCCGCGACGACCGTCGCGCTCGCCCCGACGCCGACGGTCGCCCCGACCGCCATGCCGAGCGCCTGCTCGCGCACGTGCGTCTCCCTGGTGAAGTACGCGAGATCGGCGGCGTGACCCACGTGGGTCGCCGCCTGCGAGCCGAGCGCGAGCACCTCTTTCCAGCATCCCCACCGCAGGGACCGGCCGAGCACCGGCGAGACGGCCCTGGCCAGCTCGCGCACCGGATCGTGCCGGCCGCGGACCATTCCGGCCCGCAGCACCCGCACGACGACGATGTCGACCTCGAGTATCTCGGCGTGCGTCGCCGACCCGACCACCCAATCACGCAGCGGGACAAGGTAATCGGACGGGTCGGGCGGGGGTCCCTGCCACTCGGCGGTGAGCGCGGCCGGACTGCCGGTCAGCCGGTAACCCGACGCGAACCGTTCGGCGAGGTGGATGCGCTCGAGCGCGGTCAGCGCCGCCGACGCGTCCGGCCTGCGGATCAGCACGCCGAGCGCGGCGGGCGTCACCGTGGCGCCCGCCAGTGCGCACAGGGCCCGGAGGGCATCGCGCACGTGACCGGCCAAACCGGCGACCATCGCCCGCTGGAGCACGCCGGGATCGGCGAAGAGCTCGTCGGAACCCGACATCCCGACCCACGCGGCGGCGCGCACCAGGGCGAGCGGATGCCCGCGCGCCGCCCGGCACAACCGCCTCGCCGCGTCCGTGTGGGGGCCGAGACCGCGACCGAGCGTGCGGGCGATCAGCGCCATGGCTTGCGGCTCGGGCAGACCCTGTACTTCCAGCGAATATCCGTGGCCCCACAGCATTCTCGTCGTCGTCGCGACGATCAGATCACCGGAGGGCACCGTGTCGAGCAGGCTTTCCAGGTCGGCGGCGGAACCCTCGAAGTCATCGATGACGATCAGCGCGCGGATCGATCCCATCAGCCTGCGCAGCGCGGTGGGATCCGGCCGGTAGTCGACCGCGTCGTAGCAGGCCTGAAACAAGGAGTGGAGCAGATCCTCGACGGCGAGACCAGCAGCCGACAGGTACACGACGGGATGACCGCCCCGCGCACGGTCGGCCGCGAAACGGCGAAGCAGCGTCGTCTTGCCGACCCCCGGTAGTCCCGAGATCTCCACCGGCACAGACCGATCCAGTGACGTGGCCACGCTGTGCAATTCACGCAGCCGCCCGATCATGTCGCCGCGCGCCCGCGGGATCGGCATCCCGACCGGCCTGCTGCGCCGCCGCACCGTGGGCGGCGGACCCTCGCGCACGAAGACCTGTGATCCGTGCGCGTTGATCACGACGTTGTGCTCGCCGACCACAACCTGCCCCGCGACACTGCCGCCGACGGTGACGCGGTGGCTCCCGCCGTATTCCCCATCCATACGAATCTCCCCCGCGACCTCGGTCGTAGCGCAAAGAGTAATCGATGGATTACTTTCCGGCTCAGTGATTTACGCGAGCCGAATGCCGACATCTTTCGTTCGGGCAATCAGTAATTTCGCCGCATACTTTGCGGACTGGACGACCACGGCGTTGCTCAGCTGCCGACGATATCCCGAATGCCCGGCGTGAGAACGGTTTCCAGCTGGTACCAGGGCACCGTGACGACGACGTCACCGGAAATCCGCTCGGCGGGCGCGCCGAAATGTATTTCCATTCCGGCGGGGGTAGCCAGCCAGACGCGGTAGTTGTATTCGGCGGGCTCGAGCGTGCTGGCGGGTAGCTCGGCGTTCTGCGGCAGAAGGGCCGCGGCCCGGGTGGCGAGCGTGTCGAGGCCACGGTCGAGATCGGTGAACAGGTCGGCGAGGGTGATCGTACGACCGGTGCGCGCGTCGGTCACGTGACTCGTGCGCAGGGCGACCTGCGTATCGCCGGTATTCACCGACACCGACAGCAGCCCGCTCAGCACCCGCGTCCCGACGTAGGTGACCTGTCCCGGACCTGGCGCGAGCGTGGTCCGCGAATCCACCTGATCGATCCAGAATCGCGCCGCCGCACGCATACCGGCGTTGAACGCCGCCGCGGCGGGATCGTCACCCGCGACCCGCGGGACGTCGAGGACGTATCCCGGCCCCGTCACGAGTTCCGAAGTCGCGACGCGCACCGGGACGCTCGGCGGCGCCGCGACGGCGTCCGGCTCGATGCCCGCCGCGCAGGTGGTCAGCAGCCCGGCCAGCACCGCGACGATGGCGGCGGCGGTGGCGTAGATCCTCATTCCGGTCTCCGAATTCGCGACGCACCGAGGCGATCTCGGTGTCTTCGGTTACGGTCCGGCACGCCGCCAAAGAACGGCTGAGCATCCGCTGAAGAACGCCGTCAGCGCTCGCGCATGTCCGCGAGCTGGTTGCGCGTGTATTCGAGTTCGAGGCTCACCTGGGCCGAGGGTTCGCGTTCGGCCAGCGCCTCGAGTTCGGCGAGCACCTCGCCGAGCGCGGCGATCCCGTCCTCCCGCTCGGTCTCCGAATCGGCGGACCAATACCGCAGCCAGGCCGCCGAACGCAGGCAGCGCGCGCGGGGACCGATCCGGTCGAGCTCGCCCCAGAGCTGGGCGGCCCGCAGGTACGCGAGCCGGGCCTGGTCCTCCGCGCCGCCCGCGTCCAACGCGGAGGCGGCCGACCAGACCAGCTCGGCTTGGAGTTCGACGCGCGCGTGATCGGCGCGGACCAGCCGCGCGCCTTCGAGAAACTGCTCGCCCGCTTCGCGATACCTGCCGACGACTCGCAGCGATTTGCCGAATTGCCCACGCAGCACCGCCATTTCGGCGGCCGGGTAGGGCGCGGCTCCCACCGTGAGCGGCGGCTCGAAGAGTTCGACGGCCTCGGCATGCCGTCCCGCCCGGTGCAGCGCGCGCGCCGCGACCAAGGTCAGATGCACCGCGTCCGCGTCGGACACACCGCCCCAGCGCGCGGCGGCGTGCAGGGCCGTCTCCGCCAGCTCCAGCTCCCGCCCCGCCCTGCCCGAAAGCACCATGACCAGTTGCGAATGCCACCGCGCGAGCGTCTCGGCGGGTAGCGCGCCCGCGCCGAGCGCCAGCGCCTTACGCAAGTACTCCTCCGCCTCCGCGGGCGCGTCGAGCAGCCGGGCCGCGGCCAGTTCGGCCAGGCGCTCGGCTTCCTCGCCCCGTTCGTCCCCTTCCCCGTCGCCACTCTGCTCGGCACACCCCGACCCGACGCCTTCCGGCGCTTCGTTCCCCATGCGGGGCATCGTTCGCGGGACCGCCAAAGAAACGCTTAACGAATCCTGATGGGATCGGTCATAGCTTCGGGCGCTTGGATTTCGGCAGCTTGCTCACGATCGCGTCGTAGGACTGGTCGACGAGTTCGCGCAGTTCGTCGGCCGGGACGGCGCCGCCGACGCGGATGCTGTTCCATCCGTAGCGGCCGATGTACGCCGAGGCGGTGACGTCGTCCGGGTAGATGCGCACGAGTTCGTCGGCCTCCTCGCGGTTTCGACCGCATTTGAGGCCGACCGAGTCGCCGCCGCCGAGGAACGCGAAGATCTTGTCGCCGACCTTCGCGACGACGTCGCCCTCCCACGGTTCGTCCTGCCATGCCCCCGGCTTGGCGAGGCAGTAGGCCAGCAGCTGTGCGTCGTCCATCTCAAACCGGCAGGAGTCGGGAGACGACGTCGGTCAGCTGTCTGGCCGAACGGCATTCGTACATGTCGATCACCTCGCGATAGCGGTCGGCGGCGGAATCACCGGAGCCCCATTGGGTTCGCGGTTCCGGATTGAGCCAGTGCGCGTGCTTGGCGAACCCGACGAGTGCGCGCAGCGTATCCAGTTGCGGGTCACGGTAGTTCGTGCGGGCATCGCCCAGGATGAGCAACGAGCTGCGGCTGGTGACGGCATCGGGGAACTCCCTGGCGAACGCGGTCAGCGCGCCGCCGTAGTCGGAATGCCCGTCGAAGCCGACGACGTCGGACTCGGTGAAGATCTTGGCCATCGCCTCGTCGAGCTGCGTGCTCGGGTCGAAGAACCGGGTCACCTCGTCGGTATTGTCGACGAACGCGAAAATCCGTACCCGCGAGAACTGTTCGCGCAGCGCGCTCACCAGCAGCAGGGTGAAGTTGCTGAAACCGGCAACGGAACCGGAGACGTCGCACAGCAGGACCAATTCCGGCCGCCCCGGATGCGGCTTGCGGTTCACCAGATCGATCGGCACGCCACCGGTCGACATGGACTTGCGCAGGGTGCGCCGCAGGTCGATCTCGCCGCGGCGAGCGTGCTTGCGCCGCACTGCGAGTCGCGAGGCCAGGATGCGGGCCAGCCGCTGGCTGCTGCGCCGCAATTCGGCGAGCTCGCGGTCGGAGGCGCGCAGGAAGTCCACGTCCTCGGCCTGCCGCGCGACACCGTAGCTGGCGACCCGCTCGCGGCCGATGCGTTCGGCCACTCGCCTGCGCGTCTCGGCCTCGACGGCGGCGCGGAAGCCATCGATGCGCTGACGGGCCGCGCGCCGGGCGATCTCGGTGTCGAACTCGCTGGTGTCCGGTCCGATGGCGAGCCCGGCCAGTATCTTGGCCAGCAGCGTCTGCGGCTGAACCTCCTTGAGCGCCTGGTAGGCCGAGAAGGAGGGGCCACGCGCGGACTGGTACTGGCCGAGTTGTTCGACCAGCTGCCCCGCCAACTGCTCCAACTGTTGGCCGGGATCGTCGAGCGCGAGCAGTTCGGCGAGCATTTCCCGCAGCGCGGGAATGTCCACCTCACCGGCGGGCGTGCGCGGGATCGCCACCTCGTCGGCGGCCACGCCGCGCTGACCCACCGCGACCGGGAACCACAGGTCGAACAGCCCGTCGAAGGTCGCCCGGTGGGTGGTGCGACGCAGCAGCGCGCAGGCCAGGCCCTCGCGCAGCACCTCCCGATCCAGCAGATCCAGCACCGTCATCACCCGGCCCGCGTCCACCGTCTCCGACGGTCCGACCGGGATACCGCGCGCCCGCAGCGCCTCGACGAAACCGACGAGATGGCCCGGCAGCCCGTGCGGGGCGTCCAACGACACCGAATCCGCCGGGCCCGATCCCGCGACCACGGCTCAGGCCAGCTTCAGCTCGGCCAGCGCGCGCTGGTGATCGCTCTGGTGCTTCAGCACGACGCCGAGGGTGGCGCGCACGGTGGAGTCGTCCAGATCCTTCAGGCCGAGCGCCAGCAGGGTGCGGCCCCAGTCGATGGATTCGGCGACCGAGGGCAGCTTCTTCAACTGCATCCCACGCAGCACGTGCACGATGCGCACCAGCTGGGCCGACACCGCGGCGGACAGCTCCGGCACCCGGCTGGCCAGGATGCGGCGCTCGAGTTCCTCGTCCGGGAAGTCCAGGTGCAGGTACAGGCAGCGTCGCTTGAGCGCCTCGGACAGCTCCCTCGTGGCGTTGGAGGTCAGCACCACGAACGGCTTACGGCTGGCGGTGATAGTGCCCAATTCCGGGACTGTGACGGCGAAATCGCTGAGCACCTCGAGCAGCAGGCCCTCGATCTCGACGTCGGCCTTGTCGGTCTCGTCGATCAGCAGCACCGTGGGGTCGGCGCGGCGGATGGCGGTCAGCAGCGGCCGGGAGAGCAGGAACTCCTCGGTGAAGACATCGGCTTTCGTCTCCTGCCAATCGTTTTCGCTGGAGGCCTGGATGCGCAGGATCTGCTTGGCGTGGTTCCACTCGTACAGCGCGCGGGCCTCGTCGACACCTTCGTAGCACTGCAACCGCACCAGTTCCGCGCCAGCGGTCTGCGCGACGGCGCGGGCCAGCTCGGTCTTGCCGACACCGGCCGGGCCCTCGATCAGCAGCGGCTTGCCCAGCCGGTCGGCGAGGAACACCGAGGTGGCGGTGGCCTTGTCGGCCAGATAGCCGGTGGTGGCGAGCCGCTCGATCACATCGTCGACCGAGGTGAAGATCGGCTCTTGCGGTGCATCGGCCACTGGTCATTCCTTCCTTCGAAAAGCAGGAGGCGGTCGCCTCCGAAAAGCCCGCGCGCAGCGGACTACACCGGCCGGGTCTGCCCGTCGCCCCAGACGATCCACTTGGTGGAGGTGAGCTCCGGCAGCGCCATCGGGCCACGCGCGTGCAGCTTCTGGGTCGAGATGCCGATCTCGGCGCCGAAGCCGAACTGCTCACCGTCGGTGAACGCGGTGGACGCGTTGACCATCACCGCCGCGGCGTCGACCCGGCTGGTGAACTCCCGCGCCGCCGCCAGTTCGGCGGTGACGATGGCCTCGGTGTGGCCGGTGCCCCAGGTGTTGATGTGCTCTACGGCGGCGTCCAGGTCGTCGACGACCTTGAGCGCGATGTCCAGGGTGAGGTACTCCTCGCCCCAGTCGGCGTCGGTCGCGGGCACCTGACCGGGCAGGTCGCCGTGGATGGTCACGCCGTGCCGCTCGAGCGCCGCGGTGAGCTTGGGCAGCGCGGTGTCGGCGATGGCCTTGTCGATCAGCACCGTCTCGGCCGCGTTGCAGACGCTGGGGCGGCGGGTCTTGGCGTTGATCAGGATCCGCTCGGCCATCTCCAGGTCGGCGGCCGCGTGCACGTAGACGTGGCAATTGCCGGTGCCGGTCTCGATGGTCGGCACGGTGGCGTCGCGCACCACCGCGTTGATCAGCCCGGCGCCGCCGCGCGGGATCACCACGTCGACCAAGCCGCGCGCCTGGATAAGGTGGGTCACGCTGGAACGGTCGTGGCTGGGCAGCAGCTGCACGGCGTCGACCGGAATGCCCTGGGCCGCCAGCGCTTTCCGCAGCACCTCGACCAGCGCCGCATTGGACTCGGCGGCCGAGGAGGAACCGCGAAGCAGCGCGGCGTTGCCGGATTTCAGCGCGAGACCGAAGGCGTCGACGGTGACGTTCGGCCGTGCCTCGTACACCATGCCGACCACACCGAGCGGCACCCGCACCTGACGGACCTCGAGCCCGTTGGGCAGCGTCGAGCCGCGCAGCACGCCGCCGACCGGGTCCGGCAGACCGGCCACCTGACGCAATCCGGAGGCGATGCCGTCGATGCGCGCCTTGGTCAGCCGCAGCCGGTCCAGCAGCGAGGCTTCGGTGCCCGCGGCCTCGGCGGTCGCGATGTCCTTGTCGTTGGCCGCGAGCACCTCCTCGGCCGCCGCGAGCAGCGCGTCGGCGGCGGCGTGCAGCGCCTCGTTCTTCTGCGCGGTGGTCAGCTGGGCCAGCGCCCTGGACGCGACGCGGGCCTTTCGCGCGGCGTCGTGTACCGCCTCGCGGACATCCAGCTCGGTCGTCGTTCCTACCGTCATGGGTACAGCCTACGCACCGGGTCGGCGGCGCTTTCCACCTGCTCGAGCACCCGGCGCGCGGGCGTACCGTTCGGTTGCGTGCGGGCACGGCGACCGGGGACTACCGTCCGGCGGTATGACCGCTGACGCCCCCGCGATCGCCGTCCTCGGCAGCATCAACATGGATCTCGTCACCACCACGCGGCGACGCCCCGCGCCCGGCGAGACGGTGCTCGGCAGCGGGTTCACCATGGTGCCGGGCGGCAAGGGCTCGAATCAGGCGATCGCGGCGCGGCGGGCGGGTGGCGCGGTGTCGTTCCTCGGCGCGGTCGGATCCGATGTGTTCGCGGGCGATCTGCGCCGGACGCTCACCGCGTCGGGCGTCGGCGCCGACCGGCTGCGCACGGTGCCGGGACCGAGCGGGATCGCGGCCATCGTGGTGGACGGCACGGGTGAGAACAGCATCGTCGTGGTCGGCGGGGCCAACGCGGCGCTGACCGAGCTGACGCCGGACGATCTCGCGGTGATCGCCGCGTCCGATATTCTGCTGTGCCAGTTGGAGATTCCCGTGCCGACCATCGCCGCCGCGGCGCGGCACGCGCGAGCCAACGACACTGTCGTCATGCTGAATCCGTCTCCAGTGCAACGTCTTCCGCCGAAACTGTGGGAGGACGTCGATGTGGCTGTGGTCAATTCGGGTGAGGCAGCCGAGCTGGGTGACGCGCTGGACACAGTCGCACACCTCGTGGTCACCCGTGGGGCCGCGGGCGCGACCTATCGCGATCCGGACGGTGCGGAGCTGTCGGTTCCCGGCGTCCCGGTGGAGGTCGTCGACACGACCGGCGCGGGCGACACCTTCACTGGAGCGCTCGCCGCCGCGTGGCATCGCGGACCGCGGCATGCGCTCCAATGGGCTTGCGTCGCAGGGGCTCTGGCCACCACTCGGCTCGGTGCGAGCAGTGCGATTCCGGACCGCGAGCACATCGAGGCCCTACTGGGCGAACACACGACCTAGCCAGGTTTCCCTCGCCGCTCCGGCAGCCCGCGAAGGGCCTCGTCGGGCACCGGCGCGTCACCCCGCGTTGTCCCCACGACCGCGCGGCACAGCGCCTATCGTTGGGATTCATGCCCACTATGCCCGAGCGCATTCCGGCCGACGGGGAAGCAGCGGAGCTCATCGCCCGCGTCGACCCGGAGATGGTCGCGCTGTCCTTCGTGGACAACGCGGGCATCACGCGGGTGAAAACGGTACCGGCCGCGCGTCTGGCGCACGCGGCACGCTTCGGCGTCGGCGTCTCGCCGTGTTTCGAGACCTTCGGCTTCGACGATCTGATGACGGTCGGCCGCTATCTCGGCGGACCCGACGGAGACCTGCGGCTCGTCCCCGATCTCGCCGCGCTCACCGAACTCGCCGGTCAGCCCGGCTGGGCGTGGGCGCCCGCCGACAAGTACACCCAGGACGGCACGCGGTTCGCGGCCTGTCAGCGCGGTTTCGCGGCGCGACAGGTGGAGGCGGCGCGGCGGGCGGGATTGCGGCTGTCGATGGCCTTCGAGACCGAGTGGGCGCTGGGCCGAGCCGAGGACGAGATCGGCTTCACCCCCGCGATACGCGGACCCGGCTACGGCATCATCCGGCTCGGCCAAGTAGCGGAGTATGCGCGCGAATTGGTGGGTTTACTGATTCAGCAGGGCCTCCGGGTCGAACAGTTCCACCCGGAATACGCCGCGTCGCAACTGGAGATCTCCATCGCGCCCACCGATCCGGTCGCGGCGGCCGACGGGGCGGTGCTGCTGCGGCACACGATTCGGCAGCTCAGCGCGAAATACGGATGGCGCGCGACGCTGGCGCCCTGCCTCACTCCCAATGACGCGGGTTCCGGTGCGCACCTGCATCTTTCGGCGCACGACGAACGCGGTTCGCTGTTCGCCGATGGGCCGGGTCCCTATGGCATGAAGGAGCAAGGCGCGTCGTTCCTCGCAGGCGTGCTGCGGGAACTGCCCGCATTGGTCGCGATCGGCGCCGGGAATCCGGCCAGCTTCCTGCGGCTACAACCCTCCCGGTGGGCGGGGATCTGGCAGTGCTGGGGGCGTGAAACACGCGAAGCGGCAGTGCGTTTCGTCACGGGTGTGCGTGGCACCGAGCGCTGGGCCGCCAATGCCGAGGTCAAATGCTTCGACGGGACGGGCAATCCGTATCTCATCGTCGGCGCGGTGATCGCCGCCGGGCTCGCGGGCATCGCCGAAGGCTTGGCGCTGCCCAACGAAATCATCGGTGATCCAGCGACTTTCGGACGGAAGAATCAGGTGCGCAGGCTGCCGACCAATGCCGCGGAAGCGGCCGATCATCTGGCCGCCTCGACCGTGCTGGCCGAGGCGCTGGGGCCCGAGCTGCACGACGCGCTGCTCACGGTGCGGCGAGCGGAGGCCTATCGGTACCGTGACGCCACTCCGGAAGAGCTCGTCGAACTCACTCTCTGGCGGTTCTGATGATCATCTCCCGGGCTGCGAGGGGCGTCGATCGACGGCCTTCAGCGCGCCACCCCGTCGACCGCGACGGCATGGATCCCCGACTGCCGGTCGGCGCGGCCGCTCGAGCCGTGGAGGGCGCTGATCATGCTCACCGATGACGTCACGCTCACCGACCACCACTGCCACGGCGTCACGGCAGCCGACCTGGACCGTCCCGGCTTCGAGGCGCTGCTCGGCGAAGGTCCGCGCGGCAGCTTCGACTCCGCCCTCGGACTCGCGGTGCGGCGCTGGTGCGCGCCGGTGCTCGACCTGCCGCCGCACACCGGGGCGGACGCGTACCTGGCGCGCCGCGTCGATCTCGGCTGGCGTGAGGTGGCCGCGCGACTGCTCGGCGCGGCGGGGACGGCGCGCTGGCTGGTCGACACCGGACTGCCCGGCGGGCTCACCGATCTGCCCGAGTTCGGCGCGCTGGCCGGTGGCGAGGTCGGCGAGATCGTGCGGCTCGAACAGGTCGCCGAACAGGTCATCGCGGAGGTCGGTGGCACCGCCAAGGTCTTCGACCGCATCGAAGCCGCGGTGCGGGAACGGGCCGTCGGCGCGGTCGGACTCAAGACCGTCGTCGCCTATCGAGTCGGCCTCGACTTCCCGCTCACGAGCACGCCGCCGCCCACGCTCGCGCCCGAACACCGCCTCACCGACCCCGCCACGCTCGGCTGGCTCGTCGGACTCGGCGCCCGGCTCGGCGCGGAACTGGGCCTGCCGTTGCAAATCCACACCGGTTTCGGCGACCCCGACCTGCGCTTGCACCGCGCCGACCCGCTGCTGCTCACCGACTTCCTACACGCGAACACCGGCCTCACCGTCGTGCTCCTGCACTGCTGGCCGTTCCACCGCAACGCCGCCTATCTCAGCCACGTGTTCGAGCACGTCCACATGGACCTCGGCCTCGCCATCCCGCACGTCGGACGTGGCGCGCGGGCCGTGCTCGGCGAGGCGCTGGAGCTCGCGCCCTTTCGCTCCTTGCTGTACTCGTCGGACGGGTACGGGCTTCCGGAACTGCACTACCTCGGCGCGGCGCTGTGGCGTGAGGCGCTCGGCAGGTTGGTGGATGAATGGCTCGGCGACGATGTGATCACGATCGCCGACGCCGAAGCCCTCGTCTCCGGTCTCGCCCATGGGAATGCGGAGCGGATCTATCCGTCCTCGGATACTTCACGAAAGCCCAAGCCACGGTAGAGCGCGATCGCCGCGACACGAAAATCCTCGGTACGCAAAGTCATTCGGACATACCTGGGCGAAATCGCGAAGCCGCAGGCAGCGCGTACCAAGGCGTTGCCGATGCCGTGACCGCGCCATCCGGTGTCCACGGCGAGCCAGTGCAAATCGGCGGCCTCTTGGTCCCCGGTGGAATGCACCGATAATAGTCGCGAGGTCTCCGCTGCCCGAGGTGGCCAGCGTGACGCCGTTGGGCAGGTGATATCGGTCAGCAGGACGTTGAAGGTATTCCCATAGCGCTGGTACAGGCGTCGCAGCTTCCCGAACAGGTCATCCCCTACGCCGAACGGCATCCTGCGATCAAGGGTAGGTCCGGCGACGAAATGGGGGCATCGACTTGCTCGACATCGGTCCCGGTTGCTGCCGGGCGCTGGCGCTCGCTCGGCTGCGTCGATGCCCGGTGACGGCGCGTTTTAATCGAGTGCGGAGCGGTCAACCAGTCTTTACGGTGGAATCATCGAGAGAGAAAGAAGGTAGACCGATGTTTCCCGTCGAGCTGCGCGGTACCCGAGCGCAGACGCTGATGTGGGCCAACGAGCACGATATCGAGCCTGCCGCGTTGCGGCAGCTGCGGAACATCGCGCAACTCGAGTGGGTGCACGGAGTGCGCGTGATGCCGGATGTGCATCTGGGTAAAGGGGCGACGGTCGGGTCGGTGATCGCGATGAAGAACGCGGTGGCGCCCGCGGCCGTCGGCGTCGACATCGGCTGCGGTATGGAGAGCGTGCGGACGGACCTGACCGCCGCCGACCTGCCCGACAACTTGCATTCGCTGCGGTCGCGGATCGAGGCCGCCGTCCCGGTGGGCTTCCACGCGCACGACGACCCGGTCAACGTCGGCAAGATCGGCGCCGAGGCCTCGGCCTTCGGCGCGGGCACCGCTACGTTGCGTTCGGGATGGGATCGGTTCTGGGGATCGTTCACCACTCTCGACAAGGGTGTCTTCGCGCGAGAGTCCAAGGCGCACAAGCAGATGGGCACCTTGGGTGGCGGCAACCACTTCATCGAAGTGTGTCTGGATCAGGACGATACGGTGTGGATCCTGCTGCATTCCGGTAGCCGCAACATCGGCAAGGAACTCGCGGAACGGCATATGAGCGTCGCGCGTTCGTTGCCGCACAACGTGGGCCTGCCCGACCGAGACTTGGCGGTATTCCTTTCCGGCACTCCGGAAATGGACGCCTACCGCCACGACTTGACGTGGGCTCAGGAATACGCGGCGCGCAACCGCGCGGTGATGCTGGCCCTGGTCTGTCGTGCGGTGCGCGACGAATTCGCCGGTCGCACCGTGTGTTTCGACGACCCGATCTCGTGCCACCACAACTATGTGGCGGAGGAGATCATCGACGGCATGCCGATGCTGGTAACCCGCAAGGGCGCCGTTCGTGCGGGCGAAGGTGATCTCGCGCTGATCCCGGGCTCGATGGGGACGCGCTCGTATGTCGTGCGAGGCAAGGGAAATCCCGACTCGTTCCAGTCCGCCTCGCACGGCGCGGGTCGCCGGATGAGCCGGACCGCGGCGAAGAAGCAGTTCTCCGTCGCGGACCTGATCGCCCAGACCGAGGGCGTCGAGTCCCGCAAGGACGCCGGTGTCGTGGACGAGATCCCGGCCGCCTACAAGGACATCGATGAGGTCATCGCCGCCCAGCGCGACTTGGTCGATGTGGTGGCGACACTGCGTCAGGTGCTCTGCGTCAAGGGGTGACCGTCGCCCGGTCTGCCGCGGCAACTACCCGAAGAACGGCGTGCTGGTTCCCGCACGAACAACCCGCGGCGAGTGATGCGCCGTCCCATGTACCGGTATGCCGCCGCCCTTGGCCCAAGGACGGCTGAATCGCGCTCGACAGACAGCGCTGCGGGCGGTGCGCCGTCCTGCTCCCGGGCCCCCGGTCCGAAGAACGGCGGGCTGCCTGCCGCACAGATGGCGGGGCGGCGGGCGGGCGCCGTCCCGTCTCCCGGGGAGGGGCGGGCCGTGGAAGGTGTCGGTGGGGTGGGGCACGATGGAGCGCGTGACCACGGCCGAGGAGAGTTTCGCGATCGACGGCACCACTTCCGACCTGCGGGAGCGGGCCGAAGCACTGTTGCGCGAGCTGGCGGGGGCAGGGGCGCGGCTACGGGAGGATCAGTGGACCGCGATCGAGGCGCTTGCGGTCCACCGGCGCCGGGCTCTGGTCGTGCAGCGCACCGGTTGGGGTAAGTCGGCGGTGTACTTCATCGCGGCGAAACTGCTGCGCGCCGAGGGCAGAGGTCCGACGGTGATCGTCTCGCCGCTGCTGGCGCTGATGCGCAATCAGGTGGCGGCGGCCGAGCGCGCGGGCGTCGTCGCGGCGACCATCAATTCCGGCAATGTCACCGAATGGGACGAGATCCACGAGCGAGTCGCCCGTGGCGAGATCGACGTGCTGCTGGTGAGCCCGGAACGGCTGAACAACCCGGACTTTCGCGATCAGGTGCTGCCGAAGCTGGCCGCCGACGCGGGCCTCGTCGTCATCGACGAGGCGCATTGCGTCTCCGACTGGGGCCATGATTTCCGCCCCGACTACCGCCGCATCCGCACCCTCATCGCCGACCTCGGTTCGGATGTGCCGGTGCTCGCCACCACCGCGACCGCCAACGACCGCGTGGTCACCGACGTCGCGACCCAGATCGGCACCGATACCCTCGTCCTGCGCGGCACCCTCGACCGGGAATCGCTGCACATGTCGGTGGTGCGCTTCGACGACGCGGTAGAACGCACGGCCTGGCTGAGCGGTCACTTGCACCGGCTGCCCGGCTCCGGCATCGTCTACACGCTCACCGTCGCCGCGGCCCATGATCTGGCCGACGTGCTGAACTCGCACGGCCACAACGTCGCGGCCTACACCGGTCAAACAGATCCGGCCGAGCGCGAGGCGCTGGAATCGGCGCTACTGCGCAACGAGGTGAAGGCGCTCGTCGCGACCTCCGCGCTGGGCATGGGCTTCGACAAACCCGATCTCGGGTTCGTGGTGCACGTCGGCGCGCCTTCCTCGCCCATCGCCTACTACCAGCAGGTGGGTCGCGCCGGTCGCGGCACCGAGCGCGCCGAAGTGGTGCTGCTGCCCGGTCCGGAGGACACCCGGATCTGGAGCTATTTCGCCTCGGTCGCCTTCCCGCGCGAGCACATCGTGCGCAGCGTGCTCGACGCCCTCGACCACGACCGAGCGCTCTCGACCGCCGCGCTCGAACCGCTGGTGGAGCTGAACCGTTCGCGTCTGGAGATGGTGCTCAAGGTGTTGGACGTGGACGGCGCCGTGCGCCGGGTGCGCGGCGGCTGGATCGCCACCGGTGAGCCGTGGGTCTACGACACCGAGCGCTACGAACGTCTGTCCGCCGCCCGCGAGGTCGAACAGCAGGCGATGCTGGACTATCAGTCGACCACCGGCTGCCGGATGAACTTCCTGCGCCGCCAACTCGACGACCCCGGCCTCCCCGCATTGGACGGCCGAACCCCGGGCTGCGGCCGCTGCGACAACTGCACCGGCACGCGTCCGGACGCCACGGTGGATGCCGACGCCGTCGCGGCCACCCGCGCCCGCTTGGACCGTCCCGGCCTCGACCTCGCGCCGCGCAAACAGTGGCCGACCGGCATGGCCAAGCTCGGCATCCCGCTATCGGGCAAGATCAGCGACGGTCCGGAGACCGGCCGTGTGCTCGGCAGGCTCACCGATCTCGGCTGGGGCCAGCGCCTCCGCGCCCTTCTCGACGCACCCGACGACCCCGTTCCCGACACCGTCTTCGACGCCTGCATCGCGGTCCTGCGAGATTGGGACTGGTCCACCCGCCCCACCTCGGTCATGGCACTTGCCCCCGACCGCCACCCCGTGTTGACCGCCACCCTCGCCGCGCGCCTGGCCGAAATCGGACGCCTGCGCGATCTCGGTACGCTCCCGACCCGCCCCGGCCACCCGCCGGTCTCGGCCGCCAACTCCGCCCACCGGGTCGCGGGGCTCTACGACTCGTGGGACGTGCCCGATCTTTCCGGGCTCGACGGGCCGGTGCTCTTGGTCGACGCCCTGACCGATACCGGCTGGACGCTCACACTCGCCGCCCACGCACTACGGCGCGCGGGAGCGCCTGCTGTTCTTCCGTTCGCCCTGGCTTCGGTCACGTAACCGCGCCCAGCACCGTTCGAGGCAACCTGGGGAAACCGCACCTTCTCGCACGCGAACATCCGGAACTCGTCCCCGAAAGCCGCCCGCGCCGAATGTTCCGCCACGCGTGCCACAGTCCCCGGCCACGTTGAGGAGCCCGCCGTCGGCACCAAAGGGTTCCGCGCACCAAAACCCACCGACCACGCCGAACTTCGCCATCGGTACCAGAGGTTCCGCCATGCGCGGGCAACTCCGACTACCAGCTACACGCGACCACCTACAAACTCAACGTCGCCCGCAAACTCGCATCCAGCGACTCGGTCTCCGCGGCCGTCAATTTCCCCAGCTTTTCGGCGAGCCACGGACGGTACGCGCGATGCAGTTCCAGCGCGTCGGCCCAGCCGTGTTCGGTGTAGACGCCCAGCACGTGCCCCGGATCGGTAGCGATGACCGGGACCACATGCAGCCACCGGTACGGCGAGGTGATGACGGCCGGGTCGGAGACCAGCACCACTGTGCTGCGGCGCGGGAAGGGTGTGCCGTCGCTGAGGGTCGGTGCGTAGCTCCAGATTTCGCCGCGCCTCATGCGGCACCGCGGGAGCGGCGGCGGGCATCGGCGGCGGCGGACTCGGTGAGGTCGAGTTCGTCTTGGGCGGCAGCGCGGTCGGCGGCGTCGTCGACGGGGAGACTGGTGAGGCTTTCGTGCACGAGAGCGGTCCGCAGAGAGGCGTTGATCAGGGAGGAGAGGCTGCGGTTCTGGCGCTCGGCGGCCTGCTTGGCCCATTCGGCGACCTGCGGATCCAGGGTCACCGTGATGCGAGTCGCCTTGCTCATACCTTCATGCATACCAGAACGGTGCACCGCACGGAACCGGCGCGATCTGCGGGCTTTCGACCAGCCGCGACCGGTCCGCCCCGTTAAGCTCGCACCGTGGCCAGCAAGTCCGCGACACCCGCCGTCGAGCTGGACGTCGGCGACCATACGGTGCGAATCTCGAACCCGGATCGGGTCTACTTCCCCGAGACCGGCGCGACCAAGCTCGACCTCGTGCAGTACTACCTGAGCGTCGGCGACGGCATCGTCAACGCGCTGCGCGACCGCCCGTGCATGCTGCACCGCTTCCCCAAGGGGCTGGCCGGCGACAAGGTGCATCAGAAGCGCTTGCCGCAGGGCGCGCCGGAGTGGATTCCGACGGTCCGGGTCTTCTTCCCGCGCTATGGCCGCCACGCCGACGAACTGTGCGTGCGGGAGTTGGCCGACGTGATCTGGGCTGTGCAGATGTCGACGGTCGAGTTCCACCCGTGGAACTCCCGTCGCGCTGACACCGAACGCCCCGACGAGTGGCGTATCGACCTGGACCCGATGCCGGACTGTCCGTGGTCGCGGGTACAGCGGGTAGCGGGGGTTGTGCACGAGGTGCTCGACGAACTCGGCGCCGTCGGGTGGCCCAAGACCTCCGGCGGCAAGGGTCTGCACGTGTACGTGCGGATCGCGCCGGAGTGGGGCTTCGCCGATGTGCGAAGGGCCGCACTGGCTTTCGCGCACGAGGTGGAGCGCCGGGCGCCCGACGACGTCACCACCACCTGGTGGCGCCGTGATCGCGATCCGAACCTGCTGTTCGTCGACTACAACCAGAACGCACGCGATCACACCATCGCCGCGGCCTACTCGGTGCGCGGCGTGCCGGAAGCGACCGTCTCCACCCCGGTCCGCTGGGACGAGATCCCCGACATCGACCCACGCGACTTCACCATGAAGACCGTGCCGTCTCGCTACGCCGAGTTGGGCGATCTGCACGCCGGGATCGACGACGCCGTGTTCGCCATCGACCCACTGCTCGAATGGGCCGACAGGGACCGGATCGAAGCGGACCCGCAGGAGGGCGACTCGTAGTCGTTCGCGGACAGGCGTGCGTATAGCTTCCTGGTGCTAACGTCGCGGTGGCGAGCAGTCGGTCCGCGCGCGGGCCGCCGGTACCGGGTGAAGGAGGTCCGCGATCATGGGTGAGCGCCGGCGAGCGAACCGACGACACAGCGCGCCCTCGCGCACGACGGAGCCGAGCGTCAGCGAGGCGCAGTCGTGAATGAGATGGCAGTGCCGATCGCGATCGGCCCCACCCAGCCCGCGCCGACCTTGCTGGAGAAGGCGGTCACCGAAGGTGGCGCGACGCTGAGCGACCTCGCCGATGCCAGGGCGCTGATCTGGGCGGGCGGCCCCGGCGAGTTTCCCGAGGAGCTGCCCGGCACCGTCGAGTGGGTGCAGCTGCCCGCGGCGGGCGTCGAGGACTGGTTCACCGGAGGTCTGATCGCCCGTCATCCGAACGTCCTTTTCACCTCCGCCGCAGGCGCTTTCGCCGCGAGCGTCGCCGAGCACGCGCTGATGATGCTGCTCGCTGGCGTGCGCTATCTGCCCGAACACCTGCGCGCGGGCAGCTGGCGACAGCAAGACTTCTTCCCGCACGTCGGCACCCTGCGCGGCAAGACGGTCACCATCGTCGGCGCGGGCGGCATCGGTCGCGCGCTCATCCCGATGCTGGTGCCGCTCGGCGCGCACATCATCGCGGTGAATCGGTCCGGACGACCGGTCACCGGCCCCGGCATTCCACCGACCGTCGAGACGATCTCCGCCGAACAAGTGTCCAAGGTGTGGCCGCGCACCGATCACGTGGTGGTAGCCGCGCCCGCGACCGCCGACACCCAGCACCTGATCAGCGCCGACGTCCTGGCTCGGCTGAAGCCCTCCTCGTGGGTGATCAACGTGGCCCGCGGCAGCCTGGTCGACACCGACGCGCTGGTGGCGGCGCTCGCCTCCGGCGCGATCGGCGGCGCCGGACTCGACGTCACCGACCCGGAGCCACTCCCCGACGGACATCCACTCTGGGTCCTGCCGAATGCGATTGTGACGCCGCATGATTCGAACCCACCGCAGTTGCGGTTCGCGGCCTTCGCCGACCACGTCGAGGCGAACGTCGTCCGCTTCGTCGAGGGACGACCACTGCTGGCCTCGATCGATCCCGCGCGCGGCTACTGAGCTCGCCGCCGCCCGCGGACGAACGCCCCCGCGCGGTTACTGAGGATCCCGACATGGCGCTGCCACACATGCACGGCACTGCCTCGGACCGGAAGCCACCGCACCGTGACACCAGCGTTCCCCAATTCGCCATTGACAAATGGCACATTACAAGATGATCCTTATCTCCATGACAAGGTCAACGAAGACCTCGGTCCCCGGCGTACCCGCCGCGCCCTCGCTGCGCGCCGGGCTTGCCGCCGCGGCCGCCGAGTACGGATTGCGGCCGCTGAACTGCGCGATTCCGCTGAACACGCCGGGTATCTGGTTCGCGCGCAAGCTGATCGCGACCATCATGGCGGCCGGTGGGCCACCGCCATCCGGCACGACCGTCAGCCGGGTCCGCGCGGGTGCGGTGCGGGGCGAGTGGGTGCGGGCCGACGGTGTCGAGTTCGGGAAGCGGGCGATCTACTACATCCACGGCAGCGGGTACGTGCTGTGTTCGGCGCGGACGCATCGCGGGCTCGCCGCGCGGCTCTCCCGCGAGACCGGTCTGCCGGTATTCCTCACCGACTACCGACTCGCGCCCGAGCACCGCTTCCCCGCCGCGGCCGACGACGTGGCCGCTGGCTACGACTGGCTGTTGACGCACGGCTTCGCGGCGAAAGACATCGCCGTCGCCGGTGATTCGGCGGGCGGGCATCTCGCTCTGGATCTCTTGGTGCAGAACGGAACTCGATCGGTGCCGCAACCGGCCGCCGTGGCGATGTTCTCCCCGCTGCTCGACCTCACTCTGACGCTCGCCGCGGAACAGGAACGGCGCAAACGCGATCCGGTCATCTCCGCACGCGCCGCCGCTCGGCTCCCCCGCCAATACACCCGCGGCCTACCCGCCGACACACCGCGACTGCGGCTCACGGTGCCCTCGGGCATCGAGTTGCCGCCGATCCTGGTGCAAGCCGGTGGCGCCGAGATGCTCAGCGCGGACGCCCGGCGACTGCACGAGATGGTGCGCGCCGCGGGCGGCGCGTGCGAGCTGGAGATCTGGCCGGGCCAGGTGCACGTCTTCCAGGCGCTGCCCCGGTTGGTTCCGGAGGCCGACCTGGCGCTGCGCCGGGCCGCGGAATTCCTCGGCGCGGCATTGGCCGCGCGCACCGATGTGGAACAGGTGAGCTGAGAATGTTGGAAAGAATTGTGCCGCTGAGTCTTCGAGCGCGCCGCAGTCACGGCGCGCGCGCCGTGGTGACCGGCGCTGGCAGCGGCATCGGTCGCGCCTTCGCGGTCGAAATCGCGTCTCGCGGCGGTCGGGTGATCTGCGCCGATATCGACCAGGCGCGCGCCGAGGAGACGGTCGCCCTCATCGAGCGCACCCGGCCCGGCGCGGCTCACGCCTTCCGCTGCGATGTCTCCCGGCGCGCGGACGTGGAGGTCCTCGCCCGTTTCGCCGAGTCCGTCTTCGACGAGCCGGTCTCGCTGGTGATCAACAACGCCGGTGTCGGCATCGGCGGAAAGCCCGTGGGGGCCATCGGTTTCGCCGACTGGGAGTGGGCGCTCGGCATCAACCTGTGGGGCGTGGTGCACGGCTGCGAGATCTTCACCCCGATGCTGCGGGAGGCGGGTCGCGGCGGCATCATCAACGTCGCCTCGGCGGCCGGTTTCGCGGCCGCGCCGTCCATGGCCGTCTACAACACCTCCAAGGCGGCGGTGCTCTCGCTGTCCGAGACCATGGCCGCCGAGCTCGGCGGCAGCGGAGTCGCGGTCACCGTGCTGTGCCCGACCTTCGTCAAGACCAACGTGGCCAAGGACGGCCGCATCACCGCGCAGTCCATGAAGTTGGCCGAAACCCTCATGCGCTGGACCGGTTTCACCCCGGAACACGTCGCACACGTCACCCTCGACGCCAACGACCGCGGCAGCCTCTACGTCCTGCCGCAACTCGACGCGCACCTGATCTGGCGCCTCAAGCGCTACTTCCCCGCGCAGTACACCTTCGTCCTCGGCCTGCTGGAACGGCTCCTGCCGCAAGACGATTCGACCACACCGGACCGCCAAGCGGTCACCGACAGAACAGGAGTCTGACATGGCCGCCATCGCGATGGACTTCGAGGACATGCTTCGCAAGATCAAGGACCGCCAGTGGGCCCTTGCCGACATCGACTGGGACGCCCCCGGCGCCGAGACCATCACCCCGGAACTGCACGCCCGCCTCAAGCCGTTCATGGCCGACCTGATGTGGATCGAGAACGTCGGCGCGCGCGGTTTCGCCGCCATGGCCAAGAAGGCGCCCACCGAGACCCTGCGCGAGATCTACCGCTACTTCCACGCCGAGGAACAGAAGCACGCCAACGCCGAACTGGCGCTGATGCGCCGCTGGGGCATGCTGGAGGGCGACGAGATCCCGCAGCCGAACGTGAACGTCAAGCTCGTCATCGACTTCCTGGACAAGTACTCCGACGACATGTCGCTGTCCTTCCTCGGCACCGTGATCCCGATGCTCGAGGTGGCGCTGGACGGCGCGCTGGTGAAGTTCATCATGGACGAGATCGACGATCCGGTCTGCCAGGAGGCGTTCAAACGGATCAACGCCGACGAATCCCGGCATCTGGCGGTCGATTTCGCGGTCATGGATCTGCTCGGCCACGCCGAGATGCGCAAGCTGCTCATCGAGCTGGTCGGCGGCTGGGTCAAGCCGACCTTCCTGATCGGCGTGCTGAGCTATGTGCCGCTGCTGAACAAGATGCGCGACAACATCGTCGCGATGGGCGTGGACGAGAACAAGCTCTACAAGGCGCTCGAGCGCTACCGCAATGTCGGCGAGCGCAGCGATTTCGCGCGCAGGCTGCCGATGTATCAGATCGTGAAGATGCACGGCGGATGGGTGGTCGACCGCGACCATCCCTACCACCTGCTGGCCGACGCCCTGGTCAAGATCACCGCGCGGGTGCCGAAGCGGTTGCTGCGCAAGGACCCGAGCTGGGCCAAGGAAATCACCTACCAACCCGCGGCATGAGGGACGACATGACCAACGCACAGACGCTCGACGTCGCGGTGATCGGCGGCGGCTTCGCCGGTATCGGCGCTGCGATCCGGTTGAAACAGCACGGCATCGAGAACTTCGCCATCCTGGAGCGCAGCACCGCGCTCGGCGGCACTTGGCGCGACAACACCTATCCCGGTGCCGCATGCGACATTCCGTCGCGGCTCTACTCCTACAGCTTCGCCCCCAATCCGAACTGGTCGCAGACCTATTCGGGCAGCGCGGAGATACTCGGCTACATCGAGTCGATGGCGGCGCGGTATCGGCTGCGCCCGCACGTCCGATTCGGTTGCACCGTGGCCGGAATCGCGTTCGACGAGGACACGGGGCTCTGGGACGTAGCGATCGAGGGCAACGTCGCACCGGTGCGGGCGCGCACCGTGGTGCTCGCCTCCGGCCCCCTGGCCAACGCGGGCTTCCCCGACATCCGTGGCATCGAGACCTACGAGGGGCACAAGATCCACAGTGCCCGTTGGGATCACGACTACGACTTCACCGGCAAGCGGGTCGCGGTGATCGGCACCGGCGCGAGCGCGGTGCAGATCATTCCCGAGCTGGTCGAGAAGGCCGCCTCGGTCAAGGTGTTCCAGCGTACGCCGGGATGGGTGCTGCCCCGGGTGAACCGGCGGACCAACCCGCTCACGAAGAGTCTCTACCGGCACGTGCCCGCGGCGGAGTCGCTGGCCAGGCGCGCGTGGTTCTACGGGCACGAGTCGGTGGCGCTCGGCGTCGTGTGGAACACCCCGCTGACCCGCGTCGTCGAGCTGGTCGGGCGGGCCCAGCTGCACCGGCAGGTGCGCGATCCCTGGCTCCGCCGCCAGCTCACGCCGGACTTCCGCGCCGGGTGCAAGCGCCTGCTGATGACCGACGACTACTACCCGGCATTGCAGCGCGACAACTGCAAACTGATCACCTGGCCGATCGCGCGCCTCGCGCCGCACGGTATCCGCACCGCGGAAGGTGTTGAGCACCAAGCGGATTGCATCGTGTTCGCGACCGGGTTCGAGGTGTCCAAGGCCGGGACTCCGATTCCGATCGTCGGCCGCGACGGCCGGGTGCTCGCCGAGGAGTGGTCGCGCGGCGCGTTCGCGTACAAGAGCGTCGCCGTGTCGGGCTATCCGAATCTGTTCTTCACCTTCGGGCCGAACTCCGGACCTGGCCACAACTCGGCGCTGGTGTACATGGAAGCCCAGATCGACTACCTGGTCCGGGCGATCGGCACCATCCTGGACCGCGACCTGCGCATGCTCGACGTCCGCAGGGATCGCCAGGACCGGTACAACGAGACCATCCAGCGCAGGCTCACCGGGACCACCTGGAATTCGGGCTGCCACAGCTGGTATCTGACCGATGACGGTTTCAACGCCACCATGTATCCCGGCTTCGCGACGCAGTACGTCAACCAGTTGCGCAGCCTGCGGCTCGAGGACTACCACGTGGTGTCGGCCGACGCGGGCACGCGGGCGGCGCGGATCGCGGCGGTCTCCTGAGTCGACCCGCCGCAACGACACGAGTCCGGCGCGCGCCCACACCGGTGCCGCCGGGCTCGTCTCGATAGACTCGGTCTTTCGACGATCAAGGTCGCGGCCGTCCGATGCGCCGCGGCGGGCGAGGAGGTGAGCGCGGTGGCCGAGTATCGGATCGACGATCTGGCCCGCGCGGCGGGCACCACCACCCGCAACGTGCGCGCGTACCAGGAGCGGGGCCTGCTGCCGCCGCCGATCGGCAAGGACGGCCGGGCGAGCATCTACGGCGAGGCGCACCTGGACCGGTTGCGGCTGATCGACGCGCTGTTGCAGCGCGGTTTCACCACCGCGCACATCGCCGACTTCATCACCAGCTGGGAGACCGGCAAGGACCTGACCGAGGTGCTCGGGCTGCAACACGCCGTCACCGCGTCGTGGGCCAAGGCCGAGACCTTCGAGGTGCCGCGCGAACTGATCGACACGCTGCTCGGCGCCGAGGCCGCCGACCTCGTCGACCGGTTGACCGAGATGAAGCTGGTCCGCGTCGAGGGCGAGACCGTGGTGTTCACCGACACCCACCTGCTGGCCTCGTTCGCCGAGCTGCACGAGTACGGCCTGGAGCTGCGCACGCTCATCGAGATCTACGCCAAGGTCGCCGACCGGATCGACGACATCACCCACATCATGATCACCGCCGCCAAGCAGCACATCATCGACGAGCACGGCCCGGGCTGGCTGCCGCAGACGAGCTCCGAAATCGCGGAGACCACAACGATGTTGAACAAGATGCGGGAGCTTGCCACCACTTCGGTGCACGCCACGCTGGCCCGTTCGCTCGATGTGACGCTGCGCCGCGAGCTCGGCGACTACCTCGCCACCGCCGCCGAGCGGGAAGCCAAGCGCACCGGCAAAGGCGCCTGACTCAGCGCCGCGCGTAAAGGGCTGCGGCGCAGACATATCCGAGAAGCGTCAGCCCGAGACACCACAGCACGGCGGCGACGGCCTGCCCACCTCCGCCGGTCGTGAGGAGAGCCCGCACGGTGCCGATCACGGGGGTGGCGGGCTGGTTCTCGGCGAACCCGCGCAACCAGCTCGGCATGGTGTCGATCGGGACGAAGGCGCTGCTGATGTAGGGAACGAACATCACCGCGTAGGTGAAACCGCCCGCCGCCTCTGGACTTTTCGCCACTACGCCGAGCGCGACCGCGATCCAGGTGACCGCGTGCACGAACAGCGCGATTACCCCGAGGGCCGCCATCCAGTCGAACAGTCCCGCGCTGGAACGAAATCCGAGCGCGAAAGCGATCAGCAGTACGATGCCGACGGCGGCGAGATTCCGGACGACCCCTTCCCCCGCGTGCCCAGCGAGAAGTGCCTGCCGGAAGGCGGGGAGCGTCCGAAACCTCTCCACCGCTCCCGAGACCATGTCCGCCGAGATGGCCGTCGCGGTGATGGACGCGCCGAAACCCGTGCACAGCAGAATGATTCCCGGCAGCACATAGTCCAGGTAGGGCATGCCGACCCGGATCGCTCCGCCGAACACGTACACGAAAAGCAGCATGATCAGGATCGGCAGCGCCAGCGAGATCACCAGGGTGTCGCGGCCGCGTACGGTGCGCCGCGCCGCGCGCCGGAACATGACGACGGAATCCGCGACGGCCGCGCCGACCCGCCTCATCAGTCCCGTGCTGTGGCGCGGCTCGGCAGCGGGCGGAACGAGTGCCGGATCATTCCGCCGCCCGCTCGACGATATCGGCCGTGCGCCGGGTCGCGTCCGAGCTCGAATGCAGTTGCACCGCGAGGCTTTTCGCCCGCTGACCCGTCTCCGGCGCGAGCAACGTGCGCACGCCCTCGGTCAACCTCTCCGCGTCCAGCCGCTGGAACGGCACGTGCGCGCCGACCCCGAGCCGCTCGACCTGCCCGCCCCACATCGGCTGATCGAACGACACCGAGCAGACCAGCGTCGGCAAGCCCGCGCGCAGACTCTCGAAGGTGGTGCCGATCCCGCCGTGGTGCACGGCCGCGGCGCACAGCGGGAAGACGATGTCGTGCGCGAGCGGTCCGACGACCCGCACGTTCGGACCGGTCTCGGCGTTCGCGGCGTCCAGATCGCTCCACCCCGCGCTGACCAGACCGCGCCTGCCGAGCCGTCCGCACACCTGCTCGACGATGGCCAGCACCGCGTGCGTGTCCCGGATGGGCATACTGCCGAATCCGAAGTACACCGGCGGCTCACCTTCCGCGATCCAGTCCAGCACCGCACTGTGGTCGGCGGCGAGTTCACCGATCGCCTCGCGCGCCGACCGCTCGAGCGGCAGGAAACCGACCAGCGGCCTGCGCTCACCCCACTCCTCGACAAGACCGGGCACCAGCGCGCGATCGTAGATCTGCACCTCCGGCACGCCGCGGCGTTCGAGCATCGCGGCCGGGCTCGCCGCCGACCTGGGCAGACCGAGTTCGCGGCGCAACTGGTTGAGATAGCGCAGGAACACCATGCGACGCAGGTTCTCGGCCAGCGCCCAGGTGGCGCGGTTGATCGCGGCGGGCGGACGCCAGTGCGGCGGCAGCGCGCCGGGGAACGGATACGCCCCGTTCTTGCGGCCGGGAAAACCGTGCATGGTCACCATCGGCACCCCCATCGCCTCGGCGACCGACGCGGCCCGATCCTCGGTGAGCAACGTGGAGACGATGACATCGGCGTCCCGGCAGACCTCGACGACCTCGCGGTTCATCCGCTCGGCGTAGTCGGCCATTTGCTTGCCGACCAGCTGCATCAGACGGAAACTGCTGCCCGCGGCCAGCGCCCGCTGGCCCTCGTCGGAGGCGTACAGCTGTTGCACGTCCGGACCGCACGGTGTCGCGGTCAGTCCGGCGCGGGCGGTGAAGTCGACCAGATTGGGCGGTGCGCCGACGGTCACCTCGTGGCCGCGGCGGCGCAGTTCGAGACCGAGCGCCACCGCGGGCTGCACATCACCGCGGGTGCCGGTCAGCGGTATCGCCACCTTCATGCCGTCGCCTCCCGCTCGGCGCGATTTACCCTCATCGGACCTCCTGCGTCCGTACGGTGGTGGCCATGCACGTCGCGTTGTTCACCGACTTCCATCCCGCCACTCTCGGCGGGATCCAGACTTCGGTGAACGCCTTGCGGCGCGGCCTGGAACGGGCTGGTCACCGGGTCACGGTGTTCGCCGCACCCACGCCGGAATCTACCGAACCCGACCCGGACCTCGTGGTCCTTTCGGCACTCGCGGGCGTGCGGGTGAACGGATTCGCGATGGTGCTGCCGACGCCGGACAACACCCGGCGAATCGACGCGGCCTTCGCCGACCGCGGCCCGATCGACATCGTGCACGTGCAGACCACCTACGGCGTCGCGATCGCCGGGCTGCGCGCCGCGCGCCGCCACGGCATTCCGGTCGTGCAGACGGTGCACAGTCGCGACGACGCGTTCATCCAGCACACCTCGCCGACACCGTACCTATCCGCGCTCGCCGTGCGTCTGCTGCACGGGCGCTTCGTTCCGCACCGGAAGACGGTGCCGCACAAGGGAGAATCGCGCGCCGCCCGGCAGGCGTGGCACACGATGGTGAACCACGCGCGCGCCGCCGATCGGGTGATCGTGCCCACCGAACACTTCGCCGACCGCTTCCGCGCGCACGGGCTGGACCGCCCGATTCGGGTCATCTCCAACGGCATCGACGACGAACTGCTCGACATGGCCCGCGCCGCAGCGGCTACCGGTGCCAACGACGAATCACGCAGTACCGCACTCGATTTCACGCCGGAAGCGGCTACTCCGCTGCGCGTGCTGTGGTGCGCGCGTTTGTCACCGGAGAAGCGGCTACTGGAAGCGATCGAGGCCGTCCGCCGAACACCGGGCTGCACGCTGGACGTGTACGGAAGCGGCGATCAGGAGGCGGCCGCCCGGGCGGCGATCGAGGCGGGCGACCTCGCGGATCGGATACGCCTGCACGGCGGCGTGCCCCAGCTCGACTGCCTCACCGCGATGGCGGCGCACGACGTATTGCTGTTCCCCTCTTCGGGATTCGACACCCAAGGCATGGCGCTGCTGGAAGCCGTGGCGATGGGGCTGCCTGTGGTGTACTGCGACCCCGATCTCGCGGAGACGGTGCCGCCGGGCGGCGGTATTCGCACCCGTGACCCCTCGGTCGCTTCGATCGCCGCGGCGCTGCGGGATCTGGCCGCCGATCCGGCGCAGCTGATCCCGATGCGGAAAGCCCTGCGCGAGTACGCGGACACGGCGCGGCAATCCCGGTTGATCGCGCAGGTCACCGCCGAGTACGCCGAGCTGACGGCCGCACGGGGCGACGAGCGTGTCACAGGCATCCCGACCGCCCCGGGCAGGCTGCCGGTGCTCGGCCACAGCCTCGCCGCGCTGCGCGGCGCACTGCCGTTCGTCGCCTCCCTGGCCGAGATCGGGCCGATCGTGCGCATCTATCTCGGCCCGCGCCCGGCCTACGTTCTGACCACGCCCGAACTCGTCCGCGAAGTCGGCTTCGGCGATGCCGGGTCGTTCCATCGCGAAGAGTTGCGGGAAGCGATGCACGAGGTGATTCGCGGGGCTTCGAATGTGCTCAGCGGGACACCGCACGAGCTGCGCCGCCGCATGATCGCCCCGGCGCTGCGCCAGCGCAGGCTGGCCGAGTACACCGCCGTGGCCGCGGATCTGGCCAATGCGTGGGCCGACGCCTTGCCCGCGAACCGTCCGCTGAATCTGGTCGACGAAGCACATCGGCTGGTCCTGGACATCATCTCGGCCACCCTGTTCACCGCCGATTTCGGCGCGGAGGCGAAACGCGAAGTGCGCGAGAATGTTCCATGGCTGCTGGGTCAGGTGATCCAGCGGGCCGCGCTGCCGCGATCCGTGCGGCGGCTGCGGGTGGTCGCGAATCGCCGCTTCGCCGCGAAGTCCGCCGCGTTGCGCGCGCAGATCTCCGCGGTCGTCACCGAATACCGCAGGGCCGACCGGGATTTCCACGACGTGCTCTCCGCACTCGTCCGGCACACCGATCCGGAGACCGGTGCGCGGCTGTCCGACGAGGAGATCGTCGACGAGCTCATCCTGATGCTGGCGGCGGGCGTCGGATCGACGGCTTCGATCATGGCGTGGGTCTGGCACGAGACCATGCGAAACCAAGATATCGGCGACGAACTACGCAGGGAACTGGATGATTTCGTCGCCTCGGGACAGGTACGGCCGGATCACCTCGTCGCACTGCCCTACTTGCGGTTGGTGGTGCTGGAGACCCTGCGGTTCTGGGGACCGTGGGTCAGCACGCAGACCGCGGACGGCCCCGTCACCATCGGCGGCATCACCCTGCCCGCCGGCGCGATGGTGGTCTACAGCCCGTACCTGGTGCACCACACCGAGCGCTACTACCCCGCACCGGAGACCTTCGATCCGGACCGGTGGTTCGCCGGGCGAGTCGAGGAGATCGACAAGAAGGCGATCCTGCCGTTCGGCGTGGGAGCGCGGCGCTGCCCCGGCAACAACTTCGCCGTCATGACGATCACCCTCGCGACGGCGGCGCTGTTCGCCCGCTGGCGGCCGGAACCGGACCCGAGGTACCGGGTGCGGCCGGCCACTCTCGATTTCGTGCCATCGCCCGCCAAGCTTCCGGTGGTCCTGAACCACCGGTGAACGGCGTCGTTTCCGGTCATCTACCAGCGCTTTTCCATCGCGCGACCGGGCAGGCGACGTACCCTGCTCGACAAGTGTGTGCCGACCACCGACCGATGGAATGGACCGCCCATGGCCTCCGGACGACCCATGATGCCGCCACTCCACCTCCTGCGCGCGGTCGATCGCTTTCGCGGCGCGCTGGCGGTGCTGCACCGAAAACTGGTTCCCGGCCATATCGCGCTGATGGAGATGATGACCTCCGGCTGGCTGGCGCAGGCCATCGCGACGGCCGCCGAACTCGGCATCGCCGACGAGCTCGCCCGCGGTCCACGGCAGGGCGCGGAGCTGGCCGCCGCGGTGGGCGCCGACGAGGACGCGCTGCACCGGCTGTTGCGACTGCTGATCAGCCACGGCATCTTCGCCAGGCGGCGCGACGGCGCCTACCGGCTCACCCCGCAGGCGCGGGCGCTGCGCCGGGACGCCCCGGTCTCGCTGCGCGACGCGTTCCTGTTCTTCGGATCCGCCCAGCACCGCGGGCACTGGTCGCATCTCACCGACGCGGTGCGCACCGGCCTGCCGGTCGGCCCGGCGCTGAACGGCATGCCGTTCTTCGACTACGTGCAGACCGACCGCGAGCTCGGCGAGCTGTTCGACAACGCGATGACCAGCATCAGCACGCTCGCGCTCGAACCGCTCTTGGCCGCACACGATTTCGCGCGCTACGACACCGTCGTCGACATCGGCGGCGGCCACGGCAGTCTGCTCGCCGAGATCCTGCGCCGCGCACCGCGCTCCCGCGGCGTCCTGTTCGATCTGCCCGAGGTGGTCGCGGACGCCGCGCCGTACCTGGCCGAGCGCGGCGTGACCGATCGCTGCTCCGTGACGGCCGGGTCGTTCTTCGAGGCCGTGCCGGAAGGCGGGGACGCGTACCTGCTCAAGCACATCATCCACGACTGGCCGGAGGACGAGGCGGGCCGCATCCTGCGCACCTTGCGCGCCGCCATGCCTCGGGACTCCCGGCTGTTGCTGGTCGAACTGGTACTGCCCGAACACGATCGGCCGCACCCCGGCAAGTACATCGACATCGAGATGCTGGTCAACGCGGGCGGACGCGAGCGCACCGAGTCGGAGTACCGAGATCTTTTGGCGCGCAACGGATTCACCCTGCTGCGCATCGTTCCGACGGTGTCTCCCGACAA
The DNA here is from genome assembly GCF_040654315.1 of Nocardia sp. NPDC050713. Taxonomy (NCBI): domain Bacteria; kingdom Bacillati; phylum Actinomycetota; class Actinomycetes; order Mycobacteriales; family Nocardiaceae; genus Nocardia; species Nocardia sp. NPDC050713. The sequence goes on along the minus strand of NZ_JBFAHS010000007.1, from coordinate 78,525 downwards.
CATCCTCGAAGCGTGCCCGGCCGAACGGTAGCCTCGCGGTGACGCTTCAGGAGGGGACGCCATGGCACACGACGAAGCCGATCGCGCCGAGGACCCGCGCGCGCACTGGCGGCAGCTGCCGCCGGAGCCCGTCACACACATCGAGGAGATCCACGTCGGCCCGAGCGCATCCGACCACGCCCTACCCGCCTTCGACCCCGATCAGGACTTCATCCGGCGCTACGGTGCGTGACCTGTCAGGTGACGCAGAGCAATGCCTGCGCGATGAGCGCGAGGTAGAGGGCGAGAACGAACGCGACCGCGGGCAGGACCGGGTGCTCGGGTTCGTCCGATCGCAGGAACCGCCACTCTCCGTACGCCGGAATCAGCAAAAGCACCAGGGGTATCCACGCGACCGCGGCTCGCGCGCCGCTGAACTCCCAGGGCTGGACCAGCGCGAGTTCGACCGCCACGGCGAGCGCGGCGAAACCGAGAATCGCGGCTGCACTGCCCGCGACGCCCAGCCGATTCGAATACAGGTGCGCCGAACGCCGTTCCCGCGCGGTCTTTCGCGCGAACTCGAAGTGCAGGAACGCGCCCGCGAAGATCGCGACGACAGCGGCGGTCTGCCATCCGGGGGCGACCTCCCCGGTGTCCCTGGCCGAGACGAGGACATACGCGGCCACCAGCAGCTGAACCGGGTACGTGACAACGAGATTGAGCAGAATGTCGTCGCGCACCGCGGCCGAGCGCCGCTCCAAGGCCCACAGGAACACCCCGTACGCCAACACCGCCGCGATCGCCACGGCGGAGGACACCGACAGAGCCAGGCTCGCGCCGATCGCCCCCACCGCGATCACGCCCATGGCCGCGCGCAGTTCGCCCGCGCTCACCGCGCCGGTCACCAGCGGCCGGTCCGGGTTGTGGACGCGGTCGTAGTCCAAGTCCTTCTGCTCGTCGACCATCCGCAGATACAGCAGCACGAAGGCCACGACGACGATGCGCAGGATGGTGCCCCAGCCCGGCCGCCACGGTGTATCCGGTTGGGACACAAGGGCGGCCGTGCCCTCGAGGGCGAGCACGAAGAGGACGCCGTACAGCAGGTAGTGCGGCTTGTACATGACGGCGGTGAAGCGCGCGACGCGCCGCGCGGAGCCGAGCGGGCTCGGGGACCGCACGTCGCTTCTCATAACCCGCCCCACCGTTCCCACGCGGTGACCTCGGCGGCGGGCATCCTGCGCGGCGCCGCCTTCGACGGACCCGGCCGCAGGTGCGCGACCGGAACCAGCGCGACCTGGGCGACCTCCTCGAACGGAATCCCGAGCAGGTCGGCCACTTCGCGCTCGTAGGCCAGGTGAGCGGTCGTCATGGTGCCGCCGAGCCCGCGCTCGTGCAGGGCGAGCAGGAAGCTCCAGACAGCCGGATAGACGGAGCCGTAGTAGCTCGCCAGGTGCAGGGCCGAACCGGTCGCGGGCGGGCGGCCGAGCGAACAGACCAGCACCAGCGCGGGCACCTCGTGCATACGCTCGGCCAGATACCGGCCGGAGGCGAGATCTCCGAGCTGATCGGGTCGCGGTGTGCGAGCGGACAGGTACGCCGCGAAACCCTTGCGGTAGTACTCCGCGATCTGCTGCCGGGCGCGCTGGTCCTGCACGACCAGGAAGCGCCACGGCTGTCGGTTGGTGCCGCTTGGCGCGTGCACGGCGGTGTCGAGGCAGCCGAGCAGCTCCGCGCGGTCGACGGGGCGGGTGAGATCCAGCCGTCTGCGGAACGCGCGGGTCGTCCGAAGCAGCTCGGCGGCGGTCATCGGGTCGGCGGTCATCGGGATTCGGCGATGGTCTCGGAATCCAAAGCGTCCACGTCGAATTCGAGATCCAGGCGCGCCGCGACAGCGCCCGCCTGGTGGATCTCGCAGTGCACGACGGTGGTGTCGAGTCCGGGTTCGGTGATCTCGGCGACGCACTCGGCGGGCAGATCCAGTTCCACGAACCGGTCGAAGGTGCTTGCCACGCAGACCAATCGGGGCAGATCGCGCAGGACCATGCTCAGCGCGGTCTGTCTGCACGCCTCGATCAGCAGGCTGCCCGGCACGTGGTCGAGCTGGTGATCGAACAGGAAAGGGTGGGACAGGTCGGGGACCAGTGCGGCACGGGCGACGCGACCGTCCGTGTCCGGCGGCGCGATCACGACGTTGCGCCAGTTCTCCCGGCCGACCGCCGCCGCGTCGGCGCGCTCGCCGAGGGCCGACGCACCGTGGAAAGCGCCGAGTCCCAGACTTTTCCGGAACTGATCGCGCAACCCGGTCCACTGCCGCGGCGTGGTCCAGGAGAAGGACCCGTCGACGGTGAGCATCGCCTCGCCGCCGGAGAAGATCTCCAGCACCATGTCCAGGCCATGGAGCGTCTCACCGCGGCGGTGCCTGCGCGGAACCCGCACGTGCATCACGAGATCGGCGGGGGCGATACCGGTCTCCCACGCCGGGGTGTCCGAGCCGGTGCCGTTGAACGTTCGCACGATGAACGCCATATTCTCCGGCACACCGTAGAACTCGTGGGTGACCGAGATCGCCGCCTGCCGCGCGGCCTCCATCACCAGCAGCGGATCGTGGCGCAGGCTTAGCGATCCGGCGTGGTCACCGTAATAGGCGTGCATGCGCGGCAGCTGGGCGCCGACCAGGAACGCGTCGGGCCCGAGGGTGTCCAGCGAGGTGACGAACACCTCCGAGACCGCGCAGCGGTGCGCCAACTGCCTGGGAATGGTGCGGTTGTGCGTGGCGGTCTTCTCGACTGCCGCGTGTGTTGTCACGATCGGCCCTCCAACCATTCTCGCGCGGCCACCGGCGGCAGCGTCTGCGACCGCGTACCGACCCGCATCGGAAGCACATAAGACCCGAGCACCAAGACCGACCAGGGATCCAGCTCCGCGTCCGCGGCCCACGCCGAGTACAGCAGCCGCGCGCCGTCCGCGTCCTCCCCCGCGTCGATTCCGGCGCGGCGCAGATCGGCCAGAACGGTGCGCAGCGCGTCGTCCCGGTCGAAGCTGCGGGCCGGGACCCGCGCGTACAGGTCGGCCGCCAACGCGCTGACCGCCGCCGTGCGATCCAGTCCGGCCGTCACCTGCGCGAGCAGGTCGGCGCGGGTGTCTTCGTCGAAGTAGATGGCCAGTTCGCGCAGCACGTCGGCCGGGTCGTCGGGCGAGTGCACCAGGTTCAGCAAGAAGTTGTGCCTGCCGAGCACGTAGCGCAGTTCGCCCGGGTTGCGCTTGCGCGGGTCGGTGGCGCCCTTGGCCTCGGTGAGGCGGATCGGCACCGGCAGCGCGTCGTCGGCGCCGTGCACGATGAGCACCAGCACATCGGAGATGTCGACGAGCAGGTCGGCGAGGCGCCTTCGTTCCGGCGAGGCGATGTTCCACGCGAAGTACCACAGCGCGCGCACCAGGTGCCGGTTCACTCGCATCCGGTGCGCGGCTACCACGCGAAATCCCCTGGCGGGCAACCATTGCAGTGTCGGCTCGACGGCGCGCGCCACGATCGCGTCCGGCTTCAGCAGCAGCAGCGAATGCTGCCTGGCGAAGGCGACGGGATCGATGCCGAGCCGCTCGAGCTGGTCGACGGCCTCCTGCACGTAGGTGTCGTCCGCGTAGGCATCGATCTTCGCGGCGGCGGGTGTCAGGCGGTCCAGCAGCGCGTGCAGCGACGCGCCACTCTGTTCCGCTGGCGTCGCCGTCATCGGATCGCCCCGTCGAAACCGTTGGCGGCCAGGACTTCAGCGATCGAGGGCAGCGGAACGCCGAGGTAGCCGGATTCCAGGCAGTAGTCCAGCAGCAGGCGCAGGTAGTCCTTGCCGGTGGGCGGCGACGGGCGGCCGAGCAGTATCTCGGCGCGCGTGGTGTCGAAGTCGAGGCGGCGCTCGAAATAGCTGGTGTAGAGCGCGCCGATCCGGCGGTAGTACTCGCGCTCGACCGGATCCAGATCCGACTCGGCGAAGGTGGATTTCGGAACGAAGGTCGCCACCTCGAACGACGGATACTCGGCGAGCACGTCGGACACCTCGCGCAGCGAGAGCGCGTCCCGGCCGAGCGCGTGCAGCGTGCGGAAGTCCGCCGAGTCGAAATCCAAGACAGCCGCGGCGATCACATCGGCCACGTGGTCGACCGGGGCCAGCGCGAGGGTGGCGTCGTAGCGGCCGGGCAGGGTCCGCAACTTGCCCTCGACCATCAACTTCACGACGGTGTACAGGTTCTTGTACTCGCGAATCTCACCGGTGGCCGCGTGGCCGGTGACGATGCCGGGCCGCACGATGGCCCACCGCAATCCACGCTCGCCCGCCGCGTGCACGAGCTGTTCGGCGCGGAACTTACTGCGCTCGTAGCGGTTTCCGAACGACTGACCAGCATCGAGTTCGTCTTCGCCGATCGTGCCGCCGCGCATGCCGCACACATAAGCGGTGCTGACGTGCACCAGCGGCACATCCCACGCCAGCGCGAGCGCGATCGCGTGCTCGGTGCCGCGCACGTTGAGTTCGACGTAGTCGGCGTCGGCGGCGTCGAATGCGGTGGTGGCGGCGCAGTGCACGATCACGCCGACCCGCTCGGCGAGATCTTCGCTGTCGCGCGCCGAGAGGCCGAATCCGGGGCGGCGGATATCCCCGGCCACGGGCGTGCCCGCCTCCAGCACCGTGCCGTCGTTGCGCACGATGTCGGCGTTGCTGTGCAGCACCGCGGCGACGGGTCTGCTCGCCGCGGACAACCGAGCGACCACTTCCGCGCCGACCAGTCCGGTCGCCCCGGTGACCAGCACGGTCTCGCGCTCACACATGATCGCTCCCCCGCATGCCATTGCCGACCAGCGCGATCACCTCGCCGACCCGGCGGATCCCGACCAGGTCCTCCGGCCGTTGCCTCGGTAGCTCGAATGCCCGCTCGAGCGCCACGGTCAGCTCCATCAGACGCAGCGAGTCGAAGCCCAGATCCTCCACGAGGCGGTGCTCGTCGGCCAGGTCGGCAGGCGGATCCGGCGCCATGGCCTGGACGAGGCGCCGCACCCGGGCGGCGAGGGTGGTGTCGGCGGCGGCGGTCATGACGGTTCGCTTTCCCGGAGATGGGGCTGGTGGCCACCGGTGGTGAGCAGGTCGCGGGCTTCGTCCAGCGGCAGGTCGGTGTCGAGATAAGCGGCGAGGCGCAGCCAGTCGTAGCCGATCGCCAGGGTGCGCCGCCACTGCTCACGCGAGTCGAACGAGGCGGGGAAGACGAGCGCCGCGTCGGCGCCGCCCGCTACGGTGCGCACCAAGGCGACGAAGTCGTCGAGGACCGCGAGTCCGGCGAGGGTGTCGCCGCCGCGGCCGAGCGGTTCCGAGAACCGCACCCCGCGTGCGGCGTCCAGCTGCGCGAGCACCTCCGCGCGCCGCCACGCGCCGGGCGGCAGCAGTCGCGCGACCGTGGCGGACGGCGCCACGTCGGCGGGCAGCGGGTGGATACCGAAGGCGGACAGCAATACTCGCACCGCCATGGCGATCAACCGGTGCGCGGCGATGTCGGCGACGCCGCCTTGACCGTTCTTCACCGCGCCCGCCAGATCTTCCCTGGCGTTCTCCAGCACGATGTTCGACCAGACCAGGTGCAGCGCGCACTCAGTGAAGCGACGCGCGGGCAGCGGCGCGAGGGTCGCGATCGCGTCGTCGCGAGCCGCGCCGGCCAGACCGAGCGCGGGACTGCACGCGCTCGGCACCGGCGTGTAGGGCGCGACGGGCTTGCACATGGCGAGCGCGGGTTCGATCGGGCCAGCATCCCGCCACTGCAAGCCGACGAGTCCGAGGCGCACGAATTCCGCCAGCTCCGTGGCGATGTCGCGCGGAGCTCGGGCGAGCACGTCTCGCACGGAGTGCTTGAAGACCACCGATCGCCAGGCGCGGGCGGCGGTGTCCGAGAGCGCGAAGACGTCGCGATCGTCGCGCACCACGTGGATGCGGCCGCCGATGGTCCAGGTCGTCACGGCCGGGCGGCGGGCGAACAGGATGCGGTGTGGGTCGTCAGTCGTGTCCTCGATGCCGAGATCGGCGACGAGTCGCCAGAGTTGTCGCCAGGTGGTGTCTTCGGCCAAGCGGCGGGCCTGGGTATCCGGGAGGAAGGCGGAGGCGTCGAGGCGCGAAGGTGTCGGTGATGATCCGGATGTTCTGTCGGACAACGGTTCCAGGACCGCCAACGGCTTCCCGCGACGGTGTCCATTGGTCGTCGGCTCGGTCGAGGCGTCGCCGTCGAACCCCTGCGGGCTTTCGAATGTCCACGCTGCGGGATCGCTCAGCTCGCGGTAACGGTCGATGACGTCGTGGCCGCCGATCCGATCGAGTTGGCGCGGCAGCCATTTGGTCTCGAGGTAGGTCTCGCCACGGCGGGCCGCCCACGCCTTCACGGCTTGCAGCAGTCCGTCGCGGGCCCACTCGCTCGCCTCGTCGGCGGCACCCAGCGCGCGCAGCGCCACCGCGTAGCGCAGCGCCTGGACCGCGCGAGCCGTCCACCACTCTGCCATCAGGGTTCGGAAGTCGTCGTGCGGGAGCAGAGCGCGCAAGCCGTCGATATCCACCGCGCCAGGCCGGACCACAGTGGCGCGCAGGAAGCGCTGGCAGCGGTTGAGCAGGTCCTCGTCCAGCTCGGCGGCAACGCCTCGCGCCGCCCGCTCGAGCTGGCAGCGCAGCTGGGCCACCGAGCGGGTGCGGACCTCCACCCGACGGCCGTCGATGAACAGGACCGTCGGGAGGGTCGGGAGTTCTTCGGCGCCGGGGACGACGGCAAGGAAGTCTACGTCGGAACCTTCGTTACCGAAGCCCTCGGCCAGTGAGCCTTCGAACAGGACCGCCGAATCAGAATGGAGCACAACGGTTTCCAGTGACACTTCGAGGAGTCTGCGCACACGCTCGATCGGCAGAGCGGGCACCGGCGTATCCGGCACCGGTCGATCGTTCTCGGCGCGGGGTGACGCCGTCGATCGCGAACCGTCCAACGCCATCGGACGCGAGCCGTCCAACGCCATCGGACGGGAGCCCTGACCGTCCCCCGCGGATCGGCCTTCTTCGGCCGCAGCGGATCCCGACACCGTGTTTCGCGGCCCACCCGAGGCCAGCGCGTCGCCCTCCGAGCCAAGGCCGACGCGGGACGGCTCCGAGACCGGGTCGACCGAGTGAACCGTTTCCCGGCGGTCCGCGCCCACCGCAGGCGGGGCGCCTGGGGATCGGCCGTCCGCGCCTGGGGATCGGCCTTCTTCGGCGGCAACGGGTTTCGGCTCCGTGTTTCGCGGGACGCCCAGCGCGACCGCGTCGCCGACGGAAACCACCCCGTCGGCACTCGAAACCACCGGGCCATCGCCCGAGGAGATCACGTCACCGGAGCCTCGGCCATCGCGCGCGGGCATCGCGACAGGGCCGCCCATGTCCACCGGTCTCCGGCGGTCCGCTGCTGCGGCGGGCCGGAACTCGGCACCTCCGAGAGCCTGTCCGCCCGTCTCCGTCGTGCGCGAACCGGCGGTCAGCGCGGTTGTTCCGTCCGCCTCGTGCACCTGCACCCCGACGAGTCCGCCGTCCCGGAACAGCTGCCACAGATGGCGGCGGCGCGGCTTGCCGCTGGACGTACGGCGGATGGTGCCGCGCGGGCCGGTGACGATGGCGATCGCGGCCGCGGGACCCAGTTCACCGCGTATCACCTTGCGCGCCTGCGCTATCCACGCGCCGGGCGGTGCTTCGGCGAACAGCGCGATGCCCGGCGCGCCTACGTCGGTGAGTGCGACGGCGGCCAATTTGCCTTTGGTCAGGCCGGTCTCACCGGCCACCCGGGATTCGACGTCTTCCATGTACACCGAGCGGCCGCGCACCTTGAGGCTGGAGCCCATTCTGCCGAGCACGAAAACCTCGTCGTGGTACAGGAATCCAGCGTCTCCCGTGTAGAGCTCGCCGTCCACGATTCGGGTCGCGCCGCCGTCGTCGGCACCGGTGTAACCCATGGCGACGGAGTCGCCGACGACCACCAGTTCGCCGAGCACACCGTCGGGCAGCTCGCGCCCATCTTCGTCGACCACGCGGACGGTCGATTCCGGCGTCGAGTAGCCGAGTCCGGTGATCCAGCCCGCGCCGTCGACGCGGTGGGTGTCGTCCAGCCGCGCCTCGGCCAGCACTCCGACCGGATGACCGAAGCGCAGGTTCGGCGTGTCCAGGCGCAGCGCGGTGATCGGCCGCCGCCGGGCCGAGGACGTCACCATCAGCGTGGCCTCGGCCAAGCCGTAGGCCAGCGTGTAGGCGTCCATCGAGAAGCCGCGCGGTCCGGTGAGCTCGGCGAACGCCTGAAGGTCGGCGACCTCCACCGGCTCGGAGCCAACGGCGAGGGTGCGCCAGCCGGACAGATCCAGATCGGCGATCTCCTCCGGTCGGACCCGGTGCGCCACATAGCCCAGCGCGAACGAGGGCGACGGCGAGTGCTGGGCCGAGGCCATCGCGCGCAGCCAGCGCGCCGGGTCGCGGACGAACTGGTCCGGCCGCATCAGGTAGAGATCGCCCTGGTTCGTGACGGTCGTCAGGAACGCGCCGACCAGGCCCATGTCGTGATAGAGCGGCAACCACGACACCATGGCCTCGCCGGGGCGCCAATCGATGAGTCCGGAGATCATGGCGATGTTGTTGGCCAGGTTGCGCCAGCTGACCCGCACACCCCGTGGCGTCCCCGTCGAGCCGGAGGTGAATTGCAGCAGTGCGCAATCCGCGGGCGCGCCGAGTTCGCGCTCGGCGGGTGGCTGCGGTATGTCGGCGCCGATGACCAGCGGCTCGTCGCGCCGCCCTGCCGCCACCGCCGCCCGGCGTACCAGATCCTCGAATTCCGGTGCGGTGACCACCAGCCGCGGCGCGGCGGCGGTCAGGATCGCGGCGATATGCGCGACGATCTGGTCGAGGTCGCCGAACATCGGCGGCGCGATGGGGGTGAACACCCCGCCGCAGGCCCACACCGCGTAGAACGCCGCGGTGCAGGCGAATCCGGTGGGCATGACGACGCACGCGCCCGCACCGTCGGTGAGTCCGTGCTCGCGCATCAGCGCGGCGATGGACCAGGACTGCTCGGCCAGTTCCCGATAGCTGCGGAACTCCCAGCCGTCGACCTCGGCGGCCAGGTGAATGCCGGTCTCCCGCGCCGGGCGCAGGAGCCAATCTCGCACGGCCGCAACGTCTTTGTCAGGTGCCATCGCGGTCAACTCCTTCGGACAGCACAGTAACCGTTCCGGCCGTTCCGTCCACCCGAATTCGCATACTGGTCCGTATTTTCTTCGTGACGTCCTTGACCTGAACGACCGTCGGCACGCCGAGCTCGCGGGCCACGATCGCCACGTGCGTGAGCGGGCTACCGCGTTCGATCACCAGCGCGGAAGCCGAGGGCAGCGCCGCGACCCACCCCGGGTCGGTGCGGTAGGCCACTAGGATGCCGCCCGCGACATCGTTCGGCTCGCTCACGACCACCGCCTCGCCCTCCACGATCCCCGCCGCCGACGGTGTACCGCCGAGCACGGTGCCGACGGTCGCCGCGGGCGTCTCGCCGACCGGCACCCAGCCCTGCGCGGCCAGTTCCGCGCGCCCGAACGTCCCGCCCCGGGTGACGAACCGGGCGGGCGCGACCAGATCGGCGTCGGCGGCGCGCTGCGCCTTGCGCGCGGCGACCAGCGCGCGCAGCGGCTCGGTGTCGGCGCCCTCGTAGCAGCCGCGCAGTTCGTCAACGGTCAGATAGAACACGTCGGCGAATTCGTCGAGCACGCCGCGCTGAACGAGGTCCCGGCCCATCGCCCGGATCATCCGCTTCACCATGCCGAAGGCCCTGGTGCGGCAGAACCGCAGGCGCTCGCGGTGCGCGGCGCACCGAGATACCTTGGCGCGCAGACGTTCGTAGACGCGACGGCGCGGGCCGCGCAGGTGGGCGTCGAGGTAGGCCTCGGCCTCGTCGCGCCGGTCGGATGGCGCTTCCTGCTCGTGCACCCGCCCGAGCGCGCTGCGCAGCATGATGAACAGACCCGACGGGTCCTCGCGCAGGTCCGGCGTCTCCAGCTTCAGTTCGTCCAGGCTGCGATAGCCGTAGCTGTCCAGGTAGGCGTCGACCTCGGCGCGGAACTTCGGATGGTCGGCGAGGGCGTCGTACAGCCGGTCCGGCGCGGTCGCGTGCACCAGCGCCGTCAGCTCCGCATCCGCCCGCACGGTCTTGGCGAGCGCGGTCATCGCCCGGGCGGGCTCGGCCGATTCGACGTCGGCGCCGGGACCGACGACCGCGTACAGGAACCACTCCGGCGCGTTCGGCAGCAGCGCCTTGGTCAATGCGTAGAGCAGGCCGGTGCAGGTCAGCAGGATCGCGTCGAGCACCATCAGCGGGCCCCAGCGTTCGACGAGATCGCGATCGACCGTGCGGTAGGCGGCATAGGCCTGTTCGCCGGAGAGCGACGTGTAGTCGAGTCCGTCGTACTCGTCGTAGACGCGGTAGAAGTCGGCGAGGAAATCCTCGACCATCGCGTCGATGCCGAACAGCCGCCGCAGGTAGGTGGCCGTGGTCACCGCGCGGGACCGCAGCCGGGCCAGGGGGTTGCGGAAGGTGAAGGGCCGCAATGTCTTCGCGATGTCGTCGGGGAGCGGCTCGGCGACGCCGAGCGCGGCCTCCAGCACCCGGCGGTTGAGCGGATAGCCCGGCGCGATGCCCACCATCCGGTACCAGTGCAGCAGGTTGTAGTACACGCGGCCGTGAAACCAGCCGAGCAGCACCGGAGTCCACGCGTCGGTCTGACGCAGCTGGGCCGGTGGCACGCGCAGCGAGGCGGCGTAGCCGCGGTACACGCGACCATAGATGCCCACCGCGGTGGTGTACGTCAGCGGGGAGGTGATGCCGCTGAAACTCTCGATGATGTTGGAGTTGTCCCAGATTCGCAGTTCGCCGGGCGCGAGCGTCTCACCCGCCCCGCGCAACGACGCGTCCGCCGCCTCGGGCGGTGCGGGCTCGGTGGTGATCGGGCGAGACTGAAGTATCCACAGTCCCACGTCGTCCAGCGCCCACTCGATGTCTTGCGATGCGCCGCAGACGATTTCGATCTTGCGACCGAGATCGACCAGTTCGGCGATCTCGTCGTCGGCTAGCACGGCCCGTTCACGCAGCGCCGCCGCTACCTCGCCGACCTCGCAGCCCTGCGCCGCGGCGGGGTGGTAGCTGCTGTCCTTGTCGCCGACGATCGTGTCGAGCACGACGCCGGTCGCCTTGTCGACGGTGACGGTGTCCGCGTCCACCGCGCCCGACACCAGCCCCTCACCGAGCCCGTACACCGCGCTGATCACCAGTCGATCGGACGCACCGGTACGGGGATCGGCGGTGAACAGCACGCCGCTGGCCCGCGCGGCTATCAGCCGTTGCAGCACAACGCCCGGCGCGCCGCCGACCGGGCGCGACCGCGCGAAGGCGTACCGTATCGACCGCTCGGAGAACGCCGAGGCCCAGCAGTCCCGCACGCGGTCGGTGACCGCCGCGACGCCGTTGACGTTGAGGAAGGAGTCGAACTGTCCCGCGTAGGAGTGCTCGGCGCCGTCCTCCACGACCGTCGAGGAGCGCACGGCGATCGGACCGCCGCCGATCCGTTCGTAACCGTCGGCGACGAGTTCTCGCAGGTCAGCGGGCAACGGAGCGGCTTCGATAGCGGCGCGCAGGTCGGCGGCAAGCGCCAGCGCCCGGTCCGGATCGTCCGCCATAGCCAACGCGGAAACTCGCTCGGCCAACCCGTGTTCGGCGAGGAAGCGCTCGAACGCGTCGGTGCCGAGCGCGACCCACTCGGGAACACGGAAGCCTCCGTTGTGCACGACGTGCAGGCCGCGCGCCTTGCCGCCCGCCAGCGCGGCGATCGTCGCCGGTTGGTCCCACGTCCCGAGTACCTGCACGGCATCTCTCCCATCGCCCCTGATCGACGCGTCGGAGCCGGGCACTCCAGGCCCGCGTACAGCCGCGCGAGAACCAAGGGTTCGTCTGGGTATATCCGAGTTGTCGGCGCGGCGTTAGCCCCTGATCCAGTGGTACCAGTTCTCGAACAGTTCGTCGCGCGGCCAGGGTCACCGATATGCTGCGGGCAGTTCGGTGGGTTCGGTGAGGAGTGATTCGGCGTGGGTTGGACGTTCACCCCGGACGAGTTCGCCCACGTCTGGCGGGAAACTCAGGTGGATCGCCACCCCTATCCGCTGCGCATCCTGGAGACGCCGCGCACCGAGGCCGAGGCCGAGGCGCTGCGCGCCCAGCTGACTCAGCGCCTGCCGCTCGGCGCGGACCCGGACCTGTCCGCCTGCCTGCGGATTCTCGCCGAACCGCACACCAGGATCGTCGCCATCGGCGGCGCGCACATCCCGAACAGCGAGCTGCGGCTACTGGCCTGCGCGGTGTACGACCGCGCGGTGCTCGCCATTCAGGAACCCGGCACCCGCCCCGATTTCGGCGGACGGGTGCGCATCTCGATCGGACACGCGAGCAAGCTGGGCAGCCGCATCGCCACGCTGCTGCCGAAGACACCCGCCGGACGCGAACCGGCCCGCGCCGCGAGCGCCGCCGCGGTCCGCGACACCGAGACCGTCGTCGCCACCCAGCCCGCCGCGAACCCCATCCGCAGGCTGCTGCTCAAACCGCACACCGCCGAGGGACATCTACGCATCGAAGCTCGGCTCGATCGGGACGAACCCGTCCCACCGATCCACTACACCTGGATCGATGTGCAGGGCGACGGGCGGTACCTGATCAAAGCGGGCGAGACCGTGCACATCGTGCCCGCATCGCCCGAACAGATCGCCGCCCAGCTCCAGAAACGCATTCCGGCACAGGCGAGGTGAGCGCCATGCGCGGGTTTTGGGCGGACTCCGTCCGGCTGTAACCATTAGGCTGAAGCCAACCGACCGATCCCCGGGGGGTGCGCATGACGATCGAGAGCAGCCGAGCCGAAATAGCGCGGTTCAAGCAGGAAGCGCAGGCAGGCACCGTCAAGTTCGATCCGGACGCCGCGCGGCGGTGCGCCGAGATCTACGAGAACCAGGCCGACCGGCTGATCTACCTGCAGCAGCGCCTCGAATCCGCAGCCGAGTTACACGGATTCGGCGGTTTCGTCTCCGCGCAGCAACTGCAGGCCGGATTCGGGCACAAGGCGCGCGACGCCGCGGCGCTGCTCGATCACTACATCGAGGCCGCCTACCGCATGAAGGAAGCGTTCCTGATCAGCGCCGGACTCTACGAAGAAGCCGACGCCGCCAACGCGGCCGCGCTGCGCGCGGTGGAAACGAGGCTGCCCCGATGACCGGCACCGACCCCACCTACATCAACTCGATGGAGCACTTCGAGTCGATGCCGCACGAGGAGATCTACGCCAAGACCCAGCAGATCGACGCCGGGGAGATCCTGCGCGCCTCGGTCACCTGGCTCGAGGTCGCCGCCGCGCTGGCCACCTCCATGCCGCTGACCCGCGGCAGCGCGGACCGCGTCATGAACGGCATGGAATGGGAAGGCGCGGCGGCGAACGCCGCTTACGCGAGCACGCGCAGCTTCGCCGCGTCCATCGACGAACTCAGCGCCGTCATGGGCCAGGTCGGCGCGCGCCTCGGTGGGGTCGCGGCGGCGGCCGAAGCGGTCAAACTGGCCGTGGTGCCGCCCGGCAGCTCCGGTCCGATCGGCGCCATCGCCCAACTGCTCGAAGCGGCGAACGTCATCGACGCGCAGATGGCGCAGGAGGCGCTGCGGCAGGAAGCCGTGCTCGCGATGAACATGGTCTACAAGCCCGCCTATTCGATGGCGGGGAATGGCGTGCCCGCGCTGCCGGAACCGCCTGTGCTGTCGACGCTTTCGGACTCGGAGGCGATTCCGCAGTCGCCGAATGGGTCGTCGAAGTACGGGCCCGATGGGTCGAACGGGTCGACGGGAAATTCGCCGAACGCGCCGGAAAACGTTCCGCCGGGCGGGGATTCGCAGCCGGAGCCACCCACCGAGGCCACGCCGGAGCCGTCGCCGCCGGAATCCCACGCCCCCACCGCACCGACCCCGGACGCGACACCCGATGTGCCGCCGACCCCGGACGCGCCGCCGAGTCAGGAGACTCCTCCGCCCACGCAGGAGACCCCCGCGCCGCCGACACAGGAAACGCCTTCGCCGACCCCGGAGACCCCGGCGCCACCGACCTCGGACGCACCGCCTCCCACGGAGGAAGCTCCGACACCGCCGCCCACCCAGGAGGCACCGTCGCCCACCGAGGCGCCGCCGACGCAGGACGTCCCTCCGCCCACGCAGGAGACGCCCGCACCTACCCAAGAGTCGCCGGTGCCACCACCCACGCAAGAGACCCCGGCACCTCCGCCCACCCAAGAATCGCCGGTGCCACCACCGACCCAAGAAACCCCTGCACCCCCGCCCACCCAAGAAACCCCTACGCCCCCGCCGACCCAGGAGGCACCACCTCCCCCGCCGTCACCGGAACCGGCTCCGCCGCCCGGCGAACCCGGACCACTGCCCGACCCGGGCGGCCAGCCCGGCGTCACCGGTCCCATCCCGGAGGGGCAGAACCAAGGCTCCTCCCACACCGACCAACCGGGCGTGGTTCCCCAATCCGGCGCAACCAGCTAGCGCGCCGGATCCACACCACTCCCCAGTGATGGCGCGCACGAAACCCGCTCCATCCCAACATGACCACCGCTACCGAGGTCCCACACACCGCTTGCACGCCTCACAAAGCCGCTGCCTATGTGAGGAGTACGAACGGCGTGTGGCGCTGCATGCCTCGCCGGAAACTCAGACCTTCACCAAGTCGTCGGCGTGAATCACCGGGCGCTGCATGGTGTCCGGTAGTTCGGTGGTGGAGCGGCCGAGCATGGTGGAGAGTTCGGTGCTGTCGTATTCGACTACGCCGCGGGCGATCAGGCGGTGATCGGCGGCGAGGAGGTCGACCACGTCGCCACCGTAGAAGCGGCCGCGAACAGCGGTGATGCCCGCGGCGAGCAGGGAGCGGCGGCGGTGGGCGACGGCCTGCACGGCGCCGTCGTCGAGGACGAGCGCGCCGCGGCTGTCGGCGGCGTGGCGGACCCAGAACTTGCGGGCCGACAGGCGAACCGGGCGCGCGGCGAACGCGGTGCCGACGGTGCCGGAGGCGAGCGCGGTGGCGGCCTCCTCGGCGGCGGCGAGCAGCACGGGGACCCCCGCGTCGGCGGCCAGTCGTGCGGCCGAGAGCTTGGAGGCCATGCCGCCGGTGCCGAGCGCGCCGCCGCTGCCCGCGATGACGCCGTCGAGGTCGGCGCTGCTGCGGACCTCGGGGATGAAGTTGGCGGCGCCCTTGCGCGGGTCGCCGTCGTAGAGGCCCTCCACATCGGAGAGCAGGATCAGCGCGTCCGCCCCGACCAGGTGCGCGACGAGGGCCGCGAGCCGGTCGTTGTCGCCGAAGCGGATCTCCTCGGTGGCGACCGTGTCGTTCTCGTTCACCACCGCGACCGCGCCGAGCGAACGCAGGCGGTCCAGGGTGCGCTGGGCGTTGCGGTGGTGCTCACGACGGGAGAAGTCGTCGGCGCTGAGCAGCACCTGGCCGACGGTACGTCCGTAGCGGGCGAAGGAGGTGCCCCACGCGTGCGCCAGCGCCAGCTGGCCGACGCTCGCCGCCGCCTGCTTGGTCGCCAGATCCCGTGGGCGACTGGACAATCCGAGCGGCGCGAGACCCGCACCGATGGCGCCCGACGAGACGACGACCACGTCCGAACCGGCGCGCATGCGGGCCTCGACGGCGTCGGCGAGCCGATCCAGCCGCGTCGTGTCCAGACCGCCCTTCAGGCTGGTCAACGCCGACGAGCCGATCTTCACCACGACGCTGCGCGCCGCGGCGATCGCCTGCCGCGCGTCGCTGAGCCCGCCGGGCGACACCGCGTCCGCTAGCCCCGAATTCACCTGCGTCACAACAGAACTCCCTGTACCGCAACCGAATGTGCTGTCCGAAGGGCCGTCCGCCCGAACCCGCCGCCGAACGATCGAAACCGTTCGGACGATCGAAACCGTTCGGCGGCAACGGTTTGCACGATCAATCCTCGTCCTCGGTGACCAGACCGCGGCGCACCCGCGAGGCGTGCTTGCGCTCCGCGGCGCTGACGCGGTCGGTCTGCTCCAGGCGGATATCGGTGCCGCGCCCGGTCGGCACGTGGTCGACGCCCGCCGAGATCTGCGGCTCCCAGTCGAAGCTGACGTCGCCGATGGTGACCGGAGCGCCTGGTTCGGCGCCGAGCCGCACCAACTCGTCCTCGACACCGAGGCGGGCCAGCCGGTCGGCCAGGTAGCCGACGGCCTCGTCGTTGTCGAACTGGGTCTGGCGCACCCACCGCTCGGGGCGCGCGCCGCGCACGATGAAGCCGCCCGGCTCCTCCGGATCGGCGATCACGCTGAAGCCGGACTCGTCCACCGCGATCGGCCGGATCACCGGACGCTTCGGCGCCGCCTTCGGGTGCGCCTCGCGGTACTCGCGCACCAGGTCGGCGAGCGCGAAGGTCAAGGGGCGCAAGCCCGCTCGGCTCACCGCGGAGATCTCGAAGACCGGCCAGCCGCGCGCGGTGAACTCGGGCGTCACCATCTCCGCCAGCTCGGCGCCGTCGGGGACGTCGGTCTTGTTCAGGATCACCACACGCGGGCGGTCGGCCAGATCACCGAGACCGGCGTCGGCGGCGAGCGCGGGCTTGTACGCGGCAAGCTCGGCCTCGAGCGCGTCGACGTCGGAGACGGGATCGCGGCCCGGTTCGAGGGTCGCGCAGTCGACGACGTGCGCGAGCACCGCGCAGCGCTCCAGGTGGCGAAGGAAGTCCAGGCCGAGGCCGCGGCCCTCGCTGGCGCCGGGGATCAGGCCGGGCACGTCGGCGATGGTGAAGGTGGTGTCGCCACTGGCCACCACTCCGAGGTTGGGCACCAGCGTGGTGAACGGGTAGTCGGCGATCTTCGGCTTGGCCGCGGAGAGCACCGAGACCAGCGACGACTTGCCCGCCGACGGGAAGCCGACCAGGCCGACGTCGGCGACCGACTTGAGTTCCAGGACGAGATCGCGTTCCTCGCCCTCCTCGCCGAGCAGCGCGAAGCCGGGCGCCTTGCGCGCCTTCGAAGCCAGCGCCGCGTTGCCGAGTCCGCCGCGTCCGCCGCGCGCGGCGACATAGCGGTTGCCCACGCCGACCAGGTCGGCCAGGATCTCGCCGTCCTTGCCCAGCACGACGGTGCCGTCGGGCACCTTCAGCAGCAGGTCGCCGCCGGTCTTGCCGTCCCGGTTGCCGCCCTCGCCCGGCTTGCCGTTGCCCGCCTTGGCGTGCGGGTGGAAGTGGAAGTCGAGCAGCGTGTGCACGTTCGCGTCGACCTCGAGGATGACGTCGCCGCCGTTGCCGCCGTTGCCGCCGTCCGGTCCGCCGAGCGGCTTGAACTTCTCGCGGTGCACCGACGCGCACCCATGACCGCCCTTCCCGGCACGCACGTACAGCACGACACGGTCGATGAATTTCGACATGGTCGAATCATCCTCCTTCTGGGCTGGTCGTTCTTCGAGGGCTCGCGCTGATTCTTCGGCGGTCGCCGCCACGAGAACGCGAAAGCGGGCCAGGGTGACATACCCTGACCCGCTCGGCTTGTGTCTGGACGGCTAGGCGGTCAGGCCTGAACCGGCTCCGGGACGACGATGTTGACGGTCTTGCGGCCGCGCTTGGTGCCGAACTGGACCGCGCCCGCCTCGAGGGCGAACAGGGTGTCGTCACCACCGCGACCGACGTTCACGCCGGGGTGGAAGTGGGTGCCACGCTGACGCACCAGGATCTCGCCGGCCTTGACGGTCTGGCCGCCGAAGCGCTTGACGCCGAGTCGCTGGGCGTTGGAATCGCGTCCGTTCCGGGAGCTGGACGCGCCCTTCTTGTGTGCCATAGCTGAGTCTCCTCGGGATGTCTTACTTGATGCCGGTGACCTTCAGGACCGTCAGCGGCTGACGGTGACCCTGGCGCTTGTGGTAGCCGGTCTTGTTCTTGAACTTGTGGATGCGGATCTTGGGGCCCTTGGTCTGCTCGACCAGCTCCGCGGTCACCGAACGCTCGGCCAGCTTGGCCGCGTCGGTGGTCAGTTCGGCGCCGTCCACCACGAGGACGGGCGAGAGCTCGACGGCGGAACCCGGCGCACCCTCGATCTTTTCGACCTTCACCAGGTCACCGACCGCGACCTTGTACTGCTTTCCGCCGGTCTTGACGATCGCGTACGTTGCCATCGGTCGGCTTCCTCCACTCGATGTCTTCTCGTGCTTCACTCACGCCGCAAGTCGCGACGTGAATTCTCTTGGCTGGTGCTGCACGGGGCGCATACCTCGCTGCGTCAGCAGCTTCGGGCGCATCGCCAGGCAGCGACCGTCCAAGGCTACCAGACCCCAGGTCTACGACCCAATTCGCTGGTCGGCAGCCTCCCGGCAACCTACGCCACGCGCGGTTTCCACCGAGCGGACCGGCGCCGGAACGGTTTCGGCCGGTCGCCCCTCTCGGGTCCGACCGGCCGAATCGCCATGCTCTTCTCAGTTCGGCGTATCGACCGGCGGCGGGCCCGCGGGACGGCCGACGGCCCTGCGCCGCGGACGTGCGCGCTGCGGCAACTCGACCGGCTCCGGTTCCGAGTAGTCGACCGCGGGCGCGGTGTCCTGATCGCCACTCGACAGCACGAAGACCGCTCCGGCACTGTCTGCCGAAGGAGCGGCCGCCGAACGCGCCACGCGGCGACGGCGACCCGTCTGCGGGGGCGCCGGTTCACCGTTGGCAACCGACCTATCGGCGGTGGCGACAGCGGCTTCCGCGACGGCGGGCTCCTCCCGCACCGGCGGCACCGGCTCGGCCGCGGGCTGCTCGACCTCCGCCACCGAAACCGGACCGGTCTCGGCGGGGACCGTCGCCACCGGCTCGGCGACCGGCGCCTCGACCTCGGCGACCGGCTCGACCTCGGCGGCCTCCTCGGACACCGTCTCGACCTCGGCGGCTTCCTCGGCCAGCGTCTCTTGCGCGGCGGCCACGGCGTCGGCCACGTTCGCCGCCACCGCGTCGGCATCGGTCGCGACGACCTCCACCTCGGCGACCTCGGCCTGTTCCGGCTCGGTGTCCGTGGCGGTGTGCGCGGCCATGGCCAGCGCCACCGGATGCGCCCGCCGCACGGCGGCCTCTTCTTCGAGCGACTCGCTCGGCTGCGGCGTCCCGTTGGTTGCCGACACGGCGGCCGCGCTCTTGTCCTTGCCGCGGCGACGACGCGAACCGCTCTCGCGACGGGTCGAGGTGTCCTCGGCGGCCGACGGCTCCACCGGATAGGTGTGCACCAGGATGCCGCGACCGTGGCAGTGCTCGCAGGTGGTCGAGAACGCCTCGACCAGACCGGTGCCCAGCTTCTTGCGGGTCATCTGGACCAGGCCGAGCGAGGTGACCTCCGAAACCTGGTGCCTGGTGCGGTCCCGGCCGAGCGCCTCGGTCAGGCGGCGCAGCACCAGGTCGCGGTTGGACTCCAGCACCATGTCGATGAAGTCGACGACGATCATGCCGCCGATGTCGCGCAGCCGCATCTGGCGCACGATCTCCTCGGCCGCCTCCAGGTTGTTCCTGGTGACGGTCTCCTCCAGGTTGCTGTTGCCCGACCCGGTGAACTTGCCGGTGTTGACGTCGATGACGGTCATGGCCTCGGTGCGGTCGATCACCAGGGTGCCGCCGGAAGGCAGCCACACCTTGCGATCGAGCGCCTTGGCCAGCTGCTCGTCGATGCGGAAGGTCTCGAACACGTCCACGCCGTTGTTCTCGTGCCGGGAGACCCGGGCGAGCAGGTCCGGCGCGACGGTGCGGATGTAGTTCTCGACCGTGCTCCACGCCCGGTCGCCCTCGATGACCAGCCGCGAGAAGTCCTCGTTGAACAGGTCGCGGATGACCTTGACCAGGAGATCGGGTTCCTCGTACAGGGTCTTCGGCGCGCCGCCGTCCTTCTTGGCCTGCTCGTCGATGCTGCGCCAGGTGCTCTGCAGCCGCTCCACGTCGCGGGCCAGCTCGGCCTCGCTGACGCCCTCGGAGGCGGTGCGGATGATCACGCCCGCGTCGGCGGGCACGATGTCGCGCAGGATCTCCTTGAGCCGCTTGCGCTCGGTGTCGGGCAGCTTGCGGCTGATGCCGGTGGAGGTGCCGCCCGGCACGTACACCAGGAAGCGACCGGCCAGGCTGATCTGAGTCGTCAACCGGGCGCCCTTGTGGCCGACCGGATCCTTGGAGACCTGAACGAGCACCTGATCGCCCGGCTTGAGCGCCTGTTCGATCTTGCGCTCCTTGCCACCGAGCCCGGCGGCCTCCCAGTTCACCTCGCCCGCGTACAGCACGCCGTTGCGACCACGGCCGATGTCGACGAACGCCGCCTCCATGCTGGGCAGCACGTTCTGCACCTTGCCGAGGTACACGTTGCCGACCATGGACGCCTGGCCGGTGTTGGTGACGAAGTGCTCGACGAGGACGTTGTCCTCGAGCACCGCGACCTGGGTGGCGGTGGGGTGCTCGGAGAACGACTTCTCGCGCACCACCATCACCCGGTCGACCGCCTCGCGGCGGGCCAGGAACTCCGACTCGGTCAGGATCGGCGGGCGGCGGCGACCGGCCTCGCGACCGTCGCGGCGACGCTGACGCTTCGCCTCCAGGCGGGTGGAGCCGGTGATGCCCTGCACCTCGTCCGAGGCGGCGCGGTTGCGGCTCTTGTTACGCGGCTCGCGCTCGTGCACGACCGTGTTCGGCGGGTCGTCGTCGGCGGGCTCGGCGTCGCCGCCCTCACCGCCGACCTTCCTGCGGCGACGGCGACGGCGACGGCGGCTCGCGCCCTCCGGCACCGACTCGTCGGACTCGGTGTCGGCGTCGGCCTCGTCGGTCGGCTCGGCGGCTTCCGCGCCCTCGGCGCCGCCCTCGTCCTCGGCGTCGGTCTCGGCCTGCTCGCCCTCGTCGCCCTCGACGTCGGAGTCGGCGTGCTGTTCGCCACGGCCGCGGCCACGACCACGCCTGCCCCGTCGCCTGCGGCGCGGCTGCCCGTCACCCTCGCCCTGCTGCTCGGCGGTGTCCTGCTCGTCCTCGGTGGTGTCGGGTTCCTCCTCGACCACCTCGGGGGCCGCGGTCTCCTCGGCGCGTTTGGCCTCGCGTTCGGCGCGGCGACGCTTGCGCATATCCTCGGCGGCCGCCGCGTCGGGCGACAGGAACAGCGGCGCGGCGACGGACGGCGCCTCGAAGACCGGCGGCGCCTCGACTTGCGGCTCGCGCTGGGCGGCGTGAGTGAACAGCTCGGTGGGCTGTGCCGGCGTGCTCGCCGCGGTCGGGTGTCCGGTGTGTTGCTGATCCGGTGCGGAGAAGAGCAACCCGCTCGGCTGCCCGGCCGACTCCGGCTCGGCCGCGTCGGCCGCCTCGGGTGCTGGGGCCGGAGGTTCGGCTGCCGCGGCGGGCGTCGTCGTCTCGGGTTCGGTGGCGACGAGTGCGTCGCGTACCGATTCCGCGACCGCCCGGTCGACATTGGATTGCGCGCTGCGCGCGTCGGCGCCCAGCTCGGTGAGTTTGGCCAGGATGCGCTTGCTCGTCACTCCCAGCCGCTTGGCAAGCGCGTGAACTCGGATTCGCTCCGGCAATTGATCGGCATCCTGTGATGTTGTTTCCAGCGGCTCTTGATCGGCCACGAAGTCTCCTCGAGCCCCCGGGCGCGTCCCTCCCGGTACGGAGTGACGCGGCCAACGCGGGGGCGCTGTCCGTACACCTCACGCCGTCGACGCGAGGTCCTGTGGTCTCGCCCCGCGTGCCCGGTAGTCACCTGGTTCTTCGTCTTCGGGCTAACTGGTCACGCGGCGCCTGGCTGTTGGCTGAACTCCGCGGAAACGAGCGCTCATCCAGCGTGCCGACGCGAACTCCCACACCCTCAGCAACCGGGCGCGGCTGTCCGTGGCAGCGATGATCGGCATCGAACCGCGGTGTCATCCGGTCGGCATCGCCACCCACGATTCGCGTACCTGCGCGAACTGCCGGTGTCGTTGACGACCACTGCCAGTATCCCACACCGCGCGCCAGTGGTTCGCCATCGGCGCGTGACCGGCCCGATGCTCGGGGTTTGCCGCTTCGCTTCGACCCAGTGCGACAAGGGCCGATGCGGTGCGCGGGCCGTGCGGGCTTCGCCGCGCCGACGTGGTGCGGCGGCGCGGCGAGTACGCGGGGAAGCTCAGGCAGGGAACTCCGGGAACCAGAGTCCGATCTCGCGCTTGGCCGACTCCGGGGAGTCCGAGCCGTGCACGAGGTTGTACTGGGTCTCGAGGGCGAAATCGCCGCGGATGCTGCCCGGCACCGCCTTCTCCACGGGGTCGGTGCCGCCGGCGATCTGCCGGAACGCGGCGATGGCACGCGGGCCTTCCAGGACTGCGGCGACGACCGGGCCGGAAGTGATGAACTCGATCAAGGAGCCGAAGAACGGCTTCTCGGCGTGCTCGGCGTAGTGTTCCCCGGCCAGTTCCTCGGACACCTGCTTCAGCTCGAGGGCCGCGATCTTCAGGCCCTTGCGCTCGATACGGGCCAGCACCTCGCCGACCAGGCCACGGGCCACGCCGTCCGGCTTGATGAGTACCAACGTCTGCTCAGTCACGGCGCACAGCCTAATTGACTACTACTCCCGGTACCGAACCAGCGTCAGCCGCGATGCTCCCATCCCCGTTCGGTGCGCGTCAGCTCGACGAAACCGCAGTCCAGCAGCAGCGGCAGCGACTCGTCGCCGGGGTCGAGGTAATCGAGCAGACGGTCGATCCCGCCGAGCCGCAACCAGGGCGCGACCTGGCCGAACAGCCACCGGACTACCTCCGGCTCACCCTCTGTCCGACACACGTCTGCCCAGCCGCCGAGCCGCGAGATCCGCTCCGGCGGCGCCAGATCGGTGTCGATCTCGAGGTAACCGAGATCCGCGCCGCCGCGGGCGCAGCCGAGCGCAGCCAATCCTCCGGGCCGGTCGGGTCCCAGTTCGCGGCGACGAGCCACTCCAGTACTCCGGCATCGCGGTAACTGTCGGACACCTGCGAGCCCACGCCGTACCGCAGCAGATGCGCCGCGGCTACCACCGCACCGGCTTGTTCGGCGACCAGGGTGACCCGTTCGACGACCCACGGGTCGATGATCGTTTCGGTCGGACGCCGTTCCATCTGGCTCAACACGGTGTTGACGGAAAGGGATACGCCGGGGATGACGGCCGCGATGTGCGCGTTGACAAGCCTGGTCAGCTGGTCGCGATCGTCGCGGCGGAAGGAACGGATGACGAAATCGGGCATGACGAATCTCCGGTGTTCGGTCGAGAACGCTCGACGAGGGGATCCGCCAGGGGGACGGTACGGCGAAAACTATAGCAGCGCAGCCGGTTACGCCCGCCGGTTCATCCGCTGGCTGGGCAGCAGCCCCTGGTCCATGCGGCGCTTGACGTCGGAACGCAGGATCAGAATGAATGCCCAGACGGCCAAGAACAGCAAGCCGATGACGCCGATGGAGATGTGGATGAACGCGCCGAGAATCACCAGCACCTGAAGACCGAGGTTGAACGCGAGCGCCCACGGACGGCGCTGCAGACCGGCGCCGAGGATCATCAGCAGCGCGAGGACAACCAGATAGCTGCCGGAGAGCCAGCTGATCCCGCCGCCGACGTCGGCGACGACCGGCAGCGCGAGCAGCACCACGATGGACTCGAGGACCAGCGTGCCCGCCATGACGCCGCGCAGACCCTTCCACGGATCGGGCGCGGACGCCGCGGCCGGTTGTTCGGGCGCGGCCGCGTCCTTGTCGCGCTCGCTTGGCTCACTCATGCCGTGTTCACCGGCCCCTTCGTGGTTTTCGCCGCCACTCACGCGGGATCCTTTCCGAACAGTGCGCGCGCCGCCCCCGCCGTGACGACCGAACCGGTGACGATGACACCCGCCCCCGAGACAGCCTCGCCGGGATCGCCGACCTCTTCGGCGATGGCGATCGCGGTCTCCAGCGCGTCGGGCAGCGTGTCGGCGGTGACCACGCGCTCGTCGCCGAAGCGCTGCACCGCCAGGTTCGCCAGGCTGTCGACGTCCATGGCGCGCGGTGAGCCATTGGTGGTGACGACGATCTCGTCGAACACCGGCTCCAGCGCCTCCAGGATCCCCGCGGCGTCCTTGTCGCCGAGCACCGCGATCACGCCGACCAGCTTGCGGAAGTCGAATTCCTCGCCGAGCGTCGCGGCCAGCGCCCGCGCGCCCGCCGGGTTGTGCGCGGCGTCGATGAAGATGGTGGGCGCGCTGCGCATCCGCTCCATGCGGCCAGGGCTGGTGACCGAAGCGAAACCGGCGCGCACCGCGTCGATGTCGAGCTGACGTTCGGCGCCCGCGCCGAAGAACGCCTCCACCGCGGCCAGCGCGAGCACCGCGTTGCGCGCCTGGTGCTCGCCGTGCAGCGGCAAGAAGATGTCGTCGTAGACCCCGCCGAGGCCCTGCAGTTCGAGCTGCTGGCCGCCGACGGCGACGCGGCGCGCGAGCACCCGGAACTCGGAGCCTTCGCGGGCCACCGCGGCGTCCACCTCGACGGCCCTGCGCAGCAGGACGTCCATCGCCTCGGGTTCCTGCTGCGCGATCACCGCGACGGTGTCGCGCGGAACCAGGCTCTCCGGCGCGCGTTTGATGATCCCGGCCTTCTCCCCCGCGATCGAGGCGAGGTCGGGGCCGAGATAGTCGACGTGGTCCAGCCCGATCGGGGTGATCACCGCGACCTGTCCGTCGATCACGTTGGTGGCGTCCCAGGTGCCGCCCATGCCGGTCTCCACGACCGCCACGTCGACAGGGGCTTCGGCGAACGCCGCGTAGGCCATGCCGGTGAGCACCTCGAACTTGCTCATCGCGGGACCGCCTGCCGTGGCCGACTGCGCGTCGATCATCTCGACGTAGGGCTGGAGTTCGCGGTAGGTCTCGACGTACTTGGCCGGGCTGATCGGCGCGTTGTCGATGCTGATCCGCTCGGTGGCCAGCTGCAGGTGCGGGCTGGTGATGCGGCCGGTGCGCCGGTGCAGCGCGGTGAGCAGCGCGTCGATCATCCGGGTGACCGAGGTCTTGCCGTTGGTGCCCGCGATGTGGATCGCCGGATAGCTCTGCTGCGGCGAACCGAGCAGATCCATCAGGGTGGCGATGCGGGTGAGCGACGGCTCGATCTTGGTTTCCGGCCAGCGCTGGTCGAGTTCGGCCTCGACCAGCGCCATCTCGGCGAGTTCCACCGGCGACGGCCCGGACCCGAGCCGGGCGCCTCCGTCGTCGTCGCGGTACTGCCGCTCCGGCTCCTCGTTCACTTGACCGCCAGTTCCGCGAGCCGCGCCCCGATGCGCTCCACCTCGGCGGCGGCGACATCGCGACGGTTCTTGATCTTGGCAACCACCGGTTCTGGCGCCTTGGCGAGGAACGCCTCGTTGCCGAGCTTGGCCTCGGTACCCGCCAGTTCCTTCTCCGCGGCGGCCAGATCCTTCTCCAGGCGGCGGCGTTCGGCGTCCAGGTCGACCGCGCCGGAGGTGTCCAGCTCGACGGTCACCGTCGCGCCGCTCAGCCGCACCTCGACCGAGGCGGTGGCGGCGAACTCGGGGCCGGGCGCGGTGAGCCTGGCCAGGTTGGCGACCGACGGCTCCAGCGCCGTCAGATCGGCCTGCTCCAGACCGATCAGCTTGGCCGCCACCTTCTGCTTGTCGGCGAGGCCCTGGTCGCTGCGGAACCGGCGGATCTCCGTGATCAACCGCTGGGCGTCCGAAACACGCTGCGCCGCAACGGTGTCGGTGGCGATTCCGCTGGCCTGCGGCCATGCCGCGATCACCACGGACTCACCGCCGGTGAGCACCTGCCACAGCGACTCGGTGACGAACGGGATCACCGGATGCAGCAGTCGCAGCACCGAATCCAGCACGTTGCCGAGCACGGTCCTCGTCGCGGCCGCCCGCTCCTCGTCCTCCGAGAACTGCACCTTGGCCAGTTCCAGATACCAGTCGCACAGCTCGTCCCAGGCGAAGTGGTAGAGCGCCTCGCACGCCTTGCCGAACTCGTAGGCGTCGAAAGCCGAATCCACTTCCGCCAGAACCTGATCCAGGCGATCGAGGATCCACCGGTCGGGGTCGGTGAGCGCGGCGCGGTCGGGAAGCTCACCGGGCTGGGCGCCGTTCATCAGCGCGAACTTGGTGGCGTTGAACAGCTTGGTGACGAAGCTGCGCGAGGCCAGCGCGTGCGGCTCGCCGACGGACAGGTCACCACCCGGCTGCGCGCCGCGGGCCAGGGTGAAGCGCAGCGCGTCCGCGCCGTAGGCCTTGATCCAGTCCAGCGGGTCGATGCCGTTGCCGCGCGACTTCGACATCTTCTTGCCGAACTGGTCGCGGATCAGGCCGTGCAGGAAGACGTCCTTGAACGGCACCTGCACCGCGCCGGACTTGCCAGCGAGGATGGCCGGATCCGCGGAGACGAACATGCCGAACATCATCATTCTGGCGACCCAGAAGAAGAGGATGTCGTAGCCGGTGACCAGCACGCTGGTCGGATAGAACTTCTCCAGCTCCGGCGTGGCCTCCGGCCAGCCCATCGTGGAGAACGGCCACAGGCCCGAGGAGAACCAGGTGTCGAGCACGTCCGGGTCCTGCACCCAGCCCTCGGGGGCGGTCTCGTCCGGGCCGACGCAGATCACTTCGCCCTCGGGGCCGTACCAGATCGGGATGCGGTGGCCCCACCACAGCTGGCGCGAGATGGTCCAGTCGTGCATGTTGTCGACCCACTCGAACCAGCGCGGCTCCTGGCTGGCCGGGTGGATGACGGTGTCGCCGTTGCGCACCGCGTCACCGGCGGCCTTGGCCAGCGACTCCACCTTGACCCACCACTGCATGGACAGCCGCGGCTCGATGGGCTCGCCGGTGCGCTCGGAGTGGCCGACGCTGTGCACGTACGGACGCTTCTCGGCGACCACACGGCCCTCCGCGGCGAGCCGCTCGCGGACCTTGACGCGGGCCTCGAAGCGGTCCATGCCGTCGAATTCGGTTCCGGTGTTGGCGATGCGGCCGCGCTCGTCCATGATCGTCGGCATCGGCAGGTTGTGCCGCAGGCCGATCTCGAAGTCGTTCGGGTCGTGCGCGGGGGTGATCTTCACGGCGCCGGAGCCGAACTCCGGGTCGACGTAGTCGTCGGCGACGATCGGGATCTGACGGCCGGTGATCGGGTGCTCCAGGGTGGCGCCGATCAGCGCCTGGTAGCGCGGGTCGTCCGGGTGCACGGCCACCGCGGTGTCACCGAGCATCGTCTCCACGCGGGTGGTCGCCACGATGACGTGCGGTTCGTCGTCGTTCAGCGAGCCGTAGCGCAGCGAGATCAGCTCGCCCGCGACTTCCTCGTGCTTGACCTCGATGTCGGAGATGGCGGTGCGTAGCTCGGGCGACCAGTTCACCAGTCGCTCGGCGCGGTAGATCAGGCCCGCGTCGTAGAGGCGCTTGAAGATGGTCTGCACGGCACGGGACAGGCCCTCGTCCATGGTGAAGCGGTCGCGGCTCCAGTCGACGCCGTCGCCGAGGGCGCGCATCTGCCACTGGATGGCGCCGCCGGACTCGCGCTTCCAGTCCCAGACCTTCTCGACGAACAGTTCGCGGCCGAAGTCTTCCTTGGTCTTGCCGTCGACGGCGAGTTGCTTCTCCACCACGGTCTGGGTGGCGATGCCCGCGTGGTCCATGCCGGGCAGCCACAGCACCTCGTATCCCTGCATGCGCTTGCGGCGGGCGAGGGTGTCCATCAGCGTGTGGTCGAGGGCGTGGCCCATGTGCAGGGTGCCGGTCACGTTCGGCGGCGGCAGCACGATCGAGTACGCGGGCTTGCCGCTCGCGGTGTCGGCCTGGAAATAGCCAGCGGCTACCCAGCGCTCGTACGTCTCGGCCTCCACGACGCTGGGGTCCCAGCTCTTGGGGAGGGCATCGGCACGATTACGCGAGTTGTCAGGGGCTGCGCTGGTCACTCCGTGATTCTAGGGGTTGGCTCGACATGACCTCGCCGCCTCCCCGCGCCCACGCTCCCGGCGCGGACTCGGCGGCACGAACCACAGGGGTGCGGAAACGAAAGGAGGCGGAGTCTTCGGTGGATGAGGGACACCGAACACTCCGCCTACGCCTCACAGCTTACCGGCGATCCGCGGAACAGCCCCGAATCCTCGAGCAATTCTCAGCTTTGGGCGGCACCCCGGGAACGCGACCGTTTCAGCGCATCGGAACAGAGACCGTGGACTCCTCTTCGACCAGGTCACCGTTGATCGCGATGGCGGCCGCCGAGCCCGCGCCCGCGGCGGAGATCACCTGGGCGCCCGGGTCGGCGACGTTACCCGCCGCCCACACCCCTGCCACGCTGGTCCGTCCGCGCGCGTCGGTGACGACCCAGCCGTCCGGACCCGTCGCGCAGCCGAGCGCGGCCAGCACGTCGCCGTTGGGCACGAAGGTGGGTGCGACGAACACCGCGGCGCGCGGCACCGCTCGCCCGTCGGCCAGCTCCACGCCGCGCAGCTCGCCGTCCTCGACCACCAGCCGCGCGACCTCGCCGGGCACGACCCGCACGCCACGCGCGGCCAGCCGGGCCAGATCGTGCTCGGACAACTCCATCGTGTGCGGGAAGAACGCCACGTCGGCCGACCATTGCGGCAGCAGCAACGCGACGTGCACAGCCCGCGCTACAGCACCAGGCTCGGTGCCGCCGAGCACGCCGAGCGGTCGATCACGCACCTCGTAGCCGTGGCAGTACGGGCAGTGCAGCACGTCCGCGCCCCAGCGCTCGCGTACGCCGGGCAGGCCGGGCAGCACGTCGCGCAGGCCGGTGGCGACGAGCACCCGCCGGGTCGTCAACCGCCCGCCGCCCGCCAGATGGAGCGTGAATTCGCCCGTGTCCTCGTTCTTTTCGGCGCCGATCACCTCGTCGTCGATCAGCTCGCCACCGTATCCCGCGACTTCCGCGGCGCCGATCGTCAGCAGCTCGCCGGGCGGGAGCCCGTCCCGCGACAGGAAACCGTGCATCTGCGTGGCGGGGGCGTTGCGCGGCGCTCCGCCCCTGACCACCGCGACCCGCCGCCGCGCCCTGCTCAACACCAGCGCCGCCGACAATCCCGCCGCGCCGCCGCCGACGACGACCACGTCGTGGATCGTCTTGTCTCTTTCGCTCATTCGCGATCACCTCCGGCGTTCAGGCTGCCGAGGAGGACCGGTATCGGCAACAATATTTGCCGTTTCCGGGAAGTGAGCGTGCACTGGGAACATGTACGACCAACCAGGCGTCACACAGGCGCTGGCCGAGATCGGCCCACGGCTGAAGGCGTTGCGCACCCACCGCGGCATCACGCTGACCGCGCTCTCGGCGACCACCGGCATCTCCAAGAGCACGCTCTCGCGGCTGGAGTCCGGACAGCGCAGGGCCAGTCTGGAATTGCTGCTGCCGATCGCGCTGGTCTTGCAGGTGCCGCTCGACGAACTGGTCGCGGCGCCCAAAATCGCCGACCCCCGCGTGCACACCACGCCCCGGCAGGTCAACGGCTACACCGTCCTGCCGCTGACCGCGCGGCCCGGCCCGCTACAGGCGTTCAAGATGATCCTGCCGCCCGAGCGCAAGGATCCCGATCCTCGCGTGCACGAGGGATACGAGTGGCTCTACGTGCTGTCCGGCAGGTTGCGGCTGGTCCTCGGCGAACACGACCTGATCATGGGTCCCGGCGAGACCGCGGAATTCGATACCCGGCAACCGCATTGGTTCGGCAGCACCGGGCGTGGGCCGGTGGAGATTTTGAGCCTGTTCGGCAGCCAGGGTGAGCGGATGCACGTGCGGGCGAGGCCGCGTCGCGCGGCGGCAACCCATCGGTAGGCCGACGACAAACCGGCCGGTCGCGACGAATCATCCTTTCCGTCGCGCGATCTCAGGGTTTTCCCGGTTGCCGAATCGGACCGGACTAGGGAGTCTGGAAGGGGTGAACCCCCCGCTCGATGCGCTACCCCTGCACTCCCCCGAGCCGCGCATGCCGCTGGCCGCCGTCGGCGCGCTGACACCGGTCGGCGTGCACGACCTGCGCGGTCGGACGATCGATGAATTGCGTTACCCCACAACGGCGGCCCTGATCTTCGCCGGAGTGCCCGGAGCGGGCAAGAGCACAGCGCTGCGGAAGTTCTTCGGTGCGACGGCGCAGGCCGAGGAGCCGCCCACCGGACCGTCCGGTTCGATCGTCCTGGATTCCCAGCACGCGCGGAACCGCTGGCGGCACCGGCTCGGCTGGCTTCCCTATCCGCTGTGGCGTCCGGTCGTGCACATCGCGCACTACGCGGGGATCAAGGCGGCGCTGCGGGACGCCGACGGCCCGGTGGTGATCCACGATTGCGGCACCTTCGGCTGGAGCCGCAGGATGATCGCGCGCTGGGCGGCCGCCTACCGCAGGGATCTGCACGTCGTCATGCTCGACGTGCCCCCGACGGTCGCCAGGGCCGGACAGTACGCCCGCGGCCGCCGCATCAACGGAATGTTCTTCACGTTGCACTGCCGCCGCTGGGACCGCCTGATCCGGGACCTGGACACCGAGGACCGGGACGCGCCCGTTCCGTCCTCGTCCGTCGTCATCGTGGACCGTTCCACCGTCGATCGCATGAGTCGCGTCGCGTTCGACGGCTGAACGCTCAGGGCACGAGCACCGTCAGCGCCTCGGGCACCGCGCGCAACGTGATCGGCAGCGTCCCCGCCGGTTCGCCGTCCGCAGTAGCGGGCGCGCCCGGCGCGGTGAGAGTCACCGCGGCGGCACGGTATTGGGCCACGGCGGGATGGTCGATGCGTTTGCCCGCGGAGAGGGCGGGCAGCAGCCGCAGCATCTCCAGCCGCGGCACCGCGCCGACGACCGTGAGATCCAGCAAACCGTCGTCCATCTCGGCGTCGGGGCAGATCAGCATGCCGCCGCCGTAGGTGCGGGTGTTGCCCACCGCGACCATCACCGCGTCGGTCTCGATCACGCCGTCGCCCGGCGGATTGTCCACCGCGCCTTCGGCCACGCCGGACAGCTCGATCCGGTAGGGCACGGTGAAACCGCCGGTGATCTCGGCCAGCGCGGCGAACGTGTAGCGGAGCCTGCCCTTGGGCCAGCTCATGCTGTTCGCGCGCAACGTGACTCGCGCGTCGAAGCCGGTGCCGGTCACGGTGGCGAACCACATCGGAGTGAAATCCGGTGCGGGCGACTCGATCCGGCCCAGGTCCATCGCCTTGCGGCGCCCGGCGAGCACCACGTCGACCGCGGCGGCGGGATCGTCGGTGGGGATGCCGAGCGCCCGCGCCAGGTCGTTGCCCGTGCCGCTCGGCACCAGACCCAGTGGGACGCCGGTCTGCGCGACGGCCTCCAAGATCACGCAGATCAGGCCGTCGCCGCCGACACACACCACCGCGTCGGGACGGGCGTCGGGATCCGGGTTCGCCAGCGAATCACGCACCAGCCGGACGGATTCGGCGGCGGACGGCGCGCGGATCTCGGTGACCTCGACACCGCGCTCGGTGAGCCGGGCGATGGCCGCCGTCGCGGTGTCGTGCCCCTTGCCCGCGCCGGAGAGCCGGTTCGTGACGACCAGCGCCGAGCGAAGGGCGCTTACCTGCCGATCCATCAGATCAGTTTTCCAGGATTGAGGATGCCCGCGGGGTCCAATTCCCGTTTCACCGCGCGCAGCACCCGGATGCCCAGCTCACCGACCTCGGCGGGCAGCCACGGGCGGTGGTCGGCGCCGACGGCGTGGTGGTGGGTGATGGTGCCGCCCGCGGCCATGATCGCGTCACCCACCGCGCGCTTGGCGATCTGCCACTGCGCGATCGGATCGTCGAGCTGTTTGGCGACGATGGTGAAGTACAGCGAGGCGCCGGTCGGATAGGTGTGCGAGATGTGGCACATCACCAGCGGCGGCGTGCCCTGCGCGCCGAGCGAGTCGGTCAGCGCCGCGGTCACCTTCGCCTTCAGTTCGGCGACGTTGGACCAGGTCGTCGCGGTCTCCAGCGTCTCGCACAGCACCCCGACGTCGAGCAGCGCGTCGCGCATGTAGGGCGCGGCGAACCGGCCGTGCTCCCATTCGCGGGCGGGCTGTTCGCCGAGCGCTGTGCCGCCCGCGGCTGTCAGCAGCGCGGTGGCCTCGGCGGAGCGGGCCGCGACATGCTCGGCGCTGCCCTCGAAGGTGGTGATCGCGAGGCAGCCCGTCACCGCCTGGCCGCCGATGTCGCCGGAGCGGGCCAGGTTCAGGCCGGTCTCGGCCTCGTCGGACAGCCGGAACACGGTCGGCGCGGCGCCCGCCTGCACCACGGTGCGCAGCGCGGCCGCGCCGGCGGCGAAGTCGGGGAACGACCACGCCTGGTACGCAGTGGTTTCCGGGAGCGGATGCACGCGCAACGTGACCTCGGTGATCACACCGAGCGCGCCCTCGGAGCCGACGAACAGCTCGCGCAGATCCGGCCCTGCGGCGGAGGCGGGCGCGCGGCCCAGTTCCAACGAGCCGGTCGGAGTGGCGACCTTCAGGCGCTGCACCATGTCGTCGAAGCGGCCGTAGCCCGCCGAGGCCTGACCGGAGGACCTGGTCGCCGCGAAACCGCCGATGCTGGCGAATTCGAAACTCTGCGGGAAGTGGCCGAGCGAAAGTCCGTGCGCGGCAAGCAGTTCCTCGGCTTGTGGTCCGGTGAGGCCAGCGCCGAGCGTCGCGGTGCCGCTCACCGGGTCGACCTCGGTGAGTCCGTCGATGCGGCGCAGGTCGAGTGCGATGACGGTGTCGAACTGGCCGCGCACCGGATCGACGCCGCCGACGACGCTGGTGCCGCCGCCGAAGGGCACCACCGCGATACCGTGCTCGGCGCAGTAGGCGAGCACCGCGAGCACCTGCTCGTGGTCGGCGGGAAAGACGATGGCGTCCGGCGCGTCTTGCGGACCCTCGGCGCGGCGCCGCAGCAAATCCAGGGTGCTCTTGCCACCGGCGCGCCGTAGTCGATCGTGATGGTCGGCCGACACGTTGTCCGCGCCGACCACCTCGACCAACCCGTCCCGCTGCGCCGGCGTCAACGCCGACGCGCGGAGCGGCACGTCACCCTCATCGCGGCGCGCCACCGGATCGCCGGACACCCCGAAGACCTGCGCGAGCAGGCCGCGGATCTGCGCCGAAAGTGGCTTGTGTCCGGCCGGGATACCCCAGGCGTCCCACACCATACTCGGTACCCGCGCGTCCGCGCCCGGGTTTGCCGCGGGAACGGAATGCCCGCCTGGCTGCTGCGTCTCGACCATGCGTTACAGTTTGACATAGACTGTCAAGCAGTAACTGTCCGTCCCCGCTCGAAGCCCGGTGGTGATTCTCGTGACCGACGACCCGGACGCCGAACTTTCGGCCATCGACCTGGCCATCTTCGACGCCGCGCGCGCCTGCGTCCAGGAGTTCGGTGTCCGCCGGACCACGCTCACCGAGGTGGCGCGGCGCGCCGGCGTCAGCAGGCCGACCGTGTACCGCCGCTGGCCCGACACCGGCGCGCTGGTCGCCGAGCTACTGGTCCGCGAACTGCGCGGCATCCTCACCGCGGCCATGCCCGAGTCCGGCCCGGCGCGGGCACGACTGGTCGAAGGCGTGGTCGAGGGCGCGGGGATGGTGCGCTCGAATCCATTGTTCGGCAAGATCTTCCGCACCGACACCGATCTGATGCTCACCTACGTCTTCGGCAGGCTCGGCCGCAACCAGCGCACCCTCATCGAACTGTTCGCCGCGGGGATCCTGGACGGCCAGCGCGATGGCTCCATCCGGCCCGGCGATCCGCTCCAGCTGGCCACCATGCTGCTGCTGATCGTCCAGTCCGCGGTGCAGTCGGCGGGGACGGTCGCGCCATTGCTGCCCGCCCCCGAGCTGGACACCGAACTGGCCCGCGCCATCGATGGCTACCTCCGCCCCGGCGAACCCGAAGGACGACGAAAGGTTCTGGCATGACCGACAATCCGGTGACCCGCGGGAATTCCGCGCTCAATGCCGAGCGCCGCGCGCGCGAGCTGCGCGCACTCGGCGACGGCGGCGCGATCGATGTACTGGTGATCGGCGGCGGCGTCACCGGGGCGGGCGCGGCGCTGGACGCCGCCGCGCGCGGGCTGCGCACCGTGCTGGTGGAGCGGCACGATCTCGCGTTCGGCACGAGCCGCTGGAGTTCCAAGCTGGTGCACGGCGGTTTGCGCTATCTGGCCAGCGGGCGGATCGGGATCGCGCACGAGAGCGCGGTCGAGCGCGGCATCCTGATCACCACCACCGCACCGCATTTGGTGCGTCCGCTGCCGCAGCTTGTTCCGCTGCTGCCGAATATCAGTGCGGCGCAACGGTCATTGATTCGCGCTGGGTTCGTCGCAGGTGACGCACTGCGCCGCGGCGCGGGCACGCCTGCCTCGATCTTGCCGCGGTCGCGGCACGTCGCCGCCGCGGAGGCACTGCGTTTGGCGCCGACCGTGCGCAGGGCGGGTCTGCGCGGCGGGCTTCAGGCATGGGACGGGCAGCTGGTGGACGACGCGCGGCTGGTCGTCGCGCTGGCCCGCACCGCGGCGGCCGAGGGGGCGACAGTTCTCACGAGAGTGGAAGCCTCTGACGTGACCGGAGATTCGGCCACCCTGCGCGACACGCTCTCCGGCGAGACCCTTTCCATCCGGGCCCGCGCGGTGGTCAACGCCACCGGCGTGTGGGCCGACCAGGTCGACCCGAGCATCGAACTGCGCCCGAGCCGCGGCACCCACCTGGTGTTCTCCGCCGAGTCCTTCGGCGGGCTCAGTGCCTCGCTCACAGTGCCGGTGCCCGGTAGCACCAGCCGATTCGTCTTCGCCTTCCCCGCCGCGCACGGGCGGGTCTACCTCGGGCTGACCGACGAAGACGCGCCGGGCCCGGTGCCCGACGAGCCGCAGCCCACCGAGGCCGAGATCGACTTCCTGCTCGACACCATCAACACCGCACTGCGAGAACCGTTGACCCGCGCCGACATTCGCGGCCGGTACGCGGGCTTGCGCCCGCTGCTGAAGACCGACGACGGCAGCACCGCCGACATCTCCCGCCAGCACGCCGTGCTGAACTCGCCGACCGGCGTGATCACGATCGTCGGCGGCAAACTCACCACCTACCGGCAGATGGCCGAGGACGTCGTCGACGCGGCGGTGCGCCACGCCCGCCTCGACGCGGCACCCTGCTCGACCAAGCGGCTACCGCTGGTCGGCGCGGTCTCCGGCGCGGCACGGGATCGCCTCGCCGCCGCCCCGCTGCTGGTGGAACGCTACGGCAGCGAGGCGCCCGCCGTCACCGCCCTCGCGGCCCTCGACCCGGCCTTGCGCGAATCGGTCGCCCCCGGAATGGATGTCATCGGCGCCGAATTCGCCTTCGCCCTTTCCCACGAGGGCGCACTGCACGTCGACGACCTACTCGACCGCCGCACCCGCA
The DNA here is from genome assembly GCF_040654315.1 of Nocardia sp. NPDC050713. Classification (NCBI taxonomy): domain Bacteria; kingdom Bacillati; phylum Actinomycetota; class Actinomycetes; order Mycobacteriales; family Nocardiaceae; genus Nocardia; species Nocardia sp. NPDC050713. The sequence continues at coordinate 43,062 of NZ_JBFAHS010000007.1, read as the reverse complement.
TCGGCTTGGTTCCGGAAGACCGCGCCGCCGCCCTCCCCGCGGCCACCGCGGCACTCGCCACGATCTGAGCGAGCTTCGCGAATCGCCTATGCTCTGGAACCGCCGCCTGGCACCCCACTTGCGTACGGAATGAGGCGATTAGAAGGTGTCGACCGGGCCTCGAAGCCACCTGATCAGTGTTGCGAGGCGCTGATGATCAGTCGCTGACCCACGTCGCCAGTTCCGCGCGCATGCAGGCGCGGGGCCAGCGGTCCAGGCCATGGTCGGCTTCGGCCGCACGCAGGGCGCGCAGGCCCGGCGTTTCCTCGGCGGGCGCCAGGTAGCGGAAGCCGAGGCGCTCGTAGTACGGCCCGTTCCAGGTCACTTCGGTGAAGGTCGTCAGGGTGATGGCGGGCAGGTCGTGGGTGCGCGCCCAGTCGACGGCGCGGTCGATGAGCCGCTTGCCGATGCGACGACCGGCGTATTCCGGGTCGACCGACACCTGGTCGACGTGCGCGTTGCCGTCGACGATGCCGAGGACGAGGTAGGCGATCGGCCGGTCGGCGTCGTCGGTCGCGACCCAGGCACGCCCGGCGCGCTGGAATCCACGGAGGGTGTCGAGCGGCGGCGGCTCGTCGTCCGCGACAGCCGTCATGCCGATGTCGGCGAAAGGTTTTCCGGCCGCGCGTTCGATGTCCTGGAGAACGGGCAGGTCGGCCTCGGTCGCCGGTCTGATGGATGCCATGCCAGGAGTATTGCCGGACAGCCGGACGAAGTCGCGCGGATTTCCCGCTTCGTCCGTTCCACTAGGTTCAGCCGCCGGAGCCGCGATACCGGCGACGCGAGTCGACTCTCGGTCACGTATCAGCAACCCGGCAGCGGCAGACCGCGACCGCAGTGATCGGAACGACAACGAAGCGCCCGACAACACCGGTCGGCCGCGAAGTCGACTCGATCACGGCCGACCGATCCGCCGGGCGCGTGTCTTCGCCCGACTCTCCGGGTTGCCCTGCGGATTCCCGGTGCGGAGCGACCGGTCGGCCGGTTGCCCGCTCCTCGATCTGCCCGATCACGTACCGTGCGAACCTCTATGCTGGACGCCGGTAGTGCGCGGGAAGGAGGCGCGGGTGCGCAAGAACCCGTCGACCGTAGGGATCGCGCCGGGCGATGGTCTGATTGCACGCTTCGGCGCGGTGGTGGTGTATCTCGCGGGTGAAACCGCTTCCACCGACCGGATTCTCGGTGCGATCGAGGCGGTCGCCGAGGGTGACCATCCCGGGGCCGCGATCGCCCAGCGACTGGCCGCCGTGGTATTCGTCAGCGGCTCCGAACCACCGCCGTTCGGTGTGGTCGCACCGACCGACGACGGCACGGTGATCCTGCTGCGCGGAAAGGTCGCCGCCGAGATCCACGGCGCGGAGGGCGCACGCAGGATTTCCGGCGCGCGTGCGTTCACCTGGGTGGACGAGATCGTGCGCGAGCCGGTGCGCCGGATCACCGTGGGTGCCGACACCGGCTCCGCGATCACCGCCCTGCCTCGCACCGACCTGCGCGCGGGCACGGTGCCCGGCGGCGGCTTCGAATGGCGTGTTGCCGTGCGTCGCGCGGGCGCGCCGAAGTCCCCACAGCGCGCCGCTGTCACCGCGAAACCCGGCGCCACCGAACCGCCCGCGACCGCGCCCGCGGGCTTCGAGGCCCTGACCGACGACTCCGACGACGCTCGAAGCAACGACGTCCCCGTCGACACCAGCGCCGGTCGACCGTCCGCGACCGATCGCCCCCAGGACATCGGCACCAGGGCGATGCCACTCGCCTGGTCGCAAACCGCCGGCTTCCGACCCGAACCCGTTGCCTTGCAGAAGAACCCGGCAACCCACGGCGTCCGCGTCCCACCGCCTCGGCCGCCGAAGGGCTCGCCGCAGGCCGACGCCCCCACGGGCGCGCTGGTCTTCGAGGACACCGCCTACCCGCTGGACCGCCCATACGTCATCGGCCGCAGCCCCGCCGCCGACGACTCGGTGCGCAACGCCATCGCGTCCCCGCTGGCGGTGCCGAGGGACCGCCACGTCTCGCGGGTGCACGCCTACGTCTCGCTCAATCGCGGCAAGGTCTTCGTCCGCGACGCGTCCACCCCCGCGGGCACCTACGTCGCGGGTCCCGGCACGGACGCCTGGACCCGGATCGGGACCGCACCGGTCGAGCTGCCGCCGGGCTGGCGTATCCGGATCGGTGAGAAGGTCCTCACCCACCGCACCGACGAGCGCCATCCGGCCACGGCCCAGACCCGGAGATCCTGAAGCGACCGGCCCCGCTCCGCGGCCTACGATGCGAAGACTGCGCCAGCTGAGACAGTCATCGCGCGGAGAGGACAATAGGGACATGCATCGTCACGGCCCCACCGAGGACATCGACGAAACCGCGCTGACCGTCACCGCGCCGAAAGAGCAGGCCGCGGGGGTCACGGCGGTGGCCGTGGCGCTGAAACGCTCGGTCGAGGAGATGGGCGTCGTCCGCACCGCCCGCACCCTGGCCAGGCTCAACCAGGTCGACGGCTTCGACTGCCCCGGCTGCGCGTGGCCGGAGCCGAGCGGGCACCGCCGGCCCGCGGAGTTCTGCGAGAACGGAGCCAAGGCCGTCGCCGAGGAGGCGACGCTGCGCACCGTCACGCCGGAGTTCTTCGCCGCCCACTCGGTCGACGAACTGGCCGGGAAATCCGGCTACTGGCTAGGTCAGCAGGGCAGAATCACCCATCCGATGGTGCTGCGACCCGGCGACACGCACTACTCCCCCATCGCCTGGGACGAGGCCTACCGCCTGATCGCCGACCAGCTGCGCGCGCTGTCCTCGCCCGACGAAGCCGTGTTCTACACCTCGGGCCGCACCGCCAACGAGACGGCGTTTCTCTATCAGTTGCTGGTCCGCGGTTACGGCACCAACAATCTGCCGGACTGTTCGAACATGTGTCACGAGTCCTCCGGCGCGGCGCTGCTCGGCTCCATCGGCATCGGCAAGGGCTCGGTCTCGATCGACGACTTCGGCAAGGCCGATCTGATCATCGTCGCGGGCCAGAATCCCGGCACCAATCATCCACGCATGCTCAGCGCGCTTGCCGACGCGAAGGCCAACGGGGCCAGAGTGATCGCGGTCAATCCGCTGCCGGAGACCGGCCTGCTCGGCTTCCGCGACCCGCAGACCGTGCGCGGCGTCACCACCGGCGTCGCCATCGCCGACGATTTCCTGCAGATCCGGCTCGGCGGCGACATGGCCCTGTTCCAAGGCCTCGGCAAGCTGCTGTTCGACGCCGAGGACCTGGCCCCGGGCACCGTGGTCGACCGCGCGTTCGTCGACGCGCATTGCGCGGGGTTCGCCGACTACGAAAAGCACACGCGCGCGGTCGATCTCAGCGCCGTGCAGACCGCGACCGGACTGTCCATGGCGGAGCTCGAGCGCACCGCGCGGCTGCTCGCCGAGTCGCGCAGCACCATCATCTGCTGGGCGATGGGTCTGACCCAGCAGGCGCACGGCGTCGCCACCATCGAGGAGGCGACCAACCTGCTGTTGCTGCGCGGGATGATCGGCAAGCCGGGCGCAGGCGTCTGCCCGGTGCGCGGGCACTCCAACGTGCAGGGCGACCGCACGATGGGCATCTGGGAGAAGATGCCCGACGCCTTCCTCGACGCGCTCGACCGCGAGTTCGGCATCACCAGTCCGCGCGAACACGGCTGGGACACAGTGAATTCCATTCGGGCGATGCGCGACGGCCGCGCCAAGGTGTTCTTCGGTATGGGCGGCAACTTCGTCTCGGCGACCCCCGACACCGAAGTCACCGAGGCCGCGCTGCGTAATTGCGCACTCACCGTGCAGGTCTCGACCAAACTCAACCGCAGCCACGTGGTGCACGGGCGCACCGCGCTGATCCTGCCCACCCTCGGCCGCACCGACAAGGACGTCCAAGCCGGGACGAAACAGCAAGTGTCGGTCGAGGATTCGATGTCGATGGTGCACCTGTCCACCGGTCGGCTCGAACCCGTCAGCGATCAGCTGCGCAGCGAGGTCGCCATCGTCTGCGAACTCGCCCTCGCGCTGTTCGGCCCGGACCATCCCGTACCGTGGGCGCGCTACCAGCGCGACTACGACAAGATCCGCGACGCGATCGCCCGCGTGGTGCCCGGTTGCGCCGACTACAACACCCGCGTCCGGCAGCGCAACGGTTTCGTCCTGCCGCATCCGCCGCGCGACAGCCGCGAATTCCGTACGTCCACCGGTCGCGCCAACTTCGCGGTCAACGAGCTGACCTGGGTGCCGGTCCCCGAAGGCAGGCTCATCCTGCAGACACTGCGCAGCCACGACCAGTACAACACCACCATCTACGGCCTCGACGACCGCTACCGCGGCGTGCACGGCGGACGGCGGGTGGTCCTGGTGAACCAGGACGACATCGCCGAATTCGGCTTCGCGGACGGCGATCTCGTCGATCTCGTCTCCGAGTGGACCGACGGCGTGGAGCGTCGCGTGCGAGGCTTCCGCGTGGTCGCCTACCCGACGCCGCGCGGCAACGCCGCCGCCTACTATCCCGAGACCAATCCGCTCGTCCCCCTGGACCACGTTGCGGCGCGGTCCAATACGCCGGTCTCCAAGGCGGTGACCATCCGGCTGGAGCGGCACGTGCACATCGGAGCAGTGTCGTGAACCATCAGCACAGCGTGCACCGACGCGCGACGCGGACGAGCGCCAGCGAGGCCGGGTCGTGAACGAGCGTCAGCGAGCGAACCATCAGCACAGCGTGCACCGACGCGCGACACGGACGAGCGCCAGCGAGGGCGGGTCGTGAACGAGCGTCAGCGAGCGAACCATCAGCACAGCGTGCACCGACGCGCGACGCGGACGAGCGCCAGCGAGGCCGGGTCGTGAGTCGGGTTACCGCGCGCCGCCGCACGCTGCGACTTTCTCCCACCGGCGAGATCCAGCGTCCGGACACGCTGGCCGTGGAGGAGCCGCTCGAGATCCGCCTGAGCGGGCAATCGCTGACGGTCACCATGCGCACCCCGGGCTCCGACATCGACCTCGTGCACGGATTCCTGTTGAGCGAGAACATCATCGGGTCCGCCGAAGACGTGGTCAGCGCCCGATACTGCGCGGGAACCGACGCCGAGGGCCGCAACACCTACAACGTGCTCGACGTAGAACTGCGCATCCCCGCACCCGCTCGCGCCCGCAACTTCCTCACCACCAGTTCGTGCGGACTCTGCGGGAAGACCGCACTGGACGACGTCCGGGCCCGCACCCGCTACCCGCTCCCGGCCGACGCGGTGGCCGTGGATCCGGCCGCGCTCGCCGCGATGCCCGAGACCCTGCGGGCGCGGCAGTCGGTCTTCGATGCCACCGGCGGTTTGCACGCCGCGGGCCTGTTCACTGCCGACGGGACCGCGCTCGCGGTGCGGGAGGACATCGGCAGGCACAACGCGGTGGACAAGGTACTCGGCTGGGCGTTGCGCGAAAACCGCGTTCCGGCATCGGATCTGGTGCTCATTGTGAGCGGAAGGGCGTCCTTCGAGCTGGTCCAGAAGGCGGTGATGGCGGGGGTGCCGATGCTCGGCGCGGTGTCGGCGCCGAGCTCGCTCGCGGTCGACCTGGCCGATGAATCCGGCCTGACCCTGGTCGGTTTCCTGCGCGGGGACACCATGAACGTCTATTCCGGCGCGCACCGCTTGGAGCGGCGGTCCTCCGCGCGTCCCGCGAGCTGACTCCGGCTCGCGGCCGAGGCGGCTATTGCCCGGTACCCGATGTCCGTTTTACCGTGACTGCACCCCCGAACGCTCTTCGGCGAGGAACGGAGCCAACGATGCGGATCTCGGTAGAAGGAAAGTCTGGCGGCGTGCGCGTCCGTATGCGTTTCGAGCAGCACCGTCGCCGCTGGCTCGCCGTACGAATCATGTTGGGAATATTGACCTTCCAGGGCGCGGTGATCGGCCTGTGGGCGGTGCTCGCGCCGCACTCCTGGTACACCAGCTTCCCCGGATTCGGTATGCACTGGATCGCCGTCGACGGCCCCTACAACCACCATCTGGCCGGCGACGTCGGCGCCTTCTTCCTGGCCCTCGCCGCGGTGAGCGGCTTCGCGCTGTGGCGCGGGGGCAGCGCGCTGTCGCAGGCCGCAGGGCTGGGTTGGCTGGTCTTCGCCACCCCGCATCTGATCTACCACGCGTTTCACCGGCCGGACGCGATGAGCGGCGTGAGCTTCACGCTGAGCCTGCTCGCCGCCGCGGCCCTGCTGGCGCTCGGCACGGCCTGCCTGCTGGTGCCGCCGCGCGGTCCGCAGGCGACGGATCCCAAGCCGATCGACTTCCATTTCCCGCGCCGCCGCCCGACGCGCTGAGCGCGGGTCGTGCCGAACGACCGTTCCGACCCGGCCGAAGCGCGGGAAGTGCCTGGCCGGAGGCGATGCGCGTCGCACGGGAAGCCCGGGGAGACCGTCGGCGCGAGCCGCTGGTAGGTCACCTCGGGCGTGCTGGCGTGCGCCTCCGGCTCGAGCCAGGTCGCTGCGGCGCCCTCAGTCCTTGAGTGCCTCGAGCAGCGCCGCCCGCTGCCGAGCACCCAGTCCGCCGATGCGGCGATCCTCGGGGATCTCGGCCTGATCCATCAGCTTCGCGGCCTTCACCGGACCGACGCCGGGCAGGGCCTTGATCACCGCCGCGACCTTGGTCTTCTTCACCAGATCGTCGGACTCCGCCTTCTTCAGCAGGTCGGCGACCGACACCTTGCCGGCCTTCACCTTGCCGATCAATTCGGAGCGCGCCTTGCGCACCGCAGCCGCTTTGGCCAACGCCTCGGTGCGTTGCTCGGCGGTCATCGTGGGCAGTGCCATGTCTCCTCCGCTTTCACTCGTCACTCGAACATCTGGTTGACCGCACCGAGTAAACAGCACCGCACCGGCGGCACACCGACGACACACCGGTCAGAGTTTGCGATGAGTTTTCTGGCGCGCCGCCGTCAGAACCGGTGAAGGGCAGGCGCGAAGCGCGCGAACCGGACGAAAGGAAGCCCGCCATGGAACTGTCGCTCACCCAGTTCGTCACCATCGACGGCGTCTGCCAGGCCCCGGGCGGACCGCAGGAGGACACCGAGGACGGCTTCACACACGGAGGCTGGACCGCGCCCTACTTCGATGAGGCGGGGGGCGAGTTCATGAACCAGGTGTTCGCTCGCGCCGACGCCTTCCTGCTCGGCAGGCGCACCTACGAGATCTTCGCGGGCTACTGGCCGCAGCACGACGACCCCGCGGACCCGATCGCCTCGAACCTCAATGCCCTGCCGAAATATGTTGGCACCCATACTCTCTCGCACGCCGACTGGGCGGGCACCGAACTGCTGCGCGGCGATCTGGCCGAACGAGTCGCCGACCTGAAGTCCCGCCCGGGCCGCGAGATCCAGATCCATGGCAGCGGCAACCTCGCCCAGACCTTGCTCGCCGCCGGCCTGATCGACACCCTGCACCTACTGACCTTCCCGGTCCTCCTCGGCACCGGCAAACGCCTCTTCTCCACCGGAGCCACCGCGACCGCCTTCCACCTGACCGACTCCCGCACCACCCCCACCGGCGTCCACATCACGACCTACCGCGCCGCGGGCATCCCCGAATACGGCACCGTCGGCGAGTAGCCATCCGTCCATCGCCGCGATCTTTGTGATCTACGTAACACATCGAGCGGCGGCAGCGAAAGTCAGTACGTCAGCATTCGTTCGGGATCAAGGTTCAACGGCGAACCAGGGGGATCAACGGAGCTCCCCATCTCGGGCGCGATTCGTCGACGACGAATCGTCACCGCGTCCCGGCGAGGCAGGCACAACCGCACAACGATCCGCGTCCCGATGAACGGCCTTCGGGCTACACGGCGCGGGCCCGGGCTGCTAGCCTCCGAATTGGAACACGTTTCAATTCGTCAGGGGTTGACATGACAGAACAGATTCGCGACGTCGTCGAGCAGTACGTCAAGCTGGTCGGCACCGGGCCCACGGAAGCCATCGTGGAGCTCTACGCACCGAATGCGACCGTCGAGGACCCCGCGGGCACGCCGCTGCGGCAGGGCCACGACGCCATCCGCGAGTTCTACTCCGTGTTCGACAACCTGGACCGCTCGACCGCGCTGCACGCCGATACCGTGCGGGTCGCGGGCAACCACGCCGCCTTCATGTTCGACGTGATCACCAAGGTCGGCGATCAGCGCTTCACGCTGACGCCGATCGACACGATGGAGTTCGACGAGCAGGGCAAGATCGTCAAGATGCGCGCCTACTGGAGCCAGGACGACATGCGCGCCGAACCGATCTGATCCGAGCCACCCACGACGCGGACGCCGCCCCGGAATCGCATCCGGGGCGGCGTCGAGTCGTCTGGAAGTTATGCCGCGTCGAGCAGCGCGCCCGTCAGGGCGGTCGCCGTCTCGAAGGTCACGACATCGGCGGCCACTCGGAGCAGCCGGTCCACGCACGGCGGGCCGGTCACCAGAAGCAACCGCCCTCCGGTCTGTTCGAGCACGGAACGCGCCTCGAACAGCACGCGCAGCCCTGGAATGCCGAAGAACGTCACCATGGACAAATCGACGACCACGCGCGGGGCGGCGGTGTCCAGAGAGCCGATCAGATGCCGCCGAAACTCCTCGACGGTGAATTGGTCCACCTCGCCCGCCACGGCGCACAGCGTGATCTCGTCACCCGGGGCGGTGATCGAAACCCGTACCCGCGCAGCGGGATCGGGCTGGTGCGTTCGGGCGTCGGTGGATTGGGTGGCGAATACGGTCGACATGCGGACCCCGGTCCCGTCGCGCCCGGCACCGAACATGCGCCGGGCGAATTTTCGTCCCGGCTGCCCGAGGCCCCGGAACTGAGCTGGCTACTCAACCCTGACCTCCGAGTACCCGGACAGACAGGTCAGTACACCACCGATTACGAATCAATCTCGACAATTCGGACATGTCCGAAACAAATCCGGGCCCGCGGGACAATTTCCCGCGGGCCCGGATTTCGAGTTCCGAAATTACGCCGACTTCTCCCGGCGCTCGGCGCGCTGCTGCTTGCGCGGCACGATGGTCGGCAGCACGTTGTCGTTGACGGTGTCGGCGTTGACGACCACCTTGGCGACATCGTCGCGGCTCGGGATGTCGTACATCACCGGCAGCAGGACTTCCTCCATGATGGCGCGCAGACCGCGAGCGCCGGTGCCACGCAGGATGGCCTGGTCGGCGATGGCCTCCAGCGCGTCCTGGGTGAACTCCAGCTCGACGCCGTCCATCTCGAACAGCCGGATGTACTGCTTGACCAGCGCGTTCTTCGGCTCGGAGAGGATCTTGACCAGCGAGTCCTTGTCCAGGTTCGTCACCGACGCGACGACCGGCAGACGGCCGATGAACTCCGGGATCAGACCGAACTTGATCAGATCCTCGGGCATCACCTCCGCGAAGTGGTCGGTGGTGTCGATCTCGGCCTTGGAGCGCACCTCGGCGCCGAAGCCGATGCCGCGGTGGCCGGTACGGTCGGAGATGATCTTCTCCAGCCCCGCGAACGCGCCCGCCACGATGAACAGCACGTTGGTGGTGTCGATCTGGATGAACTCCTGGTGCGGGTGCTTGCGTCCGCCCTGCGGCGGCACACTCGCCTGGGTGCCCTCCAGGATCTTCAGCAGCGCCTGCTGCACGCCCTCGCCGGAGACGTCGCGAGTGATCGAGGGGTTCTCGCTCTTGCGGGCGATCTTGTCCACCTCGTCGATGTAGATGATGCCGGTCTCGGCCCGCTTGACGTCGTAGTCGGCGGCCTGGATCAGCTTCAACAGGATGTTCTCGACGTCCTCGCCGACGTAACCCGCCTCGGTGAGCGCCGTGGCGTCCGCGATCGCGAACGGCACGTTCAGCATCTTCGCCAGGGTCTGCGCCAAGTAGGTCTTGCCGCAGCCGGTGGGGCCGAGCATCAGGATGTTCGACTTGGTCAGCTCGACGGTCTCGCCGCGGCTGTCGCGACCCTTGTCGCCCGCCTGGATGCGCTTGTAGTGGTTGTAGACGGCCACGGCGAGAGTGCGCTTGGCGGTGTCCTGCCCGATGACGTAGTTCTCCAGGAACTCACGGATTTCGGCAGGCTTGGGCAGCTCGTCGAGTTTGACCTCGCTGGACTCGGCGAGCTCCTCCTCGATGATCTCGTTGCATAGATCGATGCACTCGTCACAGATGTACACGCCAGGTCCCGCAATGAGCTTCTTGACCTGCTTCTGGCTCTTTCCGCAGAACGAGCACTTCAGCAGATCGCCGCCGTCTCCGATGCGCGCCATCTCGTGGGTCCCTACTTCCTTGTCCGCGTGCAACCGTCTGTCCAGGTTGCCAGCAATCCGCCGAACTCGTGTGTAATCGCGAACACTTCGAGCATTTCGGGCGGGTCGAGCTATGCCGTCAACCGAGAGCAAAGGTCCCTAGGTCGACCGTACCCGGTGTGCGCGACGGAGGTCGACAACTCGAGCATGTTTCTCGCCGGGGTTGTGCGTGTTCTCACGACATCGAAACACGTTCGGCACATGTTCCGCCGGTGAGCGGCCGGTCCCGACGCCCGGCCAACCGCCGTGATGTCTCGCGCCGTCCGCCACCCTCGCGAACGGTCGATGACACCGTAGCGGAAGCGGCCGGACAGTCCGCCTTCGACACACTGCCCGGCCGTATTCCCCTGAGACACAGCAACTTGCGAGCGATCCCGCGAATGGGAAAAGCCCGCGAACGCCTTACTTCTGCGCGCTCAGCTTGCGGTAATCGAACACCGTGTCGATGATCCCGTATTCCTTGGCCTCCTCGGCCGTCAGGATCTTGTCGCGGTCGGTGTCCTTGCGGATGGTGTCCGCGTCCTTGCCGGTGTGCCGCGCGAGGGTGGTCTCCATCAGGCGGCGCATGCGCTCGATCTCGGCGGCCTGGATCTCCAGGTCCGAGACCTGACCCTGGATGCCGCCCTCCAGCGAAGGCTGGTGGATCAGCACGCGGGCGTTGGGCAGGCAGGCGCGCTTGCCGGGGGTGCCCGCGGCGAGCAGCACGGCCGCGGCGGAGGCCGCCTGGCCGAGGCAGACCGTCGCGACGTCGGCACGCACGTACTGCATGGTGTCGTAGATGGCCATCAGCGAGGTGAACGAGCCACCCGGCGAGTTGATGTACATCGTGATGTCGCGGTCGGGATCCAGCGATTCCAGCACCAGCAGCTGCGCCATGATGTCGTTCGCCGAGGCGTCGTCGACCTGCACGCCGAGGAAGATGATGCGCTCCTCGAACAGCTTGTTGTACGGGTTGGACTCCTTGACACCGAAGCTCGAGTGCTCGATGAAAGAAGGCAGGATGTAGCGCGACTGCGGCGAGGCAGGCGCGATGCCGGAGAGGCCGGCGCGTGGGTCGATCAGAGCCATTTCGTCTCCAAAGTCTATGTGTTCAACGACGGTTGACTGACGGCGCGGGCCGGAACCAGGTCCGGCCGCCGCTCACTTGGCCGCGCCGTTGGCCTGCTTGGCGTGGCTGATCACGTGGTCGATGAACCCGTACTCGAGGGCATCCTTCGCCGTGAACCAGCGGTCGCGGTCGGCGTCGGCGGTGACCTGCTCCACCGACTTGCCGGTGTGCAGCGCCTGGAGCTCGTTGAGCTCGCGCTTGGTGTGGGCGAACTGCTCGGCCATGATCGCGATGTCGGCCGCGGAACCGCCGATGCCCGCCGAGGGCTGGTGCATCATGATCCGCGCGTGCGGCAGCGCGTAGCGCTTGCCCTTGGTGCCCGCGGTCAGCAGGAACTGGCCCATCGATGCCGCCAGACCCAGGCCATAGGTGGCGATGTCGCACTCGGACAGCTGCATGGTGTCGTAGATGGCCATGCCAGCGGTCACCGAGCCGCCGGGCGAGTTGATGTAGAGCGCGATGTCCTTGGTCGGATCCTCCGCCGTAAGCAGCAGGATCTGCGCGCACAGCTTGTTCGCGATGTCGTCGTCGACCTGGCTGCCGAGGAAGATGATGCGCTCCCGCAGCAGGCGCTCGTACACCGAATCACTGAGGTTGAGACCAGCAGTCGCGGATGTCATGACCCCTGCCTGGTTGATTGTCACGGATACCTGCCTTCTCTTCTCACCGGCTTGTCACTGCAAGCTGAACAGCGCTGAGTGCCACACAGCCATCACTGGTTCGTTGCCACAAACATTAACGAAGCAGGGCGGCACCGAACTCCCGGTACCGCCCTTTCTTCGCTCACAGCGCAATTACGTTCGTGCTCGGTCGCGCTGTGTACGAGGGCGCGTTGTGACTCTTGTTCACTCGCTACGCTCGCTCACAGCGCAATCACAACATCACACGGTCGTGTCTCGCGCTGGTGTTTCACAGATCTACTCGGCGCTCTCGGCCTCGGTCTCGTCGGCGGAATCCGCGGGCGCGCCGAACATTTCGGCGGTGTCCACGGCGTTGCCCTCGGAGTCGGTGACCTTCACCTTGCCGACGACACCGGCCAGCGCCTTGCCGCGGCGCACGTCGGCGAACACCGCGCCGAGCTGACCGGCCTGCTGCACCTGCTGGATGAACTGCTCCGGGGACAGGCCGTAGCGCTGCGACTGGAACAGGATCCGCTCGGTGAGCTCCTCCTGGCCGACCTGGGTGTTCTCCGCCTCGGCGATGGCGTCCAGCAGCAGCTGGGTCTTCACCGACTTCTCGGCGGCCTCCTTGGTGTCCTTGTCGAACTCCTCGCGGCTGGAGCCCTGCGCCTCGAGCGCCTCGGCCAGCTTGGCCTCGTCGTGGTCGAAGCCGTGCACGGCGTCGTGCACCACTGCGTCGATCTCGGCCTGCACGACCTTCTCCGGCAGCGGAATCTCGGTCGTCTCCAGCAGGGTCTCCAGGACCTTGTCGCGGATCTCGCCCGCCTGCTGCACCTTCTTGACCCGCTCGACCCGGCTCTTCAGGTCTTCCTTGAGCTCGTCGAGGGTGTCGAACTCCGAAGCGAGCTGGGCGAACTCGTCGTCGGCCTCCGGCAGCTCGCGCTCCTTCACCGACTGCACGGTCACCGTGATGACGGCTTCCTTGCCCGCGTGCTCGCCCGCGACCAGCGTCGAGGTGAACTCCTTGGACTCACCGGCCGACAGACCGACGATCGCCTCGTCGAGGCCCTCGATGAGCTGGCCCGAGCCGACCTCGTGGGACAGGCCGGTGGTGGCGGCGTCGGCCACCTCCTCACCGTCCACGCTGGCGGCGAGATCGATGGAGACGAAGTCGCCGTCCTGGACCGGACGCTCCACGCCGGTCAGGGTGCCGAAGCGCTGGCGCAGCGAGGTGAGCTGCTCCTCGATGTCCTCGTCGCCGATGCTGAACGCGTCGACGGTGACCTCGATCTCCTCGTAGCTGGGCAGCGCGATCTCGGGGCGCACGTCGACCTCGGCGGTGAACGCGAGCTCCTGGCCGTCCTCGATCTTGGTGATCTCGATGTCGGGCTGGCCGATGACCTTCACCTCGGCGGTGGTGACGGCCTCGCTGTAGCGGCCGGGCAGCACGTCGTTGACGACCTGCTCGAGGACGGCGCCGCGGCCGAGGCGGGCTTCGAGGAGCTTGGCGGGCGCCTTGCCCGGGCGGAAGCCGGGGATGCGGACCTGCTTGGCGAGGGCCTTGTAGGCGCGGTCGAAGTCCGGCTTCAGTTCCTCGAAGGGCACCTCGACATTGATCCGGACCCGGGTCGGGCTCAGCTGCTCGACGGTGCTCTTCACGGACATGCTCCTTGGTTCGTTGTTCGTTCGGGTTGGCGCGACTCCAGCGGGGGTGCGCGTACGCATCCCGACCAGGTTAGTTGACCGGCCGTCGGCGCCTGCAATCGGTCACGGCGCGGCGCACCCCGCGGCGCCGCGACCGGCTGCGTTCAGTTGCCGACGGCGACCGCGTCGGTGACGAAGACCAGCGTCTCGTTGGGCTTGATGCCGCCGCTGCCCGCGCCGTAGCCCAGGTTCGGCGGGATGATCAGCAGCCTGCGCGCGCCCTGCTGGACACCGACGAGGCCCTGGTCCCAGCCGGGGATGACCTCACCGGCGCCGAGGTTCAGCTGGAAGGGCTTGCCGCGATCGAACGAGCTGTCCAGCTTCTTCTTGTCCGACCAGGTCACCAGCACGTAGTTCATGGTGAGCGGCTGGTCGGCCACCGCGCCGGGGCCGCTACCCGCGACCAGATCCTTGACGATCAGCTGGGTGGGCGGGTCGCAGTCACCGGGGATGGTCACGGTCGGCGTCTCGCCGAAGCCGCCCGTCACCCCGATGTCCTCGGCCGTGCATTCCCTGCCGTGCTTGGCCTGCGCGGCGGCGGGGCTGGTGGTGGTGGCCGTCGCGGTGGCGGCGGTGTCCTTGTCGTCGGAGCCGCAGGCGGCCAGCGTGAACGCGGCCGCGGCGATGGCCCCGACACCGATGATCCTGCCGAGTGTGTGCATGCGGCGGACCCTAGACCAACCAGCGCCCGCGCGCCTAGCGACGACCCGGCACCCGCGCGCCCAGCGACGCCCCAGCGTCCGCGGGCGCACGACGACACAGCGCCCGCGCGCGCAGCGACGACACAGTGCCCGTGCGTCCAGTGGCGGTTTCCGGCAATCTCGGGGTGTCGCCGCCCGTAAACGGGTAATGCGGCCGGTGAAGCGGATTTCCCAGCGACCGTGAGGAGAGTCGGCGGATGACGCAGATGGCCAGTGCCGGGGGCGACACCTCGGCGGACAATGTCGGCGCGCGAAGCGGCGTTTCCATCGCGCCCAGGCCCTATCGGCTGAGCGAGGCGTCCGGGCCGCTGGATCGCGCGGAGCTGACCGCGATCGACGCCTGGTGGCGCGCGGCGAACTATCTGTCCGTCGGCCAGATCTATCTGATGCAGAACCCGCTGCTGCGCGAACCGTTGCGTCCCGAGCACATCAAGCCTCGGCTGCTCGGGCACTTCGGCACGGTTCCCGGGCTCAATCTGGTGTGGGCGCACGCCAACCGGGCGATCCGTCGCCGCGAGCTCGACGCGGTGTTCGTCGCCGGTCCCGGTCACGGCGGTCCCGGCCCGAACGCGTGCGCCTGGCTGGAGGGTACGTATTCCGAGCTGTACAGCCACATTCCGCGCGACGGCGCGGGGATGGGCGCGCTGTTCGCCCAGTTCTCCTTCCCCGGCGGGGTGCCGAGTCACTGCGCGCCCGAGACACCCGGCTCCTTCCACGAGGGTGGCGAGCTGGGCTATTCCCTGCTGCACGCCTACGGCGCCGCGCTCGACAATCCCGACCTGATCGTCTTCTGTGTGATCGGCGACGGCGAGGCCGAAACCGGACCGCTGGCAGGCAGCTGGCACGCCAACAAGTTCCTCAACCCCGGACGCGACGGCGCGGTGCTGCCGATCCTGGCGCTCAACCAGTACAAGATCGCCAACCCGACCATCCTCGCGCGGATTCCGGAGCACGAACTCATCGAGTTGCTGCGCGGATACGGCTACGAACCGATCGTCGTGGCGGGCGACGATCCGGCGACGGTGCACCAGGCGATGGCGGGTGCTGTCGACGGCTGCCTCGATCGGATCGACCGGATTCAGCGCGCCGCCAGGTCCGGCGCCGACGGCGCGCCCGCGAACTGGCCGATGATCGTGTTGCGCACCCCGAAGGGCTGGACCTGTCCTCCGTTGGTGGACGGCGACCCGGTCGAGGGCACTTTCCGCGCCCATCAGGTGCCGCTGCCCGCCGCGCGGAACAACGATTCGCATCGCGAGGTGCTCGAGCAATGGCTGCGCTCGTATCGCCCGGAGGAACTGTTCGACGAGGCGGGACAGCCGGTGCCGGAACTGCTCGACCAGGTGCCCGCGGGTGATCGGCGGATGAGCGCGAACCCGGTGGCCAACGGCGGCATGCTCGTTCGCGATCTGCTTCTGCCGGACTGGCGCGATTTCGGCGTCGAGGTGGACGCGCCCGGCGGCACGAAACACGAGGCCACCCGGGTGCTCGGCGGCTGGCTGCGTGAGGTGACCCGGCGCAACCCGGACAACTTCCTCACCTTCGCGCCCGACGAGCTGGCCAGCAACCGGCTCCAGGACATCCTGGAGGTCACCGGACGCGACTGGCAGGCCGAGATCGGTGAATACGACGTCGCGCTGGACCGCACCGGCCGGGTGATCGAGGTACTTTCCGAGCACATGTGCCAGGGCCTGCTCGAGGGCTATCTGCTGACCGGCAGGCACGGGGTGTTCACCTGCTACGAGGCGTTCATCCACATCGTCGACGCGATGTTCAACCAGCACGCCAAATGGCTGGACGCCAGCGCGGCGGTGTCATGGCGGCGGCCCATCGCCAGCCTGAACTATCTGCTGTCCTCGCACGTCTGGCGGCAGGACCACAACGGGTTCACCCATCAGGATCCCGGCTTCCTGGACGTGGTGCTGAACAAGAAGCCCGAGATCGTGCGGGTGTATCTGCCGCCGGACGCCAACACCCTGCTCTCGGTGTACGACCACTGCCTGCGCTCGCGGCACTACGTCAACGTGGTGGTGGCGGGCAAGCAGCCGCAGGAGGATTGGCTCTCGGTCACCGAAGCGGCGGTGCACTGCGCACGAGGCCTTGGCATTTGGGAGTGGGCTGGCAACAACGACGCTGTCGGCAGCACACCGGATGTCGTGCTGGCGTGCGCGGGCGACGTGCCGACGCTGGAGACTTTGGCCGCCGCGGCGATACTCCGTGATCGGTTGCCGGACTTGCGAGTTCGCGTGGTCAACGTGGTGGATCTGATGCGGCTGCTGCCTGCGGAAGAGCACCCGCACGGCCTACCCGACAGCGAGTTCGACACGCTGTTCACCAGGAATCGCCCGGTGATCTTCGCCTTCCACGGCTACCCGTGGCTGGTTCACCGGCTGACCTACCGGCGCACCAACCACGATGAGATACACGTCCGCGGCTACAAGGAAGAGGGCACCACCACAACGCCTTTCGACATGGTGATGCTCAACGACCTGGACCGGTACCACCTCGTCATGGACGTCATCGACCGGGTGCCCGACCTGCGCGAGAAGGCCGCCGGGCTGCGCCAGGAGATGGTCGACGCCCGCTGGCAGGCGCGCGCGTGGACCAGGGAGTACGGCGCCGACATCCCGTGCGTCGCGGAGTGGAGCTGGCCCGAAGTCAGCCTCTCAGGCTAGCCGCGCGGCGGGAGCGACAGCCGGTTGTTCACATATCGGCGCCCGAATGGTTTGTGCCATATGGAAGTTCATCGTCGCTGTGGAAAACTTCCTTGCGGCCATGGGGTGGGTCGGCGACGATCGCAGCATGCTGCTGACGATCACCTGCACGCGACCGGAGGGCGCGGACTGGCCCGCGACCGACCTCGGGTTCCTGCTGCACAAAAACCCCGAGCGGGTGCAGGCGTTCGAGCAGTCCTACGGCACGGCGCACGTGGTGTATCCGGAGGCGGATCCGGCGCGCTGTACGGCGGCGTTGGTTCTCGAGGTGGACCCGATCCGCCTGGTGCGCGGACGTTCGCGTAGCACACCGGATTTCAGCCTCGGTCAGTACGTCAACGACCGGCCGTACGCGGCGTCGTCACTGCTGTCCGTGGCGATCGGCGCGGTGTTCCGCACGGCGCTGCACGGGCAGTGCAAAGCGCGTCCGGAACTCGCGGTCGCCGAGCTGCCGTTACGGATCGAATTGCCCGCGGTGCCGTGCAAGGGCGGTGCCGAGGCCGCGGAGCGGGTGTTCGCGCCGCTCGGCTGGCGTGTCTCGACCACGCCGCTCCCGCTCGATCCGGCTTTTCCGGAGTGGGGCGATTCGCACTACCTGCGGTTGGCGCTCACCGGTGAGATGCGACTGGCCGACGCCCTCTCACACCTGTACGTTCTGCTGCCCGTCCTCGACGGAGCCAAGCACTACTGGATGGCCGCCGACGAGGTCGACAAGCTGATCCGTGCGGGCGACGGGTGGTTGGCCGAGCACCCGGAACGCGGGTGGATCGCCCGTCGCTACCTGGCCCGGCGTCAGTCGCTCGTTCGCACCGCACTGGCGCGTCTGGCGGAGATCGACGAGGCCGATCCGGACGATCTCGGCGCGGTGGAGGACTATGTCGACGGCGCGAATGCCTTGGGCGACAACGCCTCCGGGGCATTTGACACTGCTGTGCACGTCGGTAGCGCCGCGTCTTCGCATGCGGACAGTTCGATCTCGGGCCAGACCGCGGACTCCACGGGTTCACGGGGGCTCGGCTCGACGACACAGATCGCCCTGCTCGATGCGGCCGAGGCTCCTCGCTCGTCGCCGGACGACGCCGCATCCGACGGAATGCGGGCCGACACGCGCGCGGTGGCGCCGCATACGGGTGAACCTGCACTGACTGATGCCGCTGCGGGCGCGTCTGCCGTCGACTCGGCGGGCGAGCGACGCACCGACGAAACCCGTACGCCGTCACTGGCGGTGCAGCGGCGGGCGGCGGTGCTCGCCGCGCTGGGTGAGATCGGGGCGCAGCGGGTGCTCGATCTCGGGTGCGGCGAGGGCGCGCTGCTGCGAGAGCTGTTGGCGGACCCGATGTTCACCGAGATCGTCGGCGTCGACGTGTCGACACGGGCGCTGCACATCGCCAAGCGCAAGCTGCGGCTGGACCGCATGCCGGAGCGTGTCGCACGCAGGCTCACGTTGCTCCAGGGAGCGCTCACCTACACCGACGCTCGCCTGCGCGGCTACGACGCGGCGGTGCTGATGGAAGTGATCGAGCACGTCGACCCGCCGCGCCTCGGCGCGCTCGAGCACGCCGTATTCGCCACGGCCACACCCGGTTCCGTCGTGGTGACGACACCGAACTCGGAGTACAACGCGACCTACGAGACCTTGCCCGCGGGCGAGTTCCGCCACGACGACCACCGGTTCGAGTGGACCCGCGCCGAATTCGCCGCCTGGGCGACCGGCGTCGCGCAGCGCAACGGGTACCGCGTTCAGCTGCGCCCCGTGGGCGCCGAGCACCCCGAGCTCGGTGCGCCCACACAGCTGGCGCTGTTCACCAGGGCCGACGGACCCCGGCCCACCGGTGAAGACACGAAAGGAGCCGTACGATGACCGAACTGTCCATCCCTGAACTCTCGCTCGTCGTGCTCATCGGCAGCACCGGCTCGGGCAAGTCGACCTTCGCGCGCAAGCACTTTCCGGCCACGGCCGTGGTCTCCTCCGATGCCTGCCGCGGCATCGTCAGCGACGACGAGAACGACCAGTCGGCCACACCGGACGCCTTCGCGCTGCTGCACCACATCGCGGGCATCCGGCTGCGCCGCGGCTTGCGCACGGTGATCGACGCGACGAATGTGCAGCCGCGGGCGCGTCAGGAACTGGTCGCGGTGGCGCGCGCCAACGACGTGCTACCGGTCGCCATCGTGCTCGACGTGCCGGATGCGGTGTGCCTGCAACGCAATGCGCTGCGTCCCGACCGTTCGCATCTCGCCGCGCACGTGGTGCATCGCCAGCAGCGGGAGCTGCGCCGCGGCCTGCGCGGACTGGAGCGCGAGGGTTTCCGCAAGGTGTACGTGTTGCGCGGGACAGAGGAGATCGAGGGCGCGACCCTCGTCGACGAGAAGGCGTGGAACGACAAGCGCGAACTCACCGGACCGTTCGACGTGATCGGCGACGTGCACGGCTGCCGCGCCGAACTGGAGACGCTGCTCGGCGAGCTCGGGTACGCGCTGGAGCGTGACGAGGCCGGGCGTGCGGTCGGCGCGCGTCATCCGCGCGGGCGCACCGCGGTGTTCGTCGGCGACCTGGTCGACCGCGGCCCGGATACCCCGGGCGTGCTGCGGCTGGTGATGGGTATGGTCGCCGCGGGAACGGCGCTGTGTGTCACCGGAAATCACGAACACAAGCTTGTTCGCGCGCTGGACGGCAAGAAGGTCAGGATCGGGCACGGCCTTGCCGAATCGCTGAGCCAGCTCGAGGCGGAGGACGAGGATTTTCGCAAGGCGACGCTCGACTTCTGCCGCGGACTGATCAGTCATTACGTGCTCGACGGTGGCAACCTCGTCGTAGCGCACGCCGGGCTGAAGGAGGAGTACCACGGCCGCGCGTCCGGCCGGGTCCGCGCGTTCGCCATGTACGGCGAATCGACTGGCGAGACGGACGAATACGGTCTGCCGGTGCGCTACCCGTGGGCCTCGGACTACCGCGGCCGGGCCACCGTGCTGTACGGCCACACCCCGGTGACCGAGCTGCGGTGGGTGAACAACACGCTCTGCCTGGACACCGGCGTGGTGTTCGGCGGTCGCCTCACGGCGCTGCGCTACCCCGAGCGCGAGCCGGTATCCGTTCCTGCCGAACAGGTTTGGTACGAGCCGGTACGCCCGCTCGCGCCTGCCGTAGCCACCACGACCGACACCACCGCGGCCGTGGTGCACCGCGATCCGGGCGTGCTGGATCTAGACGACGTGCTGGGACGCCGTGTGGTGCACACCCGCCACCACGGCCGCGTCGGCGTGCAGGAGGAGAACGCCGGGGCTGCCCTGGAGGTGATGAGCCGCTTCGCGATCGATCCGCGCTGGCTGGTGTACCTGCCTCCGACGATGGCGCCGTGTGCGACCTCGTCGCTCGACGGCTACCTCGAGCACCCGGCCGAGGCATTCGCCTACTACCGGGGCGAAGGGGTGGACCGGGTCGTGTGCGAGGAGAAGCACATGGGCTCGCGAGCCGTCGTCCTGGTGACCCGCTCGGCGGCGGTCGCGCGGGACCGTTTCGGCGTCGAGGACGACGGCACGGGCGCGATCTACACGCGCACCGGGCGCCCGTTCTTCGACGACCCCGCCCAGACCGAGACATTGCTCGCGCGAGTCCGCGCGGCGGCCGAGACCGCGGGTCTGTTCGAGGAACTACGCAGCGAGTGGCTGCTGCTGGACACGGAGCTGCTGCCGTGGTCGGCGAAGGCCGTCGGCCTGCTGCGCAACCAGTACGCGGCCGTCGGCGCCGCGGCGAAGGCCGCGCTGGACGACACCGCGGCGGTGCTGGCGGCGGTCGCCACGCGCGGCCAGGACGTCACCCAGCTGGCCGAGCGCACCGCGGCGCGGCGCGCGGACGCCGCGGCCTTCACCACCGCCTACGGCCGCTACTGCTGGACGACCGACGGTCTTGCCGGGCTGCGTCTCGCGCCGTTCCAACTGCTCGCCACCGAGGGCGTCAACCACGCCACCCGCGACCACGCCTGGCACCTGGCGGTGATCGATCGCCTGGTCGCCGCCGATCCGGAACTGTTCACGCCGACGCGCCGGATAGTGGTGGATCTCGCCGATGCCGACAGCGAAGCGGCCGCGACGGCGTGGTGGACCGAACTCACCATCGCGGGCGGCGAAGGCATGGTCGTGAAGCCGCTCGGTTCCCTCGTCCGAAGCCGGTCGGTCGACCGTCCCGGTACCGACGATGAGCGTGGTCCCGAGGGAAGCGGTTCGGCACCGGACACTTCGGACACGGCCAGCACTCCGAACCGAGACGAGTCGGCCCGCCTGGTTCAGCCGGGCGTGAAATGCCGTGGACCCGAGTACCTTCGGATCATCTACGGCCCGGAGTACCTGCGCGAGCCCAACCTTCACCGCCTGCGCACCCGCGGTCTCGGGCGCAAGCGGTCGATGGCGCTGCGCGAGTACGCGCTCGGATTGGAGGCGCTGGACCGGTTCGTCGCGGGCGAGCCGCTGTGGCGGGTGCACGAGGCGGTGTTCGCGGTGCTGGCCCTCGAATCGGAGCCCGTCGACCCGCGCCTGTGAACGGCGGTGCCCGGCGCCGTGAACGGCTCCACCCGGTGACCTCGTAGAAGACCTCCGGCGGCTTGGTCGGCTCGACCGTGCGCACGACCGAGCCGACCCGGTCCCGCGGGCGCAGCGTTGGGCAGCATCGCCTCGTCGAGGCCGTCGGACGGCGTGCGCAGCGGAAGGAAGCGCAACTGCTGGATGCCGCCACGTCGGTCCGCCAGGCCGCAGGCGCGCCAATCGACCCCGCGATCACCTGCTGGACGCTGGCGAGAGTTCACCGACGACGCGCGGGCCGAACCCAGGACAACGGGTACGGATCCCCTGATCTTGCGGTCGGCGCCGCGCCGGTCGGTGCCATGCTGGCCGGTGCCGCGCAGGTCGGCGCCATCCTGGCCGGTGCCGTGCCGGTCGGCGCCGCGCTCTTCGATGCCGCGCCCCGGTGTCCCGCCGGTCGATGCCGCGCTAGCCGGTACGCCGCCGGTCGGCGCCGCGCTGGCCGGTACCGAGCCGGTCGCCGGCGCGCTCATCGATACCGCGCTGGCCGGTGCCCCGCCGGTCGATGCCATGCTCATCGGCACCATGCTGGCCGGGCGCCGTCCTCGTCGGTGCCGCGCTAATCCGCCCCGCGCTGGCCGGTACAGAGCCGGTCGATGCTGCGCGGTCGATGCCCCGCTGGTCGAGGCCGCGCCCGGTCGACGCCATACCGGTCGACGCCACGCTGGTCGACGCCACGCTGTCCGGAGGCCGTTCTCCTCGGTGTCGCGCTAATCGGGTGTCGCGCAAATCCGCGCCGCGCTGGTCGACGCCGCGCTGGCAAATGCCGCGCTCATCGGTACCGCGCTGGCCGGTGCCCCGCCTGTCGACGCCACGCTCCTCGGCACCACGCTTGTCGGCACCACGCTGGCCGGGTGCCGTCCTCGTCGGTGCCGCGCAAATCCGCGCCGCGCTAATCCGCGCCGCGATGGTCATGTCGCGCCAATCGGGTGCCGCGCTAATCCGCGCGGCGCTGGCCGGTGCAGCGCGCCTCGGCACCACGCTCGTCGATGCCGCGCCGGTCGGTGGCGTGCCGGTCGGTGGCGTGCCGGTCGATGCCGCGCCGGTCGATGCCGCGCCGGTCGATGCCGCGCCGGTCGGTGGCGTGCCGGTCGGTGGCGTCTTTGTATTGAGAAGGCTCGGGGCGGCAGGGAGCCCGGTCGAGGCCGGAGGAGTTCACCGTGAACTCGGGGCGTTACCGGCGTGCCGACCTTCGTTCTCGACCGCTGTACGCGATCGGGGGCGGACGGCGTCCAGAGGACTTTCAGAGCGGCTCGATGGCCCTTCGCGTCCCGGCTTCGACGCCGATAGTCGCTTGGCAGCTGGGCGGCATCCGACGATCGGCGCAGGTCGTGGGGGTTCTCGCGCCGCCGCGTGCCCGGAGTGAGAAGTGCTGAGGCATCGAAAGGTTGACGCTGGGTACTCCCCACCCAGTGGGAACGACCGTTGCGGACGGATCGTGACGGCCGTTACAGTCTGCTAGCAGGGCGCTTGCAAGAGTAAGCAGCCCGCCTGCGCGGTTCGGCCGCGCGCAGCCGACAGACAAAGGAGTCTGACCATGACTGCACCCCTCGACAACGGGCAGGCTCGAGAGTCCGACACCCGGACGATGCTGATCGACGACCGCTTCACCGGGCTGGCCTCGAAGTTCTTCGGCATGTTCCGTCGCAAGAGCCAGGGCGGCGGCGCGCTCGCGGTCTATCTGAACGGCAAACCGGTGCTCGATGTGTGGGCGGGCTGGGCGGACCGCGACCGGCCGTGGCGCGCGGACTCCATGGCGCTGTCGTACTCGACCGGCAAGGGTGTGGCGGCCACCGTCGCCCATCGGCTCATCGATCGCGGACTGCTCGACGTCGACGCCCCGGTCGCCGACTACTGGTCGGATTTCGCCGCCAACGGCAAGGCGGACATCACCCTGCGCGATGTACTGAACCACCGCGCGGGTCTCCAGCGCATCCGCGGCTTGCTGCCCGACCCGCACGACTTCCTGGACCACGACGCGGTCTCCGCCGCGATGGCCGCGTCCGCGCCGGATCCGTTGCGGCTACGCGCATCCGGTTACCACGCCATCACCTTCGGCACCCTGGTGGCCGAGATCGCCCAGCGCGCGACCGGTCGCGACTTCACCGATCTGGTCCGCTCCGAACTCGCCGAACCGCTAGGCGAGCGCGACTTCTTCTACGGCGTTCCGCAACACGAGCGGCACCGGCTGGCGACGCTGTCACCGCGGATCGGCGTCGCCAGGGTTCCGATCGACCGGCTGATCGCGCCCTTCGCACCGCTGCAACTGGTGTATGCCGCCCGCGGCGCGGTCTACGACGGCTGGGCCGACATGTCGATCGGCACCCGGCCCTACGACGCGATGATGCCCGGCTGGAACGGGGTGTTCACCGCCCGCGCGCTGGCCAAGATGTACGGCGCGATCGCCAACGACGGCATGGTGAGCGGCCGCCGACTGCTGCGCGCCGAGACGACCCGGCGCATCGCGGAGATGCCGCCCAACGGCCGCTTCGACTACGTGCTCGGCGCGGCGCCGCACTTCGCGCTCGGCTACCACCGCGCCATCGTCGGTCCGCGCATCACCCGAAGGGCGTTGGGGCACTTCGGGATCGGCGGATCGGGCGGCATCGCGTTCCCCGAACTCGGCCTCTCCGTCGCCTTCGTCACCAATCGTCTCGGCAACCACGCCATGTCGGTCGGCGACGCCAGGCTGCCGATGCTCGCCGCCCGCGCCGAGCGCATCGCCCGCGCCGCCCGCGGCCAAGCGCCGATCCCGGTCGAGCCGGAAGCAGCGGCCAGCTGAAAATCAGCGCCCCTTCAGTTTTCGCCATCCGCCCGCGCGGTTGTCGGCGATGATCTGGCGGAACATGGCCGAAAGGGCGCGGGCATTGACGGTCTCGCCCTCGCGAATGGCCACGGTGCGCGCGGTCTTGTTGTCGTGCCCGCCGGTGATGATGCCCTCGGGGTCGGGGACGATGCCTCCGTCGTAGAGGAACACGTTGACGTGCGTCTTCGCGGCGAGCAGCGCGCAGATATTGCCGTCGAGCACGAAGTACGGCTGGACGGTGCGCTTGATGGTCTCCTCGACCTCGGGGTCGGCGGCGTGCACCAGGTCGCGAACCTCGCGGCAGATCGCCTGCTGCCACGCGGGCAGGGCGTCGATGTAGGCGTCGACGCGTGGGTCGGCCACATACGGCATGTGCCGATCGTGGCACAGATACCGGTCCGAGGACAGTGTTCGGATCGGAGCACAAGCCCTCACCGACGACGCTGTGCGATCCACGAACCGTGCACGATTCACCGGAAAGGCGCGCTCGAGCGCTGATAGGCTGCCTTGCTCACGACCGTCGTGCCGAGGGAGAGCGAGGGGGCCGATTCCAGTGCAACCGGAACAGGCACGGGCCGCCGGAGTGTTCGATGCCGCGCTGACCGGTGAGCTGCGCATGTCGGAACAGACGGCGCTGCGACTGGCGTCTGCCTGCGACGCGCTCATCGACGGATTGCGCCAGCTGCGCGGCACCGATCTCGGCGAGGTGAGCGGTTTTCCCGATCTGCCCTCAGGAGTCGCGCTGACCCGCGGATTCGCGGCCAAAGGGCAGGAATTCGCGGACACGCTGACCGCGCTACAAGAAGCGGCCCTGCGCTACAAGGCCGGATATCTGGCGGCCGGGCAGTTGGTGTCCGAGGCCGACGCCGCCCAGCGCGCGGCGCTGGAACTGGCCGCCGACCGCCTGGACGAGGGCGCGTGACCAGCGCGCCCGACGCCGTCGACGCGGCGACCGACCCGCCGTACGTCACCGATCGGGAATCCTTCGACGCCTACACCCACCGTGAGATCTGGGAACTCGTGCACGAGGCGTTGCGTCCCGCCGAGCTGGGCCGCATCGCCGAGGGCTGGCAGGCCGGAGCCGAGGCGCTCGACGAGTTGTTCGCGGCGTTCGCGGCCGCGGTGCGCCGCGAGTTCGCGGAATGGCACGGCGAAGCGGCGACGGCCGCGCGCGAATCGACCGAGCGTTTCCTCCGCGCGGGCGCGACCGTGCGCGACGTCTGCGCCGAACTGCACCGGTTGATGGAATCGAACTCGACTGCGGCCCAAGCGATCCGCGATGCCATTCCGCCGCCGCCCGAACCCTACGTGCCGAATCTGGACCCGGTGCTCGAGGCGATCGAGGGCGGTCCGCGCAAGATGGCACACGACATCGCCGCCGCCGAGGCGCTCGCCGACGCGCAGGACACGCTGACCTTCGGCTACAACTCCACCCTCGTCGCCTCCGGCGACGCGGTGCCCGTCTTCGGCACACCCGAACCGAGCGGCGAGGGCGCGCGGTGAAGTGGGTCTTCACGCCGGACGAGTTCACCTACGTGTGGTCGGTCGAAACCGGCCTCGATCGCCGCCCCTACCCGATCAACATGGCCCACCGCGGCACTGTCCGCAGTGAAAACGACTGGGACAAGCTGAAACTCGCCAAACGCTTCCCCCGCAACGCGGATCCCGACCTGACCGGCGCGCTCACCCTCTGCGCCCGCGGTGACGTCACCACCATCACGGTCTCCGGCGACCGCTACGTCCAGGACGGGCGCGCCGACGAGCCCATCCTCGCCTTCGGCGCCACCCACCTCGTGTGGGGAACGGTGATCGTCGCGGGGCCCTGCGACGTCAGCGTGATCGCCTGCCACGCAAAGAAAGTCGCCCATCACCTGGTGGCCGCCATGGGCTCGGCTCCCCCCGGCCGCCTCGCGCCGATGCGTGAACCACGCGAGGCCGTCCTGCACGAAGATCCCCACCTCTGGCAGCAGCAATCCGAGGCCGCGCTGCGCGCCGCCGCGCTCCGCGAGACCCTGCACCGGCCGATCGACGCGCGCGGCTTCATCACCGTCACCGTCGCACCGGAAGACCCGATGTCACCGCCGACCCGCCACCGCACGTGGCTGGACTTCACCGACGACGGACGCTACCTACTGACGACCACCACCGATCTGACCCTGGCACCGGTCACCGACCCCGCACTCGCCACCCATCTCACCCGCTTGGCCGCCATCCGCTGACGGTGGATGCGCTGACAAGTCCGCCTCCCAGCAAACCCCGTCCCAGCCTTCTAATTTCCGGTCGCGCGGAGCCTCAGCTCGGGACGTCGAAGCCGAGTCCGGTCGGTCGACTGCGCGCGTCAGCAGCGGCCGTGGACGCAAAAATCCGTTGTTCCACGGTGGCGGGGTCCGTAACGTCGCGTCGGTTTGTCCACCATCGACCGGAAGGAGTCGACACTGTCATGAAACCTGTCACCGAACGCGATATCAGGTCGTCGTTCGTCAACTGTTCCAAGGGAGACGCCAAGCGGCTGACCGTGCCACGCGACCTCGCGGAGCGGCCATGGGACGATCTGGATTTCCTCGGCTGGGGAGATCCGTCGCTGCCGGGCCGCTGCTACCTCGTGGTGCCACAGGACGAACGGCTGGTCGGGGTCGCGTTGCGCTACGAGACCGGCGGGACCGGCAAGCCGCAGCTGTGCGCGCTCTGTCTGACCACGCACACCGGCGGTGACGTGGTCCTGATGACCGCGCACAAGGCGGGCGATTCCGGTCGCCGCGGCAACTCGATCGGCACCTACATGTGCACCGATCTGGCCTGCTCGCTGTACGCGCGCGGCAAGAAGCGCCCCGCCCTCGGCAGCCGCTATCGCGAGGACCTCACGCTCGAGGAAAAGATCGACCGGGTCCGCGACAACATGAACGCCTTCCTCACCAGGCTCTACAGCTGACCCACCCATAGCCCGTTCGAAAGGAGGTAGATGCCATGTGCCGACACTCGACACCCCGCATCCCGACAGCACCCGAGTCCCCTCTCCCCCAACGGGACTCGGGATGCCCGGGATTCCTCTCCGGTCGAGACGCGCCGACCCACCCGGCCCGCCCCGTCCGGAGAGGAATCCCCTACGCCCAGCACTTGTTGCACACGCCCTTGCCACGACGACGCGCCTCGACCGAGGTCACCTGTTCGACCGGCGCGATCCGTCTGCCGAGTCGACGCGAGTTCTCGACACCCTGCCGATATCCGGGACAATCGACGCCACGATGGAAGACCCGCCCGCTCTCCGTCACGATCCCCGGGGTCGCGTCGGGCGGCCAGGGCTTCTGAAACTGGGTGGGGCCGTGCCCCATCGCATCCACCACGGCGATCAGGGTACCGATCCCGATCGGGCCGGGAGGTCGAAAACTGGTCGGGGTGACAGGATTTGAACCTGCGACCCTCCGCTCCCAAAGCGGATGCGCTACCAAGCTGCGCTACACCCCGAGGCCTCGCGGTGGCGGGGGCCGCCGACGAGTATGAATCTTGCGTTGAGCGGGTGACGGGAATCGAACCCGCACCATCAGCTTGGAAGGCTGAGGTTCTACCATTGAACTACACCCGCAGGCATACGACATCGATGGGATCGCCACGATGTCGTGTGCACCACGCACTGTACCGAATCCGGTTCGGGAAACGCCAATCGCCCCCGTACACGCGCTGCGCCATCGGCCGTCGCCCCTGATCACCGCGCGTGGGTGGCCGAACAAGTCGCACACAGCTTTCGCACGCGACACACAGGCACCGCCTCTGCGTGACGTATGGACCGTATGTGCGATCCCAGCTCTCGAGTTGCAGCGTCCCGCGCCGAGCCTCGATCCGCTCCATGTGGAGCCCACCGTGCCGCCGGATTCGGGCCGGAACCGGTGTCCCCGGGCCCGCCGACGCGTTGGCCTACGCCCCTTCGAGCAGGACCCCCGTTTCAGCACACTCCCGGCGCGTCGACCCGCGACTCTCCAGCGAACGAAAACTCATGTGTAACATCCGCGCCGCTGGAACGATCACACATCCGATCGCCATTCGCGAGGCATCGAAAACTCGTTGTAAAACGCCGTTTTTCAGTGCCGAGTGGCTTGCTAGGATCCTTTTTGCCGGACGGGGGTATCTGGAAAGGGGGCGGTGAGCGTGCGCCGAGCGAGGTGGACACAACCGCGTAGCAGTAGTGATCGGGGTGAGGCCGGCACCTGTGTGCGCACAGGGCACCCGGGTACCGACGTTGCCCACGGTCGGTGAATGCGATGGCGACCGACATCGAACCGCCAGTCGCCGCGATGTGTCGCGCCTGGGCACGGGCCGTGTGCTCCGAACCCGGCTCGCACACGACGCCGCATCAGCTGGAACCTGTTCTGATCGAGCTGGTCGAACGGCTGCTGTATCTGGCCAGGCACGAGCCCTTCCCGGTGCCGGAGGCGCGGATGCTGGGCGCTCGCCTCGCCGAGCCGCCGTTCGAGCGGACCAGGATGCTCGCGCAGGCCAGTCGCTGGCTGCTCGGCTTCCCCTCCGGCAGGCCGGGCTCGTTGGTGGCGACCCGCTGGCCGTTCGTGGCCAGCCAGGCCATCGACAGCTACGCCCAGGCCCTGCAGGAGCGAGCGCTGGCCCAGCAGGAGCAAAGTCTTTCGGCCAAGGTGTCGCTGCGGGTGCAGGAGATCGCCGCCCTCCAGCATCGGCTCCGCCACGAGGCCACCCACGACGCGCTGACCGACCTGGCCAACCGGACCTTGCTCCAGGACCAGGTGCGCCGCATGGCCACCGACCCGAACAGCTGCGTGGGGCTGCTGCTCATCGACCTGGACCGGTTCAAGCAGATCAACGACGGATACGGGCACGCGGTCGGCGACGAGGTGCTCGTCGAACTGGCCAACCGGCTGCGTGAGGTCTGCCCGCCCGACACGGTGATCTGCCGGTACGGCGGTGACGAGTTCGTGCTGGCGGTGAACCGGGACGGCAAGACCCTCACCGAGATCGCCAACCGCATCGTGGGAGCGCTGCGCGACCCGGTGTGGTCGTCGGCGGGTCCGGTGCCGGTCTCGGCGAGTGTGGGCACCGCCTACAACCCGCCGGGCGCCCCGTGCGACTTCACCGATCTGCTGCGGCGCGCCGATCGGGCGATGTACTCGGCCAAGACGGCGGGCGGGCGACGGTTCGCGTTCTCCGATTCCGACGAACCGGAGATAGACGCGGCCGTCGCCGGCTGAACCCCCGCAAACCGCGTCCGCGGGCGGGGGTGACGCTGCCGAAGGAGTTCAGCTCGGCTGGCAGGTGGGACACCAGAAGAGGTTGCGACCTTCCAGCACCGCGTGAGCAACCGGCTCGGCACACACCCGGCAATCCGAGCCGAGGCGGCGGTAGACGTAGGTGCGCGGACGGTCGGGGGCGTAGGACGGTTCGCCGTGATCGTGCTCGGGACGGACGACGTGCATACGTCCGGTCGCCACGCCCACGGGCATCAGCTCGACCAGATCCGACCAAAGGGCGCTCCACTCTTCGGCACTCAGGTCGACGCCGGGACGGTAGGGCGAAATACCGTGCCGGAAGAGCACTTCGGCGCGGTAGACGTTGCCGACACCGGCGATCACGCTCTGGTCCATCAGCAGCGCGCCGATCGGCCTGCGGGAACGGCGGATTCGCGCGAAGGCGCGGTCCGGATCGGCGTCGGGACGCAGCGGGTCGGCGCCGAGGCGGTCGGTCAGCGCCTCGACCTCCGGCGGCAGCAGCACCTCGCAGGCCGCGGGACCGCGCAGATCCGTGCCGAAGTCGTCGCCGACCATCCGCATCCTGACCTGCCCGACGGGCACGCCCATTGGTGGTTCCGAGTCGTAGAACTTGCCGTAGAGCCCGAGATGCACGTGCACCGCGAGGCCCGATTCGTAGTGATGCAGCAGGTGTTTGCCGTGCGCCTCCGAGCGCACGAGTCGCTGTCCGTCCACCAGCGCGGCGCCGTCGGCGAACCGGCCCTGCGGACTCGACACCCGCACCACACCGCCGGCGAAGGCTTGCTGATGCTGGTTCGCCAGGCGGTGCAGCGTGTGCCCTTCAGGCATTCGTCGACGTGACCTCAGTACGCCGGGACGGCGGGAGCGACACCGGTCTTCTCGTACTCGGCCAGGATGTCGATGCGGCGCTGGTGGCGCTCCTCCTCGGACCACGGCTGGGAGACGAACGCGTCGACGATGGCCAGCGCCTCCTCGGTGGAGTGCATGCGGCCGCCGATGCCGATCAGCTGCGCGTTGTTGTGCTCGCGGGCCAGCTTCGCGGTCTCCACGCTCCAGGCGAGGGCGCAGCGGGCGCCGGGCACCTTGTTCGCGGCGATCTGCTCGCCGTTGCCGCTGCCGCCGAAGACCAGGCCGAGGCTGCCCGGATCGGCGACGGTGCGACGAGCCGCTTCGATGCAGAAGGCGGGGTAGTCGTCCAGGGCGTCGTACTCGAGGGCGCCGCAGTCGACGACCTCGTGGCCCGCCTGCTGGAGATGGGCCTTGACGTGATTCTTCAGTTCGAAACCGGCATGGTCGGCACCCAGGTATACGCGCATGGCTGCGATTCTGTCAGGCCGCGCGACAGCCGATCCGGGTGGGCACCGTCCGCCATCAACACCAGCGCCGTCCGGCGCGAATCTGCTGACACGAGGCGTGCCCGCGGGCACTGACCAGCGAGTGTCCGACAGCACAGCGGCGCTGGCCCTCGGACGCGAGAACCCCGCCCCTACCGATGAATAGAGTGCATTCCATGCAGCCGCACGAACCGACGCCGCCGGACCGAGCCGACCAGCCGGAATCCCCGTACGCGCCGCCGAGCGGGTGGGGGCAGGAACAGCAACCGCCGCAGCCCGGCTCGGCGATACCACAGCACACCGGCGCCCAACCGGCCTACGGCACCGAGACTTCGAAGCCTTACAGCACTGAACCCACGTCACCCTACGACGCTGGATCCACACCCCCTCACGACGCCGGGGCCACCTCGCCCTACGGCGCTGGGTCCACGTCGCCTTACGGCGCCCAGCCGACGCCGCCTCCCGGCGCCGGATCCACCTCGCCCTACGGCGCTGGATCCACGTCGCCTCACGGCACCCCAACGACGCCGCCTCCCGGCACTGGATCCACCTCGCCCTACGGCGCTGGATCCACGTCGCCTCACGGCGCCCAGCCGACGCCGCCTCCCGGCACTGGATCCACCTCGCCCTACGGCGCTCAGCCCACGTCCCCCTACGGCGCCGGTCCGATGACGCCCTACGGCGCACCACCCCCCGTACCGCCGAAGAACATGCCGCGCGGCCTCTCCCCGTTCGGGATGCCCGCCAGGCACAGCTGGGAGATCCCGCTGCTCGTCCTGGTGGTGGTGTGCACGACGGTCGCCTACCTGATCGCCATCGTCATGCTCGTCGTGGTGCTCGCCGACGGCGCGGTGCCGAGCGACTATCTGCTGTTGCTCGTCTTCGCGCCGATCCTGGTCTGGGTGGGGCGCGGTATCAACTACGCGTCGCAGCGGGTGAACGGCGTGAAGATGTCGCCGACGCAGTTCCCCGAGGGCTATCAGATGGTGGTCGAGGCGGCGGCCCGGTTGGGTATGGCGAAGGTACCCGACGCCTATGTGGTGCTCGGCAACGGCCAGATCAACGCCTTCGCCTCCGGGCACGGCTTCCGGCGCTTCGTCGTCGTCTACAGCGACCTGTTCGAAATCGGCGGCAAGGCACGCGAACCCGACGCGCTCGCGTTCATCATCGGCCACGAGGTCGGCCACATCGCCGCCGGACACACCTCGTACTGGCGACAGCTGGGCATGTTCCTCGTGCCGTTTCTGCCGATCCTGGGCAGTTCGCTGATCCGTTCGCAGGAGTACACCGCCGACAACCACGGCTACTGCAACCGGCACACCGGCGCGGCCGCGGCCATGGGCACGCTGGCGGCGGGCAAGTACATGAACACCCTCGTCGGCTTCGACGAGATGGCCGACCGCGCCGCGACCGAGAAGGGCGGGTTCGTCTGGTTCGTCAACGCCCTGTCCTCGCACCCGGTGCTGACCTGGCGGATGTGGGCGCTGCGCGACCGCAGCAGGCACGGAAAGCTCTTCCTGCGCCCGAGCCCGCAGCCGCCGATGGGCGCCGTGCCGTATGGCCCGTACGGCGAGGTGCCGAGTCTGCCGCCGAAGCCGGTGCCCTGAGCCGACGAGCCGGGCGCCGCGAACGCGCGGCGCCCGGTTTCGCGTTCAGTCGAAGACCGGGTCCTCGGTCCTGGTCCGCTTGAGTTCGAAGAAGTGCGGGTAGGAGGCCAGCGCGACGACGCCGTCCCAGACCTTGCCCGCGTCCTCGCCGCGCGGAATGCGCGAGAGCACTGGACCGAAGAACGCCACTCCGTTGACGTGGATGGTCGGGGTGCCGACGTCCTGGCCAACCTTGTCCATGCCCTCGTGATGGCTCTTGCGCAGCGCCTCGTCGTACTCGGTGCTCTCGGCGGCCTTCGCGAGCTCCGCGGGCAGGCCCACCTCGGCGAGCGCGTCGGCGATCACCGCGGCCAGGCTCTCCTGCATGGTCGGCCGCTCGTATTCGGCCTTGCGATCGTGGATGCGGCTGCCCATCGCGGTGTAGAGCGGGGCGAGCACCTTGTCGCCGTGGTCCTTGGCGGCGGCGATGGCGACGCGCACCGGACCCCAACCGCTGTTCATCAGTTCGCGGTACTGCTCGGGCAGATCGCGGCCCTCGTTCAGCACCGCGAGGCTCATCACGTGGAAGCGCGCCTCGATGTCGCGGACCTGCTCGACCTCCAAGATCCAGCGGGAAGTGATCCAACACCAAGGGCACAGCGGGTCGAACCAGAAATCGGCGACGTTCTTCTCGGCCGTGTCGGTCACGGGTCGTTCCTCTCGATCGCATGCAAGAAGCGCGGCGCGCGAGCGCCGTCATCCGGAACCAACCACGCCGCCGGACGATTCGTTCCCGCCCCGAACCGATGTCCGGATACGGCGTTGCGGAACACCCGCCGACAGTAGGCTCGACTGGGCACGCGTTTCCTCCCGAGAAGGAGTCCGCAAATGACCTCGGAGCGGCGTTTCGTGATCGTGGGCGGTGGACTTGCCGCGGCCAAGCTGGCGGAAGCCTTGCGCGACAACGACTTCGACGGGAAGATCACCCTGGTCAGCGCCGAGGAGCACCTGCCGTACGAACGACCGCCGCTGTCCAAGGAACATCTGTTCGGCAAGAAGCAGCTCGCGGACTTCACCGTGAATCCGGCGCAGTGGTACCGCGACCACAATGTGGACCTGCTGCTCGGCACGACCGTCAGCGCGATCGATCGGGACGCCAAGACGATCACGCTGCCGGACGGCTCCACGCTCGCCTACGACAAACTCGCGCTGGCCACCGGATCCACGCCGCGCACGTTGTCGCTGCCCGGAGCCGACACCCCCAACGTCTACACGCTGCGCTCTATCGAGGACTCCGACACCCTCATCGGCCTGTTCGGCCAGAGCGACCGGCTCGCGATCATCGGCGCGGGCTGGATCGGTCTCGAGGTCGCGGCGGCCGCCCGCGCCGCCGAGATGGACGTCACCATCGTGGAGACCGCCGAACAGCCGCTGCTCGGCGCGCTCGGACCCGAGATGGGCGCGGTCTTCGCCGACCTGCACCGGGCGCACGGCGTCGATCTACGCCTCGGCGCCCAAGTCGAGGAGATCACCACGCACGACGGGATCGCGACGGCGATCGCCGACGGGCTGCGGCTGGCCGACGGGACAACCGTCGCCGCCGACGCGGTGCTGGTCGCGGTCGGCGCCAAGCCGAATATCGAGCTCGCCGCCGAGGCGGGACTCGAGGTGGACAAGGGCGTGCTCGTCGACGCGAGCCTGGTCACCAGCGATCCGGACATCGTCGCCGTGGGGGACATCGCCGAACAGCAGCATCCGCGGCTCGACCGCCGCATCCGGGTGGAGCACTGGGCCAACGCGCTCAACCAGCCCGCGGTCGCGGCGGCGACCATGCTCGGCAAGTCGGCGACCTACGACCGGCTGCCCTACTTCTTCACCGATCAGTACGACCTCGGCATGGAGTACACCGGCTACGCCGCGCCCGGCGGGTACGAGCGGGTCGTGGTACGCGGCGATCTGGACCAGCGCGAGTTCGTCGCGTTCTGGTTGGACTCGGAGAATCGCGTGCTCGCGGGCATGAACGTCAACGTGTGGGACGTGACCGACCGGATCAAGGAGCTGATCACCGCGGGCGAGCCGGCCGACCCCGACCGCCTGGCAGACACCTCGACGTCACTGTGATCCAGATCACTGAACCTCGCGTGAGCGATGTGTCGAAGAGGCGCGCCCCGCTCCGACCT
The DNA here is from genome assembly GCF_040654315.1 of Nocardia sp. NPDC050713. Classification (NCBI taxonomy): domain Bacteria; kingdom Bacillati; phylum Actinomycetota; class Actinomycetes; order Mycobacteriales; family Nocardiaceae; genus Nocardia; species Nocardia sp. NPDC050713. The sequence goes on along the minus strand of NZ_JBFAHS010000007.1, from coordinate 8,176 downwards.
ACCTACGAGAGCGCCGAAGGGGCGCGCCGATCCGCGAGGAGCCGACCATGAAGTACATGCTGATCAAGACCTACAGCGAAGCCGCCTACTGCGACACCCCGATCTCGGAGTGGGAGCCGGAGGACCTCGAGGCGCACATCGACTTTCAGCGTGCGCTGGGCGAGGAACTGGCGAAATCGGGCGAGCTGGTCGACGCGCAAGGCTTGGCGGGACCGGAGAGTGCGCGCATCGTCAGCGCCGACGGCCGCTCCGCCCCGGTGATCACCGACGGCCCGTTCCCCGAGACCAAGGAATTCCTGGCGGGGTACTGGCTCGTCGACGTGGACAGCCCCGAACGCGCGTTGCAGATCGCCGCCCAGGCCTCGGCCGCGCCCGGCCCCGGCGGAAAGCCGATCGGCGAGTACATCGAAGTGCGCGCGGTGATGAGCGCTCCCGCCGCCGAGCTGTGACCCTGTCCTCCGACGCCGAGGCCCTGCTGCGCGAACTGGCCCCCCAGGTCCTCGGCGTCCTGGTGCGCCGTTTCGGCGACTTCGACACCGCCGAGGACGCCGTCCAGGAGGCCCTGCTCGCCGCCGCGACCCAGTGGCCCGCGGCGGGGCTGCCGGACAATCCGCGCGGCTGGCTCGTCCAGGTCGCGCAGCGCAGGATGGCGGACGTGGTGCGCGCCGAAGCGGCGCGGCGGCGCAGGGAGGCAACTGTTTTCGAGCGCGAGGTGCCGGACACCGAGACCGTCGACCGGGACGACACCCTGGCGATGTTCTTCCTGTGCTGCCACCCCGCGTTGTCCTCGGCGAGTGCGATCGCGTTGACGCTGCGGGCGGTCGGCGGACTCACCACAACGGAGATCGCGCGCGCCTTCCTGCTGCCGGAACCGACCACGGCCCAGCGCATCGCGCGGGCCAAGAAGCGCCTCGCCGCGCTCGATCGTCCATTCGTCAGGCCCGATGCCGCCGAGTGGCGAGAGCGACTCGGCTCGGTGCTGCACGTGTTGTATCTGATCTTCAACGAAGGGCACACCACTACGTCGGGCGCCGAATTGCAGCGAACCGACCTCTCCGGCGAGGCGATCCGGCTGACCCGCGCCGTGCACCGGCTGCTGCCCGACGACGTCGAGGTCACCGGTCTGCTGGCGCTCATGCTGCTGACCGACGCTCGCCGTGCCGCCCGCGTCGGTCCGCACGGCGAGCTGATTCCGCTGGCCGAGCAGCAACGAGGTCGATGGGATCGAGCGATGATCACCGAGGGCGTGCGACTGGTCACCGGCACCCTGTCGCATGGACTCACCGGCGCCTACCAAGTGCAGGCGGCGATCGCGGCCGTGCACGGGCAGGCGCCGCGTGCGGAGGACACCGACTGGCCGCGAATCCTGGCGCTGTACAACCTGCTCGAACGCATCGCGCCGAATCCGGTGGTCACGCTGAACCGAGCCGTCGCGGTCGCGATGGTGCACGGTCCGTCGGCGGGGCTGGCGCTGATCGACACCCTCGAGGAGCCGCTCGCGGGTGCTGGTCATCGGCTGGACGCGGTGCGCGGGCACCTGCACGAGATGGCGGGTGAGTATCCGGTTGCCGTCGCGCACTACACTGCGGCGGCCCGCCGGACCACGAGTGTGCCGGAGCGGGATTATCTGACGCTGCGTGCGGCGCGACTGCGCCAAGAGACCGCCGCGAAACGCTGACCGGGCTCTGAGTGCTCTGCGCGTCGGAGTCCCGCAGCTGCACCGCGAGACCGCCTCGCAGCGCTGAGCAACTCTGTGCGCCGGTATCCCGCGACTGCGCCCGGGCCGATCTCGGTTCAAGGCGCGCGGTTCGCGGCACTCGTGTGAATGGTCCGCACCGCACCGGGAGCACCGGCGCCACACGACCCTCCCATAGGCGGTCCAAGCCGCACCACATCGCTGCCGACACGACCTCCGACCATCGGGCGCTCCGGTCGAGTGGCGCGGCAGACTGCTGGTGTGACAGCGACATTCAGCGCGGGCGTACTCCTGTTTCGCACCACGTCGGGCGATCCCGAAGTCCTGCTCGGCCACATGGGCGGGCCCTTCTGGGCGCGCAAAGACAACGCGGCCTGGTCGATCCCCAAAGGCGAATACGACCCGGACACCGAGGACGCCGCGCTGGCTGCCCGCCGCGAATTCACCGAAGAGCTGGGATTGCCCGCGCCGGAAGGAGAATGGATCCCGCTGGGCGAGGTCCGGTACAGCAGCGGGCGCAAGCGGCTCGTCGCGTGGGCCGTGGAGGGCGACCTCGATCCCGCCCAACTCGACCCCGGCACCTTCGAGATGGAATGGCCGCCGCACTCCGGCCGTCTCGTCGCCTTCCCCGAGATCGACCGCGCCGAATGGTTCGATCTGGCGACCGCTCACGACAAACTGATCGGCGGGCAGCGGCCCTACCTGGACCGCCTCACCGAACACCTGCGCGCGGAAACCGAGACCTGAACCGGACCGACGACGCTCGGCCCTGAAAACGCGGAGCCTGGCCAGAACTCAGGCCGAGGCCCACTTCACGCCGGTGATGAGCTCGAACGCCTCCTGATACTTGCGGCGAGTCGCCGCCACGATGTCGGCCGGAATCTCCGGACCCGGAGGCTCCTTGTCCCAGCCGGTCGAGGTGGACCAGTCCCGGACGAACTGCTTGTCGAAGGAGGGCTGCGGGTGGCCGGGCTCCCACTGATCGGCGGGCCAGAAGCGCGAGGAGTCGGAGGTGAGCACCTCGTCGCCGAGGGTGAGAACGTCACCGTCCCAGCCGAATTCGACTTTCGTGTCGGCGATGATGACGCCCTTGCTCGCGGCGTGCTCGGCGCCGCGCAGGTAGATGTCGAGGGTGCGATCGCGCAGTTGCTCGGCGACCTCGCGGCCCTCCTGGTTCACCACGTCGGCGAAGGTGATCGGCTCGTCGTGACCCTCGGACGCCTTGCTGGTGGGGGTGAAGATCGGCTCGGGCAGCTTGTCGCCGTCGCGCAGGCCGGGCGGGAGCGCGACGCCGGACACGGTGCCGGTGCGCTCGTACTCCTTCAGACCCGAGCCGGTGAGGTAGCCGCGCGCGATGCACTCCACGTGCACCATCTTCAGCGGCTTGACCCGCACGCCGCGGCCCGCGAACTCCGCGGGGACGTCGGTGGTGGACAGCACGTGATTGGGCACGTCGGCGAAGAACTGGAACCACCAGTTCGACAGCTGCGTCAGCAGCGCGCCCTTCTCCGGGATCGGCGTCGGCAGCACCACGTCGTACACCGAGACCCGATCGGAGGCCACCAGCAGCAACGTGTCGCCGTCCTCGTACAGGTCGCGCACCTTACCGGCGTGCACATGCTTCAACGTGGAGCCTCCGAATCCGTGGATGTGTGTCTGCGCTGCACAGGAACGATACCGCCGCGCCGCGTCCGGCCCGTTGCCGCCGCCTCCGCCCGGCGGCCGCGTGCATTGGTCTCGCTAGCGGCCGCATGCGCCCATCAGTCGGTATTCGTCCCGGCCATGCGCAGTCGAGGGACCGACTTCGTCCGGCTGTGCCCACTAGGGTTGGCCGAGAAAGTTCCGCGCGGGCGGTCCCGCCCGGTGGCATTGTGGACGCTGTCGCGCTCCCGGTGGGCGATCCCGCCGCGAGCTCGCACCGTGCCGTGTTCGTCGAAGAGCGAAGGAGTTCCATGTCTGCCCCGAATCTCACCCGCGACCAGGCGATCGAGCGCGCCGCCACGGTCAGCGTCGAGAACTACCGCATCGAACTCGATCTCACCGACCAGCCGACCGGCACCGACGGCGCGGTCGGCGAGACGTTCGGCTCGAAGTCCACCGTGACCTTCACCGCGACGCCGGGCGCGAGCACTTTCATCGACATCGTCGCGGCCGGCGTGCGTTCGGCGGTGCTCAACGGCACCCCGCTCGACATCTCCGACTACGACGAGGCCAAGGGCATCGCCTTGCACAACCTGGCCGAGCGCAACGAACTGGTCGTCGAGGCGGACTGCGTGTACTCGCACACCGGCGAGGGCTTGCACCGGTTCGTCGATCCCACGGACGACAAGGTCTACCTGTACTCGCAGTTCGAAACCGCCGACGCCAAGCGCATGTTCGCCTGCTTCGACCAGCCGGACCTGAAGGCCACCTTCGACATCACCGCCACCGCGCCCGCCGACTGGGAAGTCGTCTCCAATGGTGCGGGCGGCAAGCGGGAATCCGGCGGGCTCGCCGTGCACACCTTCGCCACCACGCCGCGAATGAGCACCTACCTGGTCGCCATGATCGCTGGCCCGTACGCGAAGTGGACCGACACCTACACCGACGAGCACGGCTCGATCCCGCTCGGCATCTACTGCCGCGCGTCGCTGGCCGAGCACATGGACGCCGACCGCCTCTTCACCGAGACCAAGCAGGGTTTCGGCTTCTACCACGCCAACTTCGGCGTGCCCTACGCCTTCGGCAAATACGACCAGCTGTTCGTACCGGAGTTCAACGCGGGCGCGATGGAGAACGCGGGCGCGGTGACCTTCCTGGAGGACTACGTCTTCCGTTCCAAGGTGACCCGCGCGTCCTACGAGCGCCGCGCCGAGACCGTGCTGCACGAGATGGCGCACATGTGGTTCGGCGACCTGGTCACCATGAAGTGGTGGGACGACCTGTGGCTGAACGAGTCGTTCGCCACCTTCGCCTCGGTGCTGTGCCAGTCCGAGGCCACCGAGTACACCAACGCCTGGACCACCTTCGCCAACGTGGAGAAGTCCTGGGCGTACCGGCAGGATCAACTGCCGTCGACGCACCCGATCGCGGCCGACATCCCGGACCTCGCCGCGGTGGAGGTCAACTTCGACGGCATCACCTACGCCAAGGGCGCGAGCGTGCTCAAGCAGTTGGTGGCCTACGTCGGGCTGGAGCCGTTCCTGGCGGGTCTGCGCGACTACTTCGCCGAGCACGCCTACGGCAACGCCACTTTCGACGACTTGCTGACCGCGCTGGAGAAGTCTTCCGGCCGCGACCTGTCGACCTGGGGCTCGCAGTGGCTCAAGACCACCGGCCTCAACATCCTGCGGCCCGACTTCCAGGTCGACGCCGACGGCAAGTTCGGTTCCTTCGCGGTCGTCCAGGAAGGCGCGGCCCCCGGCGCGGGCGAGCGGCGCGTGCACCGGCTCGCGGTCGGCGTCTACGACGACCAGGACGGCAAGCTGGTCCGCACCCATCGCGTCGAGCTGGATCTCGATGCCGCCGAACGCACCGAGGTGCCCGAGCTGGTCGGCGTACCGCGCGGCAAGTTCGTGCTGGTCAACGACGACGACCTGACCTACTGCTCGGTGCGGCTGGACGCCGACTCGCTCGACGTGCTCGTCAACCGCATCGCCGACATCGCCGAGCCGCTCCCCCGCACGCTGGCCTGGTCGGCCGCGTGGGAGATGACCAGGCAGGCCGAGTTCAAGGCCCGCGATTTCGTCGCGCTCGTGCAGCGCGGCGTCGGCGCGGAAACCGAGATCGGCGTGGTGCAGCGGCTGCTCATGCAGGCGCACACCGCGATCGGCAGCTACGCCGATCCCGCGTGGGCGGCTTCGGTGGGCTGGCCCGAATTCGCCGACCGCCTGCTGGAATTGGCGCGCGAAGCCGAGCCTGGCTCGGACCACCAGCTCGCCTTCGTCAACGCGCTGACCGGCGCGCGGCTGTCGGCCTGGCACACCGAGGTGCTGCGCGAACTGCTCGACGGCGATCCGGCCTCGGTCGGTCTCGGCGGACTCGTGGTCGACACGGATCTGCGCTGGCGGCTGGTCAGCGCGCTCGCCGCGGCGGGCGAGATCGACGCCGAGGGCACGGCTTCTCCGACCATCGACCGCGAGCTCGCCAACGACCCGACCGCGGCGGGCAAGCGCCAGGCCGCGGCCGCGGCGACCGCGCGGCCGATCGCCGAGGTCAAGGAACAGGCGTGGACCCGGGTGATGGACGACGACTCGCTGCCCAACATCACCGCCCGCGCGATCGTCGGCGGCTTCGCACCGGCCGGTCAGGGCGAGCTGCTCGGCTCGTTCGTCGAGCGGTACTTCGCCGAGATCCCCGCGGTGTGGGAGCGGCGCTCCAGCGAGGTCGCGCAGACGGTTGTCGTCGGCCTGTACCCGGCGTGGGAGATCACCGACGACGCGGTCGCTGTCGCGGACAAGTTCCTCGCCGGGAATCACCCGCCCGCCCTGCGCCGCCTGGTCTCCGAGGGCAAGGCGGGCATCGAACGCTCGCTGCGCGCGCGGGCGTTCGACGCACGATAGTCCGGATCGTCCGGAGGAGACCACATCTCCTCCGGACGCAATCCGTCGGCCTCGCCGCAGTGGAAGCCGTCGGGCCCACCGTTTGAACGCCTCAGCCGCCACCAATGCGCGGCGTGCGATCCCTGTGCGCCCCCGCTTGGCCGAAGGTTCAGCGCGCCGCGCCGGGCACGGCATCCCGAGCTGATCTACGTCAGGTCGGCGGGGATGTTCAGCGAGCGAGGAAGTGCCAGCCGAGCCACGCCCAGCAGAGCACCGCGAGAATGCGCACCGAGCGGTGGTCGAGGGCGGCGGCAGCCACTTCGGTCAGCGGGGTGATCAGATCCCGGCGGAGATGAGCGAGCGCGGTCAGGCCGAGGGCTAGCGCGAAGAGGGCGACGAAACCCGCGATGACGATGGCGCGCTCGGTCATCGCGTCGCCAGCCAGCAGCCGACGGCCAACCAGACCAGCCAGCCCGCGAAGCGCAGCGGGCCCTGTTCCAGACCCGGATCGAGCAGGGTCGAGAGAGTCGGATGCTGGTCGCTGGGCTTAGTCCAATCCGGTTGGCGCACAAAGGCATACGCCTCCCATCCGGCGATCGCGAGCAGCAGCGCGGACCACATCGCGGTGCCGCGGCGCAGCGGCGGGTCCTTCGGCCGCACCGAGCTCCGGGAACGGATGGCCCGGATCAATACGGCCACGCCGACGACCACCACCAGCACTGTCGCGGCCCAGCCGAACGGTCGAGTTACGGACCCGACCGCCGCCACCGCGACGACGCAGACAACAGCGAGCACGCGCCATCCGCTCGACGGACGCGCTCCCGGCGTCGACTCCGCTGCCATCGTCGCAGGATACGACCACGACAGACCCGGAGCGCCACGTGGCGCTGCCGCCACTCCGCAGAACCGATCGGCTTCGGCGGTTTCCGCCCACCGGCGGCTGAGCCGCCCGGCTCAGCGGAACAGGTCGACGTTGTCCCGCGCCCACTGCGCGAAGGTGGTGGCCGGTGCGCCGGTGAGGTCCGCGATCACGGTCGTGGCCTGTTGCGGGTGTTCGACCATGCTCGCGATCCCGTCGACGTACCACTGCGCGTACTCCCCCATATCCGGTTCGAGCAGCCGGATGGCTTCGTCACGTGGCAGCTGAACGACGGTGAGGTCCCGTCCGAGGGCGGCGCCGATGGCGCGGATCTTCTCGGCCCTGGTGAGCGTCTCCGGGCCCGTCAGCTCATAGGTTTTGCCCGCGTGCCCCTCGGTGAGCAGCACCTTCGCCGCGACGCGGGCGATGTCGTCCATGGTGAGTGGCGCGTTCGCGGCGTCCGGGTGCGGATCGCGGATCTCGTCCGAGGCTTTGATCTGTCCGGCCCAGATGGTGGCGTTCTCGGTGAACTCACCGGCGTACAGGTGGGTCCAGTCCAGGCCGGAACCCTCGACGGCCTTCGCGATGGGCTGCCAGTCGGTGGACGCGTCACCCGACAGATCCACGATATGCCGGATGCCCGCCGCCTTCGCCAGCTCCACCACCTCGTTCACCGTCTCCAGCACCGGCGCGAGATACATGCGGTCGACACCCTCGAAGGCGGCGGGCAGCGAGGACAGCCGCCGCAGATAACCGTGCGCGACCTCGACACCCGCGGGGAACGCCGCGCGCTCGGGATGGTTCGACAGCGCACGCACGTCCGTCGCGCCGCCCGCGAGCAGGTGGTCCACTACCATCCGTCCGATGTTGCCGGTCGCTCCCGTGACAAGAATCTTCATCTTCCCAAGGTGCTCGCACTCCGCCGCTCGCGACAACCCCCAATTCCGCAGCGACGCAGGCACACCCGGAAACGCGAGCGGCGGGGGGGCCCCCCCCCACCGCGGGGGCGCCGGGGCCCCCCAGGGGCGGGGGGGGGGGGGGGCCCAGAGCGGGGGAGCGAAAACGAGCCCCCCCACTCAAAACAAACACCAAGAGGCCCAC
>NZ_JBFAHS010000006.1:0-295570 GCF_040654315.1 Nocardia sp. NPDC050713 | reverse complement strand
TCACCCGCGTTGTGGGAGACGCCGGGGGGCGGGCAGCCCGCGGTAAGGCGTTTGGTTGCAACGGAACCCGCGAACGGCGCCGTTCCTAATGTATGGGCGCCGTCCACCGGTCACCTGCCCGCGATGATCGCGTTCGCCAGCGCGGCGGGCACTTCGGCGTAGGAATCCAGCACCATGGCGTAGTTCGCCCGGCCCTGCGTCCGCGACCGTAGGTCACCGATGTAGCCGAACATCTCCGTCAGCGGAGCCAGCGCCCGCACCACTCGCGCACCGCCGCGCTGCGCCACGGTCTGGATCCGGCCGCGTCGCGCGTTCAGATCACCGATGACCTCGCCGAGGTACTCCTCCGGGGTGACCACCTCGACCGCCATGACCGGCTCGAGCAGCGCGGGCCCGGCACGCACCAGCGCCTCCCGCACCGCCTGCGCGGCCGCGGTGCGGAACGCGAGTTCGGACGAATCCTGCACGTGCGCAGCGCCATCGAGCAGCACAACGCGCACGCCGAACACCGGATACCCGGCCAGCACACCGCTGCGCAGCGCGTCCTGCGCACCGGCGTCCACCGCGGGCAGGTACTCCTTCGGCACCCGGCCGCCGGTCACCCGACTCTCGAATTCGTAGCTCGCGCCGTCGTCGGCCGCGAACGGTTCCACCGCGAGCACCACCTTCGCGAACTGTCCACGTCCGCCCACCTGCTTGCGATGGGTGTACTCGAACCTGTCCACCGCGACGGTGACGGTCTCGCGGTAGGACACCCGCGGCGCGCCGATGGTCGCCGCGACGCCGAACTCGCGCCGCATCCGGTCGAGCAGGATCTCCAGGTGCAGCTCGCCCATGCCGCCGATGACGGTCTGCCCGGTCTCGGCATCGACCCGCACCGAGAACGTCGGATCCTCGTCCGCCAAGCGCTGGATCGCCTCGCTCAGCTTTTCCTGATCGGACCTGGTTCGCGGCTCGATCGAGACCTCGAGCACCGGATCGGGGAACGTCATCGACTCCAGCACGATCTGGTCGTGCGGGTCGCACAGGGTGTCGCCGGTCGCGGTGTCCTTCAGGCCGATCACCGCGCAGATGTCACCGGCCGCCGCCGCTCCGATCGGGCGCTCGATGTTCGAGTGCATCTGGAACAGCTTGCCCAGCCGCTCCTTTCCTCCCTTCGTCGAATTGAGCACGGCGGCACCGGTTTCGACGCGGCCCGAGTACACCCGCAGGTAGGTGAGCTTGCCGAAGTACGGGTGCGCCGCGACCTTGAACGCCAGCGCCGCGAACGGCGCGTCCTCCCGGGGTTCGCGGTGCACGAGTGTGTCCTCGCGGCCGGGCAGGTGACCGTCGACGCCGCCCGCGTCCAGGGGCGAGGGCAGGTAGTCGACGATCGCGTCGAGCATCGGCTGCACTCCCTTGTTCTTGAACGCCGAACCGCACAGCACCGGATAAAGCTTCGAGGCGACCGTGCACCGCCGAATGGCGGCCTTGATCTGCGCGATCGTCGGCACAGAGCGCACGGCCGGAGCGAATGCAGAGGTAGGCGCATCTGCGAGATACTGCTCGAGCAGTTCCTCGTCGGTGTCGGCGAGGGTTTCGAGCAGTCGCTCGCGCTCGTGCTCGGCCCGCTCACGCAGCTCGGCCGGGATGCCGGTGACGGCGTAGCGCGCGCCGAGACCCGTATCCGCCTGCCACACAAGCGCTTTCCACTCGACCAGATCGACGACGCCCGTGAAGGTGTCCTCCGCGCCGATCGGCAGCTGCACGACGAGCGGTGTCACGCCGAGACGCTCCGCGATGGTGCGCACGGTGAAATCGAAATCCGCACCGAGCTTGTCCATCTTGTTCACGAAGCAGATCCGCGGCACGTCGTACCTGTCGGCCTGCCGCCACACCTGCTCGGACTGCGGCTCGACACCCTCTTTGGCGTCGAAAACCGCTACGGCGCCATCGAGTACGCGCAGCGAACGCTCCACCTCGACGGTGAAGTCGACATGGCCGGGCGTGTCGAGAATGTTGATGCGGTGCTGTTTCCAGAAGCAGGTAGTGGCGGCAGCGGCGATCGTGATGCCGTGCTCTTGCTCCTGCACCATGCGGTCCATCGCCGCGTTGCCGTCGTGCACCTCACCGATCTTGTGAGTGACGCCGGTGTAGAACAGGATTCGTTCGGTAGTGGTGGTCTTTCCGGCATCGATGTGCGCCATGATGCCGATATTGCGTACCCGGCCGAGATCGGCCCGCGTCCCGCGAGTCATGGGATCCCCCAACTGGTTTCGTCGAAGATGTCGACGCTCGCCTAGTTGGTGCGCTCCGGTGACGGCACGAGCATCGTGTCGCGCGACGCCGACCGGCGCCGAAGACACGCCGCCGATCTACCCCCGCGCTCGCGGACCCGAAGTAACCATGTCCCATGTCTACCGCCCCACCCATCCGGCCGTCCACCGAATTACAGTTCCTCCCCGGAAACGCCGAACGGCGCCGCTCCTTGCGGAGCGGCGCCGAGGGGAGATCGGTGATTCAGCGAATCACTTGATGATCTTGGTGACGCGGCCGGCGCCGACGGTGCGGCCACCCTCGCGGATCGCGAAGCGCAGGCCCTCTTCCATGGCGACCGGCTGGATGAGCTTGACGCTCATCTCGGTGTTGTCGCCCGGCATGACCATCTCGGTGCCCTCGGGGAGGGTCACGACGCCGGTCACGTCGGTGGTGCGGAAGTAGAACTGCGGGCGGTAGTTGTTGAAGAACGGGGTGTGGCGGCCGCCCTCGTCCTTCGACAGGATGTACGCCTGGCCCTCGAAATCGGTGTGCGGGGTGGTGGTGCCCGGCTTCACGATGACCTGGCCGCGCTCGACGTCCTCGCGCTTGATACCACGAACCAGCAGACCGACGTTGTCGCCCGCCTGGCCCTGGTCGAGCAGCTTGCGGAACATCTCGATACCGGTGACCGTGGTCTTGGTCTTCTCCGGACGGATGCCGACGATCTCGACTTCCTCGTTCACGTTGATCACGCCACGCTCGACGCGACCGGTGACGACGGTGCCACGACCGGTGATGGTGAACACGTCCTCGACCGGCATCAGGAACGGCTTGTCGGTCTCACGGACCGGCTCCGGGATCGACTCGTCGACCGCGTCCATGAGGTCCTCGACGGCCTTGACCCACTTCGGGTCGCCCTCGAGCGCCTTCAGGCCGGAGACACGCACGACCGGCGCGTCCTCGTCGAACTCCTGGGCGGCCAGCAGCTCGCGGACCTCCATCTCGACGAGCTCGAGGATCTCCTCGTCGTCGACCATGTCCGACTTGTTCAGCGCGACCAGGATGTAGGGCACGCCGACCTGGCGGGCGAGCAGCACGTGCTCACGGGTCTGCGGCATCGGGCCGTCGGTGGCGGCGACCACCAGGATGGCGCCGTCCATCTGCGCCGCACCGGTGATCATGTTCTTGATGTAGTCAGCGTGACCCGGGGCGTCGACGTGCGCGTAGTGGCGCTTGTCCGTCTGGTACTCGACGTGGGAGATGTTGATCGTGATACCACGAGCCTTCTCCTCCGGCGCCTTGTCGATCTGGTCGAACGCGAAGGCCGCGTTCAGATCGGGGTACTTGTCAGCCAGCACCTTGGTGATCGCCGCGGTCAGCGTGGTCTTGCCGTGGTCGACGTGACCGATGGTGCCGATGTTGACGTGGGGCTTCGTCCGCTCGAACTTCGCCTTCGCCACTTTGGGTCCTCCTGGACTGTGTTGGTTCCTGCAGTTGCAGCAGTGCGGGGGTCATCCCCGCGAGTGCGGGAATTCGGGGTCTTGCTGACTCCCGGTGAGTTCCGGGGCAAGTGTGCCACCTGCCCCGGAGGGGACTACTCGCCGGTCGCCTTGGCGATGATCTCCTTCGACACGTTGGCCGGAACCTCCGCGTACGAATCGAACACCATGGAGTAGTTCGCCCGGCCCTGGGTCTTCGACCGCAGGTCACCGATGTAACCGAACATCTCCGAGAGCGGAACCAGCGCCTTGACGACACGGGCACCACTGCGTTCCTCCATGGCCTGGATCTGGCCACGGCGGGAGTTCAGGTCGCCGATCACGTCGCCCATGTAATCCTCGGGCGTGGTGACCTCGACAGCCATCATCGGCTCGAGGATCACCGGACCGGCCTTACGGGCCGCTTCCTTCAGGGCCTGCGCGCCGGCGATCTTGAATGCCATTTCCGACGAGTCGACGTCGTGGTAGGCACCGTCGAGCAGGGTGACCTTCAGGTTGACCAGCGGGTAGCCAGCGAGCACACCGTACTGCATGGCGTCCTGCGCACCGGCGTCGACCGAAGGGATGTACTCCCTCGGCACACGGCCACCGGTGACCTTGTTCTCGAACTCGTAGTGCGCGCCGTCCTCGCCGACGAACGGCTCGAGGGCGATGATCACCTTCGCGAACTGACCGGAACCACCGGTCTGCTTCTTGTGGGTGAATTCGAGCTTCTCGACCGTCTTGGTGATGGTCTCGCGGTAGGCCACCTGCGGCTTACCGACGTTCGCCTCCACCTTGAACTCGCGCTTCATGCGGTCCACGAGGATGTCGAGGTGGAGCTCGCCCATACCGCCGATGACGGTCTGGCCGGTCTCGGCGTCCAGCTTGACCGAGAAGGTCGGGTCCTCTTCCGAGAGACGCTGGATCGCGGTGCCCAGCTTCTCCTGGTCGGACTTGGTCTTGGGCTCGATGGAGACCTCGATGACCGGGTCCGGGAAGGTCATGGACTCCAGCACGATCTGGTTCTGCGGATCGCACAGGGTGTCACCGGTGGTGGTGTCCTTGAGGCCGATGACCGCGTAGATGTGGCCCGCGGAGGCCGCACCGACCGGGTTCTCCTTGTTGGAGTGCATCTGGAACAGCTTGCCCAGACGCTCCTTCTTGCCCTTGGTCGAGTTGATGACCTGGGCGCCGGAGTCGACCTTGCCGGAGTACACGCGGACGTAGGTCAGCTTGCCGAAGAAGGGGTGCACCGCGATCTTGAACGCCAGCGCCGCGAACGGCTCGTCGGCGCTCGGCTTGCGGGTCAGCAGCTCCTCTTCCTTGCCGGGCACGTGGCCGGTGGTGGCCTCCACGTCCAGCGGCGAGGGCAGGTAGTCGATGACCGCGTCGAGCATGGGCTGCACGCCCTTGTTCTTGAACGCGGAACCACAGAGCACCGGGTAGAGCTCGGAGGTCACCGTCAGCTTGCGGATGGCGCCCTTGATCTCCTCGATCGTGAGCTCCTCGCCGCCGAAGAACTTCTCCAGCAGCGCCTCGTCCGACTCGGCGACGGTCTCGAGCAGCTCCTGGCGGTACTGCTCGGCCTGCTCCTTCAGGTCGTCCGGGATCTCGACGACCTCGTACTGCTCACCGAGCTTGGTCTCGCCGCGCCACACCTTGGCGTTGTTCTCGACCAGGTCGACGATGCCCACGAAGGTGTCCTCCGCGCCGATCGGCAGCTGGATGACCAGGGGCTTGGCGCCGAGGCGCTCCTTGATGGTGCGCACGGTGAAGTAGAAGTCCGCACCGAGCTTGTCCATCTTGTTGACGAAGCAGATCCGCGGCACGTCGTACTTGTCGGCCTGACGCCACACCTGCTCGGACTGCGGCTCGACGCCTTCCTTGCCGTCGAACACCGCGACGGCGCCGTCGAGCACGCGCAGCGACCGCTCCACCTCCACGGTGAAGTCGACGTGCCCGGGGGTGTCGATGATGTTGATCTGGTTGTCGTTCCAGAAGCACGTGGTAGCCGCGGAGGTGATGGTGATACCACGCTCCTGCTCCTGCTCCATCCAGTCCATCGTGGCCGCGCCGTCGTGGACCTCACCGATCTTGTAGGTGATACCGGTGTAGAAGAGGATGCGTTCGGTAGTGGTGGTCTTACCGGCATCGATGTGGGCCATGATGCCGATGTTTCGGACCTTGTTCAGGTCGGTGAGCACGTCCTGTGCCACGGAAATCTTCCCCGCTCGTAGCTAGTTGGGATCTTCGGGTTCCAGACCCTGTCGGGTCATCACTATGTCAACGCCGGGAGGGGCACCGAAGTGCCGCCTCGCGACTGTGAGCCTTCCGGCGCCGACACGGAGCGACGGGCCGGCCGGCAATCACCAGCGGTAGTGCGCGAACGCCCGGTTCGACTCGGCCATCTTGTGGGTGTCCTCGCGACGCTTCACCGAAGCGCCCAGGCCGTTGCTAGCGTCGAGCAGCTCGTTGGCCAGACGCTCGACCATGGTCTTCTCACGACGCGCGCGGGCGAAGTTGACCAGCCAGCGCAGCGCGAGGGTGTTGGCACGGCCGGGACGAACCTCGACCGGAACCTGGTAGGTGGCGCCACCGACGCGGCGGGGCTTCACCTCGAGCGACGGCTTGACGTTGTCCAGCGCGCGCTTGAGGGTGACGACCGGGTCGGTGCCGGTCTTCTCGCGCGCCTGCTCGAGCGCGCCGTAGACGATGCGCTCGGCGGTGGACTTCTTGCCGTCCAGCAGGATCTTGTTGACCAGCTGGGTGACCAGCGGCGACCCGTAGACCGGGTCGTTGATCAACGGACGCTTGGGAGCGGGGCCCTTGCGCGGCATATCAGCTCTTCTCCTTCTTGGCGCCGTAGCGGCTGCGGGCCTGCTTGCGGTTCTTCACACCCTGGGTGTCCAGCGAGCCACGGATGATCTTGTAGCGGACACCGGGGAGGTCCTTCACACGACCGCCACGGACGAGCACCATCGAGTGCTCCTGGAGGTTGTGGCCCTCGCCGGGGATGTAAGCCGTGACCTCGACCGCGCTGGTCAGGCGAACACGCGCGACCTTACGCAGCGCGGAGTTCGGCTTCTTCGGGGTCGTGGTGTACACGCGGGTGCACACGCCACGACGCTGCGGGCTCCCCTTGAGGGCCGCGGTCTTGGTCTTGGCGACCTTGTCACGGCGACCCTTGCGGACCAGCTGGTTGATGGTTGGCATAGACCGGCTTTCCTTGTTGTCTAACGCGGTGTCTGGAACTTATGTCTTGTGTTCATCGAGTCTTCACTCGCACGTCCAACCACGTTTCTCGCGTCCCGAGGTCGGGCGTGTCGTGCGTGAGACAGGACCCTGATTCCGGGCACGCCGGGGAGGTCGGCCGCTTTCGCTGGCCTACGTCGAACGCACGAACTTGCCCGCATGCTTCCGGGCACAGCGATCCACGATACTCGCGGGCTTCGCGAAGGGTCAAAGCGGGGTCCGGCGCGTGGCGGTTTACCTGGCCAAATTCAGTGTCAGCTCCACCAGCTGCTTGGCCGCGCCGCACGGATCAGGATGCGTCGAACCCGCGCGGTAGTTGATCCACCAGCCGACCACGCCACTGTCGGCCGCGCTCGCGCTGACGCCGCAGGAATCGGGGTCGCCGGGGCGGCGGGTCTGCAACGCGCGGCTGCTCTGCACGGTCGTGTTCTCCGACTTGTAGCCGAGCTTGTCGTTGGTCGCCTTCTCGTTGTTCAGCGAGCCGATCTCGTACCAGTTGAGGGTGACCATGGCCCGCCCGCCGGGCGCGTCCTCGACGTCCCACATGCACACCGCACCGTTGAACGAGCCCTGCACGAACCGCGCGTCGCCGACCGCCTTGCCGATCTTGTCGGGCTCCACGACCTCGCATTCGCGCAGCAGCTTGTCGAAATTCGTGTTGATCTGCTGACTGCCGCCCGCCGGAAACGCCTCGCCCTCGATGGTCCTGCCGCAGCCCGTCATCGTGAGCGCCAGCGCGGCCGCCGTCGCGGCGAGCACCACGTTCCGTGTCTTCGGATGTGCACTCATGCCCGTCCCCCTCACTTCAGCCGCTGCACGGTGAGCTCGGCGAGCTTGCGCGTCTTCTCGCACGGATTCCCGGCGGCCGCGAACGCCCCGTACGACATCGACCATTCGAAGAAGTCGTCGTCGAGTTGCACGGCGAGATCGCAGACCGTGCCGCTGGGATCCAGCGCCTGGAATCCCGGCCTGCCGCCCACCTCGATCTTGTCCGGCTCCCGGCCGACGCTCGCCACCCATGCCTTCTCCCGGTCGATCGGACTGCCACGGTAGGACGCGAAGGTGACGCTGGGCGAGGACAATCCGGCGGACTGGTAGTTGCAGCCGACCGAGTTCTTGAACACGGTCGAGAGCTGGCCGAGCCCGGCCAGCTCGCGCACCTCGTCGTCGGTGACGTGCCCGCATTCTCCGACGAACGGGCCGAGCGTCGCGACCTTGGGCGGCGGGCGCAGCGGGGTGTTCGAGGACCCGGAATCGCCGTCCGAGTCGCACGCCGACAGCGTCAATGTCAGGGCGAGACAAGTGATGAGCGCCGACGCGATCCGCATGATTCGAACTCTACTTGTTCGGCGGGCGCGACCTCCGGGTCAAAGATTCCCGCGGGCGGCCTGCTCGCGTTCGATCGCTTGGAACAGGGCCTTGAAGTTGCCCTTGCCGAAGCCGAGGGAGCCGTGGCGCTCGATCAGTTCGAAGAAGACGGTGGGGCGGTCGGCAAGCGGCTTGGTGAAGATCTGGAGCAGGTAGCCGTCCTCGTCGCGGTCGACGAGGATGCCGCGGCGCTGCAATTCGGCGACCGGCACGCGCACCCGTCCGATGCGGGCGCGCAGTTCCGGGTCCTCGTAGTAGGTGTCGGGGGTGTCGAGGAATTCGACGCCCGCCCGGCGCAGGTTGTCGACGCAGGTCAGGATGTCGCTGGTGGCGAGCGCGATGTGCTGGACGCCGGGCCCCCGGTAGAAGTCCAGGTACTCGTCGATCTGGGAGCGCTTCTTGCCGACGGCGGGCTCGTTCAGCGGGAACTTCACGCGGTGGTTTCCGTTCGCCACGACCTTGCTCATCAGCGCCGAGTACTCGGTGGCGATGTCGTCGCCGACGAACTCGGCCATGTTCGTGAAACCCATGACGCGGCGGTAGAACTCGACCCAGCGGTCCATCATGCCGAGTTCCACGTTGCCGACGACGTGGTCGATCGCCTGGAACAGCCGGGTCGGCGCCTCCGCACGCGGCTGGTAGCCGGAGCGACGCGCCACATAGCCCGGCAGATACGGACCGTAATAGTTGGAACGGTCGACGAGGGTGTGCCTGGTCTCACCGTAGGTAGCCAGCGCCGCGGTGCGGACGGTGCCGTTCTCGTCGGTCTCGTCGTGCGGTTCGACGAGGACGGTCGCGCCGTGCGTGCGTGCCCACTCGATGCAGCGGTCCACGTCGGGCACCTCGAGCGCGATGTCGACGACGCCGTCGCCGTGCCGCTGGTGATGGCCGATCAGCGGGCTTTCCGGATGCACCGCGCCGGTGATCACGAACCGCGCCGCGCCGCTGCGCAGCACGAACGCCTTGTGGTCGCGATTGCCGGTCTCGGGTCCGGAGTACGCCTCCAGCCGCATCCCGAACGCCGATTGCATGAAGTGCGCGGTCTGCGTCGCGTTGCCGACCACCCAGACCAGGGCATCCCAGCCGATGACGGGGAACGGGTCGACACTGTCGTCGTGATCCACGAGGCCGACGAGCCCGCGTAGCTCGCCATCGGTGGGCAGGTGCTCGATGGTCATGAATCAAGGAAATATCCGCCGCCAACCGGTAGGCAACCGCTCCGATTTTCTGTAGACACAGTGGCGGATTCGGCTAGCAAAGGCCGCGCGATGCTGGACAATTTGAATAGTACCGATGGGACACCACGCTGCCCTCGCCCGCGCCCCACAGGAGGTCGCCATGTCACGTACTCCAGCGAAGCTGGACGAACTCGACCTCGCCATCCTGACCGCGATGCACGAGCACCAGAAGGCCGGAATCCTGGAGCTCTCCCGGCGCACCCGCGTCGCGCGAGCCACCGTGCAGTCGCGCATCGGGCGCATGGAGGAGGCGGGCGTGATCGCTTCTTACGACCCGCAAATAGATGTCACCGCAGCGGGTTTCGACGTGCAGGCGTTCGTCACGCTGGAGATCGCCCAGGGCGCGCTCGACGCCGTGGCCGCGGAACTGGAGGCCATCCCCGGCGTGCTCGAGGCGTACGCGACGACCGGATCGGGTGATGTGTTGTGCCGCATCGGCGCCGACTCGCACGCCGGGCTGCAAGCGGTACTGCTCAGCATCGACCGGACCAGTTCGGTGGACCGGTCGCACAGCGTCATCGTGCTGTCCACGGTGGTGCCGCGCCGGACGCTGCCGCTGCTGCGCACGCTGACGCCGACCGGAAGCAGCAAGGCTCCCGCCTATCGCGACTCTCACTAGCCCATCTCACAGCCGCAGATCCGCGCCGACCTCGAGAATCTCCACGCTCGGCCGCTTGTCGTCCTCCAGGAAGCCGAGCAGCGCAAGCGCTTCCGCCTCGACCTCGGCTCGCTCGGCGGCCGACCACGCGCGGCTCGGGCTGATCCGCAGCCGCGCGACCCCGGACTGCGGGAAGACCTTGTACACACCCGCGACGAAACCGTCGACCAGCACCGGAGACACCGAGGTCGCGTAGGCGCGCAGGGTCGGTGGCGCACCGTTCGGCACGATCCGGCTCCGATCCTGATGCGAGAGAACGGCATTGTCGTACCAACCGAGCAGCCGGACCGGCGCGGGCAGATCCGGGTCGGCCAGTTCGGCGTCGGCGAGGTCGTAGAGGGTGCGGCCGCGCTCGTCGGTGTAGGTGCGCAGCCGGTCGCCGAGTTCGTCGACGGCCTTCTTCAATCCGGTCAGCTTGGACCAGGTCTGCATGTCCATGGTCGTCGCGGGACCGAACGCCCGCAGATACCGGACCAGCAGCTCCGCGAGCGGGTAGCCGGGGTCGAGCGGCGCGCCGAGCCACGGCTCCACCCGCGACCACACCGGACGACTGCTGTCCTTCCACTTCCCGCGCGGGGGTGTCTGCAAGACCGGCAGCTGATACAACCAGGTCTGCACCACCGCGCCGGGATCGCGGTCCGGCCAGAACGCGGCGGCGCGGGCCCGCAGTTCGGCGGCGGGCGTCGGCTCGTCGCCGAGCGCCTCCTCGCCGCGG
Source organism: Nocardia sp. NPDC050713 (assembly GCF_040654315.1). Taxonomy (NCBI): domain Bacteria; kingdom Bacillati; phylum Actinomycetota; class Actinomycetes; order Mycobacteriales; family Nocardiaceae; genus Nocardia; species Nocardia sp. NPDC050713. Next base: position 284,620 of record NZ_JBFAHS010000006.1, on the reverse strand, counting down.
GCCCGCACCGCGTCCGGATCCAGGCCGACCATCGCGCCGTAGTTGAAGCCCTTGCGGAACGGGACCTTCTCCAACTCCGGCTGGATGTGCGGCGCGATGCGCAGCGCGTCCGGCGGCGTCACCAGGTGAATGGTGCCGCGCATCAAGGTGATCCGGACCAGCGAACGGTCCTCCAGGCCCGCCGAGACCACCTCGGGATCGAAATCCGCAAGGCGGCTCCACAATCCGACGAACGGCGGCGGCACATCCTGCGCCTGCAAGCCGACCAGGTGATCGCACATCTGCGCCACCGTCAGCGACGATCGCTCCAGCAGGTGCTGGCGCTGCAACAAGGTCCGGTTCAACACCCGGCGGGAAAGCGTCATGACGCGCGAGCAGCGATCAGCGCAGGGTGACGACGACCTTGCCGGTCGCGGTGCGATTGTCCAGCGAGGCGACGGCTTCGGCGGCCCGGTCCAGCGGGTAGAGCACCGGTTGCGGCGGCGCGATCTTGCCCGAGGCCAGCAGCGGCTCCACCTCGGCCCACTGTTCGGCCAGGTAGCCCGGGTGCGTCATGACCCATTCGCCCCACGCAGCGCCGGTCACCTCGACGTTCTTGAGCAGCAGGCGGTTCACCTTCACCGTCGGGATCTCACCCGCCGTGAAGCCGACGACCAGCAGCCGACCGGCCGAGGCCAGCGAGCGGATGCTGTCGGTGAAGCGGTCGCCGCCCACCGGGTCGAGCACGATGTCGACGCCGCGGCCGCCGGTCAGCTCCTTCACCGCGGCGAGCCAGCCGTCGGTGAGCACCACGTCGGTGGCGCCGTTGGCCTTGGCCACCTCGGCCTTCTCCGGCGTGCTCACCACCGCGATCACCCGGCCCGCGCCGAGCGCCGCGGCCATCCGCAGCGTCGAGGTGCCGATGCCGCCCGCCGCGCCGTGCACGAGCACGGTCTCGCCCTCGGCCAGCCTGCCGCGGTTGCGCAGGCAGAAGTGCACCGTCAGATCGTTGAACAGGATGCCGGCGCCGGCCTCCAGAGAGATGTTGTCCGGCAGCTTGAACACCATCTGCGCGGGCGCCACCGCGACCTCGGCCATGGCGTTGCCGAGCAGCGTCAACGCGACCACCCGGTCACCCGCCCGCACGTGCGCGTCGGCGGGCGCTTCGCGCACCACACCCGCGACCTCGCCGCCGACGACGAACGGCAGTTCCGGCTTCATCTGGTACTGCCCGCGCGTCATCAGCACATCGGGAAACGCGACGCCCGCGGCGTGCACGTCGATCACCACACCGCCCGGATACGAGGCGGGCTCGGGGATCTCGACGACCTCGACCGCTTCCGGTCCTTCCAGCTTGCTGACCTGGGCTGCGCGCATGTGCCGACCTCTCTGTCCGATTCGACGACATCGGTCGTCGTCGATGACACCGTGACCAACATAACGCTAAGCTGGGCGCGACTTTCAGGTCGGGGAGAAGGGGGCTTTTCCATGGTCGACGGCGCACAGCCGCCTGCACAATTGCAGGTGAATCCGCAAGCGCTACAGACGTTCGCGAACGATTTGGGTGCCGAGGCGGGGGTGATTCGCGGGCTCAACATCGGCAATGGGTTCAATCCGGCTGTATCGGCCCTGCAAGGCACCCCCTTCGGTAACTCCGCGGGCCGCGCCACCGACCTGACCAACCAGTGCCTGCACCGCATCGCCGACCGGCTGGACAAGGTCGCCCAGAGCACCCGCACCGCCGCGGGCGCCTACGAGGTCGCCGAGGACGATTTCGCGGCCCGCCTCCGCACCATCGCACTCGAGCTGCCATGACGCTCACCATCGGGAACGTCTCCGCCTGGCAGCCCGACCAGGTCGGCACCGCGGGCGCGAACGCACGCAAGCTCTCCGAGCAACTCGACGCCGCGGTGCGCAAAGGCTCCGACGACACCGCCCGGCTCGGTACCGACAAGGTGTGGTCCGGCGCGGCAGCCGACGCCGCCAACCAGCGGATGGACACCGAGAAGACCCGCTCGGGCGCGGTGAGCGCCGCCCTGCTCGAGCTCGCCACCGCCTTCGAGGCCGAGGTCGGCAACCTGAACGAAGCCAAATCCAACGTCCTGCGGCTACGCGACCAGGCGGCGAGCGCGGGTCCCGTCCCCGGCGCGGGCATGGGACTGATCACCGGCTTCACCGTGAACGACAACGGCACCGTCGACGCCACCGCGCGCACCGACGAGTTGCTCCGCGGCCTCACCGGCCAAGCCGCCGACGACCTGCGCCTGCGCATCCGCACCGACGCCGCGAACTGGGAAACCCAGATCACCACCGCGCTGCAGACCGCCGAGAACGTGGCCACCGAAGCACAGCGCAAGGTCGACACCGCGATCACCAAACTCCAGTCGGCCCTCGACGGCCTCGCCGACACCACCATCTCCCCGCCGCCCTCGACAACCACCACACCGGCCGCCACCGCCCCACCCACGACCCAGAGCCCGAGCAAACCGAACTACGTGATGTCCGGCGGCAACAACAGCTACTCCGGCTCGTCCTCCGATTCGTCGTATTCGGGCAGCCCGTCGTCCTCGAGCGCCCCGACCGGGCCGATGCCGACCGGGGACAAGGCCAAGTGGATCCAGGAGGCGATTCAGGCGCTGCGCGCCAAGGGGTACGACATCAGCGACAGCGACGCCGCGATCATCTCGATGATCATCGACAAGGAATCCGGCGGAAACCCACACGCGATCAACCTCTGGGACAGCAACGCCGCGGCGGGCATCCCCTCGAAGGGCATGATGCAGACCATCGACCCGACGTTCAACTCCTACAAGCTGCCCGGCCACGACGACATCTGGAACCCCGTCGACAACATCATCGCCGGAACGCGTTACGCCATCGAACGGTACGGATCGCTCAGCAACGTTCCAGGCATCGCGGCGATGAGCCGGGGAGAGGGGTACGTCGGCTACTGATCACCAGCGGGTTCGCGGCTCGGACGATTCGCCGAGCCGCCGGTCGGAGGACGATTCCGGATGCGGTGCGCCGGTTCGCATACCAGTGAGTACAGGCGGCTCGACGCGAGGGTGTGACGTACGCCCCGTAAAGTCGTCTCACAACAGCACCGCAAGAAGACGCGGCACAACGTGCAGCGCGAGGAGCACCAGTGTCACTCGATCAGCCACTCGCCCCGCTGAGCCAGGAGGGCATGGGCTATGCCTCGGCGTGGCCGGTACGGGCTGGCGATGTGGATCCGTACGACCGATTGAGGTTCGACGCCGTCGCCAGATACCTGCAGGATATCGCTTGGGAACAGTTGCATCAGACGTTCCTGCACCGGTCTGATCCGAGCTGGATCGTTCGCCGCACGGTCATCGACGTCATCCGCCCCATCGTCTGGCCGGACCAGGTGCATCTGCTGCGCTGGTGTTCGAGCATGTCGACCAGGTGGACGAATATGCGGGTACGGATCACCAGCGACAACGGCGGGCTGATCGAGACCGAGGGCTTCTGGATCAATATCAACGAGTCGACCAACCGGCCGACCCGGATCAGCGACGAGGGCCTGTCCTACCTGGCCAGGACCGCGGGCGAGCACCGGCTGCGGTGGCGGCCGTACCTGACCGATTCGACTCCCCCGGAATCGGACACCGACCTGCCATTTCCGGTGCGGGCCACCGACATCGACTCGTACAACCACGTGAACAACGCCTGCTACTGGCAGGCCGTCGAGCAGTTCCTGGTGGACTATCCGAAGCTGGTCGCGGGTCCGCACCGCGCGGTGATCGAGTACGTCGCCCCGGTGCTCGCGCGCCAGCACATCAGCGTGCGCAGCCGCTACGAACCGGGCGATCGCAACGGGCGGCCGGTGCTGCGGCTGTGGTTCGTGGTCGGCGGGACGACCACGACCGTCGTGCGCATCATGCCGCTGCCCGGCTGACACGCGACGACGGCCGATCCCCGCTCACCAGGAGACCGCCGGGCGGATCACGCGGACCCGTCCGACGGCCTCATGTCCCGGATTCAGCCCCGAGCGGCCTTGAGCAGATCCTCGCGAGTGGTGAACTTGACCCGCGGACGGCCCCCGGCCTTGCCCGCCGCTTTCTCCGCCTGATCGATCGACTTCCACCCCGCGCGGTCGACGAGGTCGGCCTGGCGCTGCGCGATCAGTGCCTTCAGCGCGGCGCGATCGCCTTGCGGCACAGCGAGTTTGCCCGAGATGAAGTCGGCGACGAGCTGCTCGACGGTCTCCTCGGAGTCGACGCGGTTCGAGCCGATGACCCCGCGCGGGCCGCGCTTGATCCAGCCGCTGACGTACACGCCAGGCAGCGGGACGCCGTCCTCGCCGAGCACCCGGCCGTGCTCGTTGGGCACCACGGCGCGGCGCTCGTCGAACGGCAGGCCCGCGACCGGCTCGCCGCGGTAGCCGATGGAGCGCAGCACCAGCGAGGCGTCCAGCCGATCGGTCTGGTCGGTCGCGCGGGCGACCAGCTGGCCGCCCTCCTCGACCAGTTCGTTGCGCACGAACTCGATGCCATCGACGCGCTCGGCGCCGGTGACCGCGGTCGGCGAAGCCAAGTAGCGGAAGACGATCCGCTTGTTGGCGGGATCGCGGCGGCCCGCGGCGTACTCCTTGGCCAGGGTGTACTTCAGCTGCAACGAGGGCTCGACGTCCGGGTCGTCCAGCAGCGCGCTGCTGCTCGGGTCGAGTTCGAGTTCGGCCTCGTCGACGATCACGTCGACGCCCTTCAGGTGGGTGAGCGCGAGGAACTCCGGCGAGGTGTAGGCCGCCTGCAGCGGACCGCGCCTGCCGAGCACGACGACTTCGCGGATATTGCTGCCGCGCAGGGCATCCAGCGCGTGGTCGGCGATGTCGGTCTTGGCGAGTTCGTCGGGGTCGACGGTGAGCACCCGCGCCACGTCCAGCGCGACGTTGCCGTTGCCGACGATCACGGCGCGCTCGCCGGACAGGTCGAACTGCCGTTCGGCGTAGTCGGGGTGGCCGTTGTACCAGGCGACGAACTCGGTGGCCGAGTGGCTGCCCGGCAGGTCCTCGCCGGGAATGTTCATGTGGCGATCGCTGGCCGCGCCGACCGCGTAGATCACCGCGTGGTGGTGCCCGAGCAGTTCCTCGTGCGAGATGTGCGTGCCCACCTCGACATTGAGGTAGTACTGCAGGGTCTCGCGGCGGAACGCGGACTCGAACATGCCCGAGACCGTCTTGGTTCCCGGGTGGTCGGGGGCGACGCCCGCGCGCACCAGACCCCACGGCGTCGGTAGCCGGTCGAACATCTCGACCTCGGCGTCGCAGCGGCGCAACAGTTCGTCGGCCGCGTAGCAGGCCGCGGGCCCCGCGCCGACGATGGCGACGCGTAGCGTGCCGAGTTCCTTCGGCGGCCGCTGCGGAGCCACGATCGGGTCGAAGTTGGATTCGAGCGGATGCCGTTCGAAGTAGGCCGCGTTGATGTCGCGGAACCGCGCGAGAGTGGCAGGCAGATCGTCCTCGGAGTAGATGGCCTCGACCGGGCACGCGTCCACACAGGCGCCGCAGTCGATGCAGGTGTCCGGGTCGATGTAGAGCATTTCGGTCGTCGCGAACTCCGGCTGGTCCGGCGTGGGACGAATGCAGTCGACCGGGCACTCGGAGACGCAGCTGGCGTCGTTGCAACAACGCTGCGTGATTACGTAGGCCATATTGTGCAGATCCTCGAAAATGTGCGTGGGCTGGTGCCACCCTGGGTTGCGGTGGTGGGCCGCGGTGTCACAGCGAGCGGATAGCGATATGTGACGCCGCTTTCAGTGTGCCTCGAGAGTGGCGTACGCCTCTCTTCGGACTGCCTACGTGCCTATCACACCCCGGTCACAGGCGGAGGCTTACGGTATTGCCATGGTTCGGACCCTGATCCTGATGCGGCACGGCAAGTCCAGCTATCCGGACGGCGTCGGCGATCACGAGCGCCCGCTCGCGCCGCGCGGCCAGCGGGAGGCCGGGTTGGCGGGCGACTGGCTGCGCGAGACCCAGCCGCCGATCGACGCGGTGCGCTGTTCGACCGCCGTTCGGACCCGCGAAACGCTGGCCGCCACCGGGATCACCGCGCCGGTCGTCTACGAACGCGGCATCTACGAGGCGTCGCCGCGGACCCTCATCGAACTGATCCAGCTCAGCGACGACGACGTCGAGACCTTGCTGCTGATCGGCCACGCACCCGGAATGCCGTGGACCGCATGGGAACTCGCGGCCAACCGCAAATCGAACCAGGCCGTCGAGCTGAGCAGGAAGTTCCCCACCTCGGCGCTCGCGGTCCTCGAATTCGACCGCCCGTGGTCCGACATCGACCCGGGCACCGGCGAACTCGTGCGCTTTCACGTCCCCCGCTGAAGCTATCTACCGTGCTGGGCTCCCGCGGTCACTTCAGCAGCCTGCCACCGACCACGACGACGACGCCGAGCAGGATCAGTAGCAGGAACGCGACGAATCCGTTTGTCAGCCACCAGACGACGCCGAGCGCGACGACGAACGGCGCCACCGCGATCGCGGTGATGACGGGACTCTCCTTGACCGTGGCCCAGGCCGAGCGGGCCCGGATCCGGTCGATTTCCTTTCCAGGCATGCCACCAGGGTAGGCCCGTTTCGACCCGCCGACCCGGAACCGCCGATATCGGCCATCAGTGTCGGTGGGCGGTGGGATGCTGACCCGATGGATTGGAAAATCGAACTCGTCGCGATTCCCGTCACCGACGTCGACCGGGCCAAGGATTTCTACACCCGCATCGGCTTCAACGCCGACCACGACCACTCGCCGAGCGAGGACATCCGCTTCGTGCAGCTGACGCCACCCGGTTCGGGCTGTTCGATCTGCGTCGGGCGCGGCATCACCGAGGCGGCTCCCGGCAGCGTCGAGGGCATGCAGATGGTGGTCGCCAGCGCCGAGAAGGCCTATCAGCAGCTGGTCGAGGCCGGTGTGGAGGCCACACCCGTCCAGGACATGGGCTGGGGCCTGTTCACCTTCTTCAGCGATCCCGATGGCAACAAGTGGGCCGTACAGGAGCTGCCGAAGTACAACTGACAGCCCTTCGCACACGTCGCGGGCGTTCGGCAGAATCGGTCTTGCTTGGAGTGCACTCCAGGTGACTAGCGTCGTCCGTGTTCGACGAGAGGGGCGAATTCCAGTGAGCGAGCGTCAGCGAGTGAGCCGTCTGCACAGTGCGCTCTCGGGCACAACCAAGCCGCGCGCCAGCGGGGCGAAGTCGTGACCGCGACGGCACCACGCGTCGGGGACAGCGACCGGGAACGGCCGAGGTACTCGATCGGCGAGGCCGCCGAGCGGTCGGGTCTGAGTCGCGACACACTGCGCTGGTACGAGCGGATCGGGTTGATGGACTACGTCGGCCGCGACCACACGGGCAAGCGCCGGTTCAGCGATCGGGACCTGGAGTGGCTCGCCCTGATCGGCAAACTCCGCACGACCGGCATGTCGGTCGCCGACATGCTCCGCTACGCGGAGCTGGTCCGCGCCGGTGACTCCACCTTCCCCGAGCGGCTCGCGATGTTCCGGGATACGCGCGCCGAAGTACTCGCCAAGATCGCCGAACTGCAACAGACCGTGGCCGTCCTGGACTACAAGATCGCCATTTACGAGGGCAAATCCGCCTGGACCAGACCGGCCGCGCTCGCCACGGACGACAGCGAAGGGATCAAGGCATGACCACCACCGACACGCTCCCCACCACCGCGCTCGGCGCGGGCGGCATCGAGGTGGGGACGCAGGGCCTGGGTTGCATGGGCATGAGCGAGTTCTACGGCGAGTCCGACCTCACCGAGTCGCGCGCCACTCTGGACCGGGCGCTGGAACTCGGTGTCACCCTGTTCGATACGGCCGACGTCTACGGCTCCGGACACAACGAGGAATTCCTCGGCGATTTCGTGCGGGCCAATCGCGATCGGGTGGTGCTGGCCACCAAGTTCGGCATCGTCCGCAAGGCCGAAGACCCCACCTTCCGCGGCATCGACAACTCCCCCGAGTACATCCGCGCCGCCGTCGACGCCAGTTTGCGCAGGCTCGGCATCGACACCATCGACCTCTACTACATGCACCGCCGCGATGTGCGGGTGCCGATCGAGGACACGGTCGGCGTCCTCGCCGAGCTCGTGGCGGCGGGCAAGGTGCGCGCGCTCGGCCTCTCCGAGGTGACCGGCGCGGAGCTGCGCGCGGCGCATGCCGTGCACCCGATCGCCGCGGTGCAGTCGGAGTGGTCGCTGTTCTCCAGGGACGTGGAGAACACCGCGGTGCCCGCGGCCGCCGAGCTCGGCGTCGCCTTCGTCCCGTATTCGCCGCTCGGCCGCGGCTTCCTGACCGGATCGTTCAAGGCGGCGAGCGAATTGGCCGACGCGAACGACTTCCGCAGGGCGATGCCGCGCTTCACCGGCGACAACGCGGCTCGCAACGCCGAACTGCTCACCCCGGTGCGCGCCATCGCCGAGGAGCGCGGCGTCACGCCCGCGCAGGTCGCGCTGGCCTGGGTGCACAGCAGGGCGGCCGCGCACGATCTGCCGGTGATCCCGATTCCCGGCACCCGCAGCCGCCAGCGCCTGGCCGACAACGTCGCCGCCGCCGCGCTCGTCTTGTCCGTCGACGAGCTCGCGACGCTCGAGCCGATCGCGGCGCAGGTGGCAGGAAACCGGTACGCGGACATGTCTTTCACCTCCGCCGGACGGGAGTAGGACACTTCGCGCGATCGTCGCCCGGCCCGGAAACGGCCGGGCGGCGGTCGACTGCTCGGCATCAGGGTGACATGTCAACCAATTGCGACTACGATTCGACACCATGAACCTCGACAACCGGGTGTGGGTCGACAAACAAACACCAGTCGCTTACCGCGCCCTGCTCGCCACGGCGAAAGAGGTCAGGGCCGCGGCCGCGGCGGCCGGGCTCGACCGCAGGCTCGTCGAACTGGTCAACGTGCGGGTTTCCCAGCTCAACGGCTGCACGCACTGCCTGGACGTCCATCACCGGGCGGCACTGCGGGCGGGCGCTACCGAGCAGGAGATCGCGGTCCTGCCCGGCTGGCGGCGCGGCGGACCCTACTCGGCGGTGGACCGCGCCGCGCTCGCCCTCGCCGAGGTCACGGCCGTTCTGCCGGATGAAGCGACACTCGAGCGTGAGTACGCTTTGGCACGAGAGCATTTGTCGGATGACCAGATGTCGGTAATCGTCTGGGTAGCCACCACGATCGGCGCGTTCAACCGCGTGTCGATCATGAGCAAGCACCCGGTCCGGGCGCACAACGAGGAGGCAACCATGACCGATCTCGCGGAGATCAAGGTCGCGCGCAATGCCGAGCAGAACCGCTACGAGATCTACTACGGCGGCGAGCTCGCGGGCTTCACCGAATACGTCGAACGCGGCATCGACAGCGACTTCGTGCACACGGAGATCGACAAGACCTTCGAGGGCAAGGGCCTCGGCAGCAAACTCGCCAAGGAGGCGCTCGACGACGTGGTCGCGCGCGACCGCACCATCACCGCGCATTGCCCGTTCATCAAGGCGTTCATCGAGAAGCACCCGGAGTACGGCCAGCACCTGACCGGCAAGAGCGGCGACCAGTGAGCGATCTCGATCCACATCCGGCGGAGTCGGTGTGCGAACCGGCGCCGGGCCCCGGCCCGATCGCCGAGCTCTACCCCGCGCGCGAGGTACCACTTGGCGGCGTGCGCGGCGTTTTCGTGGAACGGGTGCTCCCGCAACGGGATCTGCCGACGGTCGGCGCCTGGTGTTTTCTCGATCATTTCGGCTCGCCGACGGTCACCAAGACCGACGCGCCGCCGGACATCGATCCGCACCCGCACATCGGCCTGCAGACCGTGACCTGGCCGTTCGAGGGACGCATCCGGCATCGGGACTCGGTCGGATCCGATGTCGAGATCAATCCAGGTCAGCTGAACCTGATGACCTCCGGCCGCGGCATCGCGCATTCCGAATACGGCGTTCCCGACGCCCCGGCCGGCCACGGTCTCCAGCTCTGGATCGCACTGCCCGGCGACCGCACCGGCATCGACCCGCACTTCGAGCAGCATCGGGACCTGCCGGTCTACGAAGCCGAAGGCGTGCGTGCCATCGTGCTGATCGGCTCGTTCGCCGGGCTGACCTCGCCCGCCAAGGCCTACACCCCGATCGTCGGCGCCGACGTCCGGATCGATCCCGGCACGGGGATCACCATTCCGCTCGACCCGTCCTTCGAGCACGCGCTGCTGGTGATCGAGGGCGAGGTGACCGCCGCCGACACCGAGGTCAAGCCGGGTCCGTTGCTCTACCTCGGTTCCGACCGCACCGAGCTGCGGCTGGCCAGCGGCACCGGCGCGCACTTCGCGCTGATCGGCGGCGAGCCGTTCGGCGAGGAACTGGTGATGTGGTGGAACTTCGTGGGGCGCAGTCACGAAGAGATCGTGGCGGCCCGCGAGGACTGGGAGAACCGCCGCGTCGAGCGATTCGCCGACATCGCCGGTCACTCGCCCGAGCAACGCATCCCCGCGCCGCCGATGCCCGCGTTGCACCTGAAGCCGCGCAAGCGGCGCATCGGCACGGATCGTTCCTGAATCAGGTTCCGCCCCGAGGCTCCGCGGAGGCCGTATCGGTCGGACTCGGCGACCCGCGCGCCGACCGTGCGTGACCCCAGACGAGATCGTCCGGCAGCCGAACCCCGCACGATCGCTGGACCCGCCGGGCGGAGTCGGCAGGCAGCTCGACCCCGCCCGCGGGCGATCCGGCTCAGGCCGACTTGGCGAGCAGTTCGTCCAGCGCGCGGTAGCTGGCGTTGAGGCCCTCGGACATGCCCGACTGCAGCATGCCGTCGCGCTCTTCCGGCGTGTGGAACTGACTGTCGGTGACGACCTTGGTGCGACCGTCGCCGAGATCGATGAACGTGGTCGCGTCGATGGCGACGTGCGCGGGCATGCCGTCCCACTCGAAGGACTGCACGATCCGCTCCTTCGGGGTGATCTCGCGGAACCGCCCCTCGAAGCCGTGCGAACCGTCCTCGGAGTTCTCCACGAAGCGGTAGTGGCCGCCCTTGCGGAATTCCCAGCGCTCCACGTCCATTCGATTGCCACGCGCCCACCACTGGACCAGCTGCTCGATCCGGCTGTAGGCGTCCCACACCCGGTCCAGCGGGGCGTCGAAGATCCGCTCGACGTGGATCTCCCGATCGACGGGAGTGGTGATGTCGGCATCGCGGGTTGTCGTGCTCATTGGTCTGGCTCCGTTCGTTCGAGGAATTCACCGAGACGGTCCATCCGGGCTTCCACCATTCGCCGATAACCCTGCAGCCACGCCACTTCGCGGTCGAAGACGTTCTCGCCGAGTCGGCAATACCTGACCCGGCCCCGCTTCTCCGTGACGATCATGCCCGCGTCCTCCAGCAGGCTGATGTGCTTCTTGATGCCGGTCAGGGTCATCTCGAAACGCTCGGCCAGTTCGCTGACGGTCGCGGGCCCGCGGCCGAGGCACTCGAGGATCCCACGTCGGGTGGGGTCCGCCAGCGCCCCGAACGAGGCGTCGAGGAAGTCATACTGAACCATCAGGTTCAGTATTGTGCGCCCGCTTCCCCGAGTCAATACCCGTGCGCGAATTCGATTGGCAGCCATCCGGCCGGCGGCTGTCACCCTTCCGATCGCGCTCGCCGCCGACGGCCACGCACACCCGCCGTCGGCGCCTTCACGGCGCGCGCCGGCCGCGCCGCCGTGAATGCGCACTCGGAGTGGACAAGTCCCGCCAGGCTGGGTAAAACTGAAACACGTTTCAGTACGGCGGCTCGGTGGGAGTACGGATGGACAGCGCGACCATGGGCGACCTGGTGATGGCCGGGTTCCAGAAGCTGGGGTTCATCCAGTACGCGGGCATCGAGGGCGTGGAGTTCGCCGCGGGGCGCAATGTCGTATCCATCGCCCCGCGCGCCGAACACCTCAACCACAACGGCGATCTACACGCGGCCGTGCTGTTCGGCCTGGCCGAGACGGCCGCGATGGGCGCAGCCGTCTCGGGCATCGTGGACCTGATGGGCGAGACGTTCATCGTCGCCCGCGACGGCCGCATCGAGTATCTGGCGCGGGCCAAGGGTTCGGCCGGCCCCTTCCACGCCACCTCGGAATTCGACGCGGACACCCTCGAGCGCCTGCGCTCGGATATCGCGGGACGCGTGGCGGTAGAGCTCGAGGTGCCGGTCGCGATCGCCGATGGCTCCGGAAAGCCGGTTGCCGCAGCGGCTTTCACCGCTGTCATCAGGCCGAGAAGGAAGTAGGCCGCACCGTGCCGGGGACCGACGCCGCAGAGAAGAGGGAACTGCCGCGGGTCGTCGGGACGCAGGAGCTCGCCCCTGCGCCCTCGAACGAGACGTGAGTCAGGGCTGGCCGGTGAGGTACGCCTGGGCCGCATCGATGGCAGGCTGACCACCCGCCTGGTAGAGCCCGGCGAACGCGCCGATCACGCCGCCGACGACGGTGGTGATCGGGACCGTGATGAAGTCGAGAACGAACAATCCCAGCGGGAATCCGACCAGGAAGCCGATGCCCGCGCCGATGGCGGCGCCCGCGAGGATCTGCGGCATGGCCTTCTCGGCCTCGGCGAAGAAGCGCTCCTGCGAACTGATCTCGCGCACCGGGGTTTCCGACATCGCGGTCGGCGCGAGGGTCAGCCGGGTGCCCGCCTCGTCAACGGTCGGGGTGAGATCGACGCGGTGGCCCTCGATGTGCAGCGTCATCGGCAGGGCGGCGACGATCTGGCCCGCCCGGTCGGCGATGGTGACGATGCGATCGTCGTTGACCAAACCGAAGGTGCCCTCCTCCAGCGTGGTCACGGTGGAGCGGCGGTCCTCGGCGACGGCCACGCGGTAGGCGATCTCGTGGAACGCGCCGCTGAGGTTCAGCGCCGCCGCGGCCGGTGCGGTCTGCGCGGGCGGGTCCGCGGGCTCGGCGCGCACGACGCCCGAGGAGAGACCGGTGGCCGCCAGTGCCAGCAACGCCGTCGCGGTGATTCTGCTGATCCTCATCCTGTGCTTCCTGTCGCGCCGTCCGGTTCACGATGTCCGGTTTGTCCGCCGACAACTTACCGGCCGACGGGCGGCTTCAGAAGAGCGTCAAGGCAATTGGGTGTGATCTAACAAACCGGACTCAGTCGCGTAGTTCGGCGCCGAGGCGCTGGAGGTAGCCGGCGAAGCGGCGGCGGTCGTCGGCGGACCAGTCGGCGGTGAGCTCGGCGAAGACAGTCCGCTGCCAGTCGCGGGCGTCGGCGAGCAGGCGTTCGCCGCTGGCGGTGAGGCGCAGGGCGGTGCGGCGGCGGTCGACCTCCGACTCCGATCGGGCGATGAACCCCGCCGCCGTCGCGTCGCGCACCATGCGACTGGCGCCGGACTGATCGAGCCCGAGTTGGTGCGCGACGGCCGTGACGGTGGGCTCACCGTCGCGCTCGGTCTCCGTCGCCACCGCCTCCACGACTTGGATGTGCTGCACGTGCCGCAGTTCCTCGGGCAGGCGTGCCGAGCTGCGGTTGATCCACCGCCGGGACCAGAACCGGACCACCTGGAACAATGCGGGTCCGCCGTCGACGGCGGTGTCCGGGGTGGGGGTCCTGTTCATGAGGTTCAGGGTAGTCGCACGTCGGCAGTTACATGCGAATCGCATGTAATATGTATGCGTATCGCATTCAACCATAGAGGTCGTGATGTCCATCGTTTTGAATCACACGATCGTTCGCGCCACCGATCGAACCGCTGCGGCGGCGTTCTTCGCCGAGCTCATGGGTTTGCCGGTTGGTGAGTCCGCCGGGCCGTTCGTGCCAGTTCGCGTCAATGCCGATCTCACGTTCGATTTCGACGACCGAGGGCCGGTGACGCCGGGGCATTACGGGTTTCTGGTCGACGATGATCGGTTCGACGCCGTGCTCGCGCGGCTCGCGAGTTGGGCCGACGTGCCGTACGGGTCGGGGCCGGAGAACGGGTGGGATCGCGAGATCAATCGTTTGCGGGGTGGGCGCGGGTTGTATGTGCTTGCGCCGGATGGGCACAGCTACGAGTTGTTCACCGTGGTGCCGTAGGAGCGGTGTGCACTGATTCCACGCCGGGCGAAGTCGGACCACTGCGCACGCAAGAGCGAGCAGATCACGGCAGCGCGCCTGCTCGAGCGCTCACCCGGCGGCGCGGAGACGGATCTCGTTCACCAGGCTGAGCAGGGTGTCCAGTGTCGCGGGTGGGCCGGTCAGCCTGGCGAAGGCGAGGGTGTCGACGGGGCCGCCGGTGTCGGCGGCGAAGGCGTAGGTCATCGCGACTCGCACCCGAGGCTCGCCGTCGATGTCGGCCCGGGATTCGGTGAAGGCAGTCGCGGGATCGGTTGCGCGCCACCGTGGTTCCGGGCCGATGAGTTCGGTTCGGAAACCGGCCTGCTCCGCGTCGCGACAGGGCGAGAGGCAGGAGTGCACGCCGATCCAGCCGCCCGCCCGACTCTCACCGCGCTCGTCGGCGCAGGTCCACACCACATCGGCCCGCAATCGCTTGCTGCCGCCGATGCAGCCCCAGGTCTCCGGAATGTCGAAATCGAAAGGCATCCCGCGCAGTCCGCGCATCGGCGCCAACCGCGCACGCGGGCCGTACGTCGGCCCGACCACCGGACCGGGCGCACCGTCGCGCACCAACAGCACCGCTGGCCGCCGCGCCACCTCCCTCGGCAACGCGGCGGGCATCCCCTGCGCCGGCGGCCCGATCACCGACGTCGCGGGCCCGGAACTCGGCTGCTCCCCCTGCCGCTCCGCCTCCCACAAGGCCGCCGCCCCGACGCACAACGCCACGGACACAACCAAACTCACCAGCGCCCCCGCCGCCCGAGCCCGCGCCGCCCGCCCACGCACGGTCCCCCGCCGCAACGAACGCCACCCCACCGCACTGCCGCCCACGAACGCGCCCCCTTACGCACACTCAGCCGTCCGGGCCGCCCCGACACCGAACCAGCGCCAAGCCGTGCCACATCTTAACTGCGCCACCACCTTTCAGTAGCGACAACGAAAATCGCCGCCCAACCCAAAGCCGACCTGCGCCCGCCCGCGCCCCGAATCAGCGCGCCCGCCAGCGGGGTCATGCCGGACACGCCGATGGGTGGCGAGCCTAAGCCGACGGCCACATGTATAAGCGTAGTTATAAGAAGTATAGTTATATAGTGACCACCAAGCGGAAACCTGAGCGGGTGTTCGATCGCGACCGAGAGTGGGACGGGTTGCTGCGCTTCGCCACCTCGCCCAGCTCGGACGTTCGACTGGGCATCGTCAGCGGCCGTCGCCGACAGGGCAAGACCTTCTTGCTCGACGCGCTGTCCGAGGTCGTGGGTGGTTTCTTCTTCACGGCGACCGAGGCGACCGAGGTCGAGGCCCTCGAGCGCTTCGGTCGTGCCGTCGCGCGCTACGCGGGGGGCGGGCGCTACGCCTTTCGCAATTGGGAAGAGGCGCTCGAGCGGTTGTTCGCGGTCGTCGGCAACGACCTCGTCGTCCTGGACGAATTCCCGTACCTGACCAAAGCCACGCCCGCGCTCCCTTCGCTGCTCCAGTGGGCGTTGGATCCACGCGGCCCGGCCCGGGTCGCGGGCTCGCGCATCCTGTTGTGCGGGTCGGCCATGTCGGTGATGGGCGGGCTGCTGTCCGGCAGTGCACCGCTGCGTGGGCGAGCGAGCTTGGAATTGGTCGTGAGGCCCCTCGGATATCGGGAGGCGGCCGCCTTCTGGGGGATCGACGACCCACGGCTGGCCGTGCTCGTCCATTCGATCGTCGGCGGCACTCCTGCCTATCGGCGCGATTTCGTGGCCGGAGATGCCCCCGAATCGCTCGCGGATTTCGATTCGTGGGTCTTGCGGACGGTGCTGAACCCGCAGGTTCCACTCTTCCGTGAGGCTCGCTACCTCCTCGCCGAGGAAACCGAAATCCGCGACGTGGCCCTGTATCACGCGGTGCTGGCCGCCATCGCCAACGGAAACACGACACGCGGCGGTATCGCGAGCGCCATCGGCCGTAGCTCAACCGATATGGCACATCCGCTTTCGGTATTGGAAGACTCCCAACTGATCGTTCGCGAGGCGGACCCTTTCCAGAAGGGCAAGCCCGTCTTCCGGATCGCCGAGCCGCTGATCGTCTTCTATGAAGCGATCATGCGACGTCACTGGACCCCGCTCGAACGAGGCAACCAGGCGGCGGCGTGGCACAGTTCGCAGGCCACATTCCTTTCCCAGGTCGTCGGACCGCATTTCGAGAACATCTGCCGTGACTGGGCGATGTCGGCGGGACCCGACGTCTTCGGTGAACTGCCGGGGCAAGTGGCCGGCGCGGTAGTCAAGGATCCGGATCGGCGAAGCCAGATACAGATCGACGTGGCGGTCCTCGCGCCCGAGGAGCCCGGACGCCGTCGGCGAATCCTCTCGCTCGGGGAAGTGAAGTGGGACCGCACGATGACGACCGGGCATCTGGACCGCCTCATTCGCGCGCGAGAGCTGCTGTCCGGCAAGGGTTACGACGTCTCCGACACCGTTCTCGCGTGCTACAGCGGTGCGGGATTCGATGACGGCCTGCGCTCTTCCACCGAGAAGCCGCTACTGATCGACCTCGAAACACTTTATGCGCGTTCGTGATTCGCGGTTCCCATTGCGGCGGAAGACCGCAGAATAGAGGGATGGGGCGGATCGACTACTTCGATGACGAGAACGCACCGGTCGCGCAGGGACGGGTGCCGGGTGTTGTGGCGGCGGTGCGAGATGACGTGGGACGCCTATTGCTGGTGCGGCGTTGTGACAACGGGTGGTGGGCGATGCCGGGCGGCAAGCTCGAACTGGGCGAGACGATCGCCGAAGCGGCGGTGCGAGAAACGTTGGAGGAGACGGGAATCGACATCGAAGTGACCGGCTTCGCGGGTATCTACACCGACCCCGGTCACATCGTGGTGGTCGACATCGACCCAGGTGACCGGGTCGTGCTCCAGGAATTCACCGTCTGTCTGCACGGCCGCCACCTCGCTGGCACACCCCGCCCCGACAACCGCGAAACCTCCGACGTCCGCTGGTTCACCCCCTCCGAAATCGACGACCTCCCCCTTCACCCCGCCGCCCGAAAGCGCATCACCGACGCCCTCACCAAACCCTCCCCCACCATCGCCTGATCGTCGCCGACATGCGTTGCCCAGCGCTGGTTGTACCACCGGACGATCAGCGCCCCACTGTTCGTTTTCGACCCGGACCGTTCGGCGATCATTCTTGTCGCAGGAGACAAGGCGGGACGTTGGTCGCGGTGGTACGACGACGCGATACCGGTAGCAGAGCAACGGTATGCCGACTATCGGGCAGAGCAAGATCAGGAGTTGAAATCATGAGCCCCGCACGCAACTGGCGCGAAGTAAAAGCCGAAGCCCATCGGCGGCACCCCGAGCTGGCCGAACCAGAGGCCCAAGCAGCCGCCTCCGCACAACTGGACGCCTACATCGCAGGCCACCACCTGAAAGAGCTCCGCAAGGCGCTTGGAAAGACCCAGGCCGAAGTTGCCACGGCCCTTGGCGTCTCGCAATCACGGGTATCGCAGATCGAAAACGGAGATCTTGCCGCGATGGAACTCGATACCCTCCGCGCCTACGCGCACGCCCTCGGCGGCCACGTCGACATCACTGTCCAAGTCGGGCCACACAGCATCAAAGTGGCTTGAGCACAGCACTTTCGACTCCCACCATCGCCTGATCGTCGCTGACATGCGTTGCCCAATGCCGGTTGTGCCACCGGACGATCAGCGCCCCCGCCGTTGACGAGCCGCAGCAGGGTGGCGCGGCTTCTGGCACCATCCGAAACGCGAACGGCCCCCGCTCCGGAAGGGAGCGGGGGCCGAATGCCTATCGGTGCCTACCGATTACCGGTAGTCGCTGAATCCGTAGTCGTCCAGCGGAACCGCGGCACCGGTGGTGGTGCCGAAGCTGTCCGGGCTGTAGTAGGTGTCGTCGTAGGACGGCACCGCGTACGCCGCGGCACGAGCCTCTTCGGTCGGCTGCACCTGGATGTTGCGGTAGCGGTTGATACCGGTACCGGCCGGGATCAGCTTGCCGATGATCACGTTCTCCTTGAGGCCGATGAGCTTGTCGGAGCGGCAGTTGATCGCCGCGTCCGTCAGGACTCGGGTGGTCTCCTGGAAGGACGCCGCCGACAGCCACGAGTCGGTGGCCAGCGACGCCTTGGTGATACCCATCAGCACCGGGCGACCGGAGGCGGGCTCGCCGCCTTCGGAGACCACGCGACGGTTGGAGGACTCGAACTCGGAACGCTCGGTGAGCGAGCCGGGCAGGAACTCCGTGGCGCCGGAATCGATGATCGTCACGCGACGCAGCATCTGGCGCACGATGACCTCGATGTGCTTGTCGTGGATCGACACACCCTGCGAGCGGTAGACCTCCTGGACCTCGTGGACCAGGTGGATCTGCACCTGACGGGGGCCCATCACGCGCAGCACCTCGTGCGGATCCGCCGCGCCTTCCAGCAGCTGCTGGCCGACCTCGACGTGGTCACCGTCGGAGAGCAGACGCTCGGTGCCGTCGTCGTGCTTGAACACGCGCAGACGCTGACGCTTCGAGAGCTTGTCGTAGACAACCTCTTCACCACCGTCGTCCGGGATGATGGTGATCTTGTAGAAGCGGTCGTCGTCCTCGAGCCGCACGCGACCCGAGACCTCGGCGATCGGCGCCTTGCCCTTCGGCACACGAGCCTCGAAGAGCTCCTGAACACGCGGCAGACCACCGGTGATGTCGTCACCCGCGACACCACCCTGGTGGAAGGTACGCATGGTCAGCTGGGTACCGGGCTCACCGATGGACTGCGCGGCGACGATGCCGACGGCCTCACCGATGTCGACCAGCTTGCCGGTCGCCATGGAGCGGCCGTAGCAGGTCGCGCACACGCCGGTGCCGGTGGTGCAGGTCAGCACGGAGCGGACCTTCACCTCGGTGATGCCCGCGTCGAGCAGCGCCTCGATGGCCGGGTCGCCGAGGTCGGCGCCCTTGTTCACCACGACGTTGCCGGACGCGTCCAGCGCGTCGGCGGCGAGCGTGCGAGCGTACGCGGAGGTCTCCACGTGCGCGTCGCGGATGATGGTGCCGTCGAGCTGCTTCTCGGCGATCGGCACGACGATGCCGCGCTCGGTGCCACAGTCGTGCTCGCGCACGATGACGTCCTGCGAGACGTCCACCAGACGACGGGTCAGGTAACCCGAGTCGGCGGTACGAAGCGCGGTGTCGGCCAGACCCTTACGAGCACCGTGGGTGTTGATGAAGTACTCCAGAACCGTCAGGCCCTCACGGAAGGAGGACTTGATCGGCCGCGGGATGAACTCACCCTTCGGGTTCGTCACCAGGCCCTTCATACCGGCGAGGGTACGGGTCTGGGTGAAGTTACCCGTGGCGCCCGAGTCGACGATCGTGATGATCGGGTTGTCGGCCGGGTAGTGCGCGCGCAGCGCCTTACCGACCTCCTCGGTCGCCTCCTGCCAGATCTTGACCAGGGCGTTGTTGCGCTCCTGGTGATCGAGCGCACCACGCTGGTACTTCTTCTCGATCTGATCCGACTGCGCCTCGTAGCGCTCCATGATCTCGGCCTTCTCCGGCGGAACGAGAACGTCCGACATGGAGACGGTGACACCCGAACGCGTTGCCCAGTAGAAGCCTGCGTCCTTGAGCTTGTCGACGGTCTGCGCGACCACGATCATCGGGTAGCGCTCGGCGAGATCGTTGATGATCGTCGCCTGCCGCTTCTTCGGCATCTGCTCGTTGATGAACGGGTAGTCCGCGGGCAGCAGCTCGTTGAACAGCACCCGGCCCAGCGTGGTCTCGGTGGTCCACGCGTCGCCGCGCTGCCAGCCCTCCGGGAACAGCTCCGCCTCGACGTCCTTCGGCGGACGCTGAGTGGTGAGCCGCACCTTGATCATGGAGCGCACGGTCAGCTCGCCGCGGTCGACCGCCATCTGCGCCTCGGCGGGCGAGGAGTACACGCCGAACTCCGGCTGGCCGTCCGACGCGGGCTTGTACTCGCCCTTGGCGCCGTCGACCTGACGGGTCAGGTAGTACAGGCCGGTCACCATGTCGAGACGCGGCATGGCGAGCGGACGACCCGACGCGGGCGACAAGATGTTGTTCGAGGACAGCATCAGGATGCGGGCCTCGGCCTGCGCCTCCGCCGACAGCGGGAGGTGCACGGCCATCTGGTCACCGTCGAAGTCGGCGTTGAACGCCTCACAGACCAGCGGGTGCAGCTGGATGGCCTTGCCTTCCACCAGCTGCGGCTCGAAGGCCTGGATGCCGAGGCGGTGCAGGGTGGGCGCACGGTTCAGCAGCACGGGGTGTTCGGCGATGACCTCTTCGAGGACGTCCCACACCTGCGGCCGCTGCCGCTCCACCATCCGCTTGGCGGACTTGATGTTCTGCGCGTGGTTCAGGTCGACCAGACGCTTCATCACGAACGGCTTGAACAGCTCCAGCGCCATCAGCTTCGGCAGACCGCACTGGTGCAGCTTCAGCTGCGGACCGACGACGATGACCGAACGGCCCGAGTAGTCGACGCGCTTACCGAGCAGGTTCTGACGGAAGCGGCCCTGCTTGCCCTTGAGCAGATCGGACAGCGACTTGAGCGGACGGTTGCCCGGTCCGGTGACCGGACGGCCGCGGCGGCCGTTGTCGAACAGGGCGTCGACGGACTCCTGCAGCATCCGCTTCTCGTTGTTGACGATGATCTCGGGCGCGCCGAGGTCGATCAGTCGCTTGAGGCGGTTGTTGCGGTTGATCACGCGACGGTACAGGTCGTTCAGGTCGGAGGTGGCGAAGCGGCCACCGTCGAGCTGAACCATCGGGCGCAGCTCCGGCGGGATCACCGGAACGGCGTCGAGCACCATGCCCATCGGCGAGTTGCCGTTGGCCTGGAAGGCCGCGACGACCTTGAGCCGCTTGAGCGCGCGCAGCTTCTTCTGGCCCTTACCGGTGCGAATGGTCTCGCGCAGGTTCTCGGCCTCGGCCTCGATGTCGAAGTTCTCCATCAGCTTCTGGATGGACTCCGCACCCATGGCGCCGGTGAAGTACTCGCCGTAGCGGTCGGTCAGCTCGCGGTAGAGCACCTCGTCCACGATGAGCTGCTTGGTGGACAGCTTGGTGAAGGTGTTCCAGATCTCCTCGAGCCGGTCCAGCTCGCGCTGGGCACGGTCGCGGAGCTGGCGCATCTCGCGCTCGCCGCCGTCCTTGACCTTGCGGCGCACGTCGGACTTGGCGCCCTCCGCCTCCAGCTCGGCCAGGTCGGCTTCCAGCTTCTGCGCGCGGGCCTCGAGGTCGGCGTCGCGCTGATCGGCGACGGCCTTCTTCTCGACCTCCATCTCGGCTTCGAGCGTGGAGAGCTCGTTGTGACGCAGCTCCTCGTCGACGCCGACGATGACGTACGCGGCGAAGTAGATGATCTTTTCCAGATCCTTCGGCGCCAGGTCCAGCAGGTAGCCGAGGCGCGACGGCACGCCCTTGAAGTACCAGATGTGGGTGACCGGCGCGGCCAGCTCGATGTGGCCCATCCGCTCACGGCGCACCTTGGCGCGGGTGACCTCGACGCCACAGCGCTCACAGATGATGCCCTTGAAGCGGACACGCTTGTACTTACCGCAGTAGCACTCCCAGTCCCGGGTGGGACCGAAGATCTTCTCGCAGAAGAGGCCGTCCTTCTCCGGCTTCAGCGTGCGGTAGTTGATGGTCTCCGGCTTCTTCACCTCGCCGTAGGACCACTGGCGGATGTCTTCGGCGGTGGCAAGGCCGATCCGGAGTTCATCGAAGAAGTTGACGTCTAGCACGTAACTTCCTTTCCCCTGTGCGGGTCGAATTCGAGCAAAAGTTCACTAGTTGGTTGTTCGCGATGGGCGCGGATGTCGTCGGTGACCGAGTTCGTCCGCGCCCGACCGCCTAGTTCGCCAAATCGTCGACGGTGGCCGCTTCGTTCCTGGACAGGTTGATGCCCAGGTTCGCCGCGGCGCGCTCCAGGTCCTCGTCCTCGCCTTCGCGCAGCTCGATCGCGGCGCCGTCCGAAGACAGCACCTCGACGTTGAGGCACAGCGACTGGAGTTCCTTGAGGAGCACCTTGAACGACTCCGGAATGCCCGGCTCCGGAATGTTCTCGCCCTTCACGATCGCCTCGTAGACCTTCACGCGGCCCACGACGTCGTCGGACTTGATGGTGAGCAGTTCCTGCAGCGTGTAAGCCGCGCCGTAGGCCTGCATGGCCCAGCACTCCATCTCACCGAAGCGCTGACCACCGAACTGCGCCTTACCACCGAGCGGCTGCTGGGTGATCATCGAGTACGGACCGGTCGAACGCGCGTGGATCTTGTCGTCGACCAGGTGGTGCAGCTTCAGGATGTACATGTAGCCGACCGCCACCGGGTACGGGAACGGCTCGCCGGAGCGGCCGTCGAACAGGGTGGCCTTGCCGTTGTCGTCGACCATGCGCTCACCGTCGCGGTTCGGCAGGGTCGAGGACAGCAGACCGGTCAGCTCCTCCTCGCGGGCGCCGTCGAACACCGGGGTGGCGATGTTCGAGTCGGCGGGCGCGCCCAACATCTCCTCCGGCAGGCTCTTGGCCCAGTCGGGGTTGCCCTCGACCTGCCAGCCCGCCTTGCCGATCCAACCCAGATGGGTTTCCAGGATCTGGCCGATGTTCATACGACGCGGCACACCGTGGGTGTTGAGGATGATGTCGACCGGGGTACCGTCCGGCAGGAACGGCATGTCCTCGGTCGGCAGGATCTTGCCGATCACACCCTTGTTACCGTGACGACCGGCGAGCTTGTCACCGTCCTGGATCTTGCGCTTCTGCGCCACGTACACCCGGACCAGCTCGTTCACACCCGGCGGCAGGTCGTCCTCGTCATCACGGGAGAACACCCGAATACCGATGACCTTGCCCGACTCACCGTGGGGCACCTTCAGCGAGGTATCGCGGACCTCGCGCGCCTTCTCACCGAAGATCGCCCGCAGCAACCGCTCCTCCGGGGTCAGCTCGGTCTCACCCTTCGGGGTCACCTTGCCGACCAGGATGTCACCATCGCGGACCTCGGCGCCGATCCGCACGATGCCCCGCTCGTCCAGGTCCGCCAGCACCTCGTCGGAGACGTTCGGGATGTCGCGGGTGATCTCCTCGGCGCCCAGCTTGGTGTCGCGGGCGTCGATCTCGTGCTCCTCGATGTGGATCGAGGTGAGGACGTCCTCTTCCACGAGACGCTGCGACAGAATGATCGCGTCCTCGTAGTTGTGACCCTCCCACGGCATGATCGCCACGAGCAGGTTCTTACCGAGAGCCATCTCACCGTTCTCGGTGCACGGACCGTCGGCCAGGACCTGGCCCTTCTCCACCCGCTGGCCCTCGTCCACGATGGGCCGCTGGTTGGAGCAGGTGCCCTGGTTCGAGCGAGCGAACTTCCGCATCCGGTAGGACTTGCGGGTGCCGTCGTCGGCCATGACCGTGACGTAGTCGGCGGAAACCTCCTCGACCACACCGGACTTCTCGTTCACCACGACATCGCCGGCGTCGGTCGCGGCGCGCAGCTCCATGCCGGTGCCCACGATCGGGGCCTCGGAACGGATCAGCGGCACGGCCTGACGCTGCATGTTCGCGCCCATGAGGGCACGGTTGGCGTCGTCGTGCTCGAGGAACGGGATCATGGCGGTCGCGACCGACACCATCTGGCGCGGCGAGACGTCCATGTAGGTCACCTCGGTCGGGGCGACGAACTCCATCTCCTCGTTGCCGCGGCGCGCGAGCACCCGCTCTTCGAGGAAGTTGCCGTCGGCGTCGACCGGCGAGTTCGCCTGGGCGCGGACCTCGCGATCCTCCTCGTCGGCGGTGAGGTACTTGACCTCGTCGGTGACCCGGCCCTCGACGACCTTGCGGTACGGGGTCTCGATGAAGCCGAACGGGTTGACCCGCGCGTACACCGACAGCGAGCCGATCAGGCCGATGTTCGGGCCTTCCGGGGTCTCGATCGGGCACATGCGGCCGTAGTGCGACGGGTGGACGTCTCGGACTTCCAGGCCGGCGCGCTCACGGGACAGACCACCCGGGCCGAGCGCCGAGAGACGACGCTTGTGGGTCAGACCCGACAGCGGGTTGTTCTGGTCCATGAACTGCGACAGCTGGGAGGTTCCGAAGAACTCCTTGATCGCGGCGACGACCGGACGGATGTTGATCAGGGTCTGCGGCGTGATCGCCTCGACGTCCTGGGTGGTCATCCGCTCACGGACGACACGCTCCATACGAGAGAGACCGACCCGGATCTGGTTCTGGATCAGCTCGCCGACGGTGCGCAGGCGACGGTTGCCGAAGTGGTCGATGTCGTCGACCTCGACCGGCACCTCTTCGCCGCCGGGCGCGGTCATGACCTTGTCGCCCGCGTGCAGGCGAACCAGGTACTCGATGGTGGTGACGATGTCTTCGCGCGTCAGCACCGAACCGATGACCGGCTCGTTGAGGTGGATGCCCAGCTTCTTGTTGATCTTGTAGCGACCGACGCGAGCCAGGTCGTAGCGCTTCTCCTTGAAGAACAGGTTCTCCAGCAGGGTCTGCGCGGACTCCTTGGTCGGCGGCTCGCCCGGACGCAGCTTGCGGTAGATGTCCAGCAGCGCCTCGTCCTGACCGGCGGTGTTGTCCTTCTCGAGGGTGGACATCATGATCTCGGAGAAGCCGAAGCGCTCGACGATCTCCTCGGTGGTCCAGCCCAGCGCCTTGAGCAGCACGGTGACCGGCTGACGGCGCTTGCGGTCGATACGCACGCCGACGGTGTCGCGCTTGTCGACGTCGAACTCCAGCCACGCGCCGCGCGACGGGATGACACGCACGCTGTGCAGGTCCTTCTCGGTGCCCTTGTCGATGGTGTGATCGAAGTAGACGCCCGGGGAGCGGACCAGCTGCGAGACGACGACACGCTCGGTGCCGTTGATGATGAACGTGCCCTTGTCGGTCATCATCGGGAAATCACCCATGAAGACCGTCTGGCTCTTGATCTCGCCGGTGTTGTTGTTGATGAACTCCGCGGTGACGAACAACGGCGCCGCGTAGGTCATGTCCTTTTCTTTGCACTCGTCGATCGAGGCCTTGACCTCTTCGAAGCGCGGATCCGAGAAGGACAGGGACATGGAGCCGGAGAAGTCCTCGATCGGCGACAGCTCCTCGAGCACCTCCTCGAGTCCACCGACAAGGCCGACGTCGCCGCGAGCGGCCGCGCGCTCACGCCATTCCGACGAACCGACCAACCAGGAGAACGATTCCGTTTGTAGATCGAGAAGACCCGGCACTTCCAAGGGTTCACGGATCTTCGCGAAGGAGACCCGCTTGGGGGCTCCAGGGATACCGGCAACTGCCTTGGTCTGGGTGGAGACTGCCAAGATGCGTCCTTCCAGCACCTCACGCGCGTCGCGTGGTGGTCCGCGACCGTCGCTTGCTTCTGCTACGAATTCCGCTGGTCACAACCCGAACGAAACCCGAACAGGCAACAACGGAAGTAACACCGGAAGGCGAAACTTACGTGTGCGAATCGAGGTATGGACAGGAGGCAGCCAGCGCAAAGTCCAAACCTACACCCCTGAACACGGGGGTGTCAAAGTACCACCCGTGTGATCCTCCACGCCGCTGGCGCGCCGTGGCCTTGGCCACCCTGGGCCGTGGTCGCACGCACGCCGCGTCGTAGACAAGCGGCCGGTCTGCCGACCCCGCGCGGGCGATGCCCGGCACCCGGATCGCTGGCTGCGTCGAGGGCCACGGGGCGGCTGAAACCACTTGTGACAGCTGCCGCTGTTGTGAATAGCGTGACGGGTCGGGCGAAACTCGTCAAGTGCCCGGACCGACCTGCCCCCGCCGGAATACGGTCGCGCGGACCAAGATCACTGGTCGACGATGCCGCTGGCCAGCCAGCGACCGTCCACCTTCTGCATCCGCAGCACCACGGGACCCGCCACGCTCTGCTGGGCCACGCCGTCCTTGGTTGCGCTCACCACGAGATTCACCAGCAGTTCGGCGCGGTCCTCGGTGAGCATCGTCACCCCGATCGGGTCGGCCTTCGCGTCGGCGCTGGTCCGGGCCTGCCGGATGGCGTCGATCGTGGTGGCCGCGAACTCGTCGAGATCGGCGAGCATCTCGCCGGTGACGACTTGGCGCACCGCGGCCTCGTAGCCGTCGATGTGCGCGATGTCGTAGCCGTAGATCGTGCGTAGGGCGTGGTCGGCGGCGGCGCGCACCTCCTCGGTCGCGCTGGTGTCGAGGAGTGCCCGGTTCTCGTCGGGGACGCCGGGACGTTGCGCGGCGACGACGGCGAATCCGGCCAGCAGCACGGCCGCGATCAGCGCGGCCGCGACGGGCGTCCAGGAACCCGCCGACCCAAGGCGAGGGGGTGTGAACCGGCGCGGCCGACGCTCGGCGGCGACGGCCTGCTTTTCCCTGGTCGGGACGTCGCGCGGCGCGGTCGGGCGCGCCGAGGTGACCTTGGGCCTGCGCGTCGGACGCGCGGCGGGCTGGGCGGTGCGCCGTTTCGGCGTGACCCGGTTGACCGGGCGGCGGGTGTTCATCGCGGTCCCTCCTGCGCGGGCGCGCCCTCGGTCGGCGCGGGCGTCCCCGACTGTCCGAGCCCGGTCGGGCCGGGCCCTTCCAGCAGCACCGGCTGGGTGAGCGAAGCGACCTGCTCGGCCTTCCAGACCTCGCCGTCCTTGCTCATGTCGAGGCTCCACGTGTACCGGTAGTCGGAGACCGACTTGTCCGGCTTCGACTCGGTCACCTGGAGCACCACCAGCGCCGAGGCCTTGTCCCGTTCGCTGTTCAGCGAGGTGAGCGCGGCCCCGAGCACCTTGGACTTCATGGCGACACCCGACTGCGCGGCCATCTGCTCGGACTGCTGCCGATTCTTCTCCGCCGACTCCAGGATCGGCCCGGTCATCGACGACCTGGCCAGTGCGAGCGAGCCGGGCACGTCGTCGAGGTTCATCGAGGTCATGTTGAGCGCGGCCTGTCGCGCGGCGTCCAGCGCGGAATCGCGCGCGTCGGCCCGCGGACCGTCGGTGAAGAACGCCGCGCGCACCCAGCCACCGCCGAACCACAGCGCGGCCACGAGGGCGACGGCGAGCGCGCCGAGTGCCAGCGCGCGCACCGCGACCGGCGGGCGGCCCGAACCAGACGGATCAATACTCACGACTCAGCACCATAACGTCATCCTTCCTGGTCACCGCTTCGGCGTGACTCCCATCAGGGTGGCGAGCTGCACGGCGATCGGGTTCAGGTTCAGCTTGTCCGGGTCGACTTTGGGGTTGTCGTCCCAGGGCTGCGCGATGCTCGGATCGGCCAGCTCGGCCCGCTCTCCGCCCCGGACCGCGGTCGGATTGCCGAACGGCACAAGGCATTTCGCGTCCGTGTTGAACGGGAACTCGTCGCGGGTGTCGTCGAAGTCCGGGTTCTGCGCCTTCATCTGCTCGAGAATGCGCTGGGTGCCCTCGTAGCCGACGGTGCAGGCGGGCGGGTTGTTGGTCTCGAGCACAAGGCCGAAGTGGCTGGTCCCGTCGCCGGGCGCGGTCGCCGACGCGCCGAGGGACAGCTGCGGCAGCATCTGCAGCAGCGGACGCAGCGCGTAGAACTTGGGCGAGATCCCCTGCAGCAGCACCCGCAGGTTGGCCAGGTCCTCGGTGAGCGCGCCGCCGCTCTCGTCGAGCAGGGCGCCGAACTGTTCGCCCGCGTCGGCGCCGGTGCCGATCAGCCTGCGTATCGCGGGGTCGCTGGAGCGCAGCTGGGCGGTCAGCCGGTCGAGGCCGTCGCTGAAGCGCCGGATGGCGGCGGCCTGCTCGGCCTGGGTGCCGAACACCACCCTGCCGTCGCGGATCAGCTGGACGGTCTGCGGCAGCGTCTCGTGGAACGTGGTGGTGAACTCGTCGAGCGACTGCAGGAGGACGTGCAGATCCTCGCCCTTGCCGTCGAAGGCCTTGCCCAGCTCGGTGACGGTGGTGTTCAACGCCTCCAGATCCACCGTCCTGGTGAAGTGGTCGACGCTGGAGACCAGCTGTTCCACCGGAACGGGCGTCTGTGCCCCGCTGATCACCGAGTCTTCCTTCAGGTACGGACCGCTGTCGATGTCCGGCCGCAGGTCGACGTACTGCTCGCCGATGGCCGAGCGGTTCGCCACCACGGCCTCGGCCGAGGCGGGGATGCGCGGTGAGTCCGAGTCGATGACCAGCGTCATGCTGACGCCCTCGTCGGTCAGCGCCAAGTCGCCGACCCGGCCGACCGGGACGCCGCGATAGGTCACCTCGGCGCCCTTGTAGATGCCGCCGGTCTGCTCGGCGTCGACGCGCACCTCGTAGTGGCCGAAGCCGAGCATGTGATCGAGCCGGATGTACTTGGCGCCGACGAAGATCACGCCGACCACCGCGAGCACCAGGAAGACGACCAGCTGGTTGCGAACGAGACGGGTCATCGCGGCTCACCCCCCGCCTCGGGCGGCGTCACGCCGAGTTGTTCCAGCAGCGGGCCGAGCGGGTTCGGCATGGGCGCGCCCGGCGCGGGCAGCACCGCCATGGTCGGCGGCAGCGGAATCAGCGACACCGTCGGCCAGCCCGGCCGCGGACCGTTGCCGCCGTAGTACGGGTTGGACGGGTCCACGTTCACCGGCGGGCCGTAGGGCGGCGGGATGTACACCGGATCCGGTTTGCCGACGCCGAGATTGCTCAGCGTGACGCCGATCTGCTGGTCCACCGAGAGCCACGTGTTGACCTGGCCGCCGAAGGTGCCCTCCAGCGCGGAATCGGGGAACGGGTAGGTCGGAATCAGCGGGAACGCGGTCACCAGATCCGGCGCGGCGCGGCCGAGTTCCTGCAGCGTCGGGCGCAGCGAGTTCAGATCGCGGATCAGGTCGTTCTTGGCGGTATTGATGACGTCGAAGCCCGCCTGCCCCAGCCGGTCCAGCTGGGCGAGCAACGAAATCAACTCCGGCCGTTGCTCTTCCAAGATCCGTATGCCATCGGGCAGTTCGTCCAGAATCTTGCCGATCGACTCGGTCTGGGTGCTGACCCGGCTGCTGAGCGTGGCGAGACCGTCGATGGCCCGCGTGATGTCGTCCACCTGCTCGTTCAGCCCGCCGATCAAGGTGTTGGCCTGCTCGAGCAGCGAACGAACCTTGCCCTCGCGGCCGCCGAAGGTCTTGTTCAACTCGCTGACGATCGGTTGCAGTTGCGCGACGCCGCCGCCGTTGAGCAGCAGCGACATGGCGCCGAGCACCTGCTCGATCTCAGTGGCGTGCCTGGTGTGCTCGACCGGGATCACCGCGCCGTCGGTCAGCCTCGCCGGATCCGGGTCCGCGACCGGCGGTGAGAGCTCGATGAACTTCTCGCCGAGCAGATTCGACTGCCGTACCTCGGCCCTGGCATTGGCGGGCAGGTCGACCGAGGAGTCGATCAGCGCGCGAACACTGGCGGTCCAGCCGTCTCCCGCGAGCGCGATGTCCTCGACCCGGCCCACCGGCACGCCTTCGACCTTCACCGCGGACTGTGGCACCAAATCGAGCACGTCGTCGAAATGGATATCGATGTGGATGGGATGCGGGCCGACGTCGGCGCCGCCGGGCAGCGGCACGCTGTAGATGCCGTCGGAGGCGCACGAGCTGATCAGCGCGGCCGAGACCGCGAGCACTCCCGCGCTCAGCCCGCGGGCGATGGTCGTCCTCATCGCTCACCTCCCTGCTCGGACGGCGGCAACTGGTTCGACGGCGTGCCGGGCACCGTCCCTGGCACGGGGTCGCGCTGCAGGTTCTCCCCGGAGAGGATGCCGAACGGCAGGATCAGCGTGGGAGTCTGCACCCCCGCGGTGATCTGGTCGGTGATCTCCTTGCAGTGGTCGAGCAGCGGACGCATCTGACGGCCGAGCGCCTCGAAGCGCGGGTCGCCGGGCATCAGCTTCGACAGGTCGAGCATCCGGCAGATCGTGCCGAAAGGATCCTGCAGATCGGTGAAGTTGGCGCGCATGTCGAGGGTGCCGGACTCGGCGTTGTGGATGTTGACCAGGTTGCTCAGCGCGACCGGAATCACCGGAAGGGCGGCGGCAAGGTCGTCGCGCTGGTCGGCCAGCGTCTTGGTGAGCGTGGTCAGCGCGGCGGCGTTCTCCGCGACCAGCGCGCGGTTGTCATCGATGAACCGGGCGACGTCGCCGAGCGCGATCGAGAGCAAGTGCAGAGCGTCGCCGAGGTTCTGCCGCTCGTCGGCCAGGAATCCGGCGAGATCGGCCAGCTGCGCGTTGAATTCGCGCACCTGCTGATCGTTGCGCGCCAGCATGCTTACGAAGTTCTGCAGGTTCTCGACGGTCTCGAAGATGTCGCCACGCGCCTCGGACAGGTACCTGACCGCGCCGGAGAGCTGGCTGATGCTGTTGGCCAGCGCCTCGCCGTTGCCCGCCAGGTTGGCCGCCGAGGTGCGAACCAGCTCGTTCACCGCGCCCTCTTTGTTGGCGCCGTCCGGGCCGAGCGCTTCGCTGAGTTCGGTGATGCTCCGGTAGAGCTCGTCGACCTCGACCGGGGTGACCGTGCGTTCCCGCGGAATAGTCGCAGTGCGACCCATTTTCGGCCCGCCGCGGTAGACCGGCGTCAGCTGGACATAGCGGTCCGCGACGACCGACGGGGTGATCTGCGCGGCCTGCGCGTCGGCGGGCACGTCGTAGCCCCGGTCGACGCTCAGCACGACCTTCACCTGGTCGCCCATCGGCTCGACCGACTCGACCCGACCCACCGGCACGCCGAGGATGCGCACGTCGGATCCCTCGTAGATGCCGACCGAGCTGTCGAAGTAGGCGGTGATCTTGGTGGTGGTCAGTCGGTCGAAGCCCCACCACAGCACCCACCCTGCGACGAGCACCAGGACGACACCGAGCGTGATACCGATCTTGGTGCCCCGCCCCGACTCCCGGAACGCGGTGAGCGGATCGCTGCGCCAGCTCGCGGCCACGTCAGTTACCTCCCATCTCGCGTACCGGATCCCGGTAGCCGGGGATCTCCGGCAGTGCGGGCGGCAGCAGGTTGACGATCACCGCGTCGAACCACCGGCCGGTGCCGAGCACGTTGGCGTACAGGCCGTAGAAGGGCGCCGCGAGTTCCAGCGTCTTGGAGATGTTCTGCTGGTTGTCGTTGAGCATCTCGATCGCGGCGGCCAGGTTGGTCAGCGCCGGACCGATCTGCTCGGAGTTGTCCGCGACCAGCGCGCTCAGCTCGACCGACACCGACTTGGCGCCGACGAGCAGCTGGTGGATGGCCTGCTGGCGGATGTTCAGCTCGGCGAGCAGCTGACCGCCGGAGGCGAGCAGCCGCTCGAACTCGGCGTTGCGGTCGGCGAGCACCTCGGTGGTCCGGCGCGTGGCCTTGAACAGCCGCTTCAGTTCCTCGTCGCGCTTGGCCAGCGTCTCCGAGAGCCGCGCGACGCCGTCGATGGAGCCGCGGATCTCCGGCGGCGTCGTCTCGAACGCCTCGGAGAGCACCCGCATACTGGTGGCCAGCTGTTCGGTGTCGATCTCCTCGATGTTGGCCGCCGCGTCCGAGAACGCGTCGATCACGTCGTAGGGAGAAACGGTGCGCGACAACGGGATCGGCTTGTCCGGGTCGGCGGGGCGGGAGCCGCGCGGATCGAGTGCGAGGTACTTCTGGCCGAGCAGCGTCTTGATCTGGATCGAAGCGGTGGTCTCGCTGCCGATCCAGGCGTCCTTGGTGCGGAACTCTACGACCACCCGGTCGCCCGCCAGGCGAACATCGGAGACCGAGCCGACCTTCACGCCCGCGATGCGGACCTCGTTGCCCTTCTTCAGTCCCGCTGCCTCGGAGAACTCGGCGGTGTACCTGGTGCCGGCGCCGATGATCGGCAGCCGGTCCAGCGCGAACGCCGACATCGTCACCAGCACGACCATGGCCAGGCCGAGCACGCCGAGGAAGACCGGGCTGCGCTTGCCGAGGAGGATGCGATCGTCCATCAGCGGGCCTTCCCGTGGCAGCGCGGCGCGGCGTTCGTGTACAGCGGCTGGTTGATCGTCGGCAGGCTCGCCGGCAGGTCGAGCTGCGGCGCGTCCACCGCGCCCGGGCCGACCACGATGTCGATGCCGCACAGGTAGAACTGGAACCAGGAACCGTAACTGCCCACCCTGCCGAGCTTTTCCATCTTTACCGGCAGCGTGGCCAGCGCCTGGTTCACCTCGTCGGAGCGTTCGTTCAGCGTCCCGGTGAGCTGGTTCAGTCCCGCGATCGTGCCCTGCAGCGAAGGCCTGGTGGGAACGAGCAGCTCCGAGGTGGCCGTGGTCAGATCGCCCAGCGAGCTGATCGAGCGGCCGACGGTGTCGCGTTCGGCGGCCAGGCCGGAGACCAGCGCCTCGGTGTTGACGATGAGCTCGTCGAACTGGTCGTCGCGCTCGTTGACCGTCTCCAGCACGGCGGTCAGATTCTCCACCAGCTGGCCGATGACCGCGTCCTTGTCGGCGATCTTGTTGGTCAGGCTCGCGGTGCTGGCCACCAGGTCGTGGATGGTGCCCTGCTCGCCCTGGAAGACCTGGATGATCTCGAAGGAGAGCTTGTTCACGTCCTCGGCGGTCAGCGTGCGGAACAGCGGGCGGAAACCGTTGAACAGTGTGGTCAGGTTCAGCGCGGGCCTGGTCTGCTCCAGCGGGATGGTGCCGCCCTCGTTGAGCTTGCGGCCCTGTTCGCCGGTGCCCTGCGCCAGCGCGATGTAGCGCTGGCCGACCAGGTTGCGGTACCGGATGGTCGCGGTGGTGGAGGCGGGCAGCCAATCGCGGTCGGTGAGTTCGAATTTCACCTCGGCCAGCCGCTTGTCCACGATCGCGATGTCGGTGACCTTGCCGACCCGCACGCCCGCGATGCGCACCTCGTCGCCCGGGTTGAGCGCGGTGACGTCGGTGAACCTGGCCTTGAACAGCGTGCCGCCGCCGGTGTAGTTGGCGATCGACAGACCGAGCAGCGTGGTGGCGAACAGCGTCACCGCGACGAAGATGATCAGCTTGGTCAGCGGTCCGCCGAGCCCGCGTAGCTTCTCGTTCATCGCACCGTCACCTCGCTGCCACGGAAGGCGGGCGCCGCGATCCTGGTCATCCAGCTCGGCACGTCGTCCGGCGAAACACCTTGCGCCGCACCGTAGATCGCGCCGAGCGACCGCTGCTCCCGCGGCGAGCCCGCCAGTGTCGGCACCTGCGCGGCCGGGTAGACGCCGAACTGCGGCACGGGCAACCTGCCGCTCTCCTGGTCACCCGGGTAGCGGCTCGGCACCGCGTAGGAGCCGTCGTTGTTCGGTCCGCCGGTGTATTGGCCCGGGTCGACGTTCACCGGGTATTCGGGGAGGCACCAGGGCCCACGGGTGTCCAGCCAGCGCGGTTCGTCCTGGTTGGGCAGGTATCTACCGCGGGTGTTGGTCAACTCGATCGTCACCCGGGAGCCCGGCCGGTCGGTGCCCATGCCGAAGAGCTCGTCGATGCGCGGCTTCATCTTCGCGAAGTTGGCCAGCGCGCACGGGTAGCTCGGCGAGTACATGGCGAGCAGTTCCAGCGCGGGCCGGGAATCGGCGGAGACGTCGATGATGTTCTCGCGGTTGACGAGAAAGAAGTCGGCGGCGCTCGACGAAGTCGGCGTGAGCACGGCGTAGAGGGTGTCGATGTCCGAACGCCGCTGCACGATGGTGGCATTGGTGGTGCGCAGGTTGTCCAGCGCGTCGATGATCTGCGGCGCGGCGTCGGAGTACACCGCAGCGGTCTCGGCGAAAGTGCGCAGACCCTCTTGCAGTTCCGGCAGCACGCCGTTGATGTCGCGGAAGATCGTGTCCAGCTTGTCCACGGTCTCGCCGAGGGCGAAGCCCTGACCGGACAACGCCTGAGAGAGCGCGCCGAGCGTGGCGGCAAGATCCTGCGGCGGGATCGCCTGCAGCAGCGGAAGCAGATCGTCGAGCAGCTTGCTGATCTCGATGGCGTTGCCGCTGGCGTCCTGGTACAGGGTGACGCCGTCGGTGAGGTGCTGCGGGCTGGGATCCTCGGGGATCACCAGATCCACATAACGCTCGCCGAACAGGGTCTTCGGCAGCAGTCGCGCGGTCGCGTTCACCGGAATCTGCTCGGCCTTACCGGGATCGATGGCCAGATCGAGGGTGACCTTGCCGCCCTCGGACCGGCTCGACCGCACCTCGCCGACCGGCACACCGCGCACCTTCACGTCGGCGTTCTTGCTCAGCACGTTGCCGACGCTGTCGGTTATCAGCTCCACGTCGACGGTCCTGACGAACTGCTTGTTGTAGATCGCGACGGTCGTCCACAGGAACAGCCCGACGATCACGAAGAACGCGATCCCCAGCAGCCGCACCCGGGTCTTCTCCGTGGACCGCCACGCCCGGCTACTCATCCCGCCACCCGCACGGTCGTGGTCGTCCCCCAGATCGCCAGGCTGAGGAAGAAGTCGAGGATGTTCACCAGCACGATCGCGGCGCGCACCGCGCGACCGACGGCGACGCCGACGCCCGCGGGTCCGCCGGTGGCGGTGAAGCCGTAGTAGCAGTGCACCAGGATGATGACGAACGCGAAGATCAGCACCTTGAGGAACGAATAGAGCACGTCCTCCGGTGGCAGGAACAGGCTGAAATAGTGGTCGTAGGAACCGCTGGATTGGCCGTTGAACCAGATGCTGACCGAGCGCGAGGCGAAGTAGGCGCCGAGCAGGCCGACGATGTAGAGCGGGATGACCGCGAGAAAGCCGGCGATCACCCGGGTGGTCACCAGGAACGGCACGCCGGGCACCGCCATCACCTCGAGCGCGTCGATCTCCTCGGAGATCCGCATCGCGCCCAGCTGCGCGGTGAAGCCACAGCCCACCGTCGCCGAGAGCGCCAATGCCGCCACCAGCGGGGCAATTTCCCGGGTGTTGATGTAGGCGGTGAGGAAGCCGGTGAGCACGGAGCTGCCCAGCGCGTCGAGCGCCTTGAAGCCCTGCAGGCCGACCACGACGCCGACCGAGCCGGACATGAAGACGATGACGCCGATGGTCCCGCCGATCACCGCGAGCGCGCCGGAGCCGAAGGTCACCTCGGCCAGCAACCGCATGACCTCTTTGCGGTAGTGCACCGCGGTGCGCGGAATCCACGCGATGGCACGCGAGTAGAACGACATCTGCTCGCCCGCGCGGTCGATGACGTTCAGCGGCCCGCGCGCGATCTCGCCCGCCCGGCGGGCCGATTTGGCGAGCACCGGGCTGCGGTAGGAGGTGGCCATCTGTCAGGAGCCCTTGGCCGGGACGACCTGCAGATAGACCAGTGTCAGAACGAGATTGACGAAGAAGAGGACCAGGAATGTGATCACGACGGACTGGTTCACCGCGTCACCGA
This sequence comes from Nocardia sp. NPDC050713, assembly GCF_040654315.1. NCBI lineage: Bacteria > Bacillati > Actinomycetota > Actinomycetes > Mycobacteriales > Nocardiaceae > Nocardia > Nocardia sp. NPDC050713. The sequence goes on along the minus strand of NZ_JBFAHS010000006.1, from coordinate 249,229 downwards.
CTCCTTTCGGCCCCCCTTGTGGATGCAACCCCTTGTACGCGGCGATCACCCCCGCGAGCAGACCGAAGATCGCCGCCTTGATCTCGCCGATCCACAGGTCTGGCAGCTGCGCCAGCGCGGAGAACGACGAGAGGTACGCGCCGGGCGTTCCGCCCTGCAGCAGCACGTTGAAGAAATAGCCGCCCGCGATGCCGACGACCGACACCAACCCGTTGAGCAGCACCGCGACCAGCGTCATGCCGAGCACTCTCGGAACCACCAGCCGCGCCACCGGATCGACGCCGAGCACCTCCATGGCGTCGATCTCCTCGCGGATGGTGCGCGCGCCGAGATCGGCGGCGACCGCCGACCCGGCCGCACCCGCGATGATCAGCGCGGTCACCACCGGCGCGGCTTGCTGCACGGTGGCGAGCACGCTGGTGGCTCCGGTGAACGACTCGGCGCCGAGCTGCTTGATCAGCGAACCGGTCTGCAGCGCGACGACCGCGCCGAACGGGATGGCCACCAGCGCGCTCGGCAAGATCGAGACGCTGGCGATGAACCACGATTGCTCGATGAACTCACGCCACTGGAACGGGCGGCGGAACATCTTGCGCATCACGTCGACGAAGAGCGCAAAGACGTTGCCCGCCTGGGCAAACGCCGACTCGACTGGAGTCCGCACACGGGCCAGAGTCGAGTTCACGGGCGTATGTTACCCGTTGGTTGTGTTGTGGCGCACGGTGGTGTCGAACGAGTCGCCCTGGTAGCTGGCGACACTGGGGGCGTTGTACGACATCACTTGTGTGTCGTCGTTCTCCGCCATCGATTCGCGGATCGCCACCTGCGCGGCGTGCGGCAGGGTGTGCATGATCTCGCGCACGCGGGCCTTGCGGCGTGCGACCGCTTGGCGCACCGGCATACCGGGCTGTGCCTTCATCTGCGGGATGATGCCCTCGACCTCTTCGGCGCCGCCGTGGTGATGACCGGCGTCGACCATCGCCTGCTCGCGCGCCATCTGGGCCTCGTCCTTCTCCTCGGACATGCCGATCGGGCCGATCATGCGGCCGTTGAGGAACTGCTTGACCACCGGCTCCTCGGAGGTGAGCAGCACCTCGCGCGGACCGAACATGACCAGCTGGCGGCGGAACAGCATGCCGATGTTGTCGGGCACGGTGCGGGCCAGGTTGATGTTGTGCGTGACGATGAGGATCGTGGCGTCGATCTGGGCGTTGATGTCGATCAGCAGCTGGCTCAGGTAGGAGGTACGGACCGGGTCCAGACCGGAGTCGGGCTCGTCGACCAGGATGATCTGCGGGTCGAGCACCAGAGCGCGGGCGAGACCGGCGCGCTTGCGCATACCGCCGGAGATCTCGCCGGGCAGCTTGCCCTCCGCACCGAGCAGACCGGTCAGCTCGAGCTTCTCCATGACGATCTTCTTGATCTCGGACTCGCTCTTCTTCGTGTGCTCACGAAGCGGGAACGCGACGTTGTCGAAGAGGTTCATCGAGCCGAACAGCGCGCCGTCCTGGAACAGCACGCCGAAGAGCTTGCGGATCTCGTAGAGCTCCTTGTTGGAGCAGGTGGTGATGTCGGTGCCGTCGATGTAGATCGAACCGCGCTCGGGCCGCAGCAGGCCGATCAGCGACTTCAGGAACACCGACTTACCGGTACCCGAGGGACCGAGTAGCGCGCTCACCTCGCCGGAGGGCAAGGTCAGACTGACATCCTGCCAAATTCGCTGCGAACCGAAGGACTTGGTTACACCCTCGGTCCTGACCTCGACGCCCACGCCAACCTCCACATTTCTCAGCGAGCAGCCCACCGGCGAACCGCGCTCGGTTATCGCGGTGCGTCACGTCACAGTGGGTTCGGTCACTGTAACCCATGTGGGAGACGGGGCACACCCCTACCTGACTCCAGAGTAAGCCGAACGCTCTCGCACTTTTCCACAAAACCCGCTCGCATGTCTCCGGAAAATGCGAAACGGGCGGCCCCCAAATTTGGGGACCGCCCGTTCGAAGTAATTCGTGGAATTACTTGACCGAAACCTTGGCGCCGGCCTCTTCCAGCTTCGCCTTGGCGGCCTCGGCGGCCTCCTTGGCGACCTTCTCCAGGATCGGCTTCGGGGCACCCTCGACCAGGTCCTTGGCTTCCTTCAGGCCCAGGCCGGAGACGATCTCGCGGACCACCTTGATGACCTGGATCTTCTTGTCGCCGGCACCCTCGAGGATGACGTCGAACTCGTCCTGCTCCTCGGCGGCCTCGGCCGGAGCGGCAGCGCCACCGACGGCGGCGACGGCGACCGGAGCAGCGGCGGTGACCTCGAACTTCTCCTCGAACTTCTTGACGAAGTCCGACAGCTCGAGCAGGGTCATGTTGCCGAAGGTCTCGAGCAGTTCGTCAACGTTGGCCATTGTTGTTTTCCTTTCGGTAGTTGGTGTCCGTGGGGGCGTGTCGCCCGCGCACAGGGGGAATTACTCGGCGGCTCCGCCTTCGGCGCGCTTCTTCTCCTCCAGCGCGGCGGCCAGGCGGGCCACCTGCGAAGCGGGAGCGTTGAAGAGGCCGGCGGCCTTGGCGAGGTTGCCCTTGAGGGCGCCGGCCAGCTTGGCCAGCAGGACCTCGCGGGTCTCCAGGTCGGCGATCTTCTCGACCTCGGCGACGGACAGCGCGGCGCCGTCCATGTAGCCGCCCTTGATGATGAGCGCCTTGTTGTCCTTGGCGAAGGTCTTGAGCGCCTTGGCCGCGTTGACCGGCTCACCCTGGATGAAGGTGATGGCGGTCGGTCCAACGAACAAGTCGTCGAGGCCCTCCACGCCCGCCTCGGCGGCAGCGCGCTTGACCAGGGTGTTCTTGGCGACGGAGTACGTGGCCTCCGCGCCGAGCGCACGCCGCAGTTCGGTGAGCTTGCCGACCGACAGGCCACGGTATTCCGTGACAACGGTGGCCGTCGAGTTCCGGAACTGTTCCGCGATCTCCTCGACCGCGGTGACCTTCTCAGCCTTTGCCATACTTCGCCTCCTCTCTGGATGTCGGTTCGGGTACACGAACTACCGATCCAAGAGCCCGGCGACAAAACGAACGCCCCGGACGCAAGGCGTTCCGGGGCGCGAAGGAAAAATCAACACGAGCCACAGGACTCGAATCGACTCCCAGCCTCGGTTCTTCCCTGCGTGGGCCGCCGGCAATGTCGCCGGACCTTCGACCGAACCCATGCGGGATCGGCGACCAACGGTCTTCGGTAGAACGGATTGGGTAGCGATCGAACTCGTCGATAACTGTCGTCCACAGTACCTGGCGCCCCCCTCATCTGCCAAAACGGCCCTTGGTTCGGCGCGAATCGGAACCGTTCGGCGACCGAATCGTTGTGGCACACATCACTTCTCAGGGTCGAATGTGTCGGACATCGCGCTCGACAACTGTTACCAACAGTGACAGATACCTGCTTAGCTGCTGAACTATGGCAATCTCCATAGTCGATCCACCGGTGTTGCTGGAACGACGCAACCAGCGCTTTCTGGCTCTGGCAGTCATCTGCCTTGCCGAATTGCTGGTCGTCCTCGACAACACCATCGTCAACGTGGCCCTCCCCTCGATCGGTGTCGAGCTGGCCACCGGTGTCAGCGGCCTGCAATGGGTCGTCGACGCGTACACCCTGACTTTCGCTGGGTTGTTGCTCGCTTTCGGCAACCTCGGCGACCGCTACGGACGCCGGAAGGTGATGGTCATCGGCCTGATCGGCGTCGCCGTCATGTCCGTCGGTGGCGCACTGTCGGATTCGATGGGCGCGGTCATCACGGCCCGCGCGGCCATGGGCGTGTTCGCCGCGGCCGTCTTCCCCGCCACCCTCGCCCTGATCATCAACATCTTCACCGACCGACGCGAGCGGGCGCTGGCCATCGCGGCGTGGACGGCCATGGCGGGCTTCGCCATCGCCATCGGCCCGATCTCCGGCGGTTGGCTGCTCGAGCACTTCAGCTGGCACTCGGTCTTCTGGATCAATGTGCCGGTGGCGCTGGTCGCGCTGGTCGCCACGCTGCTGTGGGTGCCGGAATCGCGCTCCGCGCATGTCGGCAGGCTGGATTTGCCCGGCATCGCGCTGTCCATCGCGGGCATCACGCTGCTCGTCTGGTCCATCATCGAGGCGCCGCACTACGGCTGGCTGTCGGTCACCACGTTGACCGCGGGCGCGCTCGGCGTCGCGCTGCTCGCCGCGTTCATCGCGTGGGAATTGCGCACGGCGGCGCCGATTCTGGATATGCGTTTGTTCCGCGATCGGCGTTTTTCGATGCCCGCGTTGTCGATTGCCGTCGGCTATTTCTCGATGTTCGGATTTCTGTTCCTGATCACCCAGTATTTCCAAGGGGTGCGCGAGTACACGCCGCTCGAATTCGGTATCGCCTCATTGCCGTTCGCGTTCTCGGTCGCCATCGGCGCGCCCGTCGCGACATTGCTCGCGCAACGTTGGGGCACCACGCCGGTGATCGTCTTCGGCCTGATGCTCACCGGACTGGGGCTCTACCTGGGCGGCCAAGTGACGGTGGACAGTGGCTACGTCACCGACGTGCTGCCCTCGATGGTGTCGATGGCGCTCGGCCTGGCCATCGTCCAGGGCCCGGCCACCGAATCCATCATGTCCTCGCTGCCGTTGAACGAGGCGGGCGCGGGTTCGGCGGTCAACGACACCACCCGCGAGATCGGCGGCACCCTCGGCGTCGCCGTCCTCGGCTCGATCGTGGCCTCCTACTACACGACCCGCGTCTCGCCGCTGCTCGACCGCGTGCCGAGCACCCTGATGAACGAGGATCAGAAGAGCCTGGTCGCGGCCAGCCCGCTCAGCGTGCTGGAACTCCGTAAACGCGAACTCCCCGCGTTCCTCGAATCCCAGCGCGAAAACCTCATCACAGCAATGAAAACCGCCGCGCTCCAGGGTTCCCACGCGGCATCGCTCGTCGCCGCGGGCGCGGTCGTCGTCTGCGCACTGCTCGTCGCCCTCTTCCTCCCGTGGGGCGCCCAAAGCGGCGAGTCCGTCCTCCTCGCCTGGCGCGAGTCTCCCGACAACCGACCGGAATAGGCACACGCGGCCTCTTGGCGGCCGGTCGCAGTCGACGTCTGCGACCGGTCGCTACCCGTGGTCACCTCGCGATGTTCGGCTCCAGCAGTGCGGCAAAGCTACTCGGCCAACCCACCTAGTTGTCGACGGCACTTGCGCGAACCTGCCTGTGGCGGACTAGCGCATCGAGTGCTTCGACTACACCGTCCCGAAAACTTTGCGCGGCAATCAGTCCATCGGCTCCGATTTCGGCTGACAAGACGGGGAGGCGAACGCAAGCCGCGGTGACGATGTCGGCGCCGACATAGCCGAGGACGCTCGACAAGGTGGCGGTGGCGCCGTCGCCGCGCCCCGGGGCCGCGACTGTCAGCCAGGCGGTGGGCTTTTCGTACAAGTCGGCCGTGCCGACGGTCCAGTCCAGGAGGTTCTTCAGGCTGCCGGGGAGGGTGCCCGCGTACTCGGGCGTCGAGATCAAGACGGCGTCGGCCCAGGCCAGATCGTCGCGCAATCCGACCACCGGCGGATAGGTCTCGGGATTCGCACCCGGCACGAAGGCCGGTAGCTCCAGTAAGCCGGTGTAGCAGCGAGTTTCCACGCCGTCGGGCGCGATCGCATGCGCGGTCCGCAGCGCCGCTGTGTTGGTGGAGCCGTCGCGGGTGCTTCCGGAGATCAGCAGAATTCTGGTCACGTCCGGTAGAACCATCGATGTCGGTGCCTTACTCCACCGCCACTCGTGGACCGCCCCGAAACGCGCCGAGGGCGGGAACGCGGTTGCGTTCCCGCCCTCGGCGGCTTGGTGAGGTCAGGGGACCTCGGTGCTGCTTACGCGTCCTCTTCGAGGAGGTTGCGGGTGCGGTTCGGGTCCACCGGGATGCCCGGTCCGGTGTTCGTCGAGACCGTCACCTTCTTGACGTAGCGGCCCTTGGCGGTCGACGGCTTGGCACGCAGGATCTCGTCCAGCGCGGCGCCGTAGTTCTCCACCAGCTTGGCCTCTTCGAAGGAGGCCTTGCCGATCACGAAGTGCAGGTTGGCCTGCTTGTCGACGCGGAAGTTGATCTTGCCGCCCTTGATGTCGTTGACGGCCTTGGTCACATCGGGGGTGACCGTGCCCGTCTTCGGGTTCGGCATCAGACCGCGCGGGCCGAGGACACGCGCGATGCGGCCGACCTTGGCCATCTGGTCCGGGGTGGCGATCGCGGCGTCGAAGTCCAGCCAGCCGCCCTGGATCCGCTCGATCAGGTCCTCGGCGCCGACGGCATCCGCACCGGCGGCCTCGGCCTCGGCGGCCTTGTCGCCGACCGCGAACACGATGACGCGGGCGGTCTTACCGGTGCCGTGCGGCAGGTTAACGGTGCCGCGGACCATCTGGTCGGCCTTGCGGGGGTCGACGCCGAGACGAACGGCGACCTCGACGGTCGCGTCGGTCTTGGTGGTCGCGGTCTCCTTCGCCAGGCGCGCGGCGGCCAGCGGCGAGTACAGCTTGGTGCGATCGACCTTCTCGGCCGCGGCGAGATACGCCTTGCTTCGCTTTGCCATGATTCTCTGTCCTTAAAGTATTTGGTTCAGAAGTGGTTTCCGGGTCTGGCCGACCCTCCCACCGAGTTCTGCGGCTTACGCCGCTGCGCTCGACTGAAGCCTTCGCTTCGCTCAGGCCTCGACGGTGATACCCATCGAGCGCGCGGTGCCCGCGATGATCTTCGCCGCCTGGTCCAGGTCGTTGGCGTTGAGATCTTCCATCTTGGTCTTGGCGATCTCGCGAACCTGGTCCATGGTCACCTTGGCGACCTTGGTGCGGTGCGGCTCGGCCGAGCCCTTCTGCACACCGGCGGCCTTGAGCAGCAGCCTGGCGGCGGGCGGGGTCTTCAGCTTGAAGTCGAAGGTCCGGTCTTCGTAAACGGAGATCTCGACCGGGATGACGTTGCCACGCTGCGACTCGGTCGCCGCGTTGTACGCCTTGCAGAACTCCATGATGTTGACGCCGTGCTGACCGAGGGCGGGACCAACGGGCGGAGCCGGGTTCGCCGCGCCGGCCTGGATCTGCAGCTTGATGATCCCGGCGAGCTTCTTCTTCTTGGGGGGCATCTTTCTTCCTTGGTTTCGGGTCCTTACGGTTGCCGTAAGCCTGTTGCGGGCTGAGCCCACATCCGGGCACGCGGCCCGGCGCTCGCGAACGAATCCGGCTGACGCTGTTCGGATCCGCGCACGAACCCATACACCTTACCGGGGGGCCTGCCCTCGTCCTTCGGGTGGGGCCGGTTGCCCGCGCCATCCGGTCGGACGCACTCCGCCCTCGGTCCCGGCGGCCGGGGCGAGGGCGGAGATCGGATTAAATCTTGGCGACCTGGGTGAACGCGAGCTCGACCGGCGTCTCGCGACCGAAGATCGAGACCAGCACCTTGAGCTTCTGCTGCTCGGCGTTGACCTCCGAGATGCTGGCGGGCAGCGTCGCGAACGGGCCGTCCATGACGGTGACCGACTCGCCGACCTCGAAGTCGACCTCGATGACCGGCTTGGGCGCCACCTCGGCGGCGCTTTCGGCGCTCGCGGCAGCCGCGGCGGCGGCCGGGGCCTTCTTCTGCTGCGCGGCCGGGACCAGGAACTTCACCACGTCATCGATGGACAGCGGCGAGGGCCGCGAGGTGGCGCCGACGAACCCGGTGACACCGGGGGTGTTGCGCACCGCGCCCCACGACTCGTCGTTGAGCTCCATGCGGACCAGGATGTAGCCGGGCAGCACCTTGCGATTGACGTGCTTGCGCTGGCCGTTCTTGATCTCGGTGACCTCTTCGGTCGGCACCTCGACCTGGAAGATGTACTCCTCGAGGTCCAGGTTCTGCACGCGGGTCTCGAGGTTGGCCTTCACCTTGTTCTCGTAACCGGCGTAGGAGTGGATGACGTACCAGTCACCGGGGGCGCGCCGCAGCGCGGCCTTCATCTCGGCGACGGGATCCGCCGGCTCGGCATCGATCGGGGTAGCGGGTGCGGATTCCTCGACCACAGCTTCTTCGACGGCCGCGGCCTCTTCCGCCTCGTTCTCGGCGGGCTCCACCACTGCGTCGTCGACCGGGAACTCGTCGTTTGTGTCGTTCTCCGGGGTGCTCACTAGGGCACTCGCTTCCTGTGTCGTCACGTACATCCTCTGCGTGCCGGGCCGGGCGCGGCGGATTGCTCCCGCCGGTCCGCCCCCGGGATCGGCTACCGGCGTCGGCGTCGTACTACTAGCCGAACAGCCAGTCGACACCCTTGACGAACGCCAGATCCATCCCGCTGATGAACGCGACCATGAAGACCACGAACACCAGAACAACGCTCGTATAGGTGACCATCTGCTTCCGGTTGGGCCAGATCACCTTGCGCAGTTCCGCGATGACCTCTCGCAGGAACTTGATCAAACGCGAGAACGGATTACCCGATCCTTCGCGCTTGGCCTTTCCGGCAGTCTTGTCCTTCTTGGGCGACGTCCGGTCGATCGTGGCGATCGAGCCGGTGTCGACCGACGTGGAGCCAGAACGGGCCCGCCGCGCGGACCGCTTTCCGCTCGGCCGACTCACCGCGGCGGTGCCATCGCCTTCGTCGGCCGCGCCGTGGCGAGGTTCCCGCTCGTCACTCACGTCGATCCTCTCTCCGTCGCTGGCTTAAGGGCAGGGGCGACAGGACTTGAACCTGCAACCTGCGGTTTTGGAGACCGCTGCTCTGCCAATTGAGCTACGCCCCTTTGGTTTGGACGGTGGAACTCGGTGTCCGAACCATTGTCTGTATTCAGTTGTCGCTCTGGTCCACACAACACGCGCGCTGCTTCGGCGGTTACCGGCTCCCATGGGCAGTCCTTCGGAGATCCTCCTCCGGACCGCCTGGAACCAGCCCCACAGAGCAGCGCGCAGCGGCTGGTGACCCCAGAAACCTGAGTGTACGTTACCGCCTAGGCCAATAGCCAATCAGGGTCGATCGACCAGGTCAGGCCAGTTGCACGGTAGCCGTCGCGCGGCCGAAGATCTTCTTGCCCGCCGACTTCGCCACGATGGCGACGACCGCGGTCCGCGTCTCCGGATCCACGGATTTCACCTTACCCGTGTACTCGATTTCGGCCGCCTCGTCGGAGCCGACGTAGACCGGGCTGGTGAAGCGGACGTTGTATTCCTTGACCGCGCCGGGATCGCCGAGCCAGGAGGTGATGAAACCGCCACCGAGGCCCATCGTGAGCATGCCGTGCGCGACCACGTTGTCCAGGCCGACGAGCTTGACCACGTCGTCGCTCCAGTGGATGGGGTTGGCGTCGCCCGAGACGCCCGCGTAATTGACCAGATCGCCGCGGGTGAGGCGGACGATGCGGGTGGGCAGTTCGTCGCCGACGGAGACGTCCTCGAAATTGATCGCGTGCTTGCTCGGCGCGACCTCCGGGATGACGGCGATCGGGATGGGCTGCTCGCTGCGCGCGGCGGTGCGCGGGTGGTGATCGGGCACTTCCTCGCCGATGCCGTGCATGAGCACGTTGCGGACCGCGTCGGCGAGGTTGGGGTCGATGTCGGCGCCACTGCGGCCGACGAGCGTGGTGTAGGTGGTGAGCACCAGCTCGTCGTTCTGCCCGGTGACGATGTTCTTGGTGACGATGATGTCGCCACCGAAGGCCTGCCGGAAGGAGTGCAGGTAGACGTCGCAGGTCAGCTGGTCGCCGACCCGGATGGGCCGGTGAAATTCCAGGATCTGGTCGGTCTGCATGATCTGGCTGAGGTCGTACCCCGTGACGATCTGCTCGAAGAGCTTGCGCTGGGCCAGGATGCCGACCAGGGAGATGAAAGTGAGGGGCGCGAGGAGGCCGTCGTAGCCGTATTCGGCGGCGACGTCCTCGTCCCAGTGCACCGGGTGGTAGTCCTGCACGGCGCGGGCATATTCGCGGACCTTCTCGCGGCCGACCTCGTAGTAGTCGTCGACGCGGTAGTGGTGACCGACCATGGCCGCGGCGTGGGTGGCGGGATCGAGATCCGCCTCGCTCACCTGGACCGCTTCTTCAGTACCGGTGTTGATTGTCACGGGAAGAATGTACCTATCTGACCCCGCACCCCGGGGTCGGCGAGCGTTCACCACCGCACCCGACCGTAGAAAGCGCTCAGGGCCGGACGGATGTCCGGCCCTGCACAGCTTCACGGTTCCGAGATCCCGGGATCAGCGTCCCGGTTGCCCTGCACGCGGCGATTTCACGCGTGGATGGGATCAGCGGGATTCGCGGTGCGCCCGGTGCGTGCCGCAGTTCGGGCAGAACTTCTTCAGCTCCAGCCGGTCCGGGTCGTTGCGCCGGTTCTTCTTGGTGATGTAGTTGCGGTGCTTGCACTGCTCGCAGGCCAAGGTGATCTTTGGCCGGACATCGGTGGACTTCGCGGCCACGACTTTCCTTCTTTCCGGTACCTGATGGGCGTAATCGGTTTTGGTAGCGATGGCCGGACTTGAACCGGCGACACAACGATTATGAGTCGTTTGCTCTACCGACTGAGCTACACCGCCACGGCGTCGCATTGCAGTGGTGCGAGCCCAGCCCCACGACCATGGGTGCGATGCCGAGTCGGTCACCACCGGCAATCCGGCGAGCCCCCTAACGGAATCGAACCGTTGACCTTTTCCTTACCATGGAAACGCTCTGCCGACTGAGCTAAGGGGGCATGACTACTTCCGCACCGTGATCCGTCTTCTCGACCCCGGGGCGGCGAAGTCTTGAACGAGATTACACACCCAACGCTCACACTTCCAAATTCCGAGGTCAAAGCCGGTTTTTTGCACACGAGCAAACACCCCGAATGCACCCCCTGGAGCACCGCTGACAACCAACCCCGACTCGAGCAAAGTCATCGAGCCGAACCCGCGATGGACGCTCCACAACACTCGCCCTTGGGCGCTGCCGTCAGTAGCTGCACGTTTGGCGGCGAGAGCCTCCCGGCCGTGCAGCTTCCGCTCTTTCGCAGCCGACTCCCCCTGAGGAGAAGATCCACCCGCAGAAAGCAGTGGGACCAGCGAATCCGCCAAAGGTTCGCGTCCACCCAAGGACCTGGGAGCGCAAAGAGCGTCCAAGATCACAGGCATCCAGGCCGCGGAGCCCCCCGACCACACCGGAAAGCTTCGGCCCGCCTGAAACACCATCCATGTCGAGCAGCACTTGCCTTGGCGAACTCCGTACTTCGACGGAGAGCGAGGCAAACCCCTTGTCCTCGGAGCAGCCGCGTGTCGAAACCACCTCGAAATCGAGCAATGGACCAACCGCCACTTCCCCACAAAACGCAACCACTGCAAGGGGGGTCCGGGGGGCGAAGCCCCGCCGGGCGGGGCGTGGGGGTCGCACCCCCACAAGACATTACGAAGCGAGCCCCACCTGCGCTTTCTGCAGGTAGGGCTCGCTCATGAGCGGAGTGGCAGGTGTAGGATTCGAACCTACGTAGGCTTTCACCGACAGATTTACAGTCTGCTCCCATTGGCCGCTCGGGCAACCTGCCTTACGTGCGCTTTTCGGCGCGCAGTGAGAATACAACGAACCCCGGTGCCGAATGCAAACCGGCTGGCCAACGGCCCTGCGACGGGACTACGGTCGGGCTTCCGGGTAGAACTGACGATGCCGGTTGCACCGGTGCAGTGAGCCCGTCGGACCGTCAGGAACAGGAGCGTAGTGTGGCCGATTCGTCTTTCGATGTCGTCAGCAAGGTCGACCGGCAGGAGGTCGACAACGCTCTGCATCAGGCGGAGAAGGAGCTGAACACCCGCTACGACTTCCGCGGCACGGGCGCGAAGATCGAGTGGTCCGGTGAGGAAACGATCGTGTTGACGGCCGAGGCCGAGGAGCGGGTGAAGGCCGCGCTCGAGGTGTTCAAGGAGAAGTTGATCCGCAGGGACATCTCGTTGAAGGCGTTCGACGCGGGCGAGCCGGTGGCCTCCGGCAAGACGTACAAGATCACCGGCAGCCTGGTGCAGGGCATCGATGCCGAGAAGGCGAAGAAGATCTCGAAGAAGATCCGCGACGAGGGCCCCAAGGGCGTGAAGGCGCAGATCCAGGGCGACGAGCTGCGGGTGAGCAGCAAGAAGCGCGACGATTTGCAGGCCGTGATCGCGCTGCTGAAGGGCGAGGACTTCGGTATCGCGCTGCAGTTCGTCAACTACCGATAGCTGTTGCGCCGCAATGTTTTTCGCGGCGGTGCACTAGCTGAACGAGCCCGTCGGCCGGATGGTCGGCGGGCTCGCTTCATTGCTCGCGCTCTGCTGTTCGCCTGAGTCGCGGCAGACTCGCAGCCGTCGGCGCACCCTCAGTAGTTGCGCGGCCCGCCCGCCATTTCCTCGAGCCGGGCGATGCGCTCGGCCATCGGCGGGTGCGTGGAGAACCAGCGTGCGGCCCGCTCGCCTGCCCGGAACGGGTTGGCGATCATCAGGTGTGACTGGGAGGTCAACTGCGGCTCAGGAGGCAGCGGAGCGACTTGTACGCCGCGTTCCAGCTTGCGCAGGGCCGAGGCGAGCGCCAGCGGGTCGCCGGTGAGTTCGGCGCCGGATTGGTCGGCTTGGTACTCGCGGGAGCGGGAGACGGCCAGCTTGATCAGGGTGGCCGCGATCGGGCCGAGCAGGGAGACGAGCAGCATACCGAGCATGTTCGGGCCGCCGTTGCCGCGCCCGCCGAAGGCCGAGGCGAAGAACGCGAGGTTGGCGAGGCCGGAGATGATCGCGGCCAGCGCGCCCGCGATGGACGAGATGAGGATGTCGCGGTTGTAGACGTGCGAGAGTTCGTGGCCGAGCACGGCGCGCAGTTCGCGTTCGTCGAGGATCTGCAGGATGCCGCTGGTACAGCAGACCGCGGCGTGCCGGGGATTGCGGCCGGTGGCGAAGGCGTTGGGCGCGTTCGTCGGGCTGATGTAGAGCCGCGGCATCGGCTGCCGCGCCGTCGTCGCGAGTTCCCGCACGATCCGATAGATGACCGGCGCCTCGAGCTCGCTGACCGGCTGCGCGTGCATCGCCTTCAGCGCGAGCTTGTCGCTGTTGAAGTAGGCCCAGGCGTTCATGCCGACGGCCAGCAGGATGGAGATGACCAGGATCGTCGGGCTGCGGAACATGGCCCCGGCGAACACGATGATGGCCGAGAGCCCGACCATCAGACCGAATGTCTTCAATCCGTTCGCATACCCGTGCCCGTGCATAGGTCTCCTTGCCCACTCCCCCGTCCATCGAGTTCGTTATGCGAGATCAACGATAGGGCCCCCGGCGAAAGTTCCTGGTAGCTCCGGCTCCGACGGTAGTCGATCAGATCACTCTCGGACTCGGCCCTGACGATCACCGACGCACTCGGTCACCGACCCCGGCCGCTCCCGGACTCGGCCCAGAACAATCGCCAACGCACGGTCCACACCCGCCCGACCACCTCCGGAGCGAGCCCGACGAGCGACCGTTCGCGGCCGTCTCGCTTCCCAGCGCTCGAAGCGCATGCGCCGAAGGCGCGAGTCTCGAGCGCTGGGAAGCGAGACATAAAGGCCGCGAACACGCGCGCGCCAGCGCGCCAAAAATTCAGCCGACGCGTTCGATGGTGTAGCGGACCAGCTGTTCGAGCGCGTCGTTGGCCGGGCCCGCGGGCAGCGCCGACAGCTCGGCGTGCGCGAGGTCGGCGTAGCCCTGCAGCTTCTCCTTGGCGAGCACCATGCCGCGCGAGTGCGCGAGCAGTTCCAGCGCCTCGGCGACCTCTTCGTCGGTCTCCAGCGGACGGGCGAGCAGCTTGCGCAGCCGGTCGCCCTCGGCGCCCTCGTCGCGCAGCGCGTAGAGCACCGGCAGGGTGTGCACGCCTTCGCGCAGGTCGGTGCCGGGGGTCTTGCCGGATTGTTCGGAGGCCGAGGAGATATCGATGATGTCGTCGGAGATCTGGAAGGCGGTGCCGACCGCGTCGCCGAGGCGGGCGAGCCGCTCGATGTGCTCGGGGTGCGCGCCGGAGAAGGTGCCGCCGAAGCGACCGGCCGCGGCGATCAGCGAGCCCGTCTTCTCCCACACGACGCGCAGGTAGTGCTCGACCGGGTCCTGCGAGTCGCGGGCGCCGACGGTCTCGCGCATCTGGCCGGTGACCAGTTCGGCGAAGGTCTCGGCGATGATGCGGACCGCGTCGGGGCCGAGCGTCGAGGTGAGACGGGAGGCGTGCGCGAACAGGTAGTCGCCCGCCAGGATCGCGACGTTGTTGCCCCAGCGCGAGTTCACGCTCGGCGCGCCGCGGCGCATCGGGGCCTCGTCCATCACGTCGTCGTGGTACAGCGTGGCCAGGTGCACGAGTTCGACGACGGTGCCCGCGGTGATCAGGGCGGGATCGGTGGGACGCGGGCCGAGCTGGCCGGTGAGGATGGTGAACAGCGGACGGAACCGCTTGCCGCCCGCCCGCGCCAGGTGCAGCGCCGCGTCCTGCAGGAAGTCCTCGCCGTCGGAGAGTTCGGCGATCAGGAGTTTCTCGACCTCTTCCAGGCCGTTGCGGACGCTCGCCGCGAGTTCGGGGTCACCGAGTTCGACCCCGGCGACCACCGTGCTCTCATCACTAACAGCCGATGTGCTCATCTCATCTCCCAGCGCCGCGTCCGACCCCACGGTAGAGAACCTAGCGTGTTCGGCCCGTGCGGCCCATGAACACCGTCACTATGCGGTGTATCAGACACTTTTCCACACTTCGGCGGGGCCGGATCGGCCGACCTGGCGCGCGGTCCTGCGTCGACACCGATCCGACTGTCCTGCAAGTATTGAGCGCATGGGTGCACCGGATGTCTCAGTCGAGGACCGCGGGGGGAACCCGCTGCCCGATCGTGCCGAAGTGCTCGTCGTCGGCGCAGGTCCGGCCGGTTCCGCCGCCGCTGCCTGGGCCGCGCGCGCGGGCCGCGACGTGCTGCTCACCGACGCCGCGGTCTTCCCGAGGGACAAGACTTGTGGCGACGGCCTGACGCCGCGGGCGACCAAGGAGCTCGAACACCTCGGTCTCGGCGAGTGGCTGCGCGCGCACACGGTCAACCACGGCCTGCGCCTGACCGGTTTCGGCAGGGAAGCCCAGCTCAACTGGCCTGGCGGCGGGTTTCCGAGCTACGGAAGCGCCGTCGCGCGAACCGAACTCGACGACAAGCTGCGCGAAACGGCGGTGAAGTCCGGCGCGCGGATGCTGGACGGCGCGAAGGTGGTGGATGTCACCCGCGCGGGTGACCGCGTCACGGGTGTGACGGTGCGAACAGCCGAGGGGTCCCGCGAGATCGCCTGCGACATCCTGGTCGTCGCGGACGGCGTTCGCTCACCGGTCGGCAAGCTGCTCGGCCGCGTCTGGCACCGGCGTTTCGCGTACGGCACCGCGGCGCGCGCCTACATCAAGTCCGGCCGCAGCGACGATCAGTGGATCACCTCGCACCTCGAATTGCGCGATGCCGACGGCCAATTGGTGCCCGGTTACGGCTGGGTGTTCCCACTCGGCAACGGCGAGGTGAACATCGGCGTCGGCTCGCTGGCCACCGAGCGGCGGCCCTCGCACATCGCGCTGAAACCGCTGCTGCGCCACTACACCTCGCAGCGTTACGAGGAGTGGCAGTTCGAGGGCGAGCTGCGTGCGGTGGCTTCGGCGCTGCTGCCGATGGGCGGCGCGGTGTCGAATGTCGCTGGCCGCAACTGGGTGCTGATCGGCGACGCCGCGGGCTGCGTGAACCCGCTCAACGGCGAGGGCATCGACTACGGCCTGGAAAGCGGGCACATGCTCGCCGACCTGCTGGACGCGCCCGATTTCACCGGCCTGTGGCCGGATCTGCTGCGCGCACGCTACGGCCGCACGTTCTCGGCGGCGCGCCGGATCGCGGGCCTGGCCACCCATCCCCGCATGGTCCCCACCGGCGGCCCGCCGGTGATGCGCTCGAAGTACTTGCAGCGCACCGCGGTTCGCGTGATGGGCAACCTGGTCACCGACGAGGACCTGGACATCACCGCGCGCGCCTGGCGGCTCGCGGGACGGGCGTCCATGCGCTACGACGACCTGCCGCCCTTCACCTGAGGCACGCGACGGGCTCGACCGGAATCGAGCGCCCGACGCGGGGCGCCCGATTCGACGGACGAGATCAGGCGGTGGCCTCCGCGGCCAACCACTCCTCGAAGAATTTGCGCTCGCTGTTGAGCACCCGGTGGAACAGCTGCTCGGCCAGCGGCTCGATCGCGCCGCCGACCAGCGACACCTTCACCGAGACGGTGCCGACGACGTCGATCTCGCACCCTTCGGCGGTGGGGCGCAATTCGAAGGAGCCCGACATTTCGCTCGTGACGCCCGTGGTGCTCGCCCGGAAGACGCCCTTGGCGATCTCGCCGTCCAACGCCTGCCAGTCGTCGGTGCGCGAAAGCACCAATTCGTTCTTCAGTACCTTGCCGACGATGCTGGGAATCTTGTCCCGACGGGCCTTTTCGGTCATATGGATGCGGATGGTGCCCGCGCCGCTCGGGTGCGACAGCTCGAGCGTCGCGGTCTCGGTGCCTGCGAAGCGGGAGCGCCAGGCGTCGTCGGTGATGAGTGCCCGGTGAAGATCTTCGACCGGGACGGCGTAGGGCACGGTGAAGCTGAATTTTCGGGACATGGGCGCACACGCTAGCCGAGGTGGTCGGTAGCCTGTGGCGGTGTCGGAAACCAGCCAGGCCGAAAGGCGGACCGTCCGCCTGCGGCGGGCGAGGATCGGCGTGCTCACCGCCGCGACGGTCGTCAGCGTGCTCATGGCGTTGCTGGTGCTCGCCGCTTGGCGCAACGACTACCTGATCAGTTCCGACAAAGGCGTGACCACCGGCGAGGTGCTTTCGGCGGGCCGATTGCGTTCGGCGGTCATCTATGTCACACCCGACGGCGAGACGCACAATCCGAAGGTCGGCGTGCTCTACCCGACCAACCTGACCGCGGGCGAGCGCATCAATGTCGAGTACAGCCGCAGCGATCCCGATCTGGTCCGGGTGGCGGGCCGCGACGTCCGTGTCGCCATCCAGCCCGCCCTCTCGGTGATCGTGGTGGTGTGGGCGTTGGCTTTGCCCGCGCTGTTGTTGATCGTCCGCGCGGGCAGGCGCGAACCGAAGGTCACCGCGGCGCGCTGAGCCGGTCCGCCTTCGCGGGCGGATTCACTGCGCCCACGGCGGGCTGAGCTTGCTGCCGTCGGCCATGGTGGCTTGGAATCCGGCGGCGATCGCGACGTGCGCGACGGCCGGTTCGTCGCCTGGATTGCCCACGGCGATGGGCGTGCCCGCGGGCACGATCGCGACATCGCCCGCGCCGAGCCGCTGACCGCTGACCTCCAGCACGCCGGAAAGCACCATGAAGATCTCGTCGCGGTCCAGGACGTGTGCCGCGTCGCTGTCGCGGTGCGGCGCGACGGTGAGCCGCCAGGTACAGACGTCCGCCGAACCGCGGCTGGGGGCCGCCATGGCGCTGAATTCGACGCCGGGGAGCTCGAAACGCTGCGCTTCGGCGGCCTTGATGACGTGCATTGACACTCCTCGAAGACTGGAAAATAGACAAGCCAGCTTGATCAAGTTGGCTTGTCTATCATGACGGCATGGCATCCACACCGCAAGACCCGGATCTCGGCATCCTCCTCGGGCTCGCCTACGAACAGTTCGTCATCGAATTGCGAGCGTCTTTGGCGGAGCGGGGTTTCGACGACAGCGGCCGCTCCGACGGCTACGTCTTCCGCTGTCTGTCGAAGCGGCCGATGAACGTCAGCGAGCTGGCCGAACGCCTCGGGATCAGCAAGCAGGGCACCGCGCAGATCGTCGACGACATGCAGGAACGCGGCTACGTGGAACGCCGCCCCGATCCGGCCGACGGCCGGGCGAAACTGCTCTACCTCACCGAACGTGGCAACGCCGCTCTCGCCGCGGCGAGGCGATTCCACCGGAATCGGGAACAGCGCCTGGTGCGCGAATTCGGTCCGGACGCGCTGCGCACGCTGCGCGCGGTGCTCGGCGCGGTCGCGACCGAGGAGCGGCTGGCGGATCCGCAACTGCGGGCGCTGTACCTCTGAGCACCACTGTCTGCGACAGCGCGAGGAGTTCGCCGGAACTTTCCGCGCGCTTCACGTCCGCGTGGCTGCGACGCGCGCTGCGCGGGTCACGCTGAGGTGGTGCGCGTAGCCATCGTTTCGGAGTCCTTCCTGCCGAACATGAACGGCGTCGTCAATTCGGTCCTCCGGGTGCTCGATCACCTGGACAAACACGGACACCAGGCGCTGGTGATCGCGCCGGACACGCCCCGCGGACTGCCCGCCGCGGCAAGTGAATACGGCCGGTTCCCGGTACACCGGGTCCCCGCGGTGATGGTGCCCAAGGTCAGCTCGCTGCCGGTCGGGTTGCCGCAGCCGGGGATCACCGCCGCGATCGCCGAATTCGACGCCGACCTGGTGCATCTGGCCTCCCCGTTCCTGCTCGGCGCGGGCGGTCTCGGCGCGGCGCTGCGGCTGGACCTGCCGACGATCGCGGTGTACCAGACCGACGTGGCGGGCTTCGCGCAGAGCTACGGGCTCGGACTGGCCAGCCGTGCGGCCTGGGCATGGACGCGGCGCATCCACGAGGGCGCGACTCGCACGCTGGCGCCCTCCCGCGCGGCCGCCGAAGACCTGGCCAGGCACGGCATCCCGCGGGTGCGTCGATGGGGTCGCGGCGTGGACATCGCCAGGTTCACCCCGTCGGCGCACCGCGTGGAACTGCGCGAGCGCTGGCTCGACGGGCACGAGCGACTCGTGGTCGGGTTCGTCGGCAGACTGGCGCCGGAGAAGCACGTCGAGCGCTTGGCCGTGCTGGCGGGCGACCCCACGATTCAGCTGGTGATCGTCGGCGACGGACCGGAGCGGAACCGGCTGGCCCAGCTCATGCCGGACGCGGTGTTCACCGGCGAACTCGGCGGCGACGAACTCGCGCAGGCGTACGCGAGCCTGGATGTGATGGTGCACGCGGGCGAGCACGAGACCTTCTGCCAGGGCGTGCAGGAGGCGCTGGCCTCCGGCGTCCCGGTCATCGGGCCCGATGCGGGCGGTCCGCGCGACCTCGTCGCGCACTGCCGCAACGGCTATCTGCTCCCGGTCGACCGGTTCACCGAACTGCTGCCCAGCGCCGTGGCCGCGCTCCGCGACCCGGCGCTGCGCGCCCGATTCGCCGGCGCCGCACGCAAATCCGTACTGCACCGAACCTGGCCAGCCGTGTGCGACGAGCTGATGGGTCACTACGCCGACGTCACCGGACAGGATTTCCGCCTTTCGAACACGGCGTAACCCGAACCCGACTCCTGCGGGTCTGTGATCGGGTACACGCGAGTCCGTAACGGACAGTCGCTTAAGGTCGTTGGCGTGGCGCAAACGCATGCAGGTCGAGCCTCCCTGGACAAGCGGCCGAGCGAGGTCGCAGCGATGTTCGACGGGGTCGCCAAGCGATACGACCTCACCAACACCGTGATCTCCGCGGGTCAGGACCGCTACTGGCGCTGGGCGACCCGCAAGGCGCTCGGGCTCCGGCCCGGCGAGCGGGTGCTCGACCTCGCGGCGGGCACCGGCGTCTCGACACTGGAGTTCGGCAAGTCCGGCGCCTGGTGCGTGGCGACCGACTTCTCCAAGGGCATGCTCGCCGCGGGCCGGTTCCGCAATGTGCCGATGGTCGCGGGTGACGCCACGGCCCTGCCTTTCGCCGACGACTCGTTCGACGCGGTGACCATCTCCTACGGTCTGCGCAACGTCTCGGATCCGGATCTGGCGTTGCGCGAGATGCTGCGGGTCACCAAGCCGGGCGGGCGGCTGGTGGTCGCCGAGTTCTCGACGCCGATCGTTCCGGTGTTCCGCACCTTGTACATGGAGTATCTGATGAAGACGCTCCCGCAGGTGGCGCGGGCGGTCAGCAGCAATCCGGACGCTTACGTGTACCTGGCGGAGTCGATCCGGGCGTGGCCGAATCAGCGGCAGCTGGCCATGCGGATCACCAAGGCGGGATGGTCGACGGTCAAGTGGCGCAATCTCAGCGGCGGGGTCGTCGCCCTGCACCGGGGATACAAGCTCGGCTGAATTCCACCGGCTGCGGGCACTAGCGACCCGCTGACCTGCGCAAAGGTGACGAACAACACACCTCACAGCCGAGAATGGGAGCGGTGAGGAGAATTGTCACCTGGCGATAACGTTGGGTAAATCCCGCGCAATCGACGTTCCGCATGATCGGTGACATGTCGGACGCAGCCAGCAGCCCCGCGCCGGGCACCGCCAGAACGGCGTGCTCGTACTGCGGCGTGGGTTGCGGCATCACGGTCGAGACCACGCCGGGCGCCGACGGCGCGCCGGTGATCGCCAAGGTCAGCGGCGACAAGCTGCACCCTGCGAACGCGGGCAGGCTCTGCACCAAGGGCGCCACCCACGCGGAGCTGATGCGCACGCCCGGCCGGATGACCACCGCCTACCGGCGACCCGAGCGCGGACAGGAGCCGATGCCGATCGCCGTCGACGCCGCCGTGCGCGAGGCCGCCGACCGGTTGCGCGCGATCCTGGACGAGCACGGGCCGGACGCCATCGCGCTGTACGTCTCCGGGCAGATGACGCTGGAGGCGCAGTACCTGGCCACCAAGCTGGCCAAGGGCTACCTGCGGACCGTGCACATCGAGGCGAACTCGCGGCTGTGCATGGCCAGCGCGGGCACCGGCTACAAGCAGTCGCTGGGCGCCGACGGCCCGCCCGGCTCCTACGACGACTTCGAGCACGCCGACCTGTTCTTCGTCACCGGCGCGAACATGGCCGACTGTCATCCGATTCTGTTCCTGCGGATGGCCGATCGGCTGAAGGCGGGCGCCAAGCTGATCGTCGCCGATCCGCGCCGCACCGACACCGCCGCGCGCGCCGACCTGTTCCTCCAGCTGCGCCCCGGCACCGACCTCGCGCTGCTCAACGGCCTGCTGCACCTGCTCGTCGCCAACGGCGACATCGACGAGGAGTTCATCGCCGAGCACACCGAGGGCTGGGACGCCATGCCCGAGTTCCTCGCCGACTATCCGCCGGAGCGGGTCGCCGAGATCACCGGCCTCGCCGAACAGGACATTCGCACCGCGGCGCGCTGGATCGGCGAAGCGCGCGAGTGGATGACGCTGTGGACGATGGGACTCAACCAATCCACGCACGGCACCTGGAACACCAACGCGATCTGCAACCTGCACCTGGCCACCGGCGCCATTTGCCGTCCGGGCAGCGGCCCCTTCTCGCTGACCGGTCAGCCGAACGCCATGGGCGGGCGCGAGATGGGGTACATGGGCCCCGGCCTGCCCGGCCAGCGCTCGCTGCTCTCGGCCGCCGATCGCGCCTTCGTGGAGACGGCGTGGGGCGTGACGCCAGGCACGATTCGCACCGAGGCCGGGCCTGGCACCATCGAGATGTTCCGCGGCATGGCCGAGGGCGACATCAAGGCGGCGTGGATCATCTGCACCAATCCGGTGGCGTCCGTGTCCAATCGGAAGACGGTGATCGCGGGCCTGGAGGCCGCCGAACTGGTGATCGCGCAGGACGCCTACACCGACTCGGCAACCAACGCCTACGCGGATCTGCTGCTGCCCGCCACGCTATGGGCCGAGGCCGAGGGCGTGGCGGTGAACTCCGAACGCAACGTCACCCTGATGCAGCGCTCCGTCGACCCGGTCGGCGACGCGCGGCCGGATTGGCTGCTGATCGCGCAGGTCGCCACGGCCATGGGCTTTCCCGGCTTCGAATACTCCTCGAGCGCCGAGGTTTTCGCGGAGATCCAGGGCTTCGCCAATCCCGCGACGGGGTACGACCTACGCGGCATGAGCTACGAGGCGCTGCGCGACGGCCCGATGCAGTGGCCGTGCGCCGAGCCGGGTCAGCGCCGCAACCCGATTCGCTACCTGAACGACGGCGTCAGCCAGGAACTCTTCGTCGACGACACGGGTCACCGTCCGCGGCTCGCGTTCGCCACCGCGAGCAGGCGCGCGGTGTTCTGGCCGCGCCCGCACCTGCTTCCGGAGGAGATGCCGGACGACGACTACCCGTTCGTGCTGAATACCGGTCGCCTGCAACACCAGTGGCACACGATGACCAAGACCGGCAAGATCGCCAAGCTCACGAAGTTGAACGGGCAGCCGTTCCTCGAGGTGCATCCGCGCGACGCCGAACGGCTCGGCGTGCGTCCCGGCGATCAGCTCGAAATCGCTTCCCGCCGTGGCCGAGCCGTGCTTCCGGTGCAGATCAGCGACCGCGTCCGCCCCGGCGACTGCTTCGCACCGTTCCACTGGAACGACGAACAGGGTGAGTATTTGACCATCAACGCCGTCACCAACGACGCCGTCGATCCGGCGTCGCTACAGCCCGAGTTCAAGCAGTGCGCCGTCTCGCTGCGCCGCGTCGCGCCGATGAAACACGCCGAAACGCCCGTCCCCGAGCCTGTTTCCGCACCGTCCGGCGCGCATCCGCTCGCGGTGATGCTCGGGCTGGACAACGGTGTCGCGCCGACGCTCAGCGACACCGAGCAGATCTACCTCAGCGGGTATCTGGCCGCGCTGCAGTCGCTTCCGGTGGTCGGCCAGCCGGTGCTGCCGGAGACCGCGCCGCTGTCCACCCGCAGCAGGCTCTGGATCGATGGCCTGCTGGCTGGCATGTACTCGCGCGGCGCGCTGACGGCCGAGTCCCCGGCGCCCGCCGCCGAGGAGCGGCCGGTCACGGTGCTGTGGGCCTCGCAGACCGGCAACGCCGAGGAGTTCGCCGCCGCGACGGCCGAGCGGCTCGCCGAGTCCGGTTTCGCGCCGCGGCTTTTCGACATGGATTCCTGCGATCTCGGCGCGCTGACCGGAGACGCGCTCTTCATCAGCAGCACCTTCGGCGACGGCGGCCCGCCTGACAACGGCGCGGACTTCTGGGACAGGCTGAGCGACAGCGCGACCCGGCTGACCGGCCTGCGCTACGCGGTCCTCGCGCTCGGCGACTCCTCCTACGACGACTTCTGCGGGCACGGCCGCAAGCTGGACGAGAAGCTGGCCGAGCGCGGCGCCACCCGGCTGTTGCCGCGGGTGGACTGCGAACCCGACTACGAGGAGCCCGCGGCGCGCTGGCTCGACGCGGTGCTCGGCGCGTTCGGCGGCGGGAACGACAACGGTGGCGGCGGGAACGACGGCGGCCCCGACAACGACGGCGGTCCGGCTCCCGAGGGCGGTTCTGGTCCGCGCCCGGCCGTCCGCGCCGCGAGTTCCGGCGCCACCATGGTGCTGACCAGACCGCAGGCCGCGGCTCCCGCGCGCTCACTGCGCGCCGCGCCCGCGTCGTTCACCCGCAACGCGCCGGTAGCCGCGCCGCTCGTCCGCAACGAACAGCTCTCGATCGCCGGATCGCCGAAAGAGGTGCGCCAGTTCGGTTTCGACCTGCGTGGCTTGGACGCGGGCTACGAGGTGGGCGATTCGCTTGGTGTGTGGCCGTCGAACTGTCCGTCGCTTGTCCAGGAGTGGCTCGCCGCCACCGGCCTGGACGGTCGGCGCGTGGTCGAGGTCGACGATCGGGAGATGCCGTTGGCCGAGGCGCTGCGCACCCGATACGACATCACCAAGGTCAGCCACGACCTGTTGGGCTTCATCGGCGATCGCAATGCCAGCAACCAGCTCGCCAAACTGCTGCGCAGGGACAACCGCAACGAGCTGGACAGCTACCTGTGGGACCGCCAGGCCGTCGACGTGCTGCGCGACTTCCCGGTGCGCGCCGACCTGGTGGAATGGCTCGGCGCGCTGAAAAAGCTTCAGCCGCGCCAGTATTCGATCTCGTCGAGCCCGCTGGTCAGCCCGGACGAGGTGCAGCTGACGGTCGGCGTCGTGCGCTACGGCGAACCCGCCCGGCGCGGCGGAGTCTGTTCGACCTACCTCGCCGACCGGGTGGGCGATGCGGCGGTGCCGATCTTCCTCCAGCGCGCACCGCATTTCCGGCCGCCGCTGGACCCGACGGCGCCGATGATCATGGTGGGACCGGGCACCGGCATCGCACCGTTCCGCGGCTTCCTCCAGGAACGCCGGGCGCTCGGCGCGACCGGCCGCAACTGGCTGTTCTTCGGCGAGCAGCACGCGGCGCAGAACTTCTACTACCGCGCGGAACTGGAGGACATGTTCCGCACCGGTTTCCTCACCCGCCTCGACCTGGCGTTCTCCCGTGACCAGCGGGAGCGAATCTACGTGCAGCACCGGATGATCGAGCACGGCGCCGAGCTGTGGTCGTGGCTGCGCGACGGCGCCCACTTCTACGTGTGCGGCGACGCGGCGCGGATGGCCAAGGACGTCGACGACACCCTGCTCGCCATCGCCCGCATCCACGGAAAGCTGGACGAGGAGGGCGCGCTCGCGTTCCGCAAGCAGCTCGTCGCCGAGAAGCGTTACGTGCGCGACGTCTACTGAGCTGGTTACACCGCGGGCGGGTTGAGGCGGGTGAAGTCCGGCAGGCGGTAGTACGGGTAGTACGGGTACGGCGGCGTGGTGGCGCTCGCCTTGTCCAGGCGGGCGATCTGGTCCTGGTCGAGGCGCCAGCCGACCGCGCCGAGGTTCTGGCGCAGCTGTTCCTCGTTGCGCGCGCCGACGATGACCGTCGCGATGGTGGGGCGGCCGAGCAGCCAGTTGAGCGCGATCTGCGGGACGGTCTTGCCGGTCTCGGCGGCGATCTCGTCCAGCACGTCGACCACGTCGTAGAGCAGTTCGTCGTCGACGGGCGGGCCCGCCTCGGCGGTCTGGTGCAGCCTGCTGCCCGCGGGCAGCGGCTGTCCGCGCCGGATCTTGCCCGTGAGCCTGCCCCAGCCGAGCGGGCTCCACACCACGGCGCCGACGCCCTGGTCCTGCGCGAGCGGCATCAGTTCCCACTCGTAGTCGCGGCCGACCAGCGAGTAGTACACCTGATGCGCGACGTAACGGGTGAGCCCGTTACGGTCCGCGGCGGCAAGGGATTTCATCAGCTGCCAGCCCGCGAAGTTGGAGGCGCCGAGGTAGCGGATCTTGCCCGCACGCACCAGGTCGTCCAGTGCGGCGAGGACCTCCTCGACGGGGGTGTGCGCGTCGAAGGCGTGCAGCTGGAACAGGTCGATGTGATCGACGCCGAGACGGCGCAACGAGCCCTCGACCGCGCCGATCAGCCTGGCACGGCCCGAGCCCGCGTCGTAGGGCCCGGGTCCCGTCGGCAGGCTCGCCTTGGTGGACAGCAGCAGCCGGTCCCGCCTGCCTTTGATGGCCGCGCCGAGGACTTCCTCCGAGGCGCCGTCGGAGTAGACGTCCGCGGTGTCGAACATCGTGACGCCCGCTTCCAGGCTGATGTCGACCAGCCGCCGCGCTTGCTCGGCATCGGTATCCCCCCACGCGCCGAACAACTCGCCGCGACCGCCGAAGGTGCCCGCGCCGAAGCTCAGTGCCGGGACGAGCAAACCCGATGCGCCGAGCCGCCGGTACTCCATGGGTGAGTCCATGCGCGTATCCCATCCATTCTTCACAGGACGGCCCTCCTAAGGGGTCTATAGTTCCGTTAACACCTCGAACAGTACACCTTGTCCGCCGCAAATGGAACTGGAGTCCCGTTATGTCCTTCGAAGAGCCCGCTCCCGGCTCGGTCCGCCCAGGTGGGCGTACCGCGCGCATCCGTGCGGCCGTCTTGCGCACCGCGGGTGATCTCCTCGTCGAACGCGGTTTCGCCACACTGGATCTCGCGGAGATCGCCGCCGCGTCCGGGGTCGGCAAGACCACGGTCTATCGGCGCTGGGGCACCCCGGCCGGGCTCGTCGCCGACCTGCTGGCCGACATGGCCGAGCAGTCGGTGCCGCGCGCCGACACCGGATCGCTGCGCGGCGATCTCACGGCCAACGCGCGCCTGGTCGCCGAGACGCTGACCGATCCGCGCCAAGGCCGCCTGTTTCAGGCCGTGATCGCCGCCGCCACCGGCGATCCCGTCGCCGCCGCCGCGCTGCGCCGCTTCTACGACGTCCGCCTCACCGAGTGGGCGCCGTGCGTCGAGGACGCCATCGCGCGCGGCGAGGCGCCCAAGGGGACCGATCCGCGCGCGGTCCTGTCCGCCGTCTCCGCGCCGCTCTACTACCGGCTGCTGGCCAGCGGCGATCCGATCGACGAGGCGGTCGCAGATTCCGCGGCCCAGGCGGCACTGGACGCCGTGGCGGCAGGCACTTTCGTCACGGACCGTTCCGCCGACTGACCCGACCGCTCGTGCGGTCACATCCCAGGTAGCCGAGCCACCGGGCCGAGACTCCGCCGAACACGTCTGCCGGGGGGCACGGCGACCGGACTGTGCTCGGGCCTTCGAGAGACGCGGCGGCGACTACGCCGACCAGTTCGGGTCGCGACCCGTCAGGCCGATCACCCGGTCGACAAGCTCTGCGTCGGCGGGCACCTCGACCACCGGCCCGAAAAGGCCCGGGGTACCGGAGAGCGGGGTCTCGCGGAGGAAGTCGAACAGGATCGCCGCGTGCGATTCGGCGCAGCCGAACGGTTGGCCGGTGGCCTTGGCCAGGTCCCAGCCGTGCACGACAACCTCGTCCAGCGCGATCACCGCCATCACGATCGCGGCTTCGCGTACGCCGCCCGCCTCGGTCTCGCCCTCCCACGCCTCCGGCTCCCGCCAGGCCGCGACCAGTGCCTTCAGCTGGGCGGGGATACGCGTGCGCCAGTCGTCGGGCAGCTTCGAGTCGTGCTCGAGGGCGGGCGAGGTGCTGTTGCCGACGGATTCCTTGGTCGCGGCCTGCCGGAACGCCTCGGTCAGTTCCAGGACGTGATCGAGCAGCGCGGCCACGGTCGTGTCGGCGCAGGGCGTCGGCGCGGCGAGTTGGTCGTCGGTGATACCGGCGACCACGGTCTCCAGTGCGGTGGCGGCGGGCTCGAAATCGAAGGTGGGGGTCATCGGGTCTCCATAAGCCGGATGTGCGAGGTCTGCGTGAGTTGAGACCCGGCGGGCGCGCGGAATTCATCGGTGCCGCGCGACGGTGCCCGCGATGCCCTCCGCGACCAACTCGTAACGGCGAAAAGCCCTGGAAAAGCGGAGAATTGGTAGATGAAGGGTGATCGGGTGGAGATCGTCGTCGACGTCGGTGACGGCTCTCGAAGTTACGAAATCGCGGCGACGCGCGCGGGGCGGCGGGTCGAGGTGCGCATCGCGCGCGGGGTAGTCGAGGTCAGCGAGGTGACGCGGACCGGCGTCGCGGTCCGCACGGCGCGGTTCATGGCCGGGCGAACCCTCGCGCTCGTGGAGCATCCGGCAGACGGGGGCGCGGCCGTCGAGGGGGAATGAGGGCATCGACCGCACCGATCGCCGGGCGCAAATCTCGACACCGCTGGACTGTTGACCGCGCTGCCGACTGGGTATACCCCCTGCGGGAGAGCACCAGCGGAGAGGAGCACACGATGATCGATCGCAGCACGCCGCGCACGTTGGACGACGCGCCGGAGGCCGACCGCGTCGAGCAGTCCACGCCCGCTTACCAAACGGACGACGCCGACACCGACGACCGGGCCGTCGCGGAAACCGCCGTCGCACGCGAGGCGAGCACCGCGGTCGATCGCGACGTCTGGTCCGCGAACGAGGCCGACCTCATCGAGCAGGCCATTCCCGTGCCGCTCGACGACGAGGACCGCGACACCGAATAGCCGGTCGCGGCGGCGGACTCAGGTCGCGATCTTGGCCCGCACGGTGGCGTGCAGCTCGCGCAGGCTGGATCGTTCGGTGGCCACCTCGAGCACGCGCAGGCCGTGCGCGCGCTCGGCCAACTCGGCCGCCAGCTGCTCGGTGTCGACTTGCCGGTGCGGGATGCGGTAGGCCGCGCACAACGCGGCCAGATCCATGCCGTGCGGTGTGCCGAAGACGCGCTCGAACACGCCCGCGTACTGC
The DNA here is from genome assembly GCF_040654315.1 of Nocardia sp. NPDC050713. Lineage (NCBI taxonomy): Bacteria > Bacillati > Actinomycetota > Actinomycetes > Mycobacteriales > Nocardiaceae > Nocardia > Nocardia sp. NPDC050713. Next base: position 221,344 of record NZ_JBFAHS010000006.1, on the reverse strand, counting down.
GGGTCGCCCTGTTCGAGCAGCTCGAAGATGCCGCCGCCGTCGTCGTTGGCGACCACGATCGTCAGGTCGGCGGGCCGCGGCTCGCCCGGCCCGATCAGCAGCCCGGACGCGTCGTGCAGGAAAGTCAGGTCGCCGATCAGCGCGACGGTGCGGCCGTCGTGCGCCAAGGCGGCGCCGACCGCCGACGACACCGTTCCGTCGATGCCCGCGACACCGCGGTTCGACAGCACCTTGATACCGGGGCGCGGATGCGAGACGAGCGCCGCGTCGCGCACCGGATTGGACGCGCCGAGCAGCAGCTGATCGCCCTCGTGCAGCGAATCCATGACGACCGCCGCCACATGCAGGCCGGTCGGCTTCGGGTGCTTGGCCAGCGCCTCACGCACCACTTGCTCGGCGTTGGCGTTCACCGCGCGGCAGTGCGCGAGCCATTCCGCGCGCGGCGTTCCCGCCGTGATCGCGCGGGTTCCGGTCCCGACCACATTGCCGGACACATCGGGCCAGCGCGGACCGGTGGTCAGCGCGAAGACCGTCACGGACGGGTCGGCGAGCACCTTGGACACCTGCCGGTGCAGGGTCGGCCGCCCGGTGATGATGGCCTGCTTCGGCTTCAGCAGCGGCAGGGCCAGCGGATGCAGCGCGGGGCCGTGCATGGGGGCGGTCGGCTCCGCGACGGTCGGCAGCTCGGCCAGTTCGGGACGCAGGCCGGCGCCGTGTCCGGAGATCACCACGGTGTCCGGGGTCAGATCGATGTCGAGCGGCACGTCCAGTGTCGCGTACTGCGTCGCGGTCCAGGGCCGATCGCCCGCGCGTCCCTCCGGACCGGCGTCGGCGGCCGGATCCGGCACCAGCGGCTCGCGCAGCGGAATGTCGAAGTGGACCGGACCCGCGTTGCCCGAACGCGTGCCGCGGGCCGCGGCGAGCACCCGGCACACCGCCGAGCGCCACACGCTGTTCTGCTGGCCGTACGGGCCGCTTCCGTTGCCGCTCGGCTCGTCCTCCGCCAGCCCGAGGCTGATGGTGGCGCGCACCTGGCTACCGAACAGGCCGAGCTGCTCGACGGTCTGATTGGCGCCGGTTCCGAGCATCTCGTAGGGCCGATTGGCGCTCAGCACGATCAGCGGAACCCGCGCGTAGTTGGCTTCCAGCACCGCGGGACCGAGGTTCGCGACGGCCGTGCCGGAGGTCATCACCACCGGGACCGGATTGCCGCCCGCGATCGCCAGACCGATGGCGAGAAAGCCCGCGGTCCGCTCGTCGATGCGCATGTGCAGCCGCAACCGCCCGGCCGCGTCGGCGGCTTGCAGCGCGAAGGCCAGCGGAGCGTTGCGCGAGCCGGGGCACAGCACCACATCGCGGACACCTCCGCGCACGAGTTCGTCGACGACTACTCGAGCCTGAGCGGTAGACGGGTTCACGCCACCAGCCTCTCAGACAGTAACCCCGCCGTCTCCGTCACCCTGGTCACAGTGTTGGTTGGCGCGCTGGCGCGCGCGGGCTCGTAAGACTCGCCCTCGGGGTGGTTGGGAGGGCGGGATCGAGCGTTCGGGTTGGAGTGCACGCCGTTCGGGCGTTCGGCGCGGCGCATCGATGCGCGGCGGGGCTGTGCAAGGGACGCGGTCGCACGCCGAGTTCTAGCCGGAACTCGGCGTGCGGGGGTCGCGCGCGATCAGTTCGCGTGGCGCTGCACCAGGTCACCGAGGCGCGGCAGGGCCTCGATGACGTTCTTCTTGGCCGAGGAGCGCATCGAGGAGTAGACCTTCTGCAGCGCGGGGCGCGAGGAGGACTCGGCGCGAGCGTCGGTCACCTGGAGCAACGCCTCGGCGACCTCGTCGGACTTGGCAACGAGCAGGTCGGCGAACTGGCCCGAACCCGAAGCCTTGTACTCCTGCCAGAACGGCTCCAGCTGCTCGACCAGCTTGGGGGCCAACGACTCCAGCGCGTCCGGGACGATGGACGGGCTGATCTTCTTCACCGCCGCGTATCCGCCCTTGACCGCCAGGCCGGACGCGCCACCCTTATCCGACACCTCGGCGTCCAGAACCTCCTTGGCATCGGCAAGGAAGGCCGAGCGCTTCGCGTCGTCGAGCAGGGATTCAGACAGTGCTGCAACCACTTTCAGGTTCCTCCGAAATAGATGTCGATGAACGAGCGCACGCCACTATACGCACTGGTGCGCGCGGTCACACGAGCTACTTCAGCTCACGACTCCTCCTCGCTGGCGCTCGGCTCCGTCGTGCGTGAGTGCGCGCTGTGTCTGTGGTTCGCTCGCCGACGCTCGCTCACGGCTGCCATGGCAGCAACTGGACCATCAGCCCTTCACAATCGGCGAGCAAATCGCCCTGCTCATCGCGCAATTCGGCGGTGATGAAGGTCTTGCGGCCCTCGATGCGGTCGACGCGTCCGCACACCGTCAGCGTCCGCTCCAGCGGAGTTACCTTGCGGTAGTTGACGTGCAGGTAGGCCGTGCGGCTGATCGGCCTGCCCGCGTAGTGCACGATCATGCCGAGCAGGTCGTCGAACAGCAGCGGAAGCACGCCGCCGTGCGCGGCGCCGTTGCCGCCGAGGTGGAATCGGCGGAACTCGCCCGTCATGGTGATGCCGTCCGGCCCGGCCGAGACCACCTGCCAGGGCAGCAACAACAGGCTGCCGCGTCCGGGCAGCTCCACCGCGCGTCCGGCCGGACCCTGCAATTCCGGTGCGCGATACGGCTCGAGCAGCTCGGCGAGTTCCTTGGCCTTGGCCAGCGCTTCGCCGAACACTTCGTCCGGCGCGTCGACGGAAACCGCCAGATCCTGCAAGGTCCGCATGGTGTCGACGAAAGGCCCGAAATTCGAACCGATCTGCGCGCGGGACACCTTCGGGAAGCCGCCGTGCTTCTCGTACCGGTTCTCGTCCACCGCGCTGCGATCGATGCGCGGGCGGATCGCCGTCCCGTTGGAACGCTGCGCCCCCGATTCGGCTGCGGCCGCGGCACTATCTGGAACAGGTTTCACACGCTCGCTCATACCTGCACGGTAACGCGTAGTTTTACACCGTCAAGTCCTCGACGCCGCAACGCACCGAAGTCGCTGGCACCGGATCTTCGGCCGCGGGCAATAATCACAAGCGTGACGTTCAATCCCAAGCTGTGGCGACCGGTCCCCGGATTCGAGAACCTGACCGACATCACCTACCACCGCCATATCGAGCAGGGCACGGTGCGGGTGGCGTTCGATCGCCCCGAGGTGCGCAACGCATTTCGCCCGCACACCGTCGACGAGCTCTACCGGGTGCTCGACCACGCGCGGATGACCTCCGACGTCGGCGCGGTCCTGATCACCGGCAACGGCCCGAGCCCCAAGGACGGCGGCTGGGCCTTCTGCTCCGGCGGCGACCAGCGCATCCGCGGCCGCAGCGGTTACCAGTACGCCAGCGGCGATACCGCCGACACCGTCGACCAGGCGCGCGCGGGCAGGTTGCACATCCTGGAGGTGCAGCGCCTGATCCGCTTCATGCCCAAGGTCGTCATCGCCCTGGTCAACGGCTGGGCCGCGGGCGGAGGACACAGCCTGCACGTGGTCTGCGACCTGACCCTGGCCAGCCGCGAGCACGCCAGGTTCAAGCAGACCGACGCCGACGTGGGCAGCTTCGACGGCGGCTACGGCAGCGCGTACCTGGCCAAGATGGTGGGCCAGAAGTTCGCCCGCGAGATCTTCTTCCTCGGCCGCCCCTACACCGCCGAGGAAATGCACCAGATGGGCGCGGTCAACAAGGTCGTCGACCACGCCGAGCTCGAGGACGTCGCGCTGGAGTGGACCGCCGACATCAACGGCAAGTCCCCGCAGGCCCAGCGCATGCTCAAGTACGCGTTCAACCTGCTCGACGACGGGCTGGTCGGCCAGCAGCTGTTCGCGGGCGAAGCCACCCGCATGGCGTACATGACCGACGAAGCCGTCGAAGGCCGCGACGCGTTCCTGGAGAAGCGCAAGCCGGACTGGACGCCCTACCCCTGGTACTTCTGACGAAGGGACTGGCCCACATGGAAATCCTCAGCAGCAGGGTGATTCTGCGGCCCGGGAACTACGCGAAAACGCTCGAGTTCTATCGCGACGGGCTCGGTCTCGCGATCGCCAGGGAATATCCAGGTGGAACCGTTTTCTTCGCTGGACAGTCGCTGGTCGAGGTCGCGGGGCACGGCGGGGCCGGTACCTCGACGGCTTTCGACGGCGCGATCTGGTTGCAGGTGCGCGATGTCTCCAATGCCGCGGTCGAGCTCGCGCTGAAGGGAATTCCCATCGATCGGGCGCCCGAGCGGGAGCCGTGGGGCCTGATCGAAATGTGGATACGGGACCCGGACGGCGTGCCGATCGTGCTCGTGGAGATTCCGCCGGAACATCCGATTCGCCGGGATTCCCGCTGGTCGGACGACTGATCGCGGCGTCGCGAGCGGACCGGGGTCCGAATGCCGAGTTGCCAAGGGCTGTCCCGGCGAGGACGATAGCGCTCTGACGGCCGCCCGGCCGCCGATGTCCGGGCGAGTGCCGTCCGCGTCCCGTCCGACGAGTGAATCGCAGTCTCGATGTCTGGCCTATCCGAGCCCCATTCCTTCGGGGCGGCCGCACTCCGCGCGCGCCGCCCCAGCAAACCGACCCGTTCCGCGCGCGGCGGCGCGGGCATGACACGATCGCTGTCGTGATGGAACCGAGCGACGGCGAGGTGCGGTCGTGACCAATACGCTGCGGACGCTGCCGATGCCCACCGGATCCGGCCTGGGCGACGTGCTGCCGCATCTGCGAGAAGCGCTGGAAGGCAATGGCCCCGCGTGGCTGCCCATTCCGACCAGCGACCGCAGGGAGGCCCGTCGGCTCAGCGACGCGCTCTCGCCCGGCGAGACGATCGACGACGACGTGGCGCTGGTGGTCACCACCTCCGGCACCACCGGCGTGCCCAAGGGCGCGATGCTCAGCGCCTCCGCCTTGCGCGCCAGCGGCACCGCGACCCACGACCGGCTCGGCGGCCCGGGTGCCTGGCTGCTCGCGCTGCCCACCCACCACATCGCCGGTATCCAGGTGCTCTTGCGCAGCATCCTGGCGGGCACCGAACCCACCGTGCTCGACGTCTCCGGCGGTTTCCTGCCCGAAGCGCTGGCCGGCGCGGTGGCGGGCATGCGCGGCTCGCGCCGCTACACCGCCCTGGTGCCGACCCAGCTCATCAAGGCTCTCGACGCGCCCGGCGCGGCCGAGGCGCTCGCCGAACTCGACGCGGTGCTCGTCGGCGGCGCGGCCACCCCGGTTCCGGTCTACGAGCGCGCGAAAGCGGCCGGTATCAACGTCGTTCGCACCTACGGCATGAGCGAGACCTGCGGCGGCTGCGTCTACGAAGGCGTGCCGCTGGAGGGTGCCGAGGTGCGCATCGAGGACGGCCGCGTCCTGCTCGGCGGCGCCATGATCGCCCGCGGCTACCGCGGCCAGCCAGACCATCCCGCCTTCGCCGAACCCGGTTGGTTCCGCACCGAGGACGCGGGCACTTTCGAGAACGGCGTCCTGCACATCACCGGACGGCTGGACGAGGCCATCATGACGGGCGGGTTGCTGGTCATCCCGCAGGTGGTGGAGGCCGTGCTGGTCACCCATCCGTCCATCAGCGAGTGCGTGGTGCTCGGCCTGCCCGACGAGCGGCTCGGCCAGCGCGTGGCGGTCGCGGTGGTGCCCACGGCAGGCGCGACACCGACACTCGAGGAGTTGCGCGACCACGTCGTCCGTGAACTCGACGCCATCGCCGCCCCCCGCGAGTTGGCGCTGCTGGACGAACTGCCGCTGCACGGACCGGGGAAGCCCAATCGGGCGAAGCTTCGTCAGCTGTTGATCGCTCAGTCCCCCAACTGAGGTCCTCTTCGTATGCCTCGCAGCGCGCGGAAACCCGCGAGGCGTACGTGGAGGTGGTCGGCCTCTCTGCCCAGCGACAAGGGAGTGCCTGCCGCTGCGGGAGAGGGGCAGGTCACGGCAGCGATTTGAACAGCACGGTGGCGACGCGGTTCGCATCGTGGCATGGGTTGCCCACATCGGTCTGGACGCGAATGTTGCGTACCGCGAGCACGATGCTGCCGAATTCGGCCGGGGTGGCGATATCGCAGCCCCACCCTCGATTCAGGCGAAGCCGAGAGCCAGCGCCGTCAGCGTCGACCAGGCCAGCAGGGCGAGGCCGGAATCGCGCAGTGCCGGAATGAGTTCCAGGCCGTTGCCGCCCGAGCGCACGGGCGCGTTGGCGCGCACCGCGAGCGGGACAGCCAACAAGCCGACCAGGGCGAACGGAGTGCGGATCACCAGCAGCAGGGTGACCACGAACGGCACCGCGAGCAGCGCGAGGTGCAGGGTGCGGGTGCGCGGATCACCGAGTTTGACCGCGAGCGTGGTCTTTCCGGACTCGGTGTCGGTGGGGATGTCGCGCAGGTTGTTGGCCACCAGCACCGCGCTGGAGAACGAGCCGACCGCCACCGCGAGCGCCGCACCGACCCAGTCGACCCGCTCGGCCTGCACGAACTCGGTGCCGAGCACGGCCACCAACCCGAAGAACACGAACACCGCGAGCTCGCCGAAACCGCTGTAGCCGTAAGGCTTGCTGCCGCCGGTGTAGAACCAGGCGCCCGCCAGGCAGGCCAAGCCGACCAGCAGCAGCCACCAGGCCGTAGTCGCCACCAAGACCAGGCCGAGGACGGCGCCGATCGCCAGGCTCAGGATCGCGGCGTTCTTGACGGCGGCGGGCGAGGCGAGCTTCGACCCGACCAGCCGCAACGGGCCGACGCGCTCGTCGTCGGTTCCCCTGATGCCGTCGGAGTAATCGTTGGCGTAGTTGACGCCGATGATCAGCGCCAGCGAGACCAGCAGCGCCAGAACGGCTTTCCACCACACCGCGGCGTCGAGCGAGGCCGCGGCCCCGGTGCCCGCGATGACCGGAGCGATAGCGTTCGGCAGGGTGCGGGGCCGTGCGCCCTCGATCCATTGCGCTGCTGTAGCCATGAAAGCAGCCTAGTCGGCGGGGTCGGGCGTGGCCCGTCGACAGCCCGCGCCCAGCCGCTCAGGCTTCGGCCGTGGCCTTCAACCGGGTGAGTCCCTTGTCGAAGTCCTTGCCGACCAGCCGGTCCATCGAGATCACTTTGCCGAGCAGCGCCATCAGGCCCTGCTGCTGACCGCTCATCCGCCACACCACCTCGGTGGCGCCGGTCTCGGTCGGGTTCAGCTCGAAGACGACGTCGTTGGTCGCCTTGAAGGGCTTGAGGAACTCGAGCCGGACCCCGATCTCGCGTTCGTCGTCGGCGACCAGCTCCATGCTGCCCGCGCCCGCCTTGCGGTTGCCGCTCCAGGCGTAGTGCGCGCCGACGCCGGATTCCGCGCCGGAGTAGGTGCGCTGTAGCTGCGGGTCGAGGTCCTCCCACGGGGACCACTTGGTCCACTCCCGGAAGTTGTCGATGAGCGCGTGGATGCGCGCGGGCGGGGCCGAGATGACTATGCGCCGGACCACTTCGAAGTCAGCCATGCGGACAGAGTAGTGCGCGCTGCTGGACGTAGCCCGCCGACAGACCGCGCAGGGCCTGAGCACGTGCGCGAGGTACAGATAGCGACACTCCTGCGCATGGGGTACCGGAAAACGATGTCGGCCTCGACGGGGCGCTCGCATACGATGACCACGGCATGTTTCCAGATCGGCGCGGTCCTGACGGCCCGAATCCCCTCGCTACGCCAAGCGGCGCATCGGTCGTGGTGGCCCTCCTCGGCGAGGTCGCCCTGCGCCGCGAGGACGCGCTCACACCCGTACCCGGCACCCGCTCCCGCCTGCTGCTCACCGCGCTCGCGCTGCGACCGGGCCGCAGCCGCAGCGCACCGGCGCTGATCGAGGACGTGTGGGCCGAGCAGCCGCCGCGTTCGCCGATGAACGCGCTGCACACCCAGGTCTCCCGGCTGCGCTCGGCGCTGCCCGACGGCGCGCTGGAGATCGGCCCCGCGGGCTACCGCCTCACCTTCGCGCCGGAACAAGTCGACCTGACGCTCGGCGGCGAATTACTGACCCGCGCCCGCCGTGCGCTCGCGGCCGCGGACTTCGCCGCCTGCCTCGATTCCGTGCGCACGGCACGAGAGCTGTGGCGCGGCGAGCCCGCTGCGGATCTGGCCCCACGCGAACTCGCGGAGGAACTACGCCGGACCGCGGGTTCGCTGGCGACCGAACTGGACGCGATCGAACTGACCGCGCGCGAATCCGGCGGCGACATTCGCGGCGCATTGGACCTCGCGCACCGCCGCTGCGCCGCCGAACCTTTCGACGAATCCGCCCAGCTGAACCTCATGCGTCTGCTGGCAAGGGCCGATCGGTCGAACGAGGCGCTGGAATCTTTCGCGGCTTTCCGCACCCGCCTGGCCGATCAGCTCGGCGCCGATCCTGGCCGGGCGCTGGTCGAGTTGAACACCGCCATCCTGCGCGGTGCGGTCCTCGGCGGTCCGGCCGCGATCGGGTCGGACGGTGCGGGCGATTCCGTCGCTGCCGTGCTCCGGGCACCGAAAACGATCGCGACCCATACGCAGCTCCGCGCCGACACGCCGCGCGAGGCGATCGGCTTGCGCGCCGCGCCGAACGCACTGCTGGGCAGGGACACCGATCTCGACGCACTGGTCGAACTGCTGCGCGCCGCCCGCGTGGTCACCGTCCTCGGAACGGGCGGCACCGGAAAGACGCGGGTGGCCAATGCAATCGGGGCCAGGGTGGCGCGGCACGGATCCGTGGTGCTCGTCGAACTCGCCTCGGTGCGGTCGACCTCTGTCGCGGACGCGCGCGCCGACATCGAGTCCGCGATCAGTACGACGCTCGGTATCGGCGAGGTGGTGCGCGAGCCGGGACTGTTGCGGCCAGGACGAATCGACGCCGGTCAGCGACTGCGCGAGGCGCTGCCGGCCCGACCGATGCTACTGATCCTGGACAACTGCGAACATCTCATCGATGCCGTGGCCGAGGTCGTCGCCGACTTGATCGGCGGCTGCGAGCAGCTGACGGTACTGACCACCAGCCGCGCCCCGCTGGCCATCAGCGCCGAGAGCGTCTATCCCCTGGCGCCCTTGGCCATCGACGCCGCGGGCTCGCCCGCCACCGACCTGTTCAGCGCGCGGGCCCGCGCGGTGCGTCCGACGGTTCGCTTGGATCCGGACGCCGTCGCCAGGCTGTGCGCGATGCTCGACGGCCTGCCGCTGGCCATCGAATTGGCCGCGGCTCGCGCTCGAACCATGAGTGTGGAAGAGATCGAATCCCGGTTGGAGCACCGGTTCGCGCTGCTGCGCGGTGGTGACCGCTCCTCACCGGAACGCCACCGCACGCTGCACGCGGTGATCGCGTGGAGCTGGAACCTGCTGGATCCGCCGCAGCAGGCGACGCTGCGCCGAATGTGCCGATTCCCAGCGGGTTTCACGCTCGCCGCCGCTGAGGCTGTGGCGGGCGGGCCGGACGTTGGCGACGTGGCGGCCGCGGTGGACGGTCTGGTCGGCCAGTCGCTGCTCACCGTGCTCGAGGACGAGGACGGCACGCGCTATCGCATGCTGGAGACCGTCCGGGAATTCGGCGAGGAACAGCTGACCGCCGTGGACGAGGGCGAGCTGGTGATGCGGCGCATGTCGCACTGGGCGTCCGAATACGCGGTGACGGCCGCCCGGCGCTACCGCACCGACGAGCAGGTGAGCACGGTGCTGTCGGTCGCCGCCGAACTGGACAATCTCACCGCCGTGCTGCGGTACGCGCTGGACCGGGGCGATTCCGCGACGGTGTATCGGGTGTTTCCGGTCGCCGCGATGCTGTGGATGATTCGCGGTGCGCACCTGGAGTTGACGTCGTGGGCGCCGCGCGTGTTGCGCCTCACGCCCGAACCAGGACCCGCGCGCGGTGTCGTCGCGGATCTACGGATGCTGGCGGGCGTGGTGATCGGGCTGCACATGATCTACCTGAACTCCAGCCTGCGCCCGCTGGCGGCGGTGCGCGCGCGGGCCCGCGCGCTGCTTGGTACCGCGGTGGACATGAATCCCGGGCTGCGCCTCCTCGGCGACCTGCTCGTCGCGGACGTCTCGGGAAAGGGTGTGGCACGCAAGCTCGCCGAAGGCGCGCGTTCGCCCGATCCCGACGTACGGACGGCTGCCCTCATCGCGCGGGCGAACATCCGGGAGAACGCGGGCGACGTGCACGGGTCGGCACGCGACGCGCTCGGCGCATTGCGGCTTGTCGAGCCCGCCGATCTGTGGGGCACGGCGATGGTCTGCCAGCACCTCGGTCAACTCGGCGGTCAGAGGGCACGCTACGCGGAGTCGGTGAACTATTACCGCCGTGCCGTCGAAGCGCTGCGCACCCTGCGCGCGCACGAGGAGATCGTGGAGATTCGCAGCTACCTCGCGGTCGCGCTGATCGGCATCGGCCGGGTGGATCAGGCGCGCGTGGAATTGTCCTTCGCGCTCGGATCTTCCGACGATCCGGCCTATCTCGCGCCGCTCGACGATCCGAACGTCCGGCGCAATCACCGGCTGGCCACGGTGTCGGCCGGAGTCGCGGAACTCGCGCTCGCCGAAGGCGATATCGATTCCGGCATGCGGTACTACCGGCGGTCGCTCGAATTGTTGGGCTGGCCCGAGGACGAGCTGACGCCTGGACCCGGCGGGCTGATGTTGGCCGGCGCCATGGTCGCCGCGCACGTGCTCCACAGACGTGTCGACGCCGCGACGGAGCTCACCGCCGAATTGGCCGCGGGCGCGGCGTGCCGTCTCGCCCAGCTCTACGACTTGCCGCAGATCGGCGCGGTGGCCTGCGGGGTCGGCTCGTATCTACTCGCCATCGATCCGGGCTCCGACCTCGGCATCGAACTGCTCGCGCTCTCCGCGAAGGTCGTTGCCCGACAGGATTATCCGTCGATCGTGGTGCAACGACACCTGGACCTGCACAAGCCGCGGGTCGGCGCGGAGCGATTGAGCGCCGCCCTCGGCTCGGCCGCCGGAATGCGCCGCAGGATCGGAGCCGCACGGATTATCGCGCTGCTGCGAGAGTTCAGCGAAACGCTGGACGCTTAGAAGTCACAAGTCGGTCCGCGAACCGCGCATCGCAGCGAAGGCGGAGGTAGGTACAAGGGCCGGAACCCCTTTCGAGGAGTTCCGGCCCGCGGGCGTCGATCATGCCCTGCGCATGTACGCCTTGACCGTCAGCGGCGCGAAGATCGCGATCACCACCACCGAGCCGACCAACGACCACGCCAGGTTGCTGCTGTACACATTGCCGTTCATCAACTCTCGGGCCGCGTTCACCATGTAGTACACCGGGTTCGCGTGATTGATCGCCTGCATCCAGCCCGGCATCGTGCTCACCAAGGCGAACGCGCCGGACATGAAGGTCAGCGGGAACATCACCATCATCGAAATGCCCTGCACCGAGGCAGCGCTCTTGCCGGTGACGCCGACCAGCGCCCAGATCCAGCTGATCGCGAACGAGCACAGCACGATGACCACCGTGGCGACCAGCACGCCGAGCACCCCGCCGCCGGGACGGTAACCCAGGCACAGGCCTACGATCACGGTGAGCACGGTGGCGATCCCGTAGCGCACCATGTCGGCGATCAGCGCACCGGCCAGCGCCGAGATGCGCGCGATCGGAAGGGATTTGAAGCGGTCGAAGACGCCCTTGTCCATGTCCTCGCGCAACTGGGTGCCGGTCACCACGGAGGTGAGCACCACGGTCTGCACCAGGATGCCCGGGATCAGAATCGGCAGGTAGTCGTGCACGTTGCCCGCGATGGCGCCGCCGAAGATGTAGGTGAACAGCGCCGTGAACAGGATCGGCTGGACGGTCACGTCGAACAGCTGCTCGGGCTTGTGCTTGATCTTGAGGATGCCGCGGTAGGCCATGGTCAGCGAGGTGGACACCGTCTGGCGGATGCCGATTCGGTTGTGCGCCTCGGGGATCCGGATCGGCGCTGCGGTGCGGTCGGTCGGTGGTGCGGTCAGTGTCGTCATGCCGCGCTCCGTTCGTCGTCGTCGGCCGGGTGGCCGGTGATGGTCAGGAAGACCTCGTCCAGGCTCGGCTTGCTCACCGTGATCTCATCGATCGCGACTTCCCATTCGCGCAGCCGGATCAGCAGGTCGGTGGTGACGCTCGCGTCCGGGAGCGGCGCGGTGAGACGGCCTGCCTCCGGGGTGATCTGGGCGTCGACGCCGAGGAAATCGCCGACGATGCGGCGAGCTTCGGCGAGCTGGTCCCGATCGACCAGCGTCAGATGCAGCGAAGAGCCGCCGACGGAGGCCTTGAGTTCGTCGGCGGTGCCGTCGGCGATCACCCTGCCGCGGTCGATCACGGCGATCCGGTCGGCCAGCTGATCGGCCTCGTCCAGGTACTGGGTGGTCAGCAGGACCGTCGCGCCCTCGCGGACCAGACGGCGGATGGTGTCCCACATCTGCGCGCGGGTGCGCGGATCGAGGCCGGTGGTGGGTTCGTCGAGGAACAGCAGCGGCGGGGTGGCGATCAGGCTGGCCGCGAGGTCGAGGCGGCGGCGCATACCGCCGGAGAAGTTCTTCAGCGGCTTGTCCGCCGCCGCGGTGAGGTCGAACTCCTCGAGCAGTTCGCCTGCCCTACGCCGGGATTCGGCCCGGCTCAGGCCGAGCAGGCGAGAGAAGACGAACAGGTTCTCGGTGGCGGTCAGATCCTCATCGACCGAGGCGTACTGGCCGGTGAGCCCGAGCAGCGACCGGACCGCGGTCGGCTCGGCGACCACGTCGTGGCCGAAGATCCTGGCCCGTCCGCCGTCGGGCCGCAGCAGCGTCGAGAGCATCCGGATGGTCGTGGTCTTGCCCGCGCCGTTCGGCCCGAGGACCCCGTACACCGAGCCCTGCGGCACCGCCAGGCTCACCCCGTCCACGGCCCGCTGCTCCCCGAACACCTTGACCAGAGCGTCCGCCTCGACAGCGAGCGCCGCATGTGGTGCGAAAGATTTCATACCCCGAACTCTTTCGCCCCACCCTTGCACCACCCTTGCACCACTATTGCGCGCACTCTTGCAGCACGTCACCACGGCTTTCATCCGCGCCTCATCGGCACCTGCCAATTGCCCACGGCCAGCCGGGGCTGGTGACGATTCGCCGGCCGCGGCTCGAGACGAACGATGCGGCCGATCCCGCGGCGCATCGATGACCTCTCCGCTCGAAGCCGACTTCTCCCGAGCTCGTTTTGGTAGATTTCGTTGCCGAACGAACTCTTCGGCCAGGAGGTTCGCGATGTTCTGGAATACAACCGACATCCCTGATCAGCGCGGCCGGAAAGCGGTGGTGACCGGGGCCAACAGTGGGCTCGGGCTGGAGACGGCCCGGCAACTGGCGGCGAAGGGCGCGCATGTCGTGATGGCTGTGCGCAATCAGAACAAGGCCGCGACCGCGATCGAAAGCATCCGCGCGACGACGCCGGACGCCTCCCTCGAGCTGGTGGCGCTCGATCTCTCCGCGCAGGCATCCGTCCACACGGCGAGCGAACAGATCCTCGGCGCACATCCGCGCATCGACCTGCTGATCAACAACGCGGGAGTGATGGCGACCGGCGAGGCGAAGACCGTCGACGGTTTCGAGATGCAGTTCGGTGTAGACCATCTGGGGCATTGGACCCTGACCGCGCTGCTGATGCCCGCGCTGCTGCGCGGCGCGCACGCTCGGGTCGTGACCGTGACGAGCACGGCCCATCACATGGGCCGCGCCGTAGATCCGGCCAATCCGCACCTCGAAGGTCGGTACGGGCCGTGGCGCGCGTATGGCCAGGCCAAGCTCGCGAACTTTCATTTCGGCCTGGGACTACAGCGCGAGTTCGAGCGGGCTGGCGTGGGCGCGGCGAGCCTCATCGCGCACCCGGGCCTGTCGAACACCAACCTCCAAGCAGTCAGCGTGCAGGAATCCGGTGGCGGCGCGACGCAGCGGTTCAGTCGCTGGGCCGCTGTGCACACCGGTATGTCCGCGCCCGACGGGGCGCTGCCGCAGCTGCGCGCCGCGACGGACCCGGCCGCGAACGGCGGTGAGTTCTATGGTCCGCTGTTCGTCAACAACGGGCCGCCTGTGCGCAAACCGATCCTCCGCAAAATCGGCATGAGCGGCGCCATCGCCAAGCTGTGGGAGGTCTCCGAGCGTGAGACCGGAGTGCCGATCGACGTGTCCACCTCGGCGAGTAGGTGACTCTCACGGGGGATTCCCTACGCTCGTTGGCGTGAAAGCCATGGCGCAGCGAACCTGGAAGGCCGGAGAGCCGCTGGAACTCCTGGAACTGCCCACACCCGAGCCGCGTAAGCACGAGGTCCGGGTGCGGGTCCAAGCCATCGGGGTCAATCCGGTCGACTGGAAGATGCGTAGCTACGGTCCCCTGAGGCTGGCGGCCCGCCTGCTGGGACCGAAGCCACCGGTCGTGGTGGGGGTGGACTTCGCGGGGGTGGTCGAGGCCGTCGGCCCGGGCGTGACGCGGGCCGTCCCGGGCGATCGTGTGGTGGGCGGCACCAACTTCTCGCGCGGCCAGCGCGGCTCCTATGCCGACACGGTGCTGGTCCGCGAGGACCAGCTCTGCCATGTCCCCGATTCGGTGGACATCGCCGAGGCCGCCGCCCTGCCCATCAGCGGCGTCACCGCCCGGATGGCGGTGATCGACCTGGGCCGCATCCGCGAGGTGCGGCCCGCCGACCGCCGAGTGCTGGTGCTGGGCGCCTCCGGTGGCGTAGGTCAGCTGGCGGTGCAGCTCGCCGAATCGGAGGGCGCCTTCGTTGCCGGTGTCTGCTCGACGAAGAACGTGGAGATGGTCGCCGGTCTCGGGGCCGACGTGGTCCTCGACTACACCCAGGGCGATGCGCTCGCCCAAGCCAGGGCGCACGCACCCTTCCACCTAGTCGTCGACTGCGTGGGCAGCTACTCCGGCGCCGACTGCCGAGCACTCCTGTCCGCACGCGGGCGCCACATCATGGTGGCCGGCGACAGCCCCGCCGCCGTTGTGCAAATGCTGGTGTCGCCGTTCAAGTCCAAAACCATCCTGGGCAAGCCCACCGGCGAGCGACTGGAACCACTGGTGGCCGCGGTCGCCGCAGGCGAATTGCGGGTAGCCGTCGCTCAGAAGCTGCCGCTCACCAGCGCCGAGGAGGCGCACCGGCTCAGCCGGACCAGCCGGATGACCGGCAAGCTGATCCTGGAGCCCTGAGATCCGGCCCAGCACAGCGCCTTTGCGTAGTGCGCTTGGTGCCGAGACATCGGGTCGCGGGATCAGTCGTTGTCGGGGACGAGGACGCCGAGTACCCAGTTCACCAGCGAGATGATGATGCCGCCGAGCACCGCGGCCCAGAATCCGTTGACCTGTAGGCCGAAATCGGCATTCTCGGCGAGTTCGGTGATCTCCGCGGTGAGCCAGAGCATCAGGGCGTTGATCAGCAGCAGGAACAGGCCGAGGGTCAGCATGATCAGCGGCAGCGAGAGCAACTTCACCAGCGGCTTCACCAACGCGTTCACCACCGTGAAGATGGCCGCGATGACGAGCGCGACGACGACCTTCCCCGCGGTGCCGTTCTCCTCGGGGCTGAGGATGTCGATACCGCTCACCCAGGCGGCGGCCAACCAGATGGCGACCGCGTTGATGATCAACCGAAGCACAAGCTGCATGCGCACATGCTAAGTGCGCGCACCGGCCGCCGCTGGGGAGAAACCGGTTTCACGACGCCTCAGGCGGCCCGGTCGAGCAGCGCGTGCACCTTCGGTCGCAGGTCCTGGATCGGACCGGAACCGCCGAACAGGCCGACGGTGGTCTGATTCGGCGCGCGCAGGATGCCGAGCAGCACGTGCCCCGACTCGATGCTCTTGTCCTTGCGCGCCAAGGCTTCTCGCAACGAGAGCTCGAGCACCTTCTTGGCGTCCTTGGTGAACGGGATGTGGTTGCCGCTCCACCGGGAACGCCCGAAGAAGCCGCGCCGCTCCTCCGGGATCGGCCGGTCCAGCGCGTCCGCGCCGAAGCCCGCCTCCAGTGATTCGCGGACCGCGTCAAGGTCGATGCCGATCGAGCGCAGCGCCTCCGCGTCCTCGGGGCCGAGCGGCTCGCCGCGCCCCTTCGCGTTCAACGCGTTCAACGCACTCTCGTGGGTGAGCCCGGCATCGGCGAGCAGCGCCTTGAGCTCCGGTTCGCCCTGCGCGAGCAAACCGAGCAGCACGTGCTCGACCTCGATGTTCGGCGACCGCAGCTCGCGGGCGTCTTCCTGCGCGATCACCACGGCCGTCCGCGCCGCCCTGCTGAACCGTTCGAACATCAGCCCCTGCCTTTCCGGTTGTACTTCTGGTGGACCGCCTGCTTGCTGACCTCGAGCGCGTCGGCGATCGCCTGCCAGGACCAGCCCTGCGCGCGGGCGTTGGTCACCTGGATCGCCTCCAGCCGTTCGAGCAGCCGACGCAGCGCGAGCACGGCGCGCAGCCCGACCTTGGGGTCGGGACTGCCCGCGGCGGCCGCCAGGGTGGTTGCCTCAGTCATGTCGTCAATTTTGATTGACACAAGGGGCATGTGTCAACAAAAATTGACACAGTCGCCCTTGTCCGGGTCGCGCGCTCGCGGTGCGGACGCCGAGACCCTCGAATCGGGGGAATCGAGTAGTGCGGTACTCACGACCTCGCACATGCACGGTGTCACGATGTGGTTCGGGCGCCGAGGACCGTGCCCGCGCCGTCGAGCGAGTCGCGGTCGTACTCCACGCCTTGCCCGCGAGAGGAGGATCGGGAATGGCTCGACCGGTACGCCGAAACCTTGCGCATCTGACCGCCGCGGAGCGCGAACATTTCGCCGACGTAGTGCGCCAGATCGATCTGCGCACCTACAGCGACGGGGTGTCCTACTGGGACAAGCAGGATCAGATCCACCAGAGCACCCATAACCACGGCGGCAACTCGTTCATCCCCTGGCATCGCGAGCTGTGCAACCGATTCGAGCGGCTCCTTCAGCAGGTCGATCCCGACATCGCGCTGCACTACTGGGACTGGACGACAGACCCGCGGGCGACACCGAACGCTGCGGGCGCGCCGCAAGATCTGATGACGGACGCCGAGATGGGAACGGCCGGCGGTATCGTCGCCGGAACGCTCGGTTCGCTGCACAACAACGATGTGGAGGCGGGGAGCCGCGGTGACACCGGGAACCCGGCGGATCCACCACAGGTGATCCGCCGCGACTGCGCCCTGGGCGCGCCCGGAGTCGCGGCGGACAGCACGATCATCACGGGCGCCGACGGAGCGCCGCAGGATCAACAGTGGGCACAGTTCCGTGTCACGCTGGAGGGTTCGCACAACACCGCGCACACCTTCTTCGGCGCGGGCAGCAACATCGGCTTTGCGCACACCGCGTTCGAGGATCCGTTCGTCTTCCTCATCCACTCGAACGTCGACCGGCTCTGGGCTATGTGGCAGACCGCTTCCGGTCAGGACTGGCGCCTCGATCCCGACCTGGTGTACGGCGATCAGTCGAACACCAGTAACAGCACGGGGGTTCTGCACAGTCTTCAGCCGTGGGACGGCACGGTGGAATTCGGTGCCGCGATTCCGCCGTGGACGGGTGATTCCTCCGAGATCGAGGTCAAGAACTGCAGGCACCCGTCGGTCGTAGCGCCACCGTGCTACGACACCCTGCCGCTGACCGTGGAGCAGGTGGCCCCGATTCCGGGCCAGCCGATACGTTTCGTCGACGTGTTCGAGGAGCTACCGACAGCACGAGCGCTGCGGTTGCGGGTTCGCGGATGCCGAACCGTCACATGCAATGCCATCCTCGGCGGGGATCCCGCGTTCACCCTTTCCTCGGCGGTCGTGCGTTCACCCGACGTCGACGCCTTCGGAGTCGAGGACGTGTTGGTGTGGGTCATCTTCGCGCCCGGACCAGCTGGATCGAGCGCGACCGGATCACTACAGGTCACGGTGCCGGAGTCGGGAGACAGCTTCACGGTGTCGATCCAAGCGACGGTCATCGCACGGCCGACCGTCGCGACATCGCTCGTACTGGACCGCTCTGGGAGCATGGACGAACCCTCCGGGATACCGGGGCAGAGTCGGCTCGAAATCCTGAAGACCGCGGCACCGTTGTACGTGCACTTGCTCGATGACGACGATGGGATCGGCATCGTTCGCTTCGACACGGACGCGATAGCCGAGGGAACGATCCAGGTCGCTGGTCCACAGATCGGCGGGGCAGGCCGCAACGAGGCGCTCGACAAGATCGCTGCCCACTCTACCGATCCCGCAGGTCTGACGGCGATCGGTGACGGTGTCGAGGCCGCGTCCGCACAGCTCTCGGGAACGCCCGCATCGATACCGCGCAAGGCCATGGTCGTGTTCACCGACGGCCACGAGACCGCGTCGAAGCGGATATCGGAGGTCGGAGATCTGCTTGGCGAGCGCATCTTCGCGATCGGCCTCGGCACCGCCGATGAGCTGAATCCCGGCGCGCTCGATGATCTGGTCAGCGGAACCGGGGGTTATCTGCTACTCACCGGTAATCCAGGGCCGGACGATCAGACTCTGCTGCAAAAGTACTTCGCCCAGGTGCTCGCGGGCGTGACCAATGGAACGATCATCGTCGATCCGGCTGGCTTCGTCCCGATCGACGGTGAAGCCGTCGTTCCCTACGATGTGACCGCGTCCGACGTCCGAACCGATGTCATTCTCCTGAGCCCTGCGGCCAGGGCCATCGAACTGAGCTTGGAGGCTCCCGATGGATCGATCGTGGACGGCACCAACGGCGCGGTCGAGGTCCGCGATGTCAGCCACACGGTCCTGCGCGGAATCGTTCCCGTCCCAGGCAGGCCGACGGCGGGCGCAGGCCGCTGGAGGGCGCATCTGAAGGTCAGGAGTACCGATCTCGATCGATGGCTGGAGACGGCGCTGGCGCACGGTCTGCCGTTCACGCTGAGCGTGCAGGCCCGCAGCGCACTCCGGTTGGACATCGCGGTAGCTCGGACATCACGGCGACCGGGATCCCACGCGACGATCACCGCGACCCTTAGCGATGCGGGCATCCCGCTCGGACACGCCGCGGTGGTCGAGGCAGTCCTCACCCGACCCGACGGATCGAACAGCACCCTCCGCTTGCGCGGGAACGGCGACGGCGTCTACGGCGGCGACACGGAGGCGCTGAACGTCGGCGTGTATCGAGTCCTCGTCCGCGCGAAAGGCAGCACTCTGCGCGGAGAACCGTTCACCCGGGAAGAGTTGAGGACGCTCGGCGTGTGGAACCGAGGTGATTCGCTACCTCAGCCGCCGCCGACTACGGACTGCGACCCGTGCGCACTGATCGCGAGGGTGGTTGGCCGCCTGTGCGGCTGCGTCAAGCAACGTCATCGATGACCCGACCCGGTATCCGCGGCGCACAAGCCGGGTCGCCCACCGCGCCTAACCGTTCCAGATACCGGTGGCATGGAACTCATCGAGGACGGCGGTCGGCTCGGCCAGGCTCATGCCCTGCGCGGTGACCCACTCGTCGTCGAAATACGTTCCCGCGTAACGATCCCCACCATCACACAGCAGAGTGACCACGCTGCCGCTGCGTCCCGAGGCGAGCATCTCCGCGATCAGATGGAACACGCCCCACAGATTGGTGCCGGTCGACCCGCCGACGCGGCGGCCGAGCACCCGGCTGCCATGCCGCATGGCGGCGATGGAGGCGACGTCGGGAACCTCGATCATCCGGTCCACCACCTGCCCGACGAAGGAGGGCTCCACCCGCGGGCGGCCGATGCCCTCGATCCGCGAGGGCATGCCCGTCTGATATCCCGCGTCGCCGGTCTCGTAGCCGCCGTAGAAGGCGGAGTTCTCCGGATCGACCACGGCGAGCTTGGTGGCGTGCCTGCGGTAGCGGATGTAGCGGCCGATGGTGGCGCTGGTGCCGCCGGTGCCCGCGCCCGCCACGATCCACTCGGGCACGGGGTGCGTTTCCAGGATCATCTGCTCGAAGATGGATTCGGCGATGTTGTTGTTGCCGCGCCAGTCGGTGGCGCGCTCGGCGTGGGTGAACTGGTCCATGTAGTGGCCACCGCATTCGGCGGCCAGGCGCGCCGCCTCGGTGTACATGTCCGGCGGGCGCTGCACGAAATGGCAACGGCCGCCCTGCGCTTCGATCAGCGCGATCTTCTGCGGCGACGTGCTCGCGGGCATCACCGCGACGAAATCCAGCCCGAGCAGCTTGGCGAAATAGGCCTCGCTCACCGCGGTCGAACCGGAGGACGCCTCTACCACCGTGGTTCCCTCGGTAACCCAGCCGTTGCAGATCGCGTAGAGGAACAGCGAGCGGGCCAGGCGGTGCTTGAGGCTGCCGGTGATGTGGGTGGACTCGTCCTTGAGGTAGAGCTGGATGTTCCACTCGACCGGCAACGGGTAACGAAGCAGATGCGTGTCGGCGGAGCGTTGCGCGTCGGCGTCGATCAGCCGCACCGCGTTGTCGACCCAGTCGCGCGGGGTGCTGCGATCGCAGTACTTCACTTGCCCGCCTCGGGCCCGTCCTCACCCCGTAGGCGCGCGCGCAGCTGCGCCTTGTCCCTGCGGCGTTTCTCGTCGACCACCGCGATGTCCTCGTTGACCTTGGCGCGCAGCTTCTTGAACAGCGTCAGCGACAGCGGCATCGCGATGATCAGCGCGAACAGCGCCGCGACGACGATCGGGATCTCCACCGAGATCAGGTCAGCGGCCAGCCAGATCAGCGCGGTGATCGCCGCGACCAGCGCCAGCCTGGCCAGGGTGTACAGCGCCAGGTTCACGGCCAGTCTGCGGCCGGGACGCGCGGTGGACTGGGACGATGCACCGTCCGGACGAGGGGAGTCGCTCACGAGAACCAGCGTATGCGAAGCTGTTGCCCGCCCTCGGCCCACACCCGTTCCCGAGGCCGGACGACGATCCGTTTTGTCCATTACTTCGCCTTTACCAACTGTAGGTGGTTCGCGTACCTAGGGGTCGGGGTGCAACGATGGCGCTCATCTGATGAGGGAACTGTCGAGAACGGAGAGGTTTGCTATGACTGCGATCACCGTCGGCGGCCAGGACACTCTGCTGACACCCGGCCAAGTGGCTGCCCTGTTCCACGTCGACCCGAAGACCGTCACCCGCTGGGCCCACGCCGGGCGCCTCGGCTCGCTGCGCACTCCGGGCGGGCACCGCCGATTCCGGGAATCCGAGGTTCTCCAGCTGCTGAAGTCGCTGACCACGGAAGCAACCCCCACCCGCTGAACGACCGACCGAGGCGCGGGCGTCGATGCCCGCGCCCGGTCATGTCGAGGTATTTCGTCTCCGCGGTGTGCTCCGACGTCGCGCGCGGCTACCCTCGATAGCAGGAGGTGAGCGAACGTGACGTACCTGTTGGCACTCATCGCCATAGTGGCTGTCGCGGTGTTGTGCTGGAAGGCGTTCGGCCCCGTGCGGGAGAGTGGACTGAATCCACGTTCACCCCAGCGGAAGCGGATTCTCGGACCCGACGACGATCCCGAGTTCCTCTGGCGGATCTCGCGGCAGGAGCATCCCGACAGCGACGGCACCACCGAGCGCTGAACTGGTCGGTGCCGAGGGGGCGGTAGTCGCGCGCCCGGTTGCCTTGTTCACCCCCCGAGACAACGGGCCCCCCACCGTCGCGCTTCGGCGCATGGTCACGGCTCTGCTCGCCTGCCGCCGCCATCCGGAAACGCGCGGGGTTCGCAGGATGTGCGGTGTCAGGGCTGATCGACCGGTGCTGCGTGGCAGATATCCCGACGCTGCTCGGGGTTCGCCAGATAGTGCCGCAGCAGGTGGTACGCGATCAGCGGGTTCATCAGCAGAGCGTTGTCCTGCACCTTCAAGAGGGCGGAATCGTCGCGCCTGCGCGCCAGCCGCCGGAGGGTCGGGTTGACGGACTCCCAGACCGGTGCGGTCGGGTGCGCTTCGATCGCGATGAGGTTCGCGTAGCGGCTTCCGCCCTGCTTCAGGATTCGCGGCTCGATTGCGGAGACGTCGTGCCAAGGAATCGCGACGACGTCGCCCGCGTTGTCGCGGTGCAGGATTCGGGTCGGCGTGACGAGCACTCCGGGGACCACCCCGCGGCGTCCGCGCAGAATCAGGTACGCCGACAGCAGCGCCACCACGCCCAGCGGGCCGACGACCACCAAAGCACCCAGGCCGACCCAGGTGCGCTCGACGACCGCGGCTACCGCGTTCCCTCCGGCGGCCGCGAGCAGAACCATGCCCAGAATCGCCGCCAGCACGCCGACGATTTTGTGCGTCTTTCCGAATGCCAGAAGCAGCCCCGATTCCCGCAGGCCGTCGTGCTCGATGTCCTCCACCCGAACGCCCGCCCAGCCGCGTCGTCGGTAGTCCCGCTCCCGCTTCTCGTCCCATCGCCACCGATCGGGCCAAGACTGTTCCGCCCCCAAGGCGTTCTCCCCACTCACCCGGCCGATCCTGCCACAGCGGAGTTGATTCTTCGGTCGTCGTGACACGCGCGTTGCCCGAGAAGCCATGTGTCGCGGGGCGATTCGAGGCTCGCGGTCAGGTCCGCGCCGCGTGGACTGTCAGAGTTCGGCGGGTGCGGCGTTGCGAGTCGCGATGATCTGCACAACGGTCGGAAGCAGCAGATGTTCGGCGGCCAATACTCGCTCGGCAAGCGACTCGGCCGTGTCGTCCGGCAGCACCGGCACTTCGCTCTGCGCGATGATCGCGCCCGTGTCGTACTCCTCGGTCACGAAGTGCACCGTCGCGCCCGACACCTGGTCACCCGCGGCGAGCACGGCCTCGTGTACAGCGTTGCCGTACATGCCTTTTCCGCCGTGCCGCGGCAGCAGCGCCGGATGGACGTTGATGATGCGCGAGTCGAACTCCCGGCGCGTCCGCGGCCCGAGCTTCTTCATATAGCCCGCCGTCACGACCAGCCCGGTACCGTGCGCGACGAGCGCCGCCCGCATCGCCTCATCCAATTCGTCCGGATCCGGATGCGTGCGCCCGGACAGGTGCACCGCCGGAATCCCGACCTCCCGCGCATACGCCAACGCCCCGGACCCACCGTTGTTCCCGATCACCAGACTCACCGCGAACCGCGCGTCCCCCTCGAGCGAAGCCTCGTGCAGCGCCCGCAAATTCGATCCCCTGCCCGACGCCAACACCGCAACCCGAACCCTCGCCATATCCGCAGTCTCGCACAGCGCACACCGTCACTAGACGACGAGCTCCTCCCGAACGATCCCCTTCGCCCGCTCCCCCAGCTCGGGTTCCGCGGAAGGCGACGCCCGCGCTGTGGAACCTGCGCCGTCCGGACTTCTGAACGAGCTGACGCAGCAACGCGGTCGCAGCCGGAACCTGATCGTCGGCCACGGCTTCGGCCAGCTGGAGGAGTTCCTCATGGGACGCGCATGAGGTCCAGTGCGGTTTTCGCTCCATCGACACAAGAAGAAAGGCACTGGGGCGGATTTTGTCCGCCGCAGTGCCTTTCTCGGATTTCAGTTCAGCAGGTCAGTCGCTGGTTGTCAGGGCAGGACCTGCGGGATCACGTCGGGCATGGCCGTACCGACGAGCGCGCCGATGATGGCGCCCATGACGCCGGTGGTCACCACGCCGACCACCGCGCACAGCGCGTAGCCGACGACGAAGATCGCCAGGGTCGGGACGCAGGTGATCAGGGCGAGGACCGCACCGACGCCCGCGCCCGCGGCCGCACCGTTCTGGACCGGGTCCGGGTACTGCGCGTGCGGGTTGGTCGCGATGTCCTTCAGCTCGGCGCCCGTCGCGGCCGAGACCTCGGGGGTCTTCACCGACAGGGTGTGGCCGTCTTCGGAAACCGCGGCGTCCAGCTCGATCTTGGTGCCGGACGGCGTGGCCAGCTCGAGCGGAAGCTCGCTGACCGCCGCACCCGCCTTGTCCACGACCTTGATCGAGGACTCACCGAGCTGGAACGTCCCCGCGTCCAGCGTGGCGGAGACGGTGCTCAGATCCGGCGCCACGGTGGTGCGGTAGCCCAGCTCCCCCGCCGTGCCCGACGTCGAGATCGCCGCGGCCAACCGCGCCTGCTGATCGGCGTGATTGTCGGCCGACGCGGCTCCGGCGCCCGCGAACGTGGTCGCCACGACCAGCGGCAGCGCACCGATGAGCGCCTTCCGACCGACCCGCAGTGCAGCGTTGTGCAACATTGAAATCATTTCTCCCTCCCAACCCCCGACCCACCCCCCACGTGGACGAATCGAACGTCGTGTCGTGCGATGTGAACGCCCTATTGGTAGCCGTTCCAAGATCGGCGAGGCAACTCTTGTGAGATTGTGAACAATAGGGAACCGATTGGGGGGCAAGGTTTTTGGGAGTCGCGCGCATTCCCGGCAATTTCCGAGCGCATTCCGTCACCGCCGCTGCCGCGATATCCGGCGACCGCCGCCATCTCCCGCGTTTCCGCTGGTCCAGACGAACCACCGCAAGGGTGAGCAGGTCGCTGACACCCAGTGCGTTCACCGTCCACCCGCACATCTCGGCAGCTTCCAGCAGCCCGCGCGAAACCGGATCAGCCACTGCCCAGATCACGCCGATTCCAGTCATTTCGGTCGGCCTGAGAGCACGCCGATAGTGCCCGTCTTCCGACGGGCGCTAGGCGATTCCGGTCAGTTCAAACCGGCGTACGAGTGCAGGCCGGAAATGACGATGTTGATGATGAACTGCGTTCCCGACATTCGTGGGTGAGGGCCAGCGGTGACCACGCTGTCTACCAGCGGATTTAGTTGATGTGCATGTTGGTGACGATGGACATCATGACCACTGCTGCGTACTCTCTGCGTATTCCGCCGCTGTTCACCTCTCGCCTCCCAGAGCCCAAGGTGCCAGCTCAGTATCCGCCTCTGGGTGGATCGCGCGGCGCGAGGTCATCAGGCTCACGAACTCGCAACTCGGCTCGTGCCGATCGAAAGAATCTTGCGATCCCGTCGCTGAAACGTTCGGCCGGTGACGAACTGAATTGTTCGCTATTTGGATCGGTCCCCGAGATCGCAAACTCCCGGACCGCGGCTGCATGCTTGACGACCATCCGTGAGGCTTTCTGCAGGTCAGATCCGGATACGAGCCAAATCTGCTCCATGAGGGTGCGTAGTCGAGCATGCTCGTCGTAGATCTCACCAATGAGAGTGGTTCTCAGCTCGTCGCTGGTATCTTCGGCCGCGATCCGGGCACTCAGGCGCAGCAAGCGGTGAGCCGTAGCCGCGAACTCACCGCACGCGACTTGGAGCACCGTGTCCCAGCGGGTTTGAATGGTCGTCCTGTGCCGAACTCGCTCCACAAGCAGGGTTGGCGCGATAGCCACCAAACCACCTACGAGCACGGGCAGAAGGATAAGAACCACCTTCTCGACCGAGTCATTCATACAGCGCACCTCGCATGTCGATGGGCGGGGTCTGCGTTGAGCGTAACGAACGAGTGGTGCCGAAGTGCTTGGTGATGCCCAACCTATTCTTTGTGGTCACCTCTTAGGCGGCAACTCCCGCCGCCGCACTGCACACCGCCCGACTCGCAAACCGCGTCCCGCACCGCAGCCGCCGCGCCTCGCGCACTCCATCACCCAAGCTCGTCGATATGCAACGGGCGCTCCTCTACGCAAACCACTCCCCCACCTGCCCTATCTATTGGGGGTCTTCTCTTCTTGCTTCTTCACTCACAGTTACTTTCTGACAAACCCGACCACCTACCCAACTTGGTTCCTGCGCCGAAGGCGCAGATCAGATGAGGTTTCCGTTCGGACGAAGATCGGACATCCTCGTTCGGGCACTGTTCAGGCACTGTTCGGGCATTCCAAGCCGATTCACTGGTTCAGTGGAGCCCACAGCAGGCCGAGCTAGCGCGCTCGGATCGTTGGGTGCATCAACCGAGCGACCCGTCGGTCAACGGAATCTGATGACTGCGACTGTTTTGTCGTCGTGGCATTTTGACCGCGGTCGGGCGATTCCAGCTGGATCTGCCTCCGCTTCCCATTGATGCAGCCGCGCGAGAGCGGCATCGAGACCATCCGCCTCGGTCGCCGATAGCGATTCCCACGATTCGTTCGCGGCATCCAGCGCGTCGGAAACACCGTCCGTCGCTACGACAACCCAACTGACTCGGGCGAGATCTACTGATGCCGCTACCGCTTCGTCTGCGGCATCAGGGTTTTCCGACGCAATCCAGAATCCGCCTGGCATGTTGCGGTGCTTGCGCTCACCGCGCTGAAGGTCCGCGAGGCCGGAACGTCGTCTGCGATGAACTCGGCAAATCGGCATCGCCGTGGGTGATCAGCTGGAACCTGCGTCAGGTCAAAGATCAGGTGCCGGGGCTTCCCGCCGAGTTCAGCTTCCAAGACCTGCGGCACTACTACGCCTCGTTGCTGATCCGCCATGGCGCCGACATCAAGACCGTGCAGGCGCGGGTTCGGCACGGCAGCGCGATCACCACGTTGCGGTACTACGCCCACTTGTGGCCGGACGCCGACAAGTCCACCCGGAACACCGTCGGCGACGTGTTTCGGGCTCACCTCGAATCTTCTGCGTACCCGCTGCGTACCGAGTCGGACTCGTCCGTGCCGAACGATTCAGGTGCCGAGCGCTAAAGCGCAGTTCAGAGACGGATTCTCGACTATCAGTTCAACCCTGCATAGCTGTGCAGACCGCTGATCACGATGTTGATGATGAAGAGGTTGAACAGCATCGCGACGAAACCGGCGACGTTGATCCAGGCCGCTTTGGTGTCGCGCCAGCCGGAGGTGGCGCGGGCGTGCAGGTAGGCGGCGTAGAGGACCCAGGCGATGAAGGAGCAGGTTTCCTTGGGGTCCCAGCCCCAGAAGCGGCCCCAGGCGGCTTCGGCCCAGACAGCGCCGAGGATGACGCCCGCGCCGAAGAGCGGGAAGCCGATGATGGTGGTCTTGTAGGCGAGGCGGTCGAGGGCGCGGGCGTCGGGCAGCCTGCGGGCGATCTTGCCGAGGAGGTTGTCGGACTCCTGGCCCTCGGGCTGGCGGATCCGGTACAGGAAGAGCAGGCTCGCGACGCCGGAGAGCAGGAAGATGCCGCTGCCGACGCTCACCACGGTGACGTGGATGGGCAGCCAGAACGACTTCAGCGCGGGCACCACCGGAGCGGCGTCGGCGTAGAGCACCTGTCCGGCCAGGAACATCAGGACGAGCACCGGCGCGAGCAGGAACACCCACATGGCGCGGAACCTCTGCTCGTACAGGAATCCGAGCCCGACGATCAGCGCCGCCGCGCACGCCATCGTGATGAACTCGTACATGTTGCCGAGCGGGAAGCGGTGGGTCGCGAAGCCGCGCAACACGATCGAGGCCAAATGCGAGAAGATGCCGACGAGCAGCACGGCGAACGCCATGTTGCCGAACTGTTCGGCGCGCGAGCGGCGCGGCGGCGGCGCCACCTTGCCGGGGACGCCGGGGCCCGCTCCGCCGCCGACGGTGACGAGTTCGCGCGCCTCGGCCTTGCGCGTCTGCACCGACGCGTACTGCGCGATCAGCAGGCCGAGCGCGAGCACGTAGATGACGAACGCCGACTTGAAGGCGAGGTTGCTGTACCCGGCGAGGGTCTCGTCGATCGGCATGGTCACTCTCCCGTGCTTGCGCGGTCGGTCTTCACGTCGTCGCCCCCAGCGTCCAGCAGGCGCGCGCGGAGCCGGTCGAACTCGCCGCCCCAGCCCGCCTGATCGGTTCTGGCGAGCCCGCCCATCTCTACTACAGTGCGTCGTTGGTCAACGGTACCGGCAGACTCATCGGCCGGGTAGACCCGCACCCAGATCCGCCGCCGCTTCACCAGCAGCGACACCAGCAAGCCCGCCATCATGGCCAGCGCGCTCACCAGCACCCACTGCTGCGCCGGGTCGTGCGAGACCTGCAGGTTCACGAATTCCTGCGCGCCGTCGAAGGTCACCTTGGTGCCGTTGGGCAGCGTCGCCGACTCGCCGGGGCGCAGGTTGACTCGCGCTTCCTTGGTCAGCCGTCCCTGCCGCACCATCTCCTGGTCCAGCGAGAACAGATCCTGCGAGCGTCCGGTGTCGAGGCCGGTGTCGCCGCGGTAGATGTCCACCGCGACGGCCGGGTCGTCCATGCTCGGGAACACCGAGGTGAGCAAGTTGCCGTGCAGCATGGCGGTCGGCGCGAACAGGCCCTCGATGGCGATCTGGTTCTTGCGGCGCTCCTCGTCGGTGGCGTACAGGCCGCCGGGCGGGTCGATGCGCAGCACACCGCTGGACAGGAAGGTCTGCGCGTCGTCGGGCCGCCACTGGATGGTCTCGGTCCTGGTCTGGCCGTCCGGGAAGGTGACCGTGAAGGTCGGCGCGTAACCGTGGCCTTGCAGGTAGAGACGGTCGCCTTCGACGCGCAGCGGATGGTTGACCTGGAGGGTGGCGTCGCGCCAGGTGTCGGTCGTCAGATCCGATCCGGCCTGGTAGCTGATGTTCGAGGTGAACATCTCGGCCTGACCGGTGCGCAGGTAATCGGCCTGGAAATCCTTGACGCGCACGCAGATCGGCGTCATGCCGGTGCCGTCGTTGACGTTGCCCGCGCGGAAGGAGTCGAACACCGCGGGCGAGGTGGTGCAGAAACCGGGACCGTTGTTGGCGATCACGATGACGGTGCCCTCGTAACCGAACAACTTGCCGACCGCGATGGCCACCAGCAGGCAGACCAGCGCCAGGTGGAACACCAGGTTGCCGAATTCGCGGGTGTAGCCCTTCTCACCGGAGAGAGTGAGTTCGCCCTCGCGGTCGCCCGGCCGCACCTCGGTGCGCCAGCCGCGCAGCTGGGCGCGCGCGTGCTCGATCAACGCCTCGGGGCTGTTCGTCGACTCGCCCGAATAGTGGTGCGGCAACCGGGCGAGGTTGCGCGGCGCGCGGACCGGCGGGGTCCGCAACGCCTTGTAGTGATCGAAGGTGCGCGGCAGGATGCAGCCGACCAGCGAGACGAACAGCAGCACGTAGACGGCCGTGAACCAGAAGCTGGAGAACACGTCGAACAGCTCGAACCGGTCCATCCACGGTCCGAGCGTCGGACGGTCGGCGATGTACTCCCTGACCTTCTGCTCGTTCAGGTTCCGCTGCGGCAGCAGGGCGCCCGGGATCGCGGCCAAGGCCAGCAGGAACAGCAGCACCAGCGCGGTGCGCATGCTGGTGAGCCCGCGCCAGGTGTTGCGCACGAGCGCCCAGGCGCGGCCCAACAGCGACTGGCGGGGCGGACGGGGCGATTCGGTCACCGGATGGTCGGTCACGGTCATATCGGCAGGGTCACCTCGGAGACGAACGCGTCGCGCACCCAGGCCACGAACTGATCCCACGCCCCCGTGACCAGCGCGACGCCGACGGCCATGAGCAGGATGCCGCCGACGATCTGGATGGTTCGCGAATTGCGGCGCAGCCAGCCGACACCGCGCAGCGCGCCTGCCGAGCCGAAGGCCAGGATCACGAACGGCAGACCGAGCCCGAGGCAGTAGGCGACGATGAGCGCCACGCCGCGCACGGCGGTGGTGCCCTCGGTGCCCGCGGCCACCGCCATCACGCCGGACAGCGTCGGTCCGAGGCACGGCGTCCAGCCGAGCGCGAAGACGCCGCCGAGCAGCGGTGCGCCGACGAGGCTGGTCAGGCGGCGCGGCTCCATCCTGGTATCGCGCTGCAGCGCGGGCACCAGACCGACGAACACCAGACCCATCAGAATCGTGACCACGCCGCCGACGCGTTGCAGCAGTTCGCGATTCACGTTGAGGGTTTGGATCACGCCGAACACGGTGGCCGTCGCGAGCACGAAGACCACGGTGAACCCGGCGACGAACAGTCCGGCCGCACCGGCGACACGCAGCTTCGCGCCGCGCTGGGCCACCGCGACCGCCGACTGGCTCTTCGCGGATTCGGCGGTCGCGGGCGGAGCCTCGGCGCCGACCAAACCCGCCAGGTACGACAGGTAGCCGGGCACCAGCGGAACGACGCACGGTGAAGCGAACGACACCAGCCCGGCGAGCAGGCACGCACCGAGCGCCAGCAGCAGCGGCCCGGTCGCCGCCGTCTGCTGGAACGAATCTCCCACGCTCGCGAGCACCGTCACCGCACGCACCGCGAGGTCACACAACGCGTCACTGCTGGGCCTCCCCGGCGAGTGTCTCGATGATCGGCCGCAGGTCGTCCGCGATCAGCGACCGCAGGTAGACGGCCGCGACGCGGTGCTGCCGGTCCAGGACGAGAGTGGTCGGGATGACGCTGGTCGGGAAGTTGCCGCCGAGCGCGAGCAGGGTGCGCATGGACGGGTCGTAGATGGACGGGTAGCCGACCTTGTTGTCGGTGACGAAGTCCTGCGCCTTGTCTCGCTGCGGATCGCGGACGTTGATGCCGAGGAAGGCGACGCCCTTGTCCTTGGTGGCCTCGTAGACCTGCTCCAGCGCGGGCGCCTCCGCGCGACACGGCCCACACCACTGGCCCCACAGGTTGATCACGACCACCTTGCCGGGGAAGTCGGCGACCGAGATCGTCTTCCCCTCGGTCATCAGATCCGGGCCGGACAGCTCGCCGATGGTGCCCCGCGCGGCGGGCGGGTTGTAGAAGATGTCGGTCTTGCCGCCGGGCGAGACGAATTGGAAGGTGCCGCCGGTGGCCACCGCGTCCGATCCGGTCGAGCAGCCGGCGAGCGCGGCGACCAAGGCCACGCACGCGAGGAGCACCGGCACGACCCGCCCGGCCAGCTTCCGTGCGGAGGCGGGCCGGGTTGTCGCGAATGACGCGGTGGAGCGGATCATGCGCCGTGCACCGTGGGATCCGAACCGCCCGCGGGCTCGGAGTAGACGATGTCGACCAGCGTGTCGCCCTGGTAGACCAGCGAGGTCAGCGAGGCGAGCGAGCACTGCCTGGTGCGCGGGTCGTGCCAGAGCCGCTGGCCCTGCAGGAAGCGGCGCAGCGTCCAGACCGGCAGCTGGTGCGAGACGAGCACCGCCTCGCGCCCGGCCGCCTCGACTCGAGCCTTGTTCACGGCCGCGAGCATCCGGTGGGCGATCTGCAGGTACGGCTCGCCCCAGGACGGGGTGAACGGGTCGCGCAGCTTCCACCAGTGCCGCGGCTTGCGCAGCGCGCCGTCGCCGACGGACACGCGCAGACCCTCGAAGGTGTTGCCCGCCTCGATGAGGTTCTCGTCGGTGCGCACGAGCACGCCGTGCTGTTCGGCGATCGGCGCCGCGGTCTCCTGCGCGCGCTGCAGCGGGGAGGCGATGACCACGGCGATGTCGTGATCGGACAGCGCCCGCGCGACCGCGCCCGCCTGCGCCCGACCTGCGACGGACAGGCTGAAGCCGGGCAGGCGGCCGTAAAGGATGCCCTTCGGGTTGTGCACCTCGCCGTGCCGCAGGACATGCACGATGGTCTCGACGTCGGGGCCTGCCTCGAACTCGGGTTCGGCGGAGCGGGGCTTGGTGGTGACGCGCGCGGTGGTTTCGGAGTCCTTGGCGACGGCGGGCGGCTCGTCGGCGACCGCTTGGGTAGCGGTCGCGTCGGCGGTGTTTGCGGTCGTGGGCAGCTCGGATGCGGAGTCGGTGGCGTCGGCGTTCTCGACTCCGGTGGCTGCGTTCACGTCAGCGGCAGCGCTCTCGGCCTCGGCGGCGGCGTCGGCGGCGGCCAGTTCGTCGATCTCGGTCCGAGACTCGGCACCGGAAGGCTCGTCGGTCTCAGCGGCGGCGTCACCTTCGGTCGAAGCGGGCGCATCCGCGACGACCTCGTCGACCGGCGAGACGGGCTCGGCCGCGGCGGCCGCCGATGCCGCGGCGCGGGCGGCGGCTTCCTCGGCGATGTCGGCCTCGGTGAGCGCGCCGACGGCCTCGGCCTCACTGAAGGGCGAGTCGACGTTCGGGGGGACGTCGGTCGTTTCGTCTGGGTTGTTCGGTAGTTCGCGGCGGGCGGCGCCGGGCTGGTCGTGGTCGGAACTCACGCGCGGGATCCTTCGGGGGTTGCGGCCGCGGCCGCGTTCGCGGCGGCGGGCAGAGCTGCGGCGATTCGGTCGAATGCGTCCTCGTCGAGCGCCGCGGAGACGAACCACGCCTCGAACGCGCTCGGCGGCGCGTACACGCCGCCGTCCAGCAGCGCATGGAAGAAGGCTGGGAAACGCCAGGTCTGGCTGGCCTTGGCGGTGGCGTAGTCGGTGACCGGACGGTCGGAGAAGAACACGCTCACCATATTGCCCGCGAACTGGACCTGGTGCTCGACCCCTGCCGCGCCGAGCGCCTCGGCGAGCAGCCCGCCGAGCCGTTCGGCGTTGCGATCCAGCGCGGCGTAGACCGCGTCGTCGGCGGCGCGCAGCGTGGCGAGACCCGCGGCGACGGCGACGGGGTTACCCGAGAGCGTGCCCGCCTGGTAGACGGGGCCGAGCGGAGCGAGCTGGTTCATCACCTCGGCGCGTCCGCCGAACGCGGCGGCGGGCAGACCACCGCTCATCACCTTGCCGAAGGTGTAGAGATCACCCGTGACGCCGTCGCGGCCGAACCAGCCGGAGCGGCTGACCCGGAACCCGGTCATGACCTCGTCCATGATCAGCAGCGCGCCGTGCTCGGCGGTCAGCGCGCGCAGCCCTTCGTTGAAACCGGGCAGCGGCGCGACCGCGCCCATGTTGCCCGCGGCGGCCTCGGTGATCACGCAGGCGATCTGACCGGGGTGCGCCGCGAAGGCCGCCGCCACCGCCTCGAGGTCGTTGTACGGAAGCACGATGGTGTCGCTCGCCTGCGCGCCCGTGACGCCGGGCGAGGTGGGCAGGCCGAGTGTCGCGACGCCGGAGCCCGCGTCGGCGAGCAGCGCGTCGACGTGGCCGTGGTAGCAGCCGCTGAACTTGATGATCTTGGTGCGGCCCGTGTAGCCGCGCGCCAGGCGCACCGCGCTCATGGTGGCCTCGGTACCGGAGTTCACCAACCGCACCCGTTCGACCGGCGCGACGCGCTCGACGATCAACTCGGCGAGTTCGATCTCGGCGGCGGTCGGCGCGCCGAAGGACAAGCCGCCGACCGCGGCCCGCTGCACGGCCTCGACCACCGCGGGATGAGCGTGCCCGAGAATCATCGGGCCCCAGGAGCACACCAGGTCGACGTAGTCGTTGCCGTCGGCGTCGGTGAGCGTGTATCCGTTCGCGGACGCGATGAACCGCGGCGTGCCGCCGACCGACTTGAACGCCCGCACCGGCGAGTTGACACCGCCGGGGATCACCGAACTCGCCCGGTCGAAGAGCTGAGCGGAAACCGGCACCGATGCCCTGGTCACGCGCGGAGAAGAACTCACGGCCTCCAGTGTCGCAGCCCCGGCGAACCCGGTCGACGACAGGGTGTAGGAGAGTGACGCGCGCCGCAATCCGGGACAACACGCCGGGCGGGCGTTTGCGGCGATATCGGGCGACTCGTCCGTAATCTCGATTGGTCGTCGCAGCAGCTACCCTCGGGAGGCTCTTCATGCGGTTCGCACTCGTCAGCACGGCTACCTTGGCCGTATTCACCACCGCGACAGCGGTATTCGGCGCGGGAACCGCCGCGGCGGCCGTACCGATCGCCGATCCCGCGCAGGGTCGCGTCGGCGTCCGGCTCAGCCACGAGGAGACGGTCGCGCTAGCGGCCGGCCCGGTGCCCGCGGTGGTCACGATGTTCGTGCCGTTGGACCGCATGGGGGCGGGACTACACAAAGACACCGAACTCCACCGCGATCAGCACGGCGGAGTGCACGCCTCGCTGCGCCAGGTGATCGCCGAGACCGCCAGACATTCCGACGGCACGGTGACCGTGTACGTGAACGCCCCCGGCACCCGCAACGGCCGGATCCTCGACGTCTTCCAGAGCTGGACGGACTGAACGAAGGAACTCGCCCGCGGACCGGAGTCCGCGGGCGAGCGTAAATCATTCGGCTACAGCGGTTTCGAGTCCCAAGGGACGCAGCCGGACGAAGTCCGCCCGCAGACCGCGCATGACCGGAGGCGGAGCTACGCCTATGTGTTGATGCAGGGAGCCGAGGCGGACAGCGTCTGCAACGAGCACATGAGCCCGTTCAGCGCGCCCGCCGACCCGGTCTCCGGCACCAGACCGGCGACGGGAGCCGTCGGCTCCAAGGGCAACCCCGCGCCGTCCGCCATGGCGGGCGCGGCCGCCAAACCGATCGCCGCGAACGCGACAAGGGCCGCACCGAACCTCGCACCGAGAACCTTCACGAGCAACACCTTCCATTCGATAGGCTCACCGGCGAATACCGGTGTGCCACAAGGCGTATCGGCTCTCGAAGCGAGTACGTTTCAGATGCCGGGCTCAGGTGATGCCCACGCAGAACAACGCGAACCCGGTGGTGGCCAGACAGGCCAGTGGCGGGGGCAGCAGCTTCATCAGTCCGGGCGGCTCGGTCGCGGTGAACGCGGGTGTCACCGGCACCGGCGGCGGCGGTGTGTATTCGACGGGCGCCGCGGCTGCCGGGACCGCACCGGCCGCACCGATCAGGCCACCGGCCACAACCCCGATGGCGATCTTCTTCGCGTGGATTGTCGGCTTCATGGGGTGGATGTTCCCGCCCCCGCGCAGGTGAAACGGCGGCGGCTATCCGTGTCGACCGGGTTGTCCGGTCGATGTCATTTCTCCGCGGCGGACCGCAGCACGCGGGTCACGGCGTCGATGCCGAGCAGGCCCGCCACCGCGACGAGGAACGCCGCGAGCATCAGCCACGGCCCGACATAGCGGGTCGCCTCGAATGCGGGCATCTCGCCGAGCGGCGCGAACACCGTGGCGACGGTCCCGCGGTTCCAGCTCAGCACCGCGAGCACCAGCGCGACGACGGCCGCGAGGGCCTCGCCGACCGCCACCTCGATGTCACGTCTCACCGGTCCGCTCCGTTCTCGCTGTGCCGTTCCTCGCTGCTCTCGGACTCCCGCGCTTCGGCGCCCTCGGAGCCCAGTTCCGCGGAGACCTCGGACTCCTGCGCCACGACGGCCTCGATCTCCGTCGCCGCGACACCCTCGATCTTCGTCGCCGCGAGGCCCCCGGACTCCCGCACCGCGACGCCCTCGATCTCCGTCGCCACGGTGTCCTCGGACCGCTGCGCCGCAACACCCTCGGACTCCGGCGCCGCGACCCCCGCACGATCCAGCACCGCGGTGAGTGCGGTCCGCAGGCCGCGGTGATCGCGCGCCCACGCTTGCACGAGTCCGCCGTCGCGCAGCCGCAGCCCGATTCCCTTGCGTCTGCGCGGCACACCGCTCAGCTCGCCGAGCGCACGCGCGGACTCCCAGTCCTCATCATTCCAGGAGTGCTCGTCGCGCTCCGGCAGCACGCTCGCGATGCCGGTCAGCGGCAGGGTCTCGGCGCCTTGGCGCAGGGTCGACTCGGTCAACTCGACGCTGACATGACGGCGGCCCGCGAAAACTTGCAGCGCAACGAAAGCCGCGATCAGCGCGCCGCAGAAGATCAGCGCGAACCAGTGCGCCGGACTGGACGTGACCAGTTCCAGCACGAGGACGAGAAGACAGAGCAGCGGGCCGTAGGCCACCGCGCGCCACCGCGCACCCGGCTCCGCGAACAAGACCGCGTCGCCGTCGCTCACGCCGCACTACCCATCAGATCGCGCATCCGAACGCGCGGGGCTCCGGCTCGCACCGCCGGTGAATTCAGCCGACCAGCCCCGGCAGCAGCAGGACCGCGACGGTGACCACGCCGAACAGGATCAGCAGGCTGAGGACGAGCAAATCTCGCCGAATGCTCTGCGGCTGTTGGATCACCACTCGCATCTATGCCTCCGATCTCCCGGAGCTCACTGGATGACGCCCTCACGCAACGCAAGACAACGCATGACCAATAACTACCGGTTCCCATGTCTACTGTGACAACCCTCACCATACATGTCTGCACTACGGCGACAAACTCGGTGACGCCGCGGTCATCCGTTCAGCGGCGGTTCGGCTGGAACCAAGTCGTGGACTCCGGACGGTAGCTGAGATACAGCGCGCCACCGGCCAACACGCCCTGCACGATAGCCGCGCCGCCCGCCACCAGCGAGGCAACACCGGTGACCGCGTCCAGGGCGAACAGGGCCGCGACGGCACCGAGCACCAGCCAGATCGCGACGACGGTCAGGACCGTGCGCGCCCAGAGTTTGCCCCGGCCGAACTGGTGCACGACGGCGAACGCGCCCGCGGCCAGCGCGAGACCACCGAGCACCATTCCGACGAGCATCAGGGACACCACCAGTTCGGCGGTGGCCATGGCGAAATTCGGGTCGCCCGCCTTGCCCTGGTCGAACATCCGCTGGTCGAGGTCGTCGCGCTGCTGCAACGAGGTGAGCACCGTGCCGACCAGCTGCACCACGCCGAATCCGATGATTCCCCACCACACTTGGCGGGCCGTACGGATGTCTTCGGGCATCGGCGGCCGCTGCGGGAACGGCGCGACGCCCATCGGTCTCGGGTAGTTCGTCACGACAACCAGTGTGCGGCCTCGGTCGCCCAGTAGGTGAGCACGATGTCCGCACCCGCCCGGCGAATGCCGACCAGCGATTCCAGGATCGCGCCGCGGCGGTCGATCCAGCCGCGCTGCGCGGCGGCGGTGATCATCGCGTACTCGCCGGAGATCTGGTAGGCCGCCACCGGCACCGTCGACCGGTCGGCGACGTCGCGCAGGATGTCCAGGTACGACATGGCCGGCTTGACCATCACGATGTCGGCGCCCTCGGCCAGGTCCAGTTCGAGCTCGCGCAGCGACTCCCTGCGGTTGGCTGGGTCCTGCTGGTAGGTGCGGCGGTCGCCCTCCAGCGAGGAGCCGACTGCTTCGCGGAACGGGCCGTAGAAGGCCGAGGCGTACTTCGCGGCGTAGGCGAGGATGCCGGTGTCGGTGCGGCCGACCGCGTCCAGGCCGCGCCGGATCGCGCCGACCTGACCGTCCATCATGCCGCTGGTGCCGAGCAGGTGGGCGCCCGCTTCGGCCTGGGAGATCGCCATGTCGACGTAGCGGTGCAGGGTCGCGTCGTTGTCCACCGCGCCGCTGGTCGCGAGCACGCCGCAGTGGCCGTGATCGGTGAACTCGTCGAGGCAGGTGTCGGCCATGATCACCGTCGCGTCGCCGACCTCCTCGGACAGCGCGCGCAGACCCCGGTTCAGAATGCCCTTCGGATCGCTGGCCTGACTGCCGGTGGCATCCTTGTCCTCCGGCTTCGGCACGCCGAACAACATGAGCCCACCGACGCCCGCCGTGACGGCCTCCACCGCCGCCTTGCGCAGCGAGTCCATCGAGTGCTGGTGGACCCCCGGCATCGAGCCGATCTCGCGCGGCTCGTCCAGTCCGTCGGCCACGAACATCGGCAGCACCAATTGCCGTGGTTCCAATGTGGTTTCGGCCACGAGACGGCGCAGAGCGGGAGTACGGCGCAACCGCCGCGGGCGGTCCATTCCGGTCATGAATCGCACGATACGCCTGCTGAGCGGAGGTGTCGCGAGCGCATGGGGCGGTGGTGATCCGGCCCACCGCCCGACCGACGCGTGGCCGCCGAACCGGTCGACGGAATCGATGCCATGGCGACCGAAAGCGAGATTTCTGCGCGATCCTGAAGATGAGGTTTCTCGACGACGGGGCACCTCTCGGCGAACCGGATTCGGAGGCAGAGCGATGACGGGTTACGACCGGTACGGACAGCGCGTGGCGGCGCTGCGGCGCTTCGCCGACGGCGGCGACGTGTGGGCGATGGAGCGGCTGGCCGAGGCGCTGCGCGAGGTCGACGACGCGGGCGGTGCGGAGCACTACCTACGGCGGGCCGCGGAACTCGGGAGCGTGTCGGCGCTCGGCCCGCTCGGCGAGCTCGCCGAGGCGGACGGACGCGTCGCGGAGGCCGTCGGATGGTGGGAGCAGGCGGCCGCCGCGGGTTGCGCGGGCGCGGATCTGCAACTCGGTGCGCTGTATCTGGAGCGCGGGGAACTGGATGCGGCGGAGCGCTGGTTACAGCCCGGGGCCGCGGCCGGGGACGCCGAGGCGATGGCCAACATGGGCGTCATCGCGCACCGGCGCGGAGACGACGAAACGGCCGTGCGCTGGTACGAGCGCGCCGCCGAAGGCGGAAACCCCACGGCCATGCGCAGTCTCGGCGTGCACTCGGCCCGCGCGGGTGAATTCGAGCGCGCCGTCGGATTGCTCACCGAGGCCGTGCGCCGCGGCCGCCGCGACGC
The DNA here is from genome assembly GCF_040654315.1 of Nocardia sp. NPDC050713. Taxonomy (NCBI): domain Bacteria; kingdom Bacillati; phylum Actinomycetota; class Actinomycetes; order Mycobacteriales; family Nocardiaceae; genus Nocardia; species Nocardia sp. NPDC050713. The sequence continues at coordinate 183,190 of NZ_JBFAHS010000006.1, read as the reverse complement.
GATGGCGGTGCTCGGCGCCCTGTATCTCGACCTCGGCGACACCGATCGAGGCGAGCACTGGCTGCGCCGAGGGGCGGCGTCCGGCGACCCCGACTCCATGTTCCACTTGGCAATCGCCCTGCGGGACGGCGGAATTCCCGCCACCCTGGACTCCTCCACCGCCGACGAGTCGACCTCCTGGCTCCGACGAGCCGCCGACCTCGGCCACCCCGAAGCCCTCCGCCTCCTCCTCGAGCCCTGACGACGACCACATCCTCGGGACGTAGGGGTTCGAGGTGTTAAGGAATCGTTCGGAGGACGGTAAGCAGGCTCGATAGGGTCGATTCGACGCGGCAAACGAGCTGCCGGACAGATCTTTTGGGGGATCCCGATGAAAAAGCTGACCACCACCGTATTGCGCGTGACGCTGACCGCGGCCGTCGCCGGAACGCTGCTCGGCGTCTCCGCGGGACCGGCCGTGGCGCGTGCGGAAGAGTGGGGCGCCATCGCCTACTCGCCGTCGACCGGGGCCACCGGCGGCGCGCGCAACTACAGCACGAAGACGAGGGCCGAACGCGTCGCTGTCGACACGTGCGGCAAGTCCGACTGCCGCGTGCTGGTGAACTTCGTCGACAAGTGCGGCGCCGTCGCGCGAGCCAAAGACAACAGCTGGTCCTGGGGCCGGGGTCCGACCAGGGCCGACGCGACCGCGAACGCGATCGGCTCGGCGACCGGACGCAACCCGCAGATCAAGCAATCGGTGTGCACCGACTGAGTGCGAAAAGGGTTGCGGCCAGCGGTTTTTGTCGGTGGGTGCGGGTAGAATCGAAGCTGTGTTCGAGGGGATCCGCCGGGTTCCCGATCGCGAGGGGAGGACGCAAGTGCCCGCGACCGCAGCCGCCCGAAAGTCCACGATCATCACGCCCTACCGGCCGCTGGAAAAGCGTCCGCTGCCTGCTGGACGTCCACGCAAGTGGTACGTCACGCACAACCGCAGGCTCAAGGCGATGCGGCTGAGCATCGCCCTGCTCGACTCCGGGATCTACCTGCCGACCCAGGCGAGCAACGAGAAGATCCGCCACACCGCCGAAGTCGTCGGCATCCGCCCGCCATCGGACACCACGTGCCGCCTGGTGCGCACTCTGCTGCGCTACAGCCGCTGACGACGTCCGGCCCCAGGCCGGGCGCGAAAGCGAAACGTCCACAACGCGGTGGGCGTTTCGCCGCGCGCGAGACCCCGAAACGCGAAACGCCCACCATGGGCGGGCGTTTCGCTGCGCCGATCACACCCGGGCGCGGAGCCGACGGCACCTATCCGGGCGCGGAGCGGACGGCACTTACCGGCTACGGCGACTCTTCTTGCGCGGCGGCGGCAGCAGACCCTCGGCGCGAAGCCGGGCGGCGTGCTCGGCGAGCGCCTCGACCAGCGGGCCGACCTGCGCGGTCTCGGGCTGCACATCCACGCGCAGACCGAACTCGATGGCCGTCTCGGCGGTCTTCGGGCCGATGCAGGCCACGATGGTGCGCGCGTGCGGCTTGCCCGCGATGCCGACCAGGTTGCGCACCGTGGAGGACGAGGTGAACAGGACCGCGTCGAAACCGCCGGTCTTGATCATCTCGCGGGTCTCCGCGGGCGGCGGCGAGGCGCGCACCGTGCGGTAGGCGGTCACGTCGTCGATCTCCCAGCCGCGGTCGCGCAGACCCTCGGCCAGCGTCTCGGTGGCGATGTCGGCGCGCGGCAGCAGCACCCGGTTCACCGGATCGAAAACGTCGTCGTAGGGCGGGAAGTCGGCGAGCAGGCCCTCGGAGGACTGCTCACCCGAGGGCACCAGCTCCGGGTTGATGCCGAACGAGCGCACCTTGTCCGCGGTGGCCTCGCCGACGCAGGCGATCTTCACGCCGCTGAACGCCCGCGCGTCCAAACCGAATTCGGCGAACTTCTCCCACACCGCGCGCACCGCGTTGGTGGAGGTGAACACCACCCACTGGTAGCGGCCGTCGACCAGACCCTTGACGGCGCGCTCCATCTGCGCCGGGCTGCGCGGCGGCTCGACCGCGATGGTCGGCACCTCCATCGGGATGGCGCCGTGGGTGACCAGCCGCTCGCTCATCTCGGCGGCCTGATCCTTGGTGCGCGGCACGAGCACGGTCCAGCCGTACAGCGCGCGCGACTCCCACCACGACATCTTCGACCGGGTGGCGACCGCCTTGCCGATGGTCACCACCAGCGGACCGACCAGCTCGGAGGCGGCGCTGTTCAACGTGGCCAGCGTCGCTTCGATGGTGCGCTGCTGGCGGGTGGTGCCGCGCACGGTCACCGCGACCGGGGTCTGCGGCGCCATGCCGTGCTCGACCAGCGCGCTCGCGGTCTCGGCCAGGTGGCCGGAGGTGGCGTGCAGGACCAGCGGGCCCGGCGCGGCGGCCAACGCGGCCCAGTCGACCTCGCCGCGGACGTCGGCCTCGGTGTGGCCGGAGCCGAGCGCGATGCCCGCGTAGCTCGGCACCGCGGAACCGTTCGGCAGGCCGGGCAGCACCTCGAAGACCATGTGCGAACGGGTCACCGCGGTGACCTCGGTGATCACCGAATCGGCGGTCAGCGGATCGCCCGCGACGACGCGGACCACGTCGTGGCCGTTGCGCGCCTCGGCGATGAGCGTCTTGGCGACCTCCGCGGGCTCACCGAGCGCGGGTCGCACGTCGACCGGCCGGGTGCCGTCCTCGTTCTCCTCCACGGCGGTGCCGATCAGCGCGAGCACACCCTTGTCGACATCGGGATCGGTGAAAGCCAGTGTCGCCCGCCCGAGCACCTCGCGCGCACGCACTGTCAGCAGCGCCGGGTCGCCGGGACCCGACCCGACGAACAAGATCCGACCGGGGTGCTTCTTGGTGGCTCGGCTCATTGGTTGTTCTCCATTGGGCTGGGATTGCTGATACGACCTTCGGCCGCGCCCGGTCGCGACCGCTGCGTGTTCGGGACGTCACCGTCGGATCTCGCATCGGTGGCGTCGTCTGGTCCGGGGTTACCGAGCAGCTCGCGCGCCCCCAGCTCCAAGAGCTCTTGCGCGAGCGTGCGGCCGAGCCGGTCGGCCTCGGCGGGTGCGCCGACCACCGAAGCGCGTAGCACCTCGGATCCGTCGGCGGCGGCGGCGCAGGCGCGCAGCGAGAGCTCGTCGACGATGCGGCCGTCGTCGTCGAGCGACTCGACGACCTCGGCGAGCGCGCCGATCGGCGCGGTGCACCCGGCCTCCAGCTCGGCGAGCAGCGACCGTTCGGCGATGACGGCGGCCCTGGTGGCCGCGTCGTCGAGCCGGGTAAGCGCCTCGATGGTCTCGGCGTCGTCGCTGCGGCATTCGACAGCGAGCGCGCCCTGCGCGGGAGCGGGCAGCATCTGCACCGGTTCCAACGCCTCGGTCACCGCGTCGAGCCTGCCGATCCTGGACAGACCGGCTCTGGCCACCACCACCGCGTCGAGTTCACCGTCGGTGACCTTGCGCAGGCGGGTGTCCAGGTTGCCGCGCAGCGGCACGATCTCCAGGCCGAGGCCGAGGGCCGCCAGCTGAGCCGCGCGGCGCGGCGCCGAAGTGCCGATGCGGGAACCGGCGGGCAGTTCGCCGAGCACCAGTCCGTCGCGGGCGACCAAAGCGTCGCGCGGGTCCTCGCGCGGTGGAATCGCGGCGATGGTGAAGCGGGAGTCCGGCGCGGTCGGCAGGTCCTTGTAGGAGTGCACCGCGATGTCGATCGTGCCCGCGGCCAGCTCGTCGCGCAGCGCCGAGGTGAACACGCCGACGCCGATCGTCTGCACCGGATCGGAGGAGAGATCGCCGGGCGTCTTCACCACGACCAGCTCGGCCGGATGCCCGGCCGCGATCAGCGCGTCGCGCACGGTGCCCGCCTGGGTCAGCGCGAGCAGGCTGCCTCGGGTGCCGATGCGCCACGGCGCGCGGGTGCCGTCGGCGGTCATGTTGTCCTCTTCCTGAACGACGGTCATGCCGACTTGCCCTCCTCGCCGAGATGTCCCGCGGTGAAATCGTCGGCGAGGCCGAGACCGAGATCACCGGTGAGCGTGCTGATTTCCATCGGAGCGGCAACCGCTTGCGCCGCACCTGGTTTGAGTTCGAAAAGTTCGCGTAGCGCTTCGGCGTAGCTGTCGCCGCCCGGCGTCGACGCGAGTTGCTTCACCCGCACGGTCGGCGCGTGCAGCAGCTTGTCGACGACCCGGCGCACGGTGCGCGCCACCTCGTCACGCTCCGGATCGGCCAGGCTCGGCAGCCGCGAGTCCAGCCGCAGCAGTTCGGCTTCCACCACTTCGGCGGCCCGCTGGCGCAGGGCGGCGACCGTCGGGGTCACCTCGGCCATGCGCTGACCCGCCAGGTATTTGGCGAGTTCGTCGGCGACGATCGACCGCGCGGCGGCGGTGTCGTCGGCCGCGGCGCCCGCGGCCGGATCGCGCTGCAACGTCTCGATGTCGATCACCGCGACACCCGGCAGACCCGCCACCGCGTGCTCGACGTCGCGCGGCAGGCCGAGGTCGCAGAACACCAGCGGACGCTCGGTCGCCGGGAATTCGGCGCGATCGCGATCGGCCAGCGCGCGGTGCGTGTCGGCCAGCGTCACCACGGCGCCGACCGCTCCGGTACAGGTGACCACCACGTCGGCGGCGGCCATCGCCTCGGTGAGCCGGGAGAGCTCCAGCGCCGAGGACTCGACGCCGTAGGAACCCGCGGTCTCGGCGAGTCTGCGCGCCCGCGCGATGGTCCGGTTCACCACCAGGATGCGGCCGATACCCGCGCGCGACAGATGTGCGACGGCCAACCCGCCCATCGCGCCCGCGCCGACCACCACGGCCGTGCGGCCGGCCAGATCGCCCAGCACCTGCTTGGCCCGGTCCAGCGCGACCGACACCACGGACGCGCCCGCGCGGTCGATGCCGGTCTCGGAGTGGACTCGCTTGCCGACGCGCAGCGCGTGCTGGGCCAGCTCGTGCAAGGTGCGCCCGACGGCCTGCTGAGCGTCGGCGGTGGCGTAGGCGCCGCGGATCTGGCTGAGCACCTGTTGCTCGCCGACGACCATCGAGTCCAGCCCGCTGGCCACCGCGAACAGGTGCTCGGCGGCCGCCTCGCTGTAGCGCACATAAGCGTGCTTGGTCAGATCGGGCAGCGGCAGCCCGGAATGCTTGGTGAGCAGATCGCCGACCTCGGCGAGACCACCGTGGAAGGCGTCGACCACCGCGTACACCTCGACGCGGTTACAGGTCGAGACGATCATGGCCTCGGAGATGTGGCTGGAGGCGAGCATTCGATCGATCAGCTTGGGACGGTCGGCATCGGTGATGGCGACCTTCTCCAGCACTGCGACGGGAGCGCTCCGATGCGAAATCCCGACGAGCAGAATACTCATGGTGTGACCACCGATCCCTTGCTGCTTGGCTCCGTTGCCGAATGCGAGGTCGTCGAGTGCGTGAGGGCCGGGTGCCCGGCCGGGGAGTGCGGAGTCGGCACGCGGCGCGCGATCCGGCCGGACCCCACGTGCGCCACCTCGGGCAGCGGCTCCGGCTCGGCGTTACGGGTCCGTTCGAACGACAACATCTGCATTTCGACCGCCAGGTCCACCCGGCGGACTTCCACCGCGGGCGGCGCGATCAGCCCGCACGCGGAGAAGCTCAGAATCGACTGCAACCCGGCGGCGACCAGCTGGTCGCACACGTCCTGGGCCGCGTCGTCGGGCACCGCGATGACCGCGATGGTTGGTTCCAGTTCGGCCACGCCCGCGGCCAAGCCCGCCACATCGCGCACGGTGAGTCCGGCCACCGACCGGCCGACCACGTCGGGATCGGCGTCGAAGAGGCCGACCACGCTGAATCCGCGGCGACGGAAGCCGCCGTAGCCGACCAGGGCCCGGCCCAGATTTCCGACGCCGACGAGCACCACGCGATGTCCACCCGACAGACCGAGCACGTCCTCGATCCTGGTTCGCAACTTCGCGACGTCATAGCCGACGCCCCGGACGCCGTTGGGGCCGAGGAAGGACAAGTCCTTGCGCAACTTGGCCGAATTGACACCCGCCGCGACAGCGAGTTCCTCACTCGATACGATGAGCACACCGTCGTCGGCCAACATGGCGAGGACCCGGAGATAGGTAGCCAGCCGCGCCACAGTGGCCTGCGGGATGTCTTTCTGCAGAGCCCTGGAGACGCCGCCCGGCGCCTCATGCTGCTCTGTCACGTCGTCGGCTCCTCGTTCCGGCCTGCGCACAGGTCCGGTTCGTCGTTCGACCTCGAGCCCGGCGGCGGTCCGGTGCCATGGTCGAAGTATCGGATTTCAAGGCGTCCGCAGCCTCGGCATGCGGGTCGCGTGCCACCACCGTAACCGCTTGTGAAGCCCTGCACAAAGTCGGTGAAATTGGCCTCATTTTCCGCCGCGACCAGCGCGGCGGCCAAATCGGACACGGATCACACCGATCAGCGACCCAGATCCGCCCGCAAACGCGCCTCGTCGACGTCGAAGTAGCTGTGTTCGCGCCCGTCCAGCAGTACGACAGGAAGCCGGTCGCCGTACTCCGCGCGCAGGCCAGGGTCGGTTTCCGCGGCGATATCGACGTCGAGGGCGCCCGGTTCGATGCCGAAATCCGCGCATATCGCGCGCAACTGCTCCAGTGCCTTGGCACACAACCCGCAGCCGGCTCTGGTCAGCAAAATCACTTCGTGTTCGGACGGCGCGGCGGCGCCATCTGTGGGATTGGTCATGGCGGATATTAAATCCTCTCGCCACCGCACCCGCGGTGCGCGTGGTCTCCGGGTGACTGTCGCCGAAGCCAGTTACTGTGGACGTGGTTCGCGCGAACGGGCGGAGGTACTGGTGCCGGAACGATCGAAGGTGGAGAGGGCCGGGTTCATCGCGGGCCGGTTCGGCGAGTTCCCGGTGCGGTGGCACCTGGGCCCGCTCGGCCAGGGCCTGCAGGATCAGCTCGCCCGCATCTCCCGCAGCCCGTTCGGACCTACCGAGGAGGAGGTCCGGGCGAATCTGGCCGGTGAGGCCAGTGCCGACGCGGCGCTCTCGCTGCACGAATCGGAGCTCGCGGCGGCCGAGCCGATAGGACCGGAGGTGCCGCGCGACCTGACCGCCGCGGCGTTCTTCGACGTGGACAACACGATGGTGCAGGGCGCCTCGATCGTGCACTTCGCGCGCGGTCTGGCGGCGCGCAAGTACTTCAAGACCTCCGACCTGGTCGACGTGGCGTGGAAGCAGGTGAAGTTCCGCGTCACCGGCAAGGAGAGCAGCACCGACATGGCCTCCGGCAAGGAGAAGGCGCTCTCGTTCATCGCGGGCCGCCCGACCTCCGAGCTGGCGGCGCTCGGCGAGGAGATCTACGACGAGATCATCGCCGACAAGATCTGGCCGGGCACCAGGGCGCTCGCGCAGATGCACCTGGACGCGGGCCAGCAGGTCTGGCTGGTCACCGCGACGCCGGTGGAGCTGGCCCAGGTGATCGCCAAGCGGCTCGGCCTGACCGGCGCACTGGGCACCGTGGCGGAGAGCGTCGACGGCAAGTTCACCGGACGCCTGGTCGGCGACATCCTGCACGGACTCGGGAAGGCGCACGCGGTGCGCACGCTGGCCGTCCGCGAGGGCCTGAACCTCAAGCGCTGTACCGCGTACTCCGACAGCCACAACGACGTGCCCATGCTCTCGCTGGTCGGCACGGCGGTCGCGATCAATCCCGACTCGGACCTACGCGAGGTCGCCAAGAACCGCGGCTGGGAGATTCGCGACTTCCGCACCGGACGCAAGGCGGCCAAGATCGGCGTGCCGACGGCGCTCGCCCTGGGCGCGGCGGGCGGAGCGGTCGCAGCAGCGGTCACCCGCCGGCGCGATCACTGAGGGAAGTCCTCACCACATCCGTCGATTCGACCGCATACCTAACGCACGATCAGTACCCGATCACCCCGCACGGAGCGAGCCCGACGAGCGACCGTTCGCGGCCGTCTCGCTTCCCAGCGGTCGAAGCGCATGCGACGAAGTCGCGAGTCTCGACCGCTCGGAAGCGAGACATAAAGGCCGCGAACACGCGCGCCCCGGCGCGCCAAAGACACGGCCGCGAACACGCGCGCGTCAGCGCGCCAATCAACACCGAAAGGACAGACAAGTGCGCGACATGGTCGAGATCGGCATGGGCCGGACGGCCCGGCGTACCTACGAACTGGACGATGTCGACATCGTTCCCTCGCGGCGTACCCGCTCGTCGAAGCAGGTGTCGCTGGCCTGGCAGCTCGACGCCTACCGGTTCGAGATTCCGTTCCTCGCGCATCCGACCGACGCCCTGGTGTCGCCGAAGTTCGCCATCGAACTCGGCCGTCTCGGCGGGCTCGGCGTGATCAACGGCGAGGGCCTGTGGGCCAGGCACGCCGACGTCGAGGCGAAGATCGATCAGCTGCTGGAGCTGGTCGGCAAGGGCGGCTACGAGCGCGCCGTCGGCATGTTGCAGGAACTGCACGCCGCGCCGATGCAGCCGGATCTGCTCGCGGCCGCGGTGGCCGAGGTGCGCGCGGCGGGCGTGACCGTCGCCGTGCGGGTCAGCCCGCAGAACGCCCGCGCGCTGACGCCGGCCCTGTTGCAGGCGGGCATCGACCTGCTCGTCGTGCACGGCACCATCATCTCCGCTGAGCACGTCGGTGACGGCGAGCCGCTGAACATGAAGACCTTCATCGCCGAGCTGGACGTGCCCGTGGTCGCGGGCGGCGTCAGCGATCACCGCACCGCGCTGCACCTGATGCGTACCGGTGCCGCTGGCGTGATCGTCGGCTACGGCTCCTACCCGGGCGCCACCACCACCGGCGAAGTGCTCGGCATCGGGGTGCCGATGGCCACCGCAATCGCCGACGCCGCCGCCGCGCGCCGCGACTACCTGGACGAGACCGGCGGCCGCTACGTGCACGTCATCGCCGACGGCGACATCGCGACCTCCGGTCAGCTGGCCAAGGCGATCGCCTGTGGCGCCGATGCCGCCATGCTCGGGGTGCCGCTCGCGCTGGCCGCCGAGGCGCCCGGCCGCGGGTGGTACTGGCCGTCGGCCGCCGCGCACCCGTCGGTGCCGCGCGGTTCGCTGCTGCACGTGGACGATCCGTGGGATCTGGGCGGCGAGTCCACCGAGCAGGTGCGGCCGAGCTTGGAGCGCGTGCTGTTCGGCCCGTCCGACGACCCGTTCGGCTCGCTGAACCTCGTCGGCGGTCTGCGCCGCTCGATGGCGAAGGCCGGGTACTCGGACCTCAAGGAGTTCCAGAAGGTCGGACTCAGCGTTCGCGCCTGAGGTTTCGTTCTTCGAGCCCGCGCCCGCCTGGATGGGCGCGGGCTTCTCGTGAACGTTGCTGCCCTTCCGCGTTGTCGATCGATGGCAGCAGCGCGACCGAAGTCCTCGCAGCGCCGCCGGTTCGCCGATAGCGGCGCACGGCCGGAGACACGCCTTCGCGCGTCGTCGTCAGTACACGCCCGTGGGCATGACTTGTTCGCGGAGGAACTGGCGGATCGTGTGGTTCACCGGTTCCGGGTGCGTCATGGTGACCGCGAGCCGGGCGCCCGCGATCTCCACGAAGGTCGCCGCCGCCAGACCCTCGGCCAATCGCTTGGCGCGGTCGTGCGGGATACCGCTGTCGGTGGCGTGGATGACCAGTGCGGGACAGGTGATTTCGGGCAGCCGGTCGAGCACCGATTCCCTGGCGAGCAGGCAGCCCGCGGCGACCTCGATGTCGTGCCGGTCGCGGCCGAGCCAGCGTTTGGTCCAGATCGCCCGGTACCAGTCGTCGTCGCCGATCAGCCAGGTGGCGAGTCGATGGACCGCGTGCTCCCTGCTGTCGTCGTCGTACCACTCGTCGAGGAAGCGCTGGGTGGCCGTAGACTGCTCGGGTGTCGGTCCGTGCGCCTCGGTGCTGATGAGGATCAGTCCCGCGATCCGCTCGGGCGCGATCAGCGCGGCGCGCAGCGCGGTGAAGCCGCCCTGCGCGGTGCCGCCGACCACCGCGCGTTCGGCGCCGAGCTGATCGAGCACGGTCAGCGCGTCACGCGCCGCGGTCCAGTAGGTGAAGGGTAGGCCCTGATCTTTCGTGCGTCCGTGGCCGCGGGCATCCCAGGAGACGATCCGGAATTCCGGCGCGAGCGCAGCCACCTGGGAAGCGAACATGGTGCGGTCCATGAGGAATTCGTGCGCTAGCAACACCACCGGACCGTCCCCGCCGCTGTCCTCGTAGTGGATGTCGGCGTCTATCGCACGGGCGAAGGGCACCGCAAGAGGATAACGAGCCGAGGCGGGGTCGACGCGGGATTCGGGCCGCCCGCTTGGAGATAGCCGGGGGATGCCGGGAGCGCCCGGTGCCCGCGGAGACAACGTGCCTGCACAGGGGCATGCCCGTTGGTTCGGGCGCGCACCCGGCTCACTAGACTGTGGCCGTGGCAGAATCCCAGAGACCGGTCCTCGTCGTCGACTTCGGTGCCCAATACGCTCAGCTGATCGCCCGGCGGGTGCGCGAGGCGAGTGTGTACTCCGAGGTGATTCCGCATACCACCACCGTCGAGGAGATCGCGGACAAGAACCCGCTCGCGGTGATTCTGTCCGGCGGTCCGGCGAGTGTGTACACCGAGGGCGCGCCGCAGCTGGATCCCCGGCTGTTCGATCTGGAGCTGCCGGTCTTCGGCATCTGCTACGGCTTTCAGGCGATGGCCCAGGCGCTGGGCGGCACGGTCGCGCACACCGGCACCCGCGAGTACGGCCGCACCGAGCTGAACATCGACGGCGGTCTGCTGCACGGCGGTCTGCCCACCATCCAGCCGGTGTGGATGAGCCACGGCGACGCGGTCACCGACGCCCCGGAGGGCTTCGAGGTCACCGGCACCACCGCGGGCGCCCCGGTCGCCGCGTTCGAGGACCGGGCCCGTCGCCTGGCGGGCGTGCAGTATCACCCCGAAGTGCTGCATTCGCCGCACGGTCAGCAGGTGCTCAGCCGCTTCCTGCACGAACTCGCGGGCATTCCGGCCGCTTGGACGCCCGCCAATATCGCCGACGCGCTGATCGAGCAGGTCCGCGAGCAGGTCGGCGACGGACACGCGATCTGCGGTCTGTCCGGCGGCGTGGACAGCGCGGTCGCGGCCGCGCTCGTGCAGCGCGCCATCGGCGACCGGCTGACCTGTGTCTTCGTCGATCACGGCCTGCTGCGCTCCGGCGAACGCGAGCAGGTGCAGCAGGATTTCGTCGCCGCGACCGGCGCCAAGCTGGTCACCGTCGACGCGGTGGACAAGTTCCTCGGCGAGCTGAAGGGCGTCACCGATCCCGAGGAGAAGCGCAAGATCATCGGCCGCGAGTTCATCCGCTCCTTCGAGGACGCGGTGAGCGAGGTCGTCGCCGAACACGGCGCCGAGGACGGCGAGACGCCCAAGGTCGAGTTCCTGGTGCAGGGCACCCTGTACCCGGACGTGGTGGAGTCGGGCGGCGGCAGCGGCACGGCGAACATCAAGTCGCACCACAATGTCGGCGGTCTGCCGGAGGACCTGGAGTTCGATCTGGTCGAGCCGCTGCGGCTGCTGTTCAAGGACGAGGTCCGCGCGGTCGGCCGCGAGCTCGGCCTGCCCGAGGAAATCGTTGCCCGCCAGCCCTTCCCGGGGCCGGGCCTGGCCATTCGCATCGTCGGCGAGGTCACCGGTGATCGTCTCGATACGCTGCGGCAGGCCGACGCCATCGCCCGCGAGGAGCTCACCGCCGCCGGGCTGGACCGTCAGATCTGGCAGTGCCCGGTGGTGCTGCTGGCCGACGTCCGCAGCGTCGGCGTGCAGGGCGACGGCCGCACCTACGGTCACCCGATCGTGCTGCGTCCGGTCTCCAGCGAGGACGCCATGACGGCCGACTGGACCCGCCTGCCCTACGAGGTGTTGGAGCGCATCTCGACCCGCATCACCAACGAGGTCGCCGAGGTCAACCGCGTCGTCCTCGATGTCACCAGCAAGCCGCCGGGCACCATCGAGTGGGAGTGATCCCGAGAACGACGGCCCCCGCACACGGTGTGCGGGGGCCGTCGTTTTCCGGGGATTCAGTCTGTCTTGGCGCGGCTCCAGCCGTGGCCGAGGACGACGTGGCCGAGTAGCGAGCCGCCACCGATGTAGGTTCTGGCCGGAGTGATCGGCACCACCCGCGCGACGGGCGTGCCCTGGTGCGGCGCCGGATCCGTCGCGTCGTCGTCGAATTGGTCTCGCGCCATGGGGTTCTCCTGTCTGACCATCGCGCTAGCGGCGCTTGCGCGGGGAGATGACGAGCAGGACGCCGACGACGATGGCGGCGACGACGACGATCCAGCCGAAGGAGATCGCGCCGCTGGCCGTCGCGGCGGGGCCGATGAAGCCCCAGACGCTCACCGCGAGGGCGAGCAGGCCGACGATCAGCAGGGAAGCCGACGGTCCGCGTCCCTCGGTCGTGCCGTTGGGTTGGGTCTGCTCAGCCACGCTGCACCTCCACGCTGCCCATCTGGATGTCCACGTTCAGGTCGAGTACCGGGGCGCCCGGGGTGTTCGGTCCGGTGATGCCCTCCGGGCACTGGTTGTCGCCCATGTTGACGGTGCAGTCGGTGCGGAGGGTCATGCCCTCGGGCACCAGGATGCGGACCTCGCCCATCTGCACGCCGACGTTCACGGCCCGGTTCTCGGTCAGGTTCAGCGACCGCAGGTCGAGGGTGCCCGCGCCCATCGAGATCTTGTAGTCCGGTTGCAGCTCGGCCATCGTCGCGGGGGTCCAGACGTGGTCGCCCATGGCACCCCGGTCGAATTCGATGGGACCGATCATCGAGGCGAGCAGGACGAAACCGGCGAGCGGAGCGGTGACCACCAGCAGACCGTAGCCGCGCCGCAGGAACGCGCCGAGCACCAAGCCGAGGCCGATCACGGCGAGGGCGACGGCGGCGATGCGGCCGGGGGTCATCCATTCCGCGCCCGCGGCGGCGATCGCGCCCGCACCCGCCGCGGCCAGGATGGCCAGGCCGAGCACGACCGGGGTCAGCCGGGATCGGGGACGCTTCGGTGGTGGTGCGACTACGGCGGGGGCGGGCGTCGGTTCGGGCAGGTCCCAGGCCAGCGGCGCGACGCCGAGCGGATCCCAGGAGGGCGGGGTCACGCCGGGGAAGGCGGCGGGAGTCGGGTGTGATGGTGCGCGGGCGGGCAGGTCCGCGGGAGTCTTCGGGTTGGCGGGTGCCTTCGGTTGGGCGAGGGTCTTCGGCTCACCGCCGGTCTTCTCGAGCGAGATCGGCGTGGCGTCCTCGGTGCCCGGCTGCGGTGACGAGGTCCGCGCTTCGAGCACTTCGGTTTTCGTGTCGATCACCTCGGTGGGTCGGTCGACGTCCTTGTCCAGCACGGTTTCCGCCTCCGTCTCGCGCGGCGCGTCGGGAACGTACGCGTCCGGCAGCTTGGTGTACGGGCTGTACACCGGCCCGACGTCCGGGATCGGGTAGCCGGGCGCGCGCAGCGGCCCCGTCGGGAAGGCGGCTCCGGGGTAACCGGTCGCGAAGAGGCCGTCGGCGTAGCCGCCGTCGACCATGCTGGTGCCCGGCGGCGGCTGCGGGCAGCGCATGAACAGCATCCACCAGCCCGCCAGCATCAGAGCCAGGCTGATCATCCCGGAACCGGCCAGTCCGACGCCGATCGGACCGACCGTTGTGACCGCGATGGCCAGCGCCACGACCAGCACCACGGTCTTCGTGTGCGACTGCGAGCTTTGCCCCTTGCCGAACAGCGATTCGGCGGCCGAGGACTGGTCCCCGGACTCGTTCAGCAGCAGCCAGGCGAGCAGGTACAGCACGATGCCCGCGCCGCCGAACAGGGTGGACACCACGAACGCGACCCGCACCAGCACCGGGTCGACGTTGTAGCGCTGCCCGAACCCGGCCGCGACGCCCGCGACCGGGCCCTGGCGCGGCAACCGGACGGGCCGCGTCTGCCACATCTGCTGCAGCTGATCGCCGAAGGTTGTTCTCGTCATGCTTCCCATGGTGCGGCTGACCAGCGGCGCGGCGCATCGGGGGGAACCCTGAAAAAACAACCTGATCCTGGTGGATCAGGGCGCTCACATCGTGAACGGATCCCCGAACACCGCACCCTCCGCGGTCACGTCCGCCGTTTCCACGGTGATGATCGCGTAGGCCTGCACAGTCAGCGGGCCCGCGCAGTCCTCGACGTGGACGCGCCGGTCCCGGCTGAACACGTACCCCGTGCTGCCCGGCAGCAGTTCCTTCTCGCCGACGGGCACGTCGACGACCTTGCCCGGAGTGATCGAGAGATCGACGCCGATCCCCGCGCTCAGATACGGTCCGACGCTCACGTCCACCCCGGGCAGCAGCGACTCCGGCGACAAACCCAGGTGCGCGCTCGCGTCCGCGTCGATGCCGACCTCCGCCCCGAGGTCGAGTTTCGCCTTCAGATCGACGGCGCAGGCGACGAAGTATCCGGTCTTCAGATGACCCGTCCCGTCCGAGACCTGGCCGTAGAAGGTGTTGTCCAGGAAGACGTCTCGATTGGTCGGCATTCCGTTCAACGACCCCACCGGCCGTGCCGCGTGCTCGCTGTGGCCCACCGTGAATTCCAGCCCGCCCGGGGCGGAGTACGTCTTCTCGTGCGGTGCGAGATCGACCGCCGCCGCCTGCGATGCGAGCCCCGCGAGGGCACCCATCGCGATCGCGACAGCGGCCAGCCCAGACTTCCCATTCATGCGGGTATCCCCCTCGTTCCACACCCGGGCTCCCTACCCGGGGCGACCACGGACTGCCCCCGTGGTCGCTTTCAGCATGGTCGGGGTTGCTGAAGGAATACTTGGAAAGTTCCTGTAAGAGAGTCTGATTCAGGAACAGGGGGGTTGGTAGGGGAGTTGGGGGAGGTGGCGTTGCCAGAGGTCTTCGGTGAGTAGGGAGCCGGTGACGTCGCAGATACGGTCGATGGAGTGGGAGACGTCGAGATCCCAGACGCGGAGGCCGCCGCCGGAGAGGACGAGGTGGTTGCCGTGGGGGAGGAATTGGGCGGTCCAGTCGTCGTCTTCGCGCGGCGGTGTCAGTTGGTCGCCGATCTGCTGCGGATGGGTGCGATCGGTCAAGTCCCACAGCGTGATCCGCCGATCCTCACCGGTGATGACGGCCCGGCGGGAATCCGGCGTGAAGGAGATCCGGCCGACCGAGAGGTTGTCCGCGATGATCGGCGAGCTGATCGGTCGGATTCGGGTGCGGTCACCGATGTCCCACACCTGCATCCTCTCGCTGTTGACCAAGATCATCGTGCGGCCGTCGGGGGCGTACCTGACCGTGTTGATGCCGCCGGATATCTCGGGAAGTTCGTCACCGAACGGAGCTGGACGTAGCGGGTCGGCGAAGTCCCACAACGTGACAGGTTGCCGGACGACGTCACTATCCGACGCCAGCCTGCGGACCGCAAGGATCCCGCCATCGCTGCTGAATACGATGTCTAGAGCCTTGGCCAGCGGTATTTCCGCGCCGAGCGGTGTGGGGTGTGCGGGATCCTCGAGGCTCCATACTCGCAGCGAGTCGTCGTGCGACGTCACCGCGATCCGCCAGTCAGGCCGGAGGGCCAAGTACTCGGCGTCGCCCAGGCTCGTCGCCCAGTCGCCCCGAAGGCGCACCTTCGCTGGATCGGATATGTCGTATGCCGTGAACTGGCCCTCGGATGAAGCGGTCACCAGGGTCGCTCCGTCCGGGCTCACTTCATACAGATAGTCGCCGGGGCGATGCGCGAAGCGACCGAGCAGTCGCCACCGCAGCGGATTTCGGGTATCCCAGATCTCGATGGTGTTCCCCCCTGCGGCGACGATAGCGCGATGTCCTGCCGCGTCGAACCGCGGGAACGACGTCTTCGCCGGCGGGCCGGCCACCAGCGCGGGTGGTATCGACCAGACACGTAAGTTGCCGTCCCAGCCACCCGCGGCGAGGGTTCGCCCGTCCGGACCGAAGGCGAGGCTGGTGGGGCCGCTCCGGCAGGGCATCGCCATGTCGTTCGAGAACCGGCAGGTCGTAGGGCTCGTCGTCAGCCGCTCATCGATGAGCATGGGCCGGGCCGGATCTGCCGTATTCCAGAGCGAGGCGTGCTCGGAGGTGGCGGCCGCGAGGATTGAGCTGTCGGGACTGAAGGCCACCGACCAGAGAGCGGATTTGCCGACCGTCAGCGGTATGCCGAGCGGCGTGGGTGGGGCGTCTCGTTCGATTCGCCACAGCTGTACCGTTCCCCGGTTCACCTGCCCGTCCTCCCGCAGTGAGCCGTCCCCGCCGCCGACGGCCAGAATTCGGCCGTCGGAGCTGAAATCCAGGTCGGTCAGGACCGTCGTGGCGTCGATCGGCGGTCCCAACGGCACGGCGCGATCGAGACCCTCGACTTTCCATAGCTGAATCCGCCCCGAGGGCTGTGCGCTCAGGAGCCGATTGTTCGTCAGCACGGCCAGTACCGGGTCGGTGGGGCTGAACCGCACTTCGACGTTGACGTCATGTCCGGCGCGGAATGTCGCACCGGCTCGAGGTCGGCCGGGATCAGCGACATTCCACAACGTAACGGTGTCGGCGTTCACCGTGGCGAGAAGATCGCCGTCCGCGCTGAAGCTCATGACCCCGTGCGATCTCGCACCGGCCTTCGGCAATTCGGCCAGCACCCGCGGTGCATCGGGCACGGTGATGTCCCACAGCCGTGAACCCACGCTGCCGCTGGTGGCCATGACGCGACGATTTGCGCTGAATACCGCCGTCGAGACCTCGCCGGGGAGTTGTACCAGCTTGCGGGGGTGCTGTGGATTGCTGTTGTCCCAGAGGTATGCGATCTCTTCGTCGTCGACCGAAGCCAGCAGAGCATTTCCTGGCTGCTGAGCCACCTCGACGTAGCCGCCACCGTGTGCCGGGACGGCGGTCGCGAGCGACTGATCCTGCGTACCGAGCAGATGGGTCCACACGGTCGCGTCGCCGGGCCGCATCCGCTCCGCGACGAGGTAGAGCTGCGCCGACAGCGAAGGATCGGTACTGCGCAGCCGCTCCGCCTCCCGCATGACAGCCGCGAAATTTTTCTCTTCGCGCTGCCGCTGCCCGAATTGAGTCTGGGTATAAGCAGTCAGGCCGAGTACCAGGAGCACTACCCCTGCCAGCGCCAAGCCGATTCTGGTCAGCGTGGTGCGTCGGCGGGACCGTCCGCGCGATGCGCGCGAGGCGTGCAGGAAATCGCGGACGATCCCGTCCGATGCCGCCGAGTGCTCGAGCGCGGTCTCGAGCCGGGAGCCCCGATACAGCAGAGCCGGGTCCCGGTTCATCGAATTCCATTCGACCGCATCGGCTTCCACCCGTTGCCGCACCAGATATCCGACCCGGTTCTCATCGATCCAGGCGCGCAGCCTGGGCCAGGCGTCCAGCACGATTTCGTGGGTGAGGAATACCGAGTCGGCGTCGAGCGTCACCAGGCGGGTGCGGGCGAGCAGTTCCAGTGCGGCCGCGGCGGCGAGCGGGTCGGTGCTGCGCCGTTGGAGCGCGGGGCGCGCCGCGATGCGCCGGGTGTCGCGGGAGTCGCGCGCCACGGTAACGAGTCCGAGCAGGACATCCTTCGCGGCCGACTGCTGCGGATCGGACAGTTCGCTCCACGCCTGTTCCGCGGTGGCGGCGACGGAGCCGACGACACCACCCGCCGCGCGGTACCCGGCGATGGTCAGTTTGCGTCCCTCGCGGTGCTGCCAGGTGGCGGCCATGACGTGGGAGAGCAGCGGTAGGGCTCCGGGGTCGTAGCTCTGGCGGGTCCGATGGTCGCCGAGGCCGCAGAGTTCCGTGATGACGAGTTCTTCGAGTCCGGCTTCGAGTTTCAGTCCGGCGCGTTCGGCGGGGCCGGTGATGGCCTCGGTCAGTTCGTCGACGCGCATGGGGCCGAGCAGGTAACTGCGCTTCTCCAGAGACTTTTGCAGGACCGGGTAGTCGAGGCAGCGGGCGTAGAAGTCGGCGCGCAGGGCAAGTACGACGGCGACCGGGTCGGTCTGCGTGGCGTGTTGGTCGAGCAGCGCCAGGAACTCGTCGCGCTCCCGTTCGTCGGCGCAGACGGTGAACAGTTCTTCGAATTGGTCGATGATCAGCAGGCGCGGACCGTCGGTGGGCCAGGTCGCCGATGCGGCGTCGGTGCGTTCCGCGTCCAGTGCGCCAAGGGATTTCGCCAGGGCGTCCATTGGATGTGCACCGGGTGTCACTGTGACGATGCGCCAGTTGGTTTGTCTCCGTGCGAGTTCGGTCGCCAGCCCCGCCGCGAGCAGCGATGACTTACCGGCTCCGGACGCGCCGATGAGCGTGACGATATCGCCGCCGTCGCGCATGGTGTTTCGCACTAGTTCCGTGAGTTCTCGGGTCGCCCGTTGGCGTCCGAAGAAGACGTCGCTGTCGGTGTTTCGATAGGACTCCAGGCCGAGGTACGGGCACGCGGCGTTGTCGGCGTCGTCGGGCGTCCAGGAGTTCGACGCGGTCCACAGCCGCTTCCATTCCTGCGGGTCCGCGAGCTTCGCGGGCAGCGTCGCGCCGCGTTTCTTGGCGAGGTCGATGAGCGTCAGCACCACCGGCAGCAGGGATTCGAAGCGGGCGGGCACATTTCGGCCCGCCTTCCAGTCGCTGATCCGCTGGGCGGAGGCGGGATTCGCCCCGCCGCGGCGGCCCGCATCCGGTTCTCCGCCTGGGCGGCGACCCTGCGCAGCGTCGGGTTTCCCGCGGCGGCATACAGATCGGCGAATCGTTCAGCGAAAACAGCTCGTGGCGAACTGGTTTCCCCCCGCGGCGCGTCCCCTGTCACGCGTGCCCACGGAAACATCTGGGCGGTACGAACACAGAGACAATCTACCCGCCGCCCAGCTTTCCGACGTCGGCGCAGGCGGTGCGCCGCATCGCGCACCGTCTGCCATTTCGACCTCACAGGAAGATCGGATCGCCGTAGACCGCTTCGCGGCCGCTGACCTCCGGCGATTCCGCCTCGACGATCGTGTACGAGCGGATGGTCAGCGGACCGCCGCAATCCTGCACCGAGACGTGGAAATCGCGGCTGACGAAGTAGCCGGTGCTGCCGGGCGGCAGCTCCTTGGTACCGACCTCGAAGGGCTGGACCTTTCCCGGCACGATCGAGAGATCGATGCTCGCGCCGACGTGCAGATCCGGGCCGAGGCCCGCGTCCACGCTCGACGAGGCCGAGTCGCCGCTGCTGGAGCCGCCGACCCGGATCCCCGCTTCGAAGCCGATCGCGGCGCCGAGATCGATGCCGACGGTCAGATCGACCGCGCAGGCGACCAGGTATCCGGCCTTCAAGGTGCCGGTCCCGCCCGCTTCGACCCGTCCGTAGAACGTGTCGTCGAGGAACACCTCCCGGTTGGTCGGCATGCCGTTCAGCGGCGGGACCGGATGAAAGGCCTGACCTGAGTGCCCGACGGTGAACCGGAATCCGTTCGGCCCCTCGACCGTCTTCTCGTGCGGCGCCATCGTCGCCGCCCCGGCGAACGGACTCCCCGTCAAGACCATGCAGACAACCAGGACCGCAGCTGAGAACGCCGCCGTCAGTACCGCCATGTGCTTCATGTGTTCCTCCCCGAAGTGCTTGCTTCCCGCCGGAATGCGGGTGGTGTCGAACCGGGTGATCCCGGTGGTGACCGGGGTCTTCGGCGACCCAACGGAAAGGTATGAGGCGGAGGATGCCCCGGCCTAGCGCCGCGAGCCGGTGGTGAGCGGGAAAGCGCTGGTCGCGGCGTCGACGCGGGTTTTCCGGTCCGGTGTGGTGAGGGTTGTCGCCGACCGGTACCGGACTGCGGGAATGGCCCGGCGGGTACTTGTGTCTTCGCAGCTCAGTAAGGTTCTTTGTCCGGACCGGACAGTTTCGCCCGCCCCCTCGGGGAGGAGGGCAAGATCAGGGTGATTCCTGATGGCCGGGGATGGGGGAGCGTGCCAGTATCGAAGGCATGCACCCCACCGGTCCCGCGTTCGACGCTGCCCGCGGCGCTCCCGCGCCGGGCTTCGGGGCCGCGCCGGGGTTCGACGCCGTCCGCGGCTACGGTCCGGGGCGCGTCGGTCCCGCCCCGGTGCTCGATCTCGGCAGGCATCCGCAGCTGCGGCTGGTGCGCCGGTCAGGCGGTCGGATCGTCGGCGGTGTGGCGGGTGGTCTCGCCGATCACCTCGGGCTCGACGTGTTCAAGGTGCGGATGGCGTTCGTGCTGCTCTCCGCGCTGGCGGGGGCGGGCATCGTCGCCTACGGCCTGCTGTGGATCTTCACACCGAGCGGCGCCGACTCGGCCAAACCGAGCGGCACCGAGCGACGCCAGGCGATCGGTCTCGCGCTGCTCGGGCTCGGTCTCTCGGTGGCGGTCTCGTGGCTGATGAACGGCACCGTCGCGGCGAAGGTGATCGTGCCGATCGTCGTCGTCGCGGTCGGCGCCGCGCTGGTCTGGCGCGAATACGACACCGACGGCCCACGCTCGTTGCTCGGTCTGCCCGCGCATCCCTCGGTGGTCACCTGGGCGCGGGTCGTTGCGGGCGCCACCATGGTGGTGCTCGGGCTCGGCGTCGTGGTGCTGGCCAGGATCGACTTGAGCGCGCTCGGTTCCGCGCTGATCGCGGTGGCGGTCACCCTGATCGGCGCCGGTCTGCTCACCGTCCCGCTGTGGCTGCGCATGATGCGCGCGCTGAACACCGAGCGCGCGGCCCGGATCCGGAACGAGGAACGCGAGGAGATCGCCTCGCACCTGCACGATTCCGTCTTGCAGACGCTGGCCCTCATCCAGCGCCAAGCGCACGACCCGCAGGAGGTGGCGCGGCTGGCGCGCAGCCAGGAGCGGGAGCTGCGCAAGTGGCTGTTCGAGGATTCCGGTCCCGCGCAGTCGAGCCTGGCCGCGGCGCTGCGCACCATCGCGGGCGAGGTGGAGGACCAACACGGCGTCAAGGTGACCCCCGTGACGGTCGGCGACGTCTCGATGGATCTCGACGACTGCGGAAACGGTCTGCCCAAGGAACATTTCACCGCGCTGCTCGGCGCGAGCAGGGAGGCGATGGTGAACGCCGCCAAGCACGCGGGCGTGCCGACCATCGACCTGTTCGCCGAGGTGGAACCGCACCAGGTGAGCGTCTTCGTGCGCGACCGCGGCGCGGGGTTCGACGTCGCCGCGGTGCCGCAGGACCGGCAGGGTCTCGCCAAATCCATCCGCGGCCGGGTCGAACGGCGCGGCGGCCAAGTGGAGATCCTGTCCACGCCCGGGCGCGGTACCGAGGTGCGGATCTTCATGCCGCGCAGCGATTCCGGTGCGCCCGAGGGGGCCGAGCCGGATACCGCTCCCGGTGCGACCGGTGATCAGCCGACCGAGCGCATCCGGCAGTCGGTGCGGTCGGGAAAGTAGTGGTGAAGGGTCCGCGGGCCCTCGCGCTCTGGAATAGCTCGCGCCGTCCCCGGTTCGTTGGGAGCTGAGTTCAGCGGCGGACACGCCGTCGCGGGTCCGCTTGTGGTACCGATGAGATGCGGGCGGCCTGCGGGTCGGCGCAGTCAGGGTGGGTTGCTCCACCGAAAGGTGAGGAGAAGCAGGTGAGCGTGCGGGTCTTTCTCGTCGACGATCACGCCGTGTTCCGTTCGGGTGTGCGCGCGGAGCTGAGCCGGGAGGCCGATATGGAGGTGGTCGGCGAGGCGGGCGGCGTGGCCGAGGCCATCGCGGGGATCAAGTCCACCCGCCCGGACGTGGTGCTGCTCGACGTGCACATGCCCGACGGCGGCGGCGTCGCGGTGCTGTCCGGTATCGAGGACGGCCCGGTCTGCTTGGCGCTCAGCGTGTCCGACGCCGCCGAGGACGTGATCGCGGTGATCCGCGCGGGCGCACGCGGCTACGTCACCAAGACAATCTCCGGCGCCGAACTCGCCGACGGCATCCGCAGGGTCGCGGGCGGCGACGCCGTCTTCAGCCCGCGGCTCGCCGGATTCGTGCTCGACTCGTTCACCGGCCGGTCACCGGTCCCCGAACCCCCGCTCGACCCGGAACTGGACTCGCTGACTCCCCGCGAACTCGAGGTGCTGCGCCTGCTCGCTCGCGGCTACACCTACCGCGAGATCGCCGAGAACCTCTTCATCTCGGTGAAGACCGTGGAGACCCACGCCTCCAACGTGCTGCGTAAAACCCAGCAGTCCAACCGCAACGCCCTCACCCGCTGGGCGCACCGCCGCCGCATCGACTAGTCCGCATGAATGTTCCACAAGCTCGCATCCTGCGTGGCGTGTGAACCCGTTGCGAGGCCGTCGACGAGTCCGTTCGCCCCGCTCGACCGGGGCGGATGGAGGTGTGCACGACACGCACGGCCCGGACGGATGCGGGATTTCGCAGAACGCGCATAGCCGGAGCGAATGCGGAGGTTTCGCCTACATCGCGATGACGATGATCCCGATGATGATGAGCATGCCGATGAAGAGGCCGATGGCGATGGCCAACGGGGCGTTGCTCGGCTGCGGCTTGGCCGCGCGTTGCGGCATGGCCGTCGCGGCGACGCCCACGCCGGGTGCGCTGCGGTGCGGGCGGGGGAGCGGGGCCGAGTGGGGGCTGCGCAGGCCGGAGGCCGAGTTCCGGGCCGCCCAAGCCGGAATGGTGCCGTCCTCGGTGCGCACGGGGGCGCCGAGAATGTAGGGCCCGGTGCCGGGACCGAAAGCGGCGGTGAGGATTTCGTCCCGCGCCTCGGCCATCGTCGGCCTGCGCTGCGGCGCGGGTTCCATCATGTGCAGCAGGGCGTTGGTGAGGATGCCGCTGCGCGAGGGCGGAATGATCTGGGCCATCGCGGCGCGCTCCACCAGGACGTCGCTGTCCTCGTGCAGGCCGAACGGCGGCTGGCCCTCGATCGCGGTGTACAGCGTGGCGCCTAGCGAGAACACGTCGCTGGCCTCGGTCGGCTGCATGCCGCGCGCCACTTCCGGCGGGAGGTAGGCGGGGGTGCCGATGATGATCCCGTCCGGGTCGTCGATCTCGCCCGCGCCGCGGGAGATGCCGAAGTCGCTGAGTTTGGCCATGCCGACACCGGGGCCGCGATCGGCGACGAGAATGTTGCCCGGCTTGATGTCGCGGTGGGTGATGCCCGCGGCGTGCGCGGCGGCCAGTGCGTCGGCGACCTGGGCGCCGATCTGCGCGACCTCGATCACCGGCAGCGTGTCGACCAGCGCCAGCGCGCGCGCCACGTTGCGCGAGGGTAGATGCTCCATCACCAGCCAGGGCTCGCCCGCCTCCAGCACAACGTCGTAGACGGCGATGGCGTGGTCGTGCGAGAGCTTCGCCGCCACCCGGCCCTCGTGCATGATCCGGTTGCGCACCTCGGTGGCCTCGGCCTCGGGCAGCCCGGCCGTGGAGAGGACCTGCTTGATGGCGACGTCCCGGTCGAGCAGCCGGTCGTGGGCCAGCCACACCGCGCCCATGCCGCCGCCGCCCAGCTTGGACTGGAGGCGGTAGCGGCCTGCGACCAAATAGTCGGGGCCGACGATGGGACGGGGGCGATCGATCATGGTGTGCAGGGTATCCGAATATCCCTGCGTCGCCGCGCTTCTTATGCCGACAAGTGGGAGCGCGCGAGTGCTCTTGACGGGATTCCGGGGGTGGGTTTCTACTGTAGGCCTATCGAACGTATATTCGATAAGAGATCGATAGCTGGATCGGTGCTGGCTCCCGTTCCTCCGTGTGGAGGTGGGGTCGGTCCGCTCGCTTCGCCTCGGAGTCCATCGTGGGAAGTAGGTGGTTGTGATGGGTTCGGACGTGCGGGTGGGGGAGACAGAGAGACAACAGAAGCTGGCCGAGCTGCGCAATCGGATGGCCGCCATCCCGGGACGCGGCGAGTCGGCGGCCGCGCGGGTGCCGTTCGCCGAGGACATGCGCCGCGAGGCGCTCCCGGTGCCCGATGCCCTTGCGGAATTGTTGCCGGAGGGTGGTCTCGGCAAGGGTTCCGTGGTCGCCTACACGGGTGCGCGCTCGCTGCTCGCCGGTCTGCTCGCCGCGGTGACCGAGCACGGCGGGCACGCCGCGGTAGTCGGGGTACCGAGGTTCGGGCTGCTCGCCGCCGCGGAGATGGGCGCCGAACTCGCGCGGCTGGCCGTGATCGCCGATCCGGGGCCCGATCCGATCGAGGTGGCGGCGGTGCTGCTGGACGGTCTCGACCTGGTCGTACTCGGTCTCGACGGCGTCGCCGTGCCGCCTGCGCGCACCCGCGTGCTCGCCGCCCGCGCCCGCAACAAGGGCGCCACCCTGGTGGTCACCGACGGCGACTGGCCCAACCCCACCCTGCGCCTGGACGCCCGCATCGCCGGATACGTCGGTCTCGGCACCGGCCACGGCCGCCTCCGCTCGCTGAGCCTCGAGGTCGAGGCGCGGCACCGTGCGGGCATGCCGCGGCGCGGACGTGTCGAGCTGCGCCCCAGCGGTGGTCGCGTCGAGTGGTTCGCCCAGGAGACCTCGCCCGCCCCCATCGAATTGCCGATCGCGCGGGGTGCGGCGTCATGAGTGGCGGCGCCGCCCCGCTTCCGCCGTGCCGCACCCTGATTCGGCCGCGTCGGACCTCCGGCATTCGGTTGGAACCGCGCCCCTTGGAGTTGGCCGAGGTTCTGCGGGCGACGTGTGTCGCGATCCGGCGGGATGCATGTCGCCGAGGTAGTCGGAAGAGCACGCTCCTCGCGATGATCTTCGACGCGGTTGGGCGGCGCGGTGTCGAGTGCGGCGGGGCGGCATCGTGATTCGGCGTGGACGTGCGTGTGGCGCGGCGGATGCTCGCGGTGTAGTGCCGGGTCGGTGTGAGTGGCGGTGTGGCGCCGTAAGTCGGCCGAGCCGGGTGCGTGGCGCCGGGCGGGTGCTCGCGGTGTGCCGTGCAGGTGCGAGTGGCGGGGCGGCACCGTGATTCGGCCGAGTCGGGCGCGGGTGCTCGCGGTGTGGTGCCAGGACTGGCCCGCGGTCGCGGCGGCGGCCGTGGCCGAGCTGCCGCCGACGCGGCCGGTGGCGGTGTTGTCCGCCAACCGGGTGGTGGCGTGCTCGGCGGTGGCACGGGCGGAGGGGGTGCGGCGCGGGCTGCGGCGCAGGGAGGCGCAGGCGCGGTGTCCGGAACTCTTTCTGGCGCAGGTTGATCCGGATCGCGACGCGCGATTGTTCGAGCCGGTGGTCGCGGCCGTCGACGCCACGGTGCCGGGTGTGGAGGTGCTGCGGCCCGGGTTGCTCGTGCTCGGTGCGCGCGGGGCCGCCCGGTTCTTCGGCTCCGAGGAGACGGCCGCCGAACGACTGGTCGACGCGGTGGCCGCGGTCGGGGTGGAGGCGCAGATCGGCATCGCCGACGAGCTGTCCACGGCGGTGATCGCGGCGCGGCGCGGTGCGATCGTGCCGCGGGGCGGGGGTGCGGGATTCCTCGCGCCGCTCGCGGTGTCCGAGCTAGCGCTGGAACCCAGCCTGGCCGCGCCGGAGCGCGCCGAGCTGGTGGATTTGTTGCACCGCTTGGGTTTACGCCGGGTCGGTGATTTCGCGGCGCTCGGTCCCGCCGAGGTCGCCTCCCGCTTCGGCGCGGACGCCGTCCTCGCGCACCGCAGCGCGCGCGCCGTTCCGGAGCGACCGCCCGCCGCGCGCCGCCCGCCGCCCGATCTCGCGGTGGACCAGCGCTGCGACCCGCCGATCGACCGGGTCGACGCGGCCGCTTTCGCGGGACGCATGCTCGCCACCCGCCTGCACGCCAAGCTCGCCGACGCCGCGCTGGCCTGCACCAGGCTCGCGGTGTTCGCCGAAACCGAAGCGGGCGAACAACTCTCCCGAATCTGGCGGTGCGCCGAGCCGCTCACCCCCGAGGACACCGCCGACCGGGTGCGCTGGCAACTCGACGGCTGGCTGACCCGCCGCGACCGCCCCACCGCCCCGGTCACGCTGCTGCGGCTGGAACCCGTGGAGGTGGTGCGGGCGGGCGCGCTGCAACTCGGCCTGTGGGGCGGCGTCGGCGAGGAGGACGAGCGCGCCCGGCGCGCCCTGGTTCGGGTGCAGGGGCTGCTCGGCGGTGAGGCGGTCCAGATGGGCGTGCTCAGCGGCGGCCGCGGTCCCGCCGAGCGCGTCACCATGGTCGTGCTCGGCGACGAGCGGGTGCCCGCGGCCGACCCGGAACTGCCCTGGCCCGGTCGGTTACCCGAACCCGCCCCCGCGGTGCTGCTGATGAACCGTCCCGTGGTGCGCGTGGAAGCGGCCGACGGAACTCTGGTGCGGGTTACCGAGCGCGGCCTGTTCACCGCCGACCCGGCCCACCTGCACTGGGGCAGCCGCAGCTGGCCGCTGGCGGGCTGGGCCGGACCGTGGCCGGTGGACGAACACTGGTGGGTCCCGGACTCCGCCGCGGCGGCGCGCGCCCAGGTGCAGCTGGGCGGCGACGCGGGCGACGTCCGAGTGCTGCTGCTCGTCTACAGCGGTGAGTGCTGGCGCGCCGAAGGTCTCTACGACTGATCCCGCGTCCAGACGAACGCGATGGTGAACGGATGTCCGCGCAGCTCAGCCCATTTCGGCTTGGCCCGCACCCAGTCGTCGTCCACGACCGCCTCGACGACCTCGGTGAGCGCCCAGCCCGCCGTCAGCGCGGCGGTCATGTGCTCGCCGAGCATGTGCAGGTGAGTGCTGATCGCCACCGGCGCGTCGCCCGCCGGCGTGTAGTGCGTCGGCATGCCGGTCACCATCATGAACTGCGGGTGGTAGCTGACCGTGACGCAGCGACCGCCGGGTGCGGCCAGCCGCCGTGCCTCGGTGTAGAACGGGCCGAGTTCGGGCAGGTGCTCGTCGATCAACGAGGCGATCACCAGGTCGTAGGCGCCCTCCGGCAAGCCGGTCGCCCGCACGTCCGCGCGGTGCAGCGAGGTGTGCGCGCCGCGGGCGCGGGCCAGTTCGAGCATGCCTTCGCTGACGTCGACGCCGTCGATCCATGTCACCCCGCGCTCGCGCAGCCAGCCGCCGGTCCGCCCGGTCCCGCAGCCCAGATCCGCCGCCCGCTCGACGCGGTCCCACACCGGAACGCGCAGCCGTGCGAGCAAGCCGAGATCCATCTCGTCCAGCACGGTGCGCTCGTAGGTGGGCGCCCAACCGTCGTATCCGGTGGTCACGTCGACGGTGCGGTAGTTGCGGCGGTCGAAGTCGGCGAACGTTGGCATGTGCGCATCCTGCGCCGCGATGTGCTCGAACGCCAACGGTTTTCGTGCGCCACGAAATCGGCTGCCTACCTGCCCACCTGCCAGTCCTGCCGCGCCGCCCAGTCCCGCAGCTCGGTGGCTCCCGTCTCCAGCACCGACGGGTCGGGTTCCGGCGGAGTGGGCGCTCCCGGGGGCGGCGGTGTGTATACCGCGGCGATCCCTTCGGCGGCCTCGGCTCCGAGGTGTGGGGTGAGCATTTCCCGATAAGCGTTGGGAGATATGGAATTCCACCGCACCGCGTGTCCCAGGACCGCGCTGAGTTCGGCGGCGACCTCGTCACCAGTCAGCGCCTGCGGACCCGCCACGATCCGCAGCGGTGGCGGAGTCGTGGCGACGATCAGATCGGCGACTGTCGATCCCAGGTCATCGAGCGCGACCCACGGGACGGGCAGTTCCCGCGGCAGCGGATAGGCGAGCTCCCCGGCGCGCACGAGCGGGGCGGACCACGGGGCGACGAGGTTCTCCATGTACTGCCGAGCGGGTGCGACCACCGTGGCCGCCTCGACGCCGCGGGTCAGTTCGGCGGACAACAGCACGCGGGCGTCCACGAACGGCACGCCGATGGGCGCGGGTGGCAGCACGGTGCCGGTATTGAAGACCACCCGCTCGACGCCCGCCTTCCGGAGTCCAGCCAGCACCGCCTCGGCCTGCCGGACGGCCAGGTCGGTGAAGACGAGCGGCAACTGCACGATCACGGCTTCGGCGCCGGTGTACGCGGCTGCGAGCGAGTCGGGTTCGAGCAGGTCGGCCTGGACCGGCTCGGCGTCCGGGGGCAGCACGCCGGGAGAAGTGCGGACGACGCCACGGACGCGGTGCCCCGCGGCGAGCAGGCCGCGGACGATGGCGGCGCCCTGGGTTCCGGTCGAGCCGTGGACTGTCACGGTTGATGTGTTCATGCCCCCGAAGCTAGTTTCAGAAGTAAAGCAATACCCAGCAAGTGATATAATTTCAAGATGGAAACCATCGGCTCTGAGCAGCGGAAACAACTGCAAGCCACCGACTGCTCGGGCTGCGGTGTGGAGCGCACGCTGAAGGTTCTCGACGGAAAATGGACGACGCTGATCGTCCGCGAACTGCTCTCCGGCCCCAAGCGCTTCGGCGACCTGCGCACCGCTCTCGGTTCGCCGAGCGCCAAGACCCTGACCGACCGCCTGCGCGCCCTCGAACACCAGCGCATCCTCACCCGCACCGTCTACGCCGAAGTGCCGCCCCGCGTCGTCTACCAACTCACCGAAGACGGCGAAAGCCTCGAGGACATCCTGTACGCGATGCTGAAGTGGGGCGAGGAACACCCGCTCGCCGGGAGCTGACCCCGAGGACGCCCTCCGCTCAGCCGCCGGCCCAGATCGTCCGGGCTGGATCGGCGGGCGAGACCCAATCCTGATCGAAGAACCAGACGAGCCCGTCCCCAGCGGCCGCCGCTGCGAACGCCAGGGCCGAGCCGACAACGGCTCCCATCCCCGCGGCGTCGCGAGTTGGTCCCTGTGATGCTGCCGACAAACACCGGGCGGTGGTCGGGCCGGGGTCGGTACTCTCGAACATCGTGAATCTGACGGCTGCCCGGATGGCGTTCGGTGGGGTGGAGATCGCCTATCGCGATTCGGGGGCGGTCGACGAGACGCCCGTCGTGCTGGTGCACGGCATGGGCGGGGACGGGCACACCTGGGATCGCTTCGCGCGTCGGTTGGCGCAGACGGGGCGGCGGGTGATCATCCCGGATCTGCGCGGGCACGGCCGCAGCTCGCACGCCGACTCCTACCGCTTCGACGAGTTCGGTGCAGACGTGCTCCGCCTGTGCGAGCACCTCGAGCTGAGCCAGGTGGACCTGGTCGGGCATTCGCTGGGCGGTTACGCGGTGTCGTGCGTCGCGCAGGAGCGGCCCGAGCTGGTGCGCAGGCTGGTCATCGAGGAATGTCCGCTGCCGCTGCGCTCCGGCGACGAGGAACTCCGGCTGACCCGCCGGTTCCCGACCCTGCCGGAACTCTGGCATGCCACGACCAGCCTGATCCGGCATCCGCGCGCCGTCCTCGCCTTCGACCGCTCGATGACCCGCACCGCGCTGGAACAGTTCCGCAAGCCGAACCCGGAATGGTGGGACCGGCTGGCCGACATCACCGCCCCCACGCTGGTGCTGCGCGGCGGGCCGGGCGGCATGGTCGATCTCGCGAAGCTCGAAGTGCTGCTCGGCTTGGTCGCCGACTGCACGGTCACCCCGTTCGCCTGCGGCCACAGCATCCACCGCGACCGTCATCGCGAGTTCGAGGCCGCGGTGCTGCCATTCCTCGCCGTGCCGTGCGGAATAGAGTGAAACGGTGCTCGTTACCGACCGGTCCGCCCCGGGCCCACGCGTGAGCGCGTGGTGAACGCGTTCGACGGCATGCTGTGCTCGGCGGCGTCGGCCGACGTCCCGCTGCCCGGCACCGCGACGCGGGTGAGCGCTTGGCTCTGCGTCGAACATCCCGGCGCGTGGGGCCGCGACGTGATCGGCGACGAGGTCCTCGGCCCCGAGATCACCGCCGAACTCGCCGCGCGCACCACCGCCGCCCGCGTCCGCCCGACCCTGATCCGTCGTCCAGGTCGCAGCGAATTCACCGGCGCTCGAACGGTTCTGCTCGTCAACTCGCGCGCCGAAGGCGGCTGGTGCGAGCGGCTCGAGATCACCGACCTGAAGCAGTTGCTCGAAATCGACCTGCACCTGCTCGACGGCCCGCCGCCAGGCATCGGCGAGCCAGTGGCCGACCCGCTTGTCTTGGTGTGCGCGCACGGCAAGCGCGACCAGTGCTGCGCCATGCTCGGCCGCCCCATCGCCGCAACCCTCTCGACCGCCTACCCCGACCAGGTCTGGGAGTGCTCGCACACCGGCGGCCACCGCTTCGCGCCCGCCATGGTGCTGCTGCCCTCGGGACTCACCTACGGCCGCGTCGACGCCGCCGCCGCGACCGCCGCCGTGGCGGCCGTCCACCGCGGCGAGGTCGCGCTCGCCGGATTGCGCGGGCGCAGCGGGCATCGGCCGGTCGAACAGGTCGCCGAACTCGCGGTGCGCGCCGAGGTCGCCGCGGGTCTCGACGAACTCCGGTCCGTGATCGAAAACACTTCCGGCACAACCGATCCCACGCACGCGGGCAGTGCGTTGGTCACCCACCGCGACGGCAGGAGCTGGCGTGTCACCGCGCGGACGGTCTCCTATGCCCCGCGCCAGGCCAGCTGCGGCGCGGGCCCGAAACCGGTCACCGCCCTTGTCGCCGATCCCATCCAGGCGCTGCCCTGATCGCCCTGCTCAAACCTATAGCCTGCGTACCGCTTTCGTCATCCAGTCCGTGGGCGGCGCCTCAGTGCTGGATCAAGCCGCCGACCCGGACAGGCGCGACGTGGCCGGTCGCCGGAAGGGTCTGAGCCAGGGTGAGCCCGATGTCGACGAGCGCGGACCTGCGCAGGCGGGCGACCTCTGGGATCGGAGTCCAAATCGACTCGGCGGTCTCGCCGTTCGGTTCGGGCCGGAGCCGGCCGCCGGTGATGCGAACCTGGTAGAAAATGCCGACGTTGTGGTGCTCGGCTCCGGCGCGCGCGGCGGCAGCGGGAATCACCCGCGAGTCCACGCCCAGCAGGCGTTCGACGATCCCGTGGCAGCCGGTTTCTTCGGCGACCTCCCGGATCACCGCGTCGAACGGATCCTCCGCGTGCTCGACCTTGCCGCCGGGAAGAGTCCAGTGGGTCTCGCCGCTCGGAAATACATGACGGGCGAGCAGCACCCGCTCGTCCTCGATGGACACCGCGTACGCTGCCAGTCTGAAGCTCATCACCGTAACCTCCCGCCGGACCCTACCCAACTCCGCGCGACATCCGGCACCACCGGGGTATTGCCTTGCGAGCGTGCGGCTTCGGATGCTGGCGGAACAGGGCGCGGTACGGGGCGGGTAATGTCCCGACGGCAAGCGCGCCGGTCGAGGGAGGGACGAGATGACGACACCGCCGTGGGGATCGAACGTGCCGGGATATCCGCCCGGATCGCCGAGCAGGGAGCTGCCTGCGCATTCCGGCGGACACCCGTTGCCATCGCAGCCGACCCCGCCGCCCGCCTCGCCGCAGGGCCAGTCGGCCCCACCTGCACCCGGCTATCCCGTCCCGCCGCACGGGAATCCCACCCCGCCACCGCCTGGGCAACAGCCCCCGCTCCCGCATGGCCCCACGACCCCACCTCCGCACGGTTATCCCGCGCCGCCCGGATATCCAGCACCGCAGCAACCTGGCTACCCGGCTCCACCGCCGCCCGGCTATCCGGGTGCGCCACAGGGATATCCCGCCCCATCACCGTATGGGCAACCGGCTCCTCCGCCGGGCTACCCGCACGCCGCCCCGCCGCCTCTCCAATTCCCCGGCACCCCCGCCGTCCAGGCCTACCTCACCGCGGTCACCCACCACATGACCCGCGGCCGCATGCAGATCGCCCAGCACATGGTCGGCCCGCTGATGAGCTTGGTCGGCGTCAACGCGGTGATCGCGACCGCGCTGAACCCGATCGATTTCGTGCTCTGCGTCGCCACGCTGGAGGAGATCTCACCGGCCGCCGTCGACGACTTCCCGCGCCACGTGGACGGTTTCGCCAAGAACCAGCGCAGGCGTAGCTTCATCGGGGTGAAGGGCGGCGCGATGGGCGTGGCCGCGCTGGTCTCCGAACGCGTGCACCCCGCTGCCGTGCAGGCGTTGCGGAACCGGCCGATGAGTTGGGGCTCGGTGGTGACGCCTGTGATCGTGGATCTCGGGAATCGCCAGCTGCACATCGCCTCCAACACCCCGGCCGTCGGCCTGGCGCTGTGGCACGGTGTGCGCTCACAGGCGCGGGCCTACCTGCCGGAGCCGCGTCAGGTGCTGGGGTAGCGCGTCCAGCGCAGGAAACCGCGCAGATCACCAGTGGGTGCCGGGCACCCAGCGCGCGGCGCGGCGCAGCACGGTGCCGGTGACCCGGCGCGCGGTCGAAGGTTCCCGCGGTTCCGCTTGCGGTGCAACGGGTTCCGCGTCTTCCTCGGTATCGGCGGTCTCGCCTTTCGCGGCGGGTGAGTCCGGCAGCGCGCGGTAGTAGCGGTGCAGGACGCGGTCACGCAACTTGGGCGTGAGCAGCGCGCCGTACTCCGCGATGGTGCCGATCGGGACGTCGATCCGCTTGGGCCGCTCGGTGAGCGCGCGCACGATCGTGGCCGCCGCCCACTCGGGCGATTCCGACGGCCCCTGGTCGCCGCTCGGCGTGATCATCGGTGTGCGCACCAGCGGCATGTGGATGGTGGTGAAGGTGACGCCGTCGGCCATGGTCTCCACGGCCGCCACCTCGGTGAACTTGTCCAGCGCCGCCTTGCTCGCCAGGTACGCCGAGAACCGCGGAGTTGCGACTTGCACACCCGCGCTGCTGATCTGGACGATGTGGCCGAACCCGCGCTCGCGCATCTGCGGCAGCAGAGCCAGCGTCATGCGCAGCGCGCCGAAGTAGTTCACCGCCATGGTCCGCTCGAAGTCGTGCAGGCGGTCGGTGGAGCGGTGGATGGCGCGGCGAATCGAGCGGCCCGCGTTGTTCACCAGCATGTCGACGTGGCCGTGCTCGTCGAGGATGGACTCGAGGGTGTGGTCGACGGAATCGGAATCCGTGACGTCGCACTGATATCCGTACGCCGATCCGCCCGCGGCGCGAATCTCCTCGACCACGGACGCGAGTTCGTCGCCGCGCCGAGCCAGCAGTAACACCGTCGCGCCTTTGGCGGCCACCGCCACCGCGGCGGCGCGGCCGATGCCGGAGGAGGCGCCGGTGATGAGGACGTGCCTGCCGGTCAGGTCCCGGTTGCGGCGGTTGTGTCGGATCTGCCCGCGCACACCGGCGTCGTCGGCGGAAGCTTGGGTCATCGGGTTTGCTCCTTTGTCGCGTCAACGGTGACGGCCCTGGATGGGCAAGAACTTACTCCGAAGTAAGTTTACTCGCCAAGTGGCGCTCGTCACGCTCGGAGACGCGTTCGAAGAGCCCTCGAATCCATCGAACATATGTGCGATACTCGTGCGCATGGCGGACGATCGGATGGCGGACATCTTTGCCGCGGTGCGGCTCGGCAGCGGGAATCCGGAAGCGGCGCGCCGCGCGCTCGGTGCGCTGTGGGAGGAACTAGATCCGTCCGGTGATCCCTTGCAGCGCTGCGTGATCGCGCATCACCTCGCCGTCCTGCAGGAGACGGACGAGGCGGCGCTGCGCTGGGATCAGCGCGCGCTGGCCGCGGTGTTCGGCCCCGGGATCCCGCTGGACGAGGGGCTGCGCTGTTTCCTGCCCTCGCTGTACCTGAACCTCGCGGACAGTCACCGCAGGCTCGGCGATTTCGACGGCGCCCGAATGCAATTGGCGATCGCGCGCGGTCACCTGCGGATCCTGGCCGACGACGCGTACGGCGAGATGATCCGCGACGGGCTGGACCGCGTGGAGGCCGCGGTCGCCGCTGGCTCCACCGAGCGGGTTCGCGAGGGCTGATCGGCGACGGGCGGCGGGTTGACGAGGGGCCCGCCGCCCGCTGGTTGCGACTCGGTATCCGTTGGGCGGACCCGCGCGCATCTTCGCATCTATCGAATGTATGTTCGAGATGAGGAGGTGACGTGTCATGGGTTGGAGCAACGGCCCGCCGACCTGGGCCGAACTGGAGCGGGTGCTGTCCGGTCGTCCCGGCCGGACCGATCCGGACGCCATGTACCCGGGCGACGGCGGCGACAGCCCAGCCTGGTCGCGCAAGCGCGAGCCGTACTCGGCCGAGCCGGTCCACCGCGACGGCCCGACCGTGCCCTACGCGGAACTCCACGCGCATTCGGCCTACAGCTTCCTCGACGGCGCCAGTCAGCCCGAAGAGCTGGTGGAAGAGGCGGTGCGGCTGGGGTTGGAGGCGATCGCGCTCACCGACCACGATGGCTTCTACGGCACCGTCCGCTTCGCGGAGGCGGCCAAGGAGTTGGGGATGGCGACCGTCTTCGGCGCGGAACTGTCGCTGGGTCCGCAGGACGTGCGGCGGCGCGCGCCGAAAACGGCCACGCACGCCGACGCGCCGGACTCCGCGCCGCGCACGGGCGCGCCGGATCCGGCCGGACAACACCTGCTCGTGCTTGCTCGCGGTCAGGAGGGCTATCGGCGGCTGTCCCGCGAGATCGCCGCCGCGCACCTGGCCGCGGGGGAGAAAGGCATCCTCCGCTACGACCTCGACGTCCTCACCGCGGCGGCGGGCGGACACTGGCACATCCTGACCGGCTGCCGCAAAGGGCACCTGCGCCGCGCGCTCGCCGAGGACCTGCGCGTAGGCGACACCCGGCTGGTGCGTGCCGAGGCCGCGCTGCGCGAACTCACCGAGCGTTTCGGCGTCGAACGGGTCGGCGTGGAACTCACCCACCACGGCGTCCCGGAGGACGACGAGCGCAACGCCCACCTCATCGACCTCGCCGACCGGCTCGGTCTTCCGGTAATCGCCACCACCGGAGCGCATTTCGCCGCCCCGGCGCAACGCCGCCGCGCCATGGCGCTGGCCGCCATCCGGGCCAGGCAGAGCCTGGACGACATCGCGGGCTGGCTGGCGCCCACCGGCGGCGCGCACCTGCGCTCGGGTGCGGAGATGGCGCGGCTGTTCGCGTCCTGCCCCGACGCGGTGGCCAATGCCGCGGCGCTGGCCCGGGAATGCGCCTTCGACCTGCGCCTCATCGCGCCCCAGCTGCCGCCCTTCGACGTGCCGGACGGCCACGACGAGAACTCCTGGCTGCGCGAACTCGCCCTCCGCGGCGCGGCCCGCCGCTACGGTTCGCGCGCGGAGAACCCGGCGGCCTACCAGCAGATCGAACACGAGCTCGCGGTGATCGAACAGCTCGGCTTCCCCGGCTACTTCCTGGTGGTGCACGACATCGTCAGCTTCTGCGCGGACAACGACATCCTGTGCCAGGGAAGGGGTTCGGCGGCCAACTCGGCGGTCTGCTACGCCATCGGCATCACCAATGTCGATCCGGTGGCCAATCAGCTGCTGTTCGAACGCTTCCTCTCGCCGGAGCGCGACGGACCGCCCGATATCGACGTGGACATCGAATCCGATCGCCGGGAGGAGGCGATCCAGCACGTCTACGCCAAGTACGGCCGCGAGTACGCCGCCCAGGTGGCCAATGTGATCACCTATCGCGGTAAGTCGGCGGTGCGCGATGCCGCACGCGCGCTGGGCTTTTCGCCGGGGCAGCAGGACGCGTGGAGCAAACAGGTGAGCCGCTGGACCGGCGTCGCGGCCGAGACCGGCACCGACATCCCCGACGAGGTGCTGCACTTGGCCGCCGACATCGAAGGCCTGCCAAGGCATCTGGGCATCCACTCGGGCGGCATGGTGATCTGCGATCGTCCCATCGCCGACGTGTGCCCGGTGGAATGGGCGCGCATGCCGGGCCGCAGCGTATTGCAATGGGACAAGGACGATTGCGCCGCGGTCGGGCTGGTGAAGTTCGACATGCTCGGGCTCGGCATGCTTTCCGCGCTGCACTACATGATCGATATGGTGCGCGAGCACAAGGGCGTCGAGGTGGAGTTGCACAAGCTCGACCTGAAAGAGACCGCGGTCTACGAAATGCTTTCGCGGGCGGATTCGGTCGGCGTCTTCC
Source organism: Nocardia sp. NPDC050713 (assembly GCF_040654315.1). Taxonomy (NCBI): domain Bacteria; kingdom Bacillati; phylum Actinomycetota; class Actinomycetes; order Mycobacteriales; family Nocardiaceae; genus Nocardia; species Nocardia sp. NPDC050713. Next base: position 147,377 of record NZ_JBFAHS010000006.1, on the reverse strand, counting down.
AGGTGGAGTCGCGGGCCCAGATGGCGACCCTGCCCCGGCTGAAGCCGCGCGATTTCTACGACTTGGTGGTGCAGGTCGCGCTGATTCGTCCCGGCCCGATCCAGGGCGGCTCGGTGCACCCCTACATCCGCCGTCGCAACGAGCGCGAGAAATGGGATTACGACCATCCGGCGCTGGAGAATTCGCTGGGCCGCACCCTCGGCGTGCCGCTGTTCCAGGAGCAGCTGATGCAAATGGCCGTCGACGTCGCCGGTTTCACCGCCGCCGAGGCCGATCAGCTGCGCCGCGCGATGGGTTCCAAACGCTCACCGGAACGTATGGAGCGGATCAAGGCCCGCCTCTACCAAGGCATGCGCGACCTGCACGGCATCACCGGCGAGATCGCCGATCGCATCTACGAGAAGCTCTACGCCTTCGCGAATTTCGGATTCCCGGAAAGTCATTCGCAGAGTTTCGCCGCGCTGGTGTTCTATTCGGCGTGGTTCAAGCTGCACCATCACGCCGCGTTCACGGCCGGATTGCTGCGCGCTCAGCCGATGGGCTTCTACTCCCCGCAATCCCTGGTCGCCGACGCGCGCAGGCACGGGATCGCGGTGCACGGCCCCGACATCAACGCCAGCCTGGCCGAGGCCACCCTGGAGGCGGCGGGCACCGAGGTCCGGCTCGGGCTGGCCGCCGTCCGGCACCTCGGCACGGATCTGGCCGAGCGGATCGTCGCCGCCCGGCGCGAAAGCGGACCGTACACCTCGTTCCTCGACCTCACCGGGCGGGTGGAACTCTCTGTCGCGCAAGCCGAATCGCTGGCCACCGCGGGCGCGCTCGGCAGCCTCGGCATCAGCAGGCGCGAGGCGCTGTGGGCGGCGGGCGCGGCGGCGGGAGAGCGCGCGGATCGGCTACCCGGCACCGGCGCCGCGACCACCGCCCCCGCCCTGCCCGGCATGAGCGAGCTGGAGCTCGCGGCCGCCGACGTGTGGGCCACCGGGATCTCACCGGGCAGCTACCCGACCGAATTCCTGCGCCCCCAGCTCGACGCGCTCGGCGCCATCCCCGCCTCCGGCTTGCTCGCCGTCCCCGACGGTTCCCGTGTGCTGGTCGGCGGCGCGGTCACCCACCGCCAGCGCCCCGCCACCGCCGAGGGCGTCACCTTCCTCAACCTGGAGGACGAGACCGGCATGGTGAACGTCGTCTGCTCCGTCGGCCTGTGGGCCCGGTACCGCCGCCTCGCCCAGAGCGCCACCGCCCTGCTCATCCGCGGACGGGTGCAGAACGCGGAGGGCGCGGTCAGCGTCGTCGCGGAACACCTTCAGCGTTTGCACCTGCGGATCGACGGGAAGTCACGCGACTTCCGTTGAGCGCATGTCGATCTCGCGTCAGCGCAGTCGATTCGCTCCAAATACGAGGGCCTCCGGTTGGACTTGGCGGATGCCGTCGGAGTCGCGCTCGCCGACAAGTACCGGACCGATTGCATATTCACGTTCGATCAGCGCGTCTTTCGGGCTATCGAACCGCTGATGCCAGGCGTCGCTGCCTTCCGGATTCTGCCCGCGGATCTGTGACGCCGCGCTCCGACATCTGCTGACCAACGCCGGTGACCGGGCGGGGTGCGGCGGTTACGCTGCGAGCATGCGGAAGCTTGTTGTGGTGTGCGTCGCTTTGCTCGGCTTGGCGCTGCTCGTCGGCTGCGGGGGCGATGACCGGGCCGACTCCGGTGGGCCGCCCGCCAAGACGGGTGGCTCCGCGCCGGTGTCGCCGCCCGGGTTCCGGGAGCAGGCGCCGGTGCCCGGCGACAGTCGTGGGCAGGACACCGACACCGTCGACCGCAAGGAGGTCGTCACCGGCAGCATCGACATCACCGCGGGCGATCCGATCGAGGCCGCGGCGCAGGTCTCCGACCGGGTGCGCGAGGCGGGCGGCCGGGTGGACAGCCGCACCGAGCAACCCGGTACCGACGACACCGAACCCAGCGCGTCGCTGACCGTGCGGGTGCCCGCCGACAAGACCGACGCGTTCGTGAACGGCCTCGGCGCGATCGGCACCCTCACCAGGGTGAGCACCAACCGCGACGACGTCACCATGCAATGGGAGGACCTGGACGCCAGGATCAAGGCGTTGCAGGCCTCGGTCGACCGGCTGCGCGCGCTGATCACCAGCGCCGCCAACACCGCCGATCTCATCGCCGCCGAACAGGCGCTGTCCAGCCGTCAGGGCGAACTCGACAGTCTCACCGCCCAGAAGCGCCGCCTCGACGATCAGGTCGCGCTGTCCACCCTCACCATCGAGATCACCACGACCGACAAGGAATCCGACGAGGGGCCGAGCAACTTCTGGGACGGCATCGTCGCGGGCTGGAACTCCCTGGTCGACTGGCTGAAGGACGCGATCGTGTTCACCGGCAAGGCGATTCCCTGGCTCGGCTTCCTCGCGATCGTCGGCGCCCTCGTCTTCGCCGTCGTCCGCTTGGTGCGCCGCAGGCGTCGACCTGCCGAAAGCCCTTCCACCGCAGCGGTTCCCGCGACTACCCGAACAGGAGCCCCCGATGTCGCCGACGGTGGTCAGGGCGATCATCAAACCCAACAGCCGTAAAGGCCCACTCGTCGAACCACTTCCGGACGGCACCCTCCAGCTCTACGTCCGCGCCCCCGCCGTCGAAGGCAAGGCCAACAAGGCCGCCATCGAACTCCTCGCCACCCACTTCGACGTCCCCAAAACCGCCGTCCGCCTCACCGCGGGCACCACCTCCCGCTTCAAACGTTTCGAAATCGAGGACTGAGGGGCGAGGCCTCAGAACTCGAGTTCGGTCCACGGAATGCTGATCGGGAACGGGAAATCGAACTCGATACCGTTCAGGGCCAAATGGTAGCCGTGCCGCGCTCAGATCCCGCCGGGAAAGCCCAGCTGGCGCCAGGCTTCGTAAACCGTGACGGCGGCGGCGTTGGAGAGGTTCATGGAGCGGCGGCCGGGGAGCATGGGGATGCGCAGGTGGGCGGTGACGTGCGGGTCGTCGAGGACATGGTCGGGCAGGCCGGTGGGTTCGGTGCCGAAGAGCAGGACGTCGCCGGGTTGATAGGCGACGTCGGTGTAGCGGGTCGTCGACTTGGTGGTGAAGGCGTAGACGCGTTCCGGCCGCAGCGCCGCCCACGCGGCGGGCAGGCTCTCGTGCACGGTGACCGAGGCCAGATCGTGGTAGTCCAACCCGGCCCGGCGCAGCTTCGACTCCGAGAGGTCGAACCCCAGCGGCTCGATCAAGTGCAGCTCACAGCCGGTCCCGGCGACCAGACGGATCGCGTTGCCGGTGTTCGGCGGAATGCACGGCTCGTGGAACATCAGGCGGAACACGCAACCAGTCAATCAGGCGCCGCTACAGCCGAGCCGACGGGCCACCGCCGAGAACCGAGTTCAGTTCGGCAGAAGCCGGAAAGGCACTCGGCGATGACAGACGCGTCGACTGCGCCCAGAGGGAAGTCCGCGTACTTGCGGACGAGTTCGGCCATCCGCAGCAGTCGCATTCACTGCATGAGACGGTGGCGGGCGCGGCTCTGCATCGACGGGAGCGGGTGGTGGGGGCAGGGGTGGCGAGGGTGCGTCTGCAAGAATCGGTGCCGTGACCGATCTCGACGCGTCCGGCGGACGACACGCAGGCGGTAGTCGTGCCGCGCAGTTCGTGCGCAGTCATCTGCCGATGGTGGTCGTCGCGCTGGTCGTCTTGGTCGCGGTGGTGTTCGTCGCTTCGGATCGGTGGCGGCGCGGTGCCCTGTTCTTCGGTGGGGCGACGTTGTTGGCGGCGGCCTTCCGGCTGTGCCTGCCGACCGCGCGGGTGGGGCTGCTCGCGGTGCGCAGCAAGCCGTTCGACGTGGGCGCGCTGAGTTTGCTCGGCTCCGCCATCGTCTTCTTGGCGGCGACCATCAACACGCTCGGTGTCGGCTGAGGCCGTAGCCTCCCTTCCGAGCGCTCCGACGCTGTGTCCGGCGAACCGCGACTACCGGTTCTCGCGCGCCAACCGCATGGTCTCGATGAGCAACTTGGAGACCGCTGCCGCCTCGGTCAGAAACCCGTCGTGCCCGTCGCGTGAGTGCACTACTTCCAGCCGGGCGCAGCCGGGTAGCGCATCGGCCAGTTCCTGCTGCGTGCGCAGCGGATAGAGCCGGTCGGAGTCCACGCCGCCGACCACGCAGGGCACCGGCGTCGCGGCGAGCACGGCCTCGATACCGCCGCGTCCGCGCCCGACGTCGTGTCGGTTCATCGCCTCGGTGAGCAACACATAGGTGGCGGGATCGAAACGCTTGCACAGCTTTTCGGCCTGGTGGTCCAGGTAGCTCTGCACCGCGTAGCGCCCGCCTCGCCGCGGATCCTCCGAGCCCTGCGCGTGGTTCTCGAAGCGGTGGTCGAGTTCGCCCTCGGTGCGGTAGGTGAGGTGGGCGATGCGGCGCGCGATGCCCATGCCGGTCATCGGCGCGCGATCGGTGTCGTGGTAGTCGCCGCCCTGCCAGTCCGGATCGGCCTTGATGGCGGCGATCTGGGTGGTCTGGGTGCCGATCTGGTCGGCGGTGGCGCGCGCGCCGACGGCCAGAACCAGCGCCGCGGCCACCCTTTCGGGCGCGCCGATCATCCACTCCAGCACCCGCATGCCGCCCATCGATCCGCCGACGACCGCGGCGAGCCGCTCGATGCCGAGCAGATCCAGCAGGGCGGCCTCGGCGCTCACCTGATCGCGGATCGAGATCTCCGGGAAACGCGAGCCCCACGGCTTGCCGTCCGGCGCGAGCGACGACGGCCCGGTGCTGCCCTTACAGCCGCCGAGCACGTTGGTCGCGATCACACACCATTCGTCGGTGTCCACCGGCGCGCCGGGCCCGACCATGCCCTCCCACCAGCCGGGCTGCGCGTGGACGTCGTCCGGCGTGCCGACGACGTGCGAGTCACCGGTCAGAGCGTGCTCGACGAGCACCACATTGTCCAGGGTGGGGGAGAGTTCGCCCCACCGCTGCACGGCGAGATGGACATTCGGAATCACCGCGCCGCTTTCCAGCCGCACGTCCCCGATGGCGATGACGCCGGGCCTGCCGTCCGGCGGCGGCAGCAGGCCGACGCCGGACTCGATGCTCTGCTCGGTGCTCACGGTCACGTCGTCGCCGCCGTGAATCCGGCGCGCAGATCGGCCAGAATGTCGTCGATTCCCTCGATGCCCACGGCGAGGCGGACCAGTCCCGGGGTGACGCCGGAGGCGAGCTGTTGCTCGGGTGTCAGCTGGGAGTGCGTCGTCGATGCCGGATGGATCACCAGAGAACGCACATCCCCGATGTTGGCCACGTGGCTGTGCAGGACCAACGCGTCCACGAACTTCTTGCCCGCGTCGACACCGCCGCGCAGCTCGAACGAGACGATCGCGCCGGTCCCCTTCGGCGCGAGCCGCTTGGCCCGCTCGTGCCAAGGCGAGCTCGACAGTCCGGCGTAGTGGACCGATTCGACTGCCGGATGCTCGGCCAGGAATTCGGCGACCGCCTGCGCGTTGGCGACGTGGCGCTCGACGCGCAGGCTCAGCGTCTCGATGCCCTGCGCGATGAGGAACGCGTTGAACGGCGAGACTGCCGCGCCGAGATCGCGGAGCAGCTGCACGCGGGCCTTCAGCGCGTAGGCGGGCGCGCCGAGATCGGCGAAGACCGCGCCGTGATAGCTGGGGTCCGGGGTGGTGAAGCCGGGGAAACGCGGCTCGCCCCTGTCATCGCGGACGGTCCAGTCGAACTTTCCGCCGTCGACGATCGCGCCCGCGATGGCCGTGCCGTGCCCGCCCAGGTACTTGGTGGCCGAGTGCACCACGATGTCGGCGCCGTGCGCCAGCGGCTGGATCAGGTAAGGGGTCGCGACGGTGTTGTCCACGATCAGCGGGATCCCGGCGGCGTGCGCGACCTCGGCGATGCCGGGGATGTCGAACACGGCACTGCTGGGATTGGCGATGGTCTCGCCGAAGAACGCCTTGGTATTGGGCCGGATCGCGGCGCGCCACTGTTCGAGATCGTCCGCGTCCTCGACGAACGAGACCTCGATGCCGAGCTTGGGCAGCGAGTAATGGAAGAGGTTGTAGGTGCCGCCGTACAGGTGCGGGCTGGACACGATGTGGTCGCCTGCGGAAGCCAGGTTCAGGATCGCGTACGTCTCCGCGGCCTGCCCGGAGGCGAGCAGCAGTGCGGCGACGCCGCCTTCCAGGGCGGCGATGCGCTGCTCGACCACGTCCTGGGTCGGGTTCATGATGCGGGTGTAGATATTGCCCGGCTCGGCGAGACCGAACAGCGCCGCCGCGTGGTCGGTGTCGCGGAAGGCGTAGGAGGTGGTCTGGTAGATCGGCAGGGCGCGGGCGCCGGTGCTCGGATCGGGGGCTTGGCCCGCATGCACCTGCTTGGTCTCGAAGGACCAACGGGCAGGATCGAACTCGGCCGCGACGGGGTCGGTCATATCATGCTCCACAAGAGTTGTTCGCCGGACTAACGAGATCGGTGATGCGGTCTATCCAGGACAACACATTTCCGGGAACCTCCTGACAGCGCGCTTGCCCTCGACCTTCGAGGGCCCGGTCATCACCCGGAGCACCCCACCGCTGCTGGAGGGTTGCCGTCCAGCGAGCCGGGGCTTGGCGCTGGCACTCATGACCTGACGGACATGGTAGCTGGCGGGCGGCCAATGGCCGAAATTCGTAGCCGATCTCACTCCGCCGATTCCGTCGGCGGTTCCGTGCAGACCCGCATGAACTCCGCGTACGCGTCGAGCAGCGTCGCCCGCGCCGCGCGCACCGCGATCTGCGGATCGCAGTCCATGATCAGCTCGCTGTGCACGTCCATCGCGAGGTGACACAGCATCTGCCAGGTAGAGACGATCAACCGCACGCTGAGCGCGCCTTGGGTGGTGCCGAGACGGTCGGCGAGCACCGCGGTGATGGCAGCGGACTTGCTGTCGGCGAACTCCAGCGCGCGGCTGTTGACCGAGGGGCTGTCGCGCGCGATCCGCTGCATCTGCTGGAACCTGCAGAACGACACCGCCGAGTTCTCCGTCGCCGCGTCATCGATCACCTGGAGGTAGGCGTTGCACAGCGCGCGCAGCTCGTTGCCGCCGCGCGGCTCTTCTCGCAACTTGTCGGCAACCATTTGGCCGAAGTCGAGGACCGGCGCGAGGACGATGTCCTCCTTCGTCTCGAAATACCGGTTGACGGTGCGCGGCGAGACGTCGGCCGCGTTCGCGATCTGCTCGACCGTCGTCGCGTCGAAGCCCTGCTTGTCGCACAGCTCGAGCGCGATGTTCATGATGCGCTGCCTCGTCTGCTGCTTCTTGCGCTCGCGCAGGCCGAGAGGTGCTGTGTTATCTCGCGTCGTGGACACCACGCCTTCCCGTTCCGTGGACGCGAGGCCGCCCGACGTCGCCCGCGCTGTGCTGTTCCCGGTCGCGGCGGCGTCCTCGGCCGCGTTCGTGCCCACCGGCGTCGATGAGTCGAGCATCTCCCCACTGTAACCCAGACACTCGCTCAACTGTCGCAACATGGCAAATGTCTGATTGCGACATTTTTCTATTGACGCCAAATGTCGGACAGTGACAGGATTGCTCGCACGCGCACTTCCGGACGACGAGGAGACAAGGTGAGCGAGATATCGACAGCGGTGCACGCGCCGGGTGACCGGCGCGACTCGGCCCGCTGGCTGGCGCTCGGCGTGATCGGGCTGGCCCAGCTGATGGTGGTCCTCGACGCGACCATCGTGACTATCGCGCTGCCGTTCGCGCAGCGTGACCTCGGCATCAGCGAGGGCGACAAGCAGTGGGCCCTCACCGCCTACACGCTGATCTTCGGCGGCCTGCTGCTGCTCGGCGGCCGCCTTGCCGACTACCTCGGCCGCCGCCGGATCTTCCTGGTCGGCCTCGTCGGCTTCGCGGCCGCCTCGGCGCTCGCGGGTCTGGCGCAGAACGGCGCCCAGCTCTTCGCGGGTCGCGGCTTGCAAGGCGCCTTCGCCGCGCTGCTCGCACCCGCCGCGCTCGCGCTGGTCTCGGTGACGTTCACCGAGGCGAAAGAACGGGCCCGCGCCTTCGCCGTCTTCGCGGGAATCTCCGCGGGCGGCGCCGCGATCGGCCTGATCGCGGGTGGCGCGCTCACCGAATACGCGTCCTGGCGGTGGACCCTGCTGGTCAACACCCCTATCGCGATCCTCGCGTTCGTCGGCGCGCTCGCGTTCGTCATCAAGGACGTGCCCGCGCCGCGGACCGGCGGCTACGACGTGCCCGGTGCCGTCACCGTGACAGCAGGCCTGATCGCCATCGTGTACGGCTTCAGCCGCGCGGCCGATCACGGCTGGACCTCGGGCGGCACCCTCGCGCTGCTGGTCGCTGGGCTCGCACTGCTCGTCGCGTTCGTCGCCATCGAGCGCCGTTCGTCGAATCCGCTGTTGCCCCTGCGTATTCCGGGGGAGAGCAACCGCGGCGGCGCACTGCTCGCGGCGCTGCTGATCCCCATCGCGATGTTCGCGATGTTCCTGTTCCTGAGCTTCTACTTCCAGGTCACGCTCGGTTACTCGCCGCTGAAGGCGGGCGTCGCGTTCCTGCCGTTCCCCGTGGGCATCGCGGTGTCGGCGGGCATCACCAGCGCGCTGCTGCCCAAGCTCGGACCGCGTCCGCTGATGGTCGTAGGCGCCGCGCTCGGCGTGGTCGGGTTGCTCTGGCTGGCGCAGCTGAGCTACGGCGACAGCTACGCCGCTGGTGTGCTGCCCGCCCAGCTGCTGATCGCGCTCGGCATGGGACCGCTGTTCGTCGGTATGCAGGCGGTGGCGCTGCACCGGGTGGACGAGGCCGACGCCGGTGTCGCCAGCGCGTTGCTCAACGCCGCCCAGCAGGTCGGCGGCGCGGTCGGCACCGCGCTGCTCACCACGATCTCGGTGCAGGCGGCGAAGGACTACCTCGCCGACAACCCGACCGTCGACGATTTGGCCGCTCGCGCCGCCATCTACAGCTACGACGTCGCGTTCTACGTGGGCGCGGGCTTCTTCCTCGCCGCGATTCCGGTGATCGCGCTGATGATCAAGGCCAAGCCCGCCGACTTCGCCGAGGACGCGGAGGAGAGTGTTCGCGTCCCGCTCGCGGTCTGAGCGACACCGGATACGGCCCGCGCATCGACGGTGCGCGGGCCGTCTCGCGCGCCTGGCCGCACTTCGGTTCCGGCGCAGGTCGGCGCGCTCGACTTGCTCCGGATGACATGATGGAGAAAGTGGTTGGGATCACTCGTGGGGCTACTCGTGGGTAACCGTCTAGGAGTCCGCACAGTGGCCCCTCCCCGCGCGGTGAGATCGTCGGCAGCAGTACGCTTGTCTTGCTTGCACCACACGTCCCGCAAACAACGCGGTACATATACGTTGTCTGTTGAACAGCTGGGGTCCGCTCACAAGCGTGTTCGCCTGGCCGTGCAATAAGGGCACCATCCTAGGAGGACACGAAGATCCATGTCCAAGATCAAGGTTGAAGGCACCGTCGTCGAACTCGACGGTGATGAGATGACCCGGATCATCTGGCAGTTCATCAAGGACAAGCTGATCCACCCGTACCTCGACGTGAACCTCGAGTACTACGACCTCGGCATCGAGTACCGGGACAAGACGGACGACCAGGTCACCATCGACGCGGCCAACGCCATCAAGCAGCACGGCGTCGGCGTGAAGTGTGCCACGATCACGCCGGACGAGGCCCGCGTCGAGGAGTTCGGCCTCAAGAAGATGTGGCGCTCGCCCAACGGCACCATCCGCAACATCCTCGGCGGCACCATCTTCCGCGCGCCGATCATCATCTCCAACGTCCCGCGACTGGTTCCCGGCTGGACCAAGCCGATCATCATCGGCCGTCACGCCTTCGGCGACCAGTACCGCGCCACCGACTTCAAGGTCTTCCAGTCGGGCACCGTCACCCTGACCTTCACCCCCGAGGACGGCAGCGAGCCGATCGTGCACGAGGTCGTGAAGATGCCGGACGAGGGCGGCGTCATCATGGGCATGTACAACTTCAAGAAGTCCATCGAGGACTTCGCGCGCGCGTCGTTCAACTACGGCCTGCAGCAGAACTACCCCGTCTACATGTCGACGAAGAACACCATCCTGAAGGCCTACGACGGCATGTTCAAGGACACCTTCCAGGAGATCTTCGACACCGAGTTCAAGAGCCAGTTCGACGCGGCGGGCCTGACCTACGAGCACCGTCTCATCGACGACATGGTCGCCTCCTCCATGAAGTGGGAGGGCGGCTACGTCTGGGCCTGCAAGAACTACGACGGCGACGTGCAGTCCGACACCGTGGCCCAGGGCTTCGGTTCGCTCGGCCTGATGACCTCGGTGCTGCTCACCCCGGACGGCAAGACCTGCGAGGCCGAGGCCGCGCACGGCACCGTCACCCGGCACTACCGCCAGCACCAGCAGGGCAAGCCGACCTCGACCAACCCGATCGCGTCGATCTTCGCCTGGACCCGTGGCCTCGAGCACCGCGGCAAGCTGGACAACACCCCCGAGGTGATCGGCTTCGCGCAGACCCTCGAGGACGTCGTCATCAAGACCGTCGAGGGCGGCCAGATGACCAAGGACCTCGCGCTGCTCGTCGGCGGCGACCAGGGTTACCTGACCACCGAGGAGTTCCTCGGCGCGCTCGACGCGAACCTGGCTCGCGCGCTGCGCTGAGTCGGCACCGGGGGCCGGACGCGATCCGTCCGACCCCGACCGGCGCTGGGTGATCCCAGCGCCGGGGTTGAACCGGGCACCCGCCCCACCTCACGGTGGAACGGGTGCCCGACGTGTATTCGGGGTAGACCGCGACATCGAGCTTTGGCGTGCGACGTGCACGCGGCGAAGCGTGGAGCCGGAGCCGACTCCGAGTGCCGCGCGCGGAAACGCCGTCCGTGTCGGACGAGCGCCGATTGCGCGGCAGTCAGTTGCCGGAAGGCACAGGTGCGTCGAGCAGACCGGCGAACGCCCTGGTGAAGCTGGCTGCCCCGTGCCCACGTTCGACCTCGGCGTCGAACAGCCGCTGCAGCGGATCGAGCAGATCCGTCGCCACGCCTTGGTTCCGGCTGGTCGTGCGGATGTCCGCGAGACCGGCCGCGTTGACCGCGAGATCGGAGAAGTTCACCGGGAACTCCCGCGAGTCGATCTCGGCGGCCAGCGTCGGCAGCATGTCGAGCAGCGCGCGCAGCCAGGGGGCCAGGAACGTGTCGGTGAAATCGACCGCGGAGACCCGCTCGGTGTGCACCATCGCCGTCGCCTGGAAGAAGCCGCCGAACAGCCCGTACATCCCGCCGAGCACCGCCATGTCGTGCAGCGCCGCGAGGCCCGGGTCCGCGCCGACGTACTCGGTCGCGCCCAATTCCGCTAGGACCTCGGCGAATTCGGCCTGCGCGCTGGACTCGCCGCTGTAGACGAGCAGCGTATCGGGCGTGCCCACCGTCTGCGGGACGCCGAAGATGCCGCCGTCGAGGAAGCGCGCACCGTGCTCGGTGAGCCGTTCGGCCAGCTCGCGCGCGGTGTCGGGGCGGCCGGTGGCCACGTTCAGCACCGTCCGCCCGCGCAGCGTCGCGCCGAGTGGCACGAGCTGCTCCCAGGCGGCCGCCGTGTCGGCGAGCACGGTGACGATCAGTTCGCTCGCCGCGACCGCCTCGGCGACGCCGTCCGCGCGCCGTGCGCCGAGTCCGTCGAGGTGAATCGCCTTGCCCTGCGTGCGATTCCACACCGTGGTCGGATGGCCGTTGCGCAGGAAGACCTCGGCGATCGCCGCGCCCATCCGCCCGAGACCCAGCACGGTGACCGATGTCTTGCTCATGATTCCTCCGTCGTGTCGTTCTGTCGGGTGGGCGCCCGTCGACCAGTCTTCGCGACAGAGCCGCCGAGGAGTGAGTGGCAGAACTGCCGCCTATCGAACGATTGCTGCCATACTCGAGGTATGAGCGAGCGATTCATGTGCCAGCGCGCGGGGCGCGGACCGAAGCCGAGCGTCGGCGAGGCGCGGGCATGACCGGTCGAACCGTCGCCATGGCCATCGCGCCCGGCGCGCTGCACCCGTGGGATCTCTACGAATTGGGCGTCGTCGCTTCGATTTTCGGCACACCGCAGCCCGATCTGGCCGACCCCTGGTACGAGCTGAAGGTGTGCGCGGTGGCCCCGGACCAGCAGACCCAGCCGATCGGCTTCGGCGCGTTCCTGCGCGCCGAGCACGGACTCGACGACCTGCTCACCGCCGACACCGTAATCGTGCCCTCGGTGGCGCACGAATGCGTGACCGCCGAACGCGAACTGCCACCCGAGCTGCTGGAGGCACTGGCCGCCGCGCATCGCCGCGGCGCGCGCATGGTCGCCCTCTGCGACGGCACCTTCGCGCTCGCGGCGGCGGGTCTGCTCGACGGCAGGCGGGTCACCGCGCACTGGGCGCACGCCGAGATGCTGGCGAAGCGCTTCCCGAACATCGAGGTCGACGACTCCGTGCTCTACGTCGACGACGGCGACGTGCTCACCAGCGCGGGCATGACCGCGGCAGTGGATCTGTGCCTGCACCTCGTCCGCCGCGACCTGGGAGCCGAGGTGGCCAACCAGCTCGCGCGCCGTATGGTGATCCCGCCGCACCGGTCCGGGGGTCAGGCGCAGTACGTCGACCGGAACGTTCCCGCGCGTGCCGCGGACGACCTCGGCGTGGTGCTGCAATGGGCCGTCGAGCACCTCGACGAGCCGCTGACCGTCGATACCCTGGCGGCTAAGGCCAATATGAGCCCGCGCACCTTCCACCGCCGCCTGCACCGCTCCACCGGAGCCACCCCGATGCAGTGGTTGCTCAACCAGCGCCTCGCGCACGCCCAGTCGCTGTTGGAGACCACTGACTTCAATATCGAGCGGATCAGCCGCCTGTCCGGACTGGGGACCGCGACGAATCTGCGCCGCCATTTCGCGTCCGTGGTCGGCGTGACACCCGCCGAATACCGGCGAACCTTCGCGCGCCGGGAGCCGATCGCCTGACAGATTCCCGTGGCCAGAATGGCTGTCGGTGACTCTGGGGGCGCAGGGCGATGCCGTGTGAGCTGGACTGATACCACAGCGGGCGGTGGCCGAACTCACCTCGGCTCGGGGAGCGATCGGACGCGCGCGCCGGTTACATGAAGGCGTGACCAGTCAGGTAGCCACCCCTCTGCCAGCTCCGCCCGGCCAAGCGCGGACCAATTGGCATATCCCCGCGATGCTCGCGCTCGCGCTCGGCGGCTTCGGCATCGGCACGACCGAGTTCGTCACCATGGGTTTGCTGCCCGACATCGCGCAGGCCATGCACGTCTCGGAACCGACCGCGGGACACGCCGTGTCCGCCTACGCGCTCGGCGTGGTGATCGGCGCGCCGGTGCTTGCCGCGCTGTGCGCACGGGTTCCGCGCAAGCGGCTGCTCATCGCGTTGATGATCGCGTTCAGCGTGGGCAACGCGGCAACTGTGGTGGCGCCGAGCTTCGAGAGCCTGGTCGTGGCGCGCTTCGTCTCCGGTCTGCCGCACGGGGCGTACTTCGGTGTCGCCTCGCTGGCCGCGGCCACCCTCGCGCCCGCCGGGCAGCGAGCCAAAGCTGTTGCCGCCGTTATGCTGGGGCTGAGCGCCGCCAATGTCGTCGGCGTTCCCGCCGCCACCTGGCTCGGCCAGCATCTCGGGTGGCGGGACGCCTTCGTGGTGGTCGCGGTGATCGGCCTCGCGACGGTCGCGGCGCTCGCCCGTTTCGTGCCGGAGCTCACCGGCGTCAGGACCACCGATCCCCGGACCGAACTCGGCGCGCTGCGTCGCTCGCAGGTGCTGCTGACCTTGGCGGTCGGCGCCGTCGGCTTCGGCGGCATGTTCGCCGTCTACACCTACATCACCACCACCCTCACCGACGTGGCAGGCATGTCGCTGGGCTTCGTGCCGCTGGTGCTGATGCTGTTCGGGCTCGGCATGGTGGCGGGCAACATCGTCGGTGGCGTGCTCGCCGATCGCGGTGTGGACCGTGCCGTCTTCCTCGCGATGATCGCGATGGCCGTCGTGCTCGCCGGTTTCGTCGCCGCGGCGCACAATCCGTTCACCGCCGCAGCGGGCGCGTTCCTGGTCGGCGCGACCGGCGCGGCGCTCGCGCCCGGGCTACAGACCCGGCTGATGGACGTCGCCGCCGACGCCCAAACCCTGGCCGCCGCGCTCAATCACGCGGCCTTGAACATCGCCAACGCCGCGGGCGCCTGGCTCGGCGGTGTGGTCATCGCGGCGGGTCTCGGGTACACCGCGCCCGCCGCCGTCGGGGCGGGTCTCGCGGTGATCGGTACGCTGCTCTTCGCCGTGACAGTGCTGGTCGGTCGCCGTGCCACGCCAGAACATACAGATCTGTATGTAAGTGTAGAATCGTCCGAATGACCAGGACCGCCGCCGACAAGCCGCAGCGCCGAACCCAGGAACAGCGCAGCAGCGAGATGCGCGTGCGGTTGCTCGACGCCACCATCGACTGCCTGGTCGAATACGGCTACGCGGGGACGACGACGCCGCGGGTCGCCGAGCGCGCGGGCGTCACGCGCGGGGCGCAGGTGCATCACTTCGGATCCAAGAACGATCTCGTCGTCGCCGCGATCAGTCACCTGGCCCAGCGCCGCGCGGAGACCGCGATGCGGGAAATGGCCAAGGTCGAAAGCGGCGCCGACCCGGTCGCCGCTGCCTTGGACTTCCTGTGGGAACTGCACCAGGGTCCGCTGTTCATCGCGACCGTCGAACTGTGGGTCGCGGGCCGGACCGACCCGGTGCTCGCCTCGGCCATGGAGAAGGTCGAGCCGTTCGTGAACAACGCGGTGCTGATGGCGGTGGCCCGATTCGTCCCGGACGAGATGCGCCGCAAGGACGCTCGCGATTTCGTCTACACCGCCATGGACGCCCTGCGCGGCATCCTCATCTCGAACTTCATCGAGCCGGATACCGACCGCGCCCGCCGTCGCTGGGGTCGCGCGTCCGCGAACCTGCGGGCCGCCGCGACGGCGAGCCTCGTGCCGCGGAGTGAATGACGAGCGCTCGCGGGGTCGCTGGAGCCTCGCTGGGGGCTATGGCCGCATGGCGAATCCGCTGATTCCCGCTGGCGGCGAACGCTGTGAAACACAGCGGCCGCGACGCCGAGTCTCCGATGACGATCGACGCGGCGAGGCGATACGGGACGTGGTCCCAGTCCGACCGGCGGTCGATGAGGCGAGGCGATACGGGACGAGTCCCCGTCCGACCGGCGGTCGATGAGGCGAGGCGATACGGGACGTGGTCCCAATCCGACCGGCAGTCGACGAGGCGCTGCGGAGCGCGCGCGATGTGGTCTAGTCCGGCCGATGTGGCAGTGCGGCATCGCAGTGGCGTCGAGTCGCATCCGAATCACGCTGTTACCGAGGCTTGCTGACGCCCGCTGGCTGACTGCTGCGGGCTGAGTGCCGACCGCCGTCGGCGCTTCGTGCGGCGTCGGTGCGGCCGCAGTGTCGGTGCTGCCGTCTGCCGCTGACGGCGATCGCTGTGACCGTGGGCTCGGTCTCGAACCGCTTTGCGGGCCGAAAACTTCGCGGTGGACAGCGGTACCGCGAGCCGGGATCGGCCGCCTGCTCGGCGGTGCCGGGGAAGCGCCGAGGATTGCGCCGCCGTTGGCCGGGTCTGGCGCGGCGTACGTGCTCCCGTCCCGAAAAACATCCATCGGGCGTAACCGCCTACATCTCAGCGGCGGGTGGCTCCAGATACACAACTAGTTGTATGTCTGTCAATGCCACTCTGAACTGCGAATAAAGCTGAATTGATCCTAACTAGCGCAGGACCCTTGCATCATTACATACAGCTTTGTATGTTTGTTTCAGCTCGATCCGTTCGGATCGGACGCTGATGTCCGCCGCCCGCACCGCCGGTGCACACCACGGCGCGGGCAGGCACGAAGTAAGGAGTTCGATGGCGAACAGGGTTTACGTCGTCGGCGTCGGCATGACGAAGTTCGAGAAGCCGGGCCGTCGCAAGAACGAGGACGGCACCGACTGGGATTACCCGGACATGGCGCGGGAGTCGGGTACCAAAGCGCTCGCCGACGCGGGCATCGACTACCGCGAGGTGCAGCAGGCCTACGTCGGCTACGTCTACGGCGAATCCACCTCCGGGCAGCGCGCCGTCTACGAGCTCGGCATGACCGGCATTCCGGTGGTCAACGTCAACAACAACTGCTCGACCGGTTCCACCGCGCTGTACCTCGCGGCGCAGGCCATCCGCGGCGGGCTCGCCGACTGCACGCTGGCGTTGGGCTTCGAGAAGATGCAGCCCGGCTCGCTCGGTTCCACCTGGGACGATCGCGAGCAGCCGATGGCCAAGCACATCATGGCGCTGGCCGAGATCTCCGAGGTGCTCTTCCCGGTCGCGCCGTGGATGTTCGGCGCGGCGGGTCGCGAGCACATGAAGGAATACGGCACCACCGCCGAGCACTTCGCCAAGATCGGCTACAAGAACCACAAGCACTCGGTGAACAACCCGTACTCCCAGTTCCAGGACGAGTACACCCTCGACGACATCCTCGGCGCGCGGATGATCTACGACCCGCTCACCAAGTTGCAGTGCTCGCCGACCTCCGACGGTTCCGGCGCGGTGATCCTGGCGAGCGAGGACTTCGTGAACTCCCACGACCTCGCCGGGCAGGCCGTCGAGATCGTCGGCCAGGCGATGACCACCGACTTCGGTTCCACCTTCGACGGCACCGCGAAGAACCTGATCGGCTTCGACATGAATGTGCAAGCCGCGCGGCAGGTCTACCGCCAGGCGAACCTCGGCCCCGAGGACTTCCAGGTCATCGAGCTGCACGACTGCTTCTCCGCCAACGAGCTGCTGCTCTACGAGGCGCTCGGCCTGTGCGGCCCGGGCGAGGCGGGCAAGCTCATCGACGAGAACCAGACGACCTACGGCGGCAAGTGGGTCGTCAACCCCTCCGGCGGCCTGATCTCCAAGGGGCATCCGCTGGGCGCCACCGGTCTTGCGCAGTGCTCCGAACTCACCTGGCAGCTGCGCGGCGCGGCCGACAAGCGTCAGGTCGAGGGCGTCACCGCCGCGCTCCAGCACAACATCGGCCTCGGCGGCGCCGCGGTCGTGACCGCCTACCAGCGCGCCGATCGCTGATCCGAAAACCATTCCCCGACAGGAGAGATCATGGGACACATCGAAGCAACCAAGGATGTCGACGCCACCCCGGAAGCGCTGTGGGCGGTCGTCTCCGACCCGCAGACCTGGGACAAGTGGTTCACCATCCACGAGCGCTTCATGGAGGAGCCGCCCACCGTCTTGGCCGAGGGGTCCAAGCTGGTCGCCAAGATCGTCATGCTCGGCATGGCGAACAAGCTGGAGTGGACCATCAAGGCGGTCGAGGCGCCGAACAAGCTGACCCTCGGCGGCGCCGGAATGGCCGGCGTCAAAACCGAATTCACCTTCGACATCCAGCCAAAGGGCGCGGGTAGCACCATCGTGGTGTCCGGCGACTTCGAAGGCGCGCTGATCAAGGGCGCGCTCGGCAAGGCGGTCGAGAAGGACGGCATCAAGCAGCTGGACAAGTCGCTCGACCAGCTCGACGCGCTGGCCTCGGCGTAAGGCGTCGCGATGACAGCGGAAACCACCGCCGCCCGCGTCGTCGAATTCGACGACGCGGGTCTGGAAACCTGGTGTGACGACGAGCGTTTCGAGGTGACCTCGGAGCGGATCGCCGAATACGCCGCGGCCACCAACGATCCCATCGCGGCGCACCGTGCGGGCGAGGTGGCCTCGCCGGTGTTCGGCATCGTCCCGGTCTTCGAGGCCATGATGATGCCGGTGATCGACGTGGCGCCGATGGACATCTTCGGCCGAGTAGTGCACGGCGAGCAGGATTTTCACTTCCACCGTGCGATCCGGCCCGGTGACGAGCTGGTCACCCGCGCGAAAGCGGTGGGCTACGCGAGCAAGTCCAACGGCAGCACGATCACCATCCTCGTCGAATGTCGCGACGAGGACGGGGAACTGGTCAACGAGCAATACCTGACCGCGTTCTTTCGCAACATCGACGCGGGCAAGTCCGTCGGACAGGCCGCGCCGCCGCACAAGTTCGACGAGTCGCTGCGCGGAACCGAGCCGTTCGCCGTCGTGCCGCAGCACGTCGACGACGACCAAACCTTCCGCTACGCACCGGCTTCCGGCGATCCGGTGCCGCTGCACCTGGACGAGCAGGTCGCCAAGGACGCCGGACTGCCCGGCATCATCGCGCACGGCCTGTGCACCATGGCCTTCGCGTCGTGGGCGGTGCTCACCGAGGCGGCGGGCTCGGATGTGCATCGGCTGCGCCGTTTCGCGGTGCGCTTCGCCAAGATGGTCTTCCCCGGCGACGACCTGGAGACCCGGATCTGGAAGGTGGGCGCCGCCGACGGCGTCACCACCTACGCCTTCGAGACGGTGCGCGGCACGGACGTCGTGCTCAGCGACGGCCTCGCCGAGATCGCCGACTGACCCGATCGGCCCGCGGCGTTCGGTCGCGGGCCGGTACCCCATTCATCACACCCTCGTCCGATCGGGCGGGAGCACCACACAGGAGACGCACACATGGGCGCATTGGAAGGAAAGGTCGCCGTCATCACCGGCGCGGGCCGGGGGATCGGCCGCGAGCACGCGCTGCTGTTCGCGAGCGAGGGCGCGCACGTCGTCGTCAACGACCTCGGCGGCAGCAACGCGGGCGAGGGCACCGATTCCGGGCCTGCGCAGCAGGTGGTCGAGGAGATCGTCGCGGCGGGCGGCAAGGCGGTCGCCAACACCGACAACATCGCCTCCTGGGAGGGCGCGCGCAACCTGGTCCAGCAGGCGGTCTCGGAGCTGGGCGGCCTGGACATCGTGGTCAACAACGCGGGCATCCTGCGTGACGCGTTCCTCGCGGGCATGGACGAAGCCCAGTGGGACGCCGTGATCGCGGTGCACCTCAAGGGCCACGCCGCGGTGCTGCACCACGCGGCCGTCTACTGGAAAGAGCAGAGCAAGGCGGGCAATCAGCCCAACGCGGCGGTGATCAACACCGCGTCCGCCTCGGGCACCACCATCCCGAACGCCGGTCAGGCCAACTACGGCGCGGCCAAGGCGGGCATCGCCGCGCTGACGCTGGTCGCCGCCGACGAGCTGGCCCGCTACGGCGTGCGGGTGAACGCCATCGCGCCCATCGCGCGGACCCGGCTCACCCTCGCCACGCCGGGCATGGGCGAGATGATGGCGGCCGAGGCGGAGGCGGCTGAGGAAGCGGGCGGATTCGATGCCTTCAGCCCCGCCAATATCTCCCCGTTGGTCGCATACTTGGCTTCGGACAAGTGCCCGATCACCGGCAAGGTGTTCGCGGTGCAGGGCGGCGCCATCTCCGAGTTGGGCGGCTGGCACGACGTCAAGACGATCGAGACCGAGGGCCCCTGGCTGATCGACGACATCGCCGCCCGGCTGCCCTGAGGTTGGGCCGCCAGAAAGGAGAACGACGATGTTCGAATGGTCCGAGACCGATCTGATGATCCGCGACGCGGTGCGCACCTTCATCGACAAGGAGATCCGGCCGAACCTGGACGCGCTCGACACCGGCGAGATGCTGCCGTATCCGATCATCCGAAAGCTGTTCAGCGAGTTCGGGATCGACGCGATGGGCGGCGACGCGGTCGAGAAGATGCTCGCCAAACAGCGGTCCAGGGAAGCCGCGGTCGCGGCGGGGGAGCCCGCGCCGGAGAAGAAGAAGTCTTCCGGCGGTAGCCCGTTCAGCGGGCAGGAGTCGCTGATGGCGGTGCTGATCGGCGAATTGTCCGGTGTCTGTATGGGTTTGGTGACCGCGATGGGCGTCAGCATCGGGCTGGGCGCGACCACCATCATGTCGCGCGGCACGCTGGCGCAGAAGGAGCGGTGGCTCGCCGACATCGTGACGATGAAGAAGGTCGCGTCCTGGGCGATCACCGAACCGGACTCGGGCTCGGACGCGTTCGGCGGGATGAAGACCTACGTCAAGCGCGACGGTGAGGACTACATCCTCAATGGCCAGAAGACCTTCATCACCAACGGTCCCTTCGCCGACGTGATGATCGTGTACGCGAAGCTGGAGGAGGGCACCGGTGCCGACAAGCGTGAGCGTAAGGTGCTGACCTTCGTCCTCGACAAGGGCATGGAGGGGCTTACCCAGGGCAAGCCGTTCAAGAAGATGGGCCTGCACGCCTCGCCGACCGGCGAGCTGTTCTTCGACAACGTCCGCCTCGGCCGGGACCGGCTGCTCGGCGAGACCGAGGAGCACAAGGGCGGCGACGGTCGCGAGTCCGCGCGCTCCAGCTTCACCGCCGAACGCATCGGGGTGGCGTTCATGGCGCTGGGCATCATCGACGAATGCCACCGGCTCTGCGTCGAGTACGCCAAGAGCCGCAAGCTGTGGGGTCAGGAGATCGGGCGCTTCCAGCTGGTCCAGCTCAAGCTGGCCAAGATGGAGATCGCCAGGATCAACGTGCAGAACATGGTGTTCAACGCGCTCGAGCGCGGTCGCGCGGGCAAACCGCCGACCCTCGCCGAAGCCTCCGCGATGAAGCTCTACTGCTCCGAAGCCGCCACCGACGTGGCCATGGAAGCCGTCCAACTCTTCGGCGGCAACGGCTACATGACCGAATACCGCGTCGAACAACTAGCCCGCGACGCCAAATCCCTGATGATCTACGCGGGCAGCAACGAAATCCAAGTAACCCACATCGCCAAGGCCCTCCTCGGCCGCTGACGCTCCCACACCCCTACCGCACGCCTCACATAAGCACCGCCTATGTGAGGCGTGCACAGGATGTGTGAGATTCACACGGCGCGGAGGTGGGTGCGGCTGGCGTAGACGTGTTCGGCGATGAGGGTGGCTATGCGGTCGGGGGCTTCCAGCATGGGGACGTGGCCGACGCCGTTGACGAGGATGCGGTCGGCGGAGTCGGGGAGTTCCTTCAGGTAGCGGCGGGCGTAGACGCGGTTCGGGATGATGCGGTCGTACTCGGCGAGCAGCAAGCGGACCGGCGTGGGCAGGTCGGACAGGTCGGCGAGGGCCGGGGCGCGCAGGCCGCCCGCGATCATCGGCACCATCGCCGTGCAGTTCAGCGCGGCGCGCAGGACGTTCGCGATCTCGCGGCGCGGCACCGCCGAAGCCTGCTTGCTCAGCAGGAACAGCGCGAACCGCTGCGGAATGAAGTTGTCGGTGGCGAAGTCGCCGAGCCGCCTGCCGATCCGGACGAGCGGAACCAGCGAGAGGAACTTCAGGCCGACCCGGAACTGAGTGATCGAGGGGACGTTCCAGCCACCGGCGGGCGCGATGAGCGTCAACGTGCGGGCCCGGCCGCGGCGCGCGAGTTCCACCCCCACCCAGGCGCCGAGCGAGTTGCCCGCGATGTGGCAGGTGCGCCAACCCAATTCGTCGAGCTGGGCCTCGATCCCGTCGGCCAGCACGGACACGTCGGTGTGCCAGCCCTCGGAGGGCGGGCCGCCCCAGTGCCCGGGAAGCGCGGGCGCGAACACCTCGCAGGCCGAGGACAACCGGTCCGCGGTGCGTTCCCAGCAGTGCGGCGAGAGCATGAACCCGTGCAACAGCAGCAGCGGATCGCCGGAACCCAGGTGCAGGGCCTTGACCGGTCCGGGTTTGTCGGCCGCGCGTGCGGTTCGCGCTCGGCTGGAACGCGGGGCGGCCGGGGACTTGGAGGTGTCGGACGTCATCGTCAGCACCCCTTCCTGGACGGCGGTGTCCGGGGGCGATATCTCTGACCAGCATTGTACGGTCGTCGGGTGCCCTACATCATCTCTTGTGTCAACGTAAACGGCGTCCGAGCGGCCACGGGTAAGGGCATGCTCGAGTGGCTCGCCGCCACCGAGGCCGACATCGTCTGCCTACAGGAGACCCGCGCCACCGACGAGCAGACCCGCGCCGCACTCGCCCCCGCGCTGGCCGACGGCTGGTGGCTGGCGCACGCCGAGCCGGGGGCCAAGGGCCGGGCCGGTGTCGGCATCCTCTCCAGGCGCGAGCCGAAGGCCGTGCGCGTCGGATTCGGCAGCGCCGAGTTCGATGCTTCCGGGCGCTACCTCGAGGCCGACTTCGACGAGCTGACCGTCGCCAGCGTCTACGTGCACTCCGGCGACGCGGGCACCCCACGCCAGGACGAGAAGTACCGCTTCATGGCCGAGTTCGGCGCCTACCTGACGACCCGCACCGGCGAATTCGTGGTCTGCGGCGACTGGAACATCGCGCACACCGAACGCGACCTGAAGAACTGGAAGGGCAATCTGAAGTCGGCCGGATTCCTGCCCGAGGAACGCGCCTGGATCGATGAGCTGATCGCCGCGGGCTACGCCGACGTGGTGCGTCAGCTGCATCCGGGCGTGGACGGTCCGTACAGCTGGTGGTCCTACCGCGGCCGCGCCTTCGACAACGACTCCGGTTGGCGCATCGACTACCAGATGGCCCGCGGCGAGCTGCCCGGCCGCGCCAAGCAGGCCGTTGTCGAGCGGGCCGCCGCCTACGATCAGCGCTGGTCCGATCACGCGCCGGTGACGGTGCAGTACCGGTGACCGAACGGAGTGAGCGAATCATCTGCTTGCGTGCCGCACGCGGGGCGCCGAGCGTATGTGAGGTGCGGGCATGTCCGGCAAGGTGATTCGGGCGCTCGCGGCGCTCGGCGCGGTGGCGGTGGTGTTGCTGGTGGCGGTGCTCGCTCTGCGCGGCGGCTCCGACACCGACCGCACCGCGGGCTCGGCCACTACAGGCACCATCGCGACTGCTACGAACGGCCCGGCGCGCTCGCCCGCCAGTAACGGTCCCGAGCGTTCGCCCGCCACCTCTGCCATCGCGGCGACCACAAGCACGGCGCCGAGCCGGGCGCAAGGCGTCCCTGACCGCGCCTACGTGACGCTGGCCGAGATCGACGCGGGCCGCTGGCCGGATTCGGCGAACGCGCCCGGCACCAAGGGCGGCGAACGGTGGATGAATCGCGAGGGCACGCTGCCGCGCACCGACGCGGCGGGCAGGTCGATCACCTATCGGGAGTGGGACGTCAATCCCAAGCAGCGCAATCGCTCCCGCGACGCCGAACGCATCGTGACCGGCAGCGACGGCACGGCTTGGTACACCGGCGACCACTACGAGACCTTCACGAGGATGCGCTGATGACCCGCCCGGTTCCGCTCTCGCGATTCCTCGCCCGCACCCCAGACGGCGCGCCCGCCGTCCTCGGCGGCCCGTCCACGCCGGTGCTCGGCGCGCTCCCCGTCGACGCGCCGGAGCTGAGCGAGGTGCGTTACCGCGCGCCCGCGGGCTACCTGGTGCGCGAGCTGCGCGGGCCCAAGATGCGCGGCACGGCGGGCGTGTTCGACGAGTGGGCCGCGGCGTTCCAGTTCCCGTACTACTTCGGCGCGAACAAGGACGCCTTCGACGAATGCCTGCGCGACCTGGACGATTTCGTCGGCAACGCGAGCGGCTACGTGGTGGTGGTGCGGGACGCGGCCGCGCTGCTCGCCGATCAACCCGACGAGCGAGACTGGTTCGAAGAGGCGATGCGCGACTGCGCGGGTTACTGGGCGCGGCGCGATGTCGCGTTCCGCGTGGTGTACCAGGGCGCCCCACCCTCGAGTGAGTTCGTTCCGCTGTCCTTGGCCTGATCCGGGGGCACCTCGTCCACGTGTTCTCGGGCTCTTGGGGGTAAGCCGGGTGACCTCCCCGCCGCGCTGTACGGCGACGGCGTGGTCACCGGCCACGGTCTCGTCGGTCGGTCTCGGGCCGATCAGCCGAGGCGGCGGGCCAGATCCTCGCCGAGCAGGACGAACACATCCGTGGTGTGCTCGATGAGTTCCTCTTTGCTGAGCGGCAGATCGCCCTGGAGCCACGTGGTCAGCGTCTGCACCAGCCCGCCGACCAGGTAGGTCGCGCGGAAGAAGATGGCCGGATCCGGTTCCGGCTCGGTGATGCCGTAGAAGTCGATGCCCTCCGCCGCGACCATACGCGCGAATACCCGGATGGTCTCGGTGGTGCGGGCCCGCAGCTCCGGCGTCGCCATGCCCGCGATCAGCGCGACCTTGGCCTTGCGCGGATCGTCGGTGAGCAGGTGGATGCCAGCGGCGATGGCCGAATGCGCCTTGGCCCGCGAGTCGTCCGGCGCGTCGCGCAGGCCGCCGAGGATGGCGACGGCCAGTTCCTCGGCGATCCGGTCGGTCAGCGCGGTCAGCACGGCGTCGCGGCTGTCGAAGTTCTCATAGTAGTAGCGCTCGTTGAGCCCGGCCTGCGCGCACAGGCCGGAGACGGTCAGCTTGGCGATGCCCTGGGTGCCGACGATCTCGAGCGCCGCGTCCAGCAGGGCCGTGCGGCGCTGTGCCCTGCGCTGGTCGGCGGAGACGCCGCCGTAGGTCCGCTGCGCTGTCACAGCTCGATTCTGGCACGGCAACGATTCTGGTAGTGGTCCTTGCCACAATGAGAAATCTGGAGGATTCTATTGCCAGATGCCGTGGGTCCCGGTGTATGCCGGGTCTTTCGATGAGGAGACAACGATGTCCGCACGCTCGTCCACGCCGGGATACTTCGCCGCCAACTCGATGGCGCGGCGCGTCATGAGCAAGCGCGCGGTCGGCCTCACCTACGGTCAGCGCGCGCTCGTGGTCGGGGCCGTGCACCCTCGGCTCTACGTCGGGACCGCGGAGAACACCGAGCACCGCGATACGCCCTACACCCGGCTCGCGCTCACCGGCAAGCTGTTCGAGGCCGTCTTTCTCGGCAGCAAGGAGGAGGCGGATCGGGCGCTGGCGTTCACCACGAAGAAGCACGCCAAGGTCGTCGGCGAGCTGCCCGAGGACGCCGGGCCACACCATCCCGCGGGCACCCCGTACTCGGCCCTCGATCCGCACCTGATGTTCATGACCATGGCGTTCACCTTCGACTCCGCCGAAGTGATGTACGACCTGCTGGTCCGCAAGCTGACCGACGGCGAGCGGGAGGGGCTGTACCAGGACTATGTGCGTTGGGGCGAGCTGTTCGGCATGCCGCGCTCGGCCGCGCCCGCCGACTACCCGGCCTTCCGCGACTTCTTCGACGGCTACCTCGCCTCCGACGAGCTGTTCCTCACCGAGGAGGCCCGGTTGGTCGGCTCGTACCTGGCCGGTCAGCGTGTCCCGTATCCGCAGCGTGCCCCGTTGCACCAGGTCACATCGGCGTTCTTCCTGCTGGTGCAAGGCAGTCTGCCGCCGCGCGTTCGGGCCATGTACGGCATGCGCTGGGGGATGGCCGACGAACTCGCCTTCCGCGCGCTGGCCCGCGGCGTGCGCACGGCGCATTTCGCGCCGCCGCTGGCACCGAGGGTGCTGCGCGGCACGCTCGCCGGTCCGAGCGGCCCGGTCTACCGGCTGGTCTCCGAGCGGGAGCGCGCGCTGGCGCGGACCGGGCGACCGAGCATGCCCGGCGTCGACCCGCGCAACTGGGCGGCTAGAAATTCCCCTGGACTCACATGGGAAGATCGGAGGCATGTCGAGTCCCGCACCAGCCCCGGCCGCCGAGCGTAAGCAGCGTGTGCTGTCCGGGATCCAGCCGACCAGCTCCTCGTTCCACCTGGGCAACTACCTTGGGGCGCTGCAGTACTGGGTGACCTTGCAGGACGACTACGACGCGCTGTACTTCATCCCGGACATGCACGCCATCACCGTCGCGCACGACCCGAAGCAACTGCGGGCGCGGACACGGGCCGCCGCGGCGCAGCTGCTGGCGATCGGTATCGACCCCAAGAAGTCGACGCTGTTCGTGCAGAGCCAGGTGCCCGAGCACGCCGAGCTGGCCTGGGTCCTCAGCTGCATCACCGGTTTCGGCGAGGCCAGCAGGATGACGCAGTTCAAGGACAAGTCGGTCCGGCAGGGCGCGGAGAACGCGACCGTCGGCCTGTTCACCTACCCGGTGCTGATGGCCGCCGACATCCTGCTCTACCGCCCGCACCAGGTGCCGGTCGGCGAGGATCAGCGCCAGCACCTGGAGCTGACCCGAAACTTGGCGCAGCGCTTCAACACCCGCTACAAGAAGACCTTCGTCGTGCCGGAGGCGCACATCGTCAAGGGCACCGCGAAGATCTACGACCTGCAGGACCCGACCGCCAAGATGAGCAAGTCGGCCGCCACCGACGCGGGTCTGATCAACCTGCTCGACGATCCGAAGATCACCGCGAAGAAGGTCCGTTCGGCGGTCACCGACACCGAGCGCGAGATCCGCTACGACACGGACGCCAAACCGGGTGTCAGCAATCTCCTGGTGATCCTGAGCTCGCTGACCGGAACGCCGATCGTCACGCTGGAGAAGGATTTCGAGGGCAAGGGTTACGGGGACCTGAAATCCGATGTCGCCGACGCGCTGGTGGAATTTGTCACGCCCTTGCGCGCCAAGGTGGAAGAGTATCTGGCGGATCAAGGCGAACTCGACCGTATCCTCGCCGCCGGCGCGGAGCAGGCGCGTGAGATCGCCGGCAACACTCTCGCACAGGTCTACGACCGGGTGGGTTTCCTGGCCCGCTAGCCCGGGTACGACGCTTGCGAGGGCGTACCGCCGCCTTCGCTCCGGCCGTGCGCGGGGAGCCGACGGGCCGGGTTCGTCAGGAGGCGTCGAAGGGGCGAGCAGGTGCAGGCGATCGACAACATCAAGGCCGGGATCGAACGCCGCGTGCAGGCGCGGCCCTGGCTGGACCATCTGATCCGGGCCGGTGGCCGCTATCAGCGCCAGCGTGGCGACTACTTCGCGGCCGGGATCACGTATTTCACTGTGCTGTCGCTGTTTCCGTTGCTGATGGTGGCGTTCGCGGCCGCGGGCTTCGTACTCGCGGGCAATCAGGAACTGTTCCAAGAGCTTCAGGACAAGATCGTCGAGACCATCCCCGGCGAGCTGGGCACCCAGCTCAACGATCTCATCGACCAGGCGGTCCGATCCCGCGGCACGGTCGGCGTGCTCGGCCTGCTCGCCGGCCTCTACACCGGGCTCGGCTGGATGGCGAACCTGCGCGCCGCGCTCACCGAGCAGTGGGAACAGAAGCACGAGGAGGGCAACTGGATTCGCACCAAGATCTCCGATCTCGGTGCGCTGATCGGCCTCGGCCTGGCTTTCGTGGTGTCGCTCGGTCTTTCGGCGCTGGCGTCGAGCAACCTCGGCGCTCAGCTGCTCGAGCGCTACGGCCTCGCCGACCTACCTGGCGCCCGGGTGCTGTTGACGCTGCTGTCGATCCTGTTCGCGTTGCTGGCGAGCTGGGCGGTGTTCGCGTGGATCATCGCCAGGCTGCCCCGCGAGCCCGTCACGGTGGCCAGCGCCGCGAAAGCCGCGCTGATCGCCGCGATCGCCTTCGAGATCTTCAAGTTCGTCGCCTCCATCTACCTGCAGATCGTGCTGCGCAGTCCGGCAGGGGCGGCCTTCGGTTCGATCATCGGTCTGATGGTGTTCAGCTACATCACCTACCGCATCATCCTGTTCGCGACCGCGTGGGCCGCGACCGCATCCGAGAACGAGCCCGAGGTCGCGCCCCCCGCACCCGCCCCGGCCGTCATCCAGCCGCGCGTGATCGACAATGCCGGACCGTTCGGCCGCGGCGCGGCCTACTTCGGCGCGGGCGCGCTCGCCGCCCTCGGGTTGGCCACCCTGCGCAGGCGGCGCTGAGGTACGCGGCGGGGATGGGCCGCGCTGATCGGACTCGCCGGAGCGACGGCATCGAAACTGCCCAGCGCCGTGGGCAGTCGACGTTCCGCGCTGAGCAACGCGGCGGGGATGGGCTGAGCGGACTCGCCGGAACCGAATCCGCTCAGCGCCGTTGGCGGTTGATGCGCCGTGCCTTGAGCAGCAGGAACAGGATCAGCACGATACCGCCGACCATCAGCAGCGTGCGGAAGCCCGCGTTGTCGCGCTCGTGCGGCGGGCTGGCGAGCACGTCGCCGCCCTCCGGGCCCGGCGGAGCGGCGAGGGCCGCCGTGGATTTCGCGTCCGTCGAGTTGTGGTTCGGCAGCATGCCGACCTGGGTGCCCGCGGGCAGCGCGAAACCGTAGTCGAGCAGCCGGGCCGCCTGCTCCCACGGCCGCAGCGGGCGCACCTCGGCCTGCAATAGGGCGACGGCCAGCCTGCGCCCGTCGCGCTGTGCTGCCGCGACGAAGGTCTGCCGCGCGTCGTCGGTGAAGCCGGTCTTGCCGCCGAGCGCGCCCTCGTAGTTGAACAGCAGATGGTTGTCGTTGCCGACGGCGAAGCCCGGGTGGTCGACGTCGTCCGGGATCTTCGGATTCTTGGGATAGCCGGGGAACTCGATCTGCTCGGTGCGGATGAACTCGGCGAACAGCGGGATGGTCATCGCCTCGCGGAACAGCAGCGACAGGTCGTAGGCCGATGTGCTCATGCCGGGACCGTCCAGCCCGGACGGCGTCGCCGCGCGGGTATCGAAGGCGTACAACGATTTCGCCAGCTCGTTCATCTTCGCCACGGCGGCGTCGTCGCCGCCGAGCTGCGCGGCGATCGCGTGCGCGGCGTCGTTGCCCGAGGCCATGATCAGCGCCTGCATGAGCTGCCGGTTGGTGTAGCGGCCGCCGGGGCCGATGCCGACGCGGGTGCCGTCGACGTCCGCGTCCGCCTGGGTTCCGGTGACCACCGTGTCCAGCTGCAGCGTGCGCAGCGCGACGGTGGCGAGCAGCACCTTGATCGTGCTGGCGGGCCGGTAGCGCCCGTGCGGGTCCTTGGCCGCGAGCACCTCGCCGGTGTCCAGATCCGACACCACCCACGCGGTCGCGGAAATGTCCTTCGGCGGAGGCGGCGCACCCTTCGGCAGCACCACGCCGCACTCGCCCATCCTGGTCCCGCCCACCGGAGGCACGGGGACCGCCAGCGGACCGGGCGTCGGTTGACCCGGCGCGGGCACCTCGGAGGTGTCGATCGGCGCGGGCGGCTTGGTCTTCTGCGGGCAGCTATCCGTGTTCGGGGTGGTGAACGGGGCGGTGGTGGTCGTCGGCGCCGCGAAAGCCGGTGCGGCGAAAGCGCCGCCGAGCAGGGTGGCGGCGAGCGCACCGGCGAGACAGCGCGCGGCGCGGTGGCGGGGATGCGGGATTCTCATCGGGAGCGAGCCTAATAGGCGCAGGCGGACGGAGTCGGCCAACAGACCGTGGCTGGCCGGAGCGAAGGCCGAGGTCCGCCTAACAGGCGCAGCCGGACGAAGTTTCGGCGCCAGGCGCTCGGCCGGAGCGTCGGCGGATACCGGGCACAGTATTGACAGCCACCATAAAATGGCAGTTACTATCAAAAAGTAGTAACTACCATTTACGGAGGGATCGTGAACGCGGACACCCGACGCTGGCTCGCGCTCGGCGCGCTGGCACTCGCCATGCTGACCGTCGGCCTCGATATGACCGTCCTGACTGTCGCGCTGCCCACCCTCGCGGTCGACCTGCACGCGAATACCGGTGCGCTGCAATGGTTCAGCTCGGCTTACACGCTGACGCTCGCGGCGTTCATGCTGCCCGCGGGCGCGCTCGGCGACCGGTACGGACGCAAGAAGATCCTGCTCGCCGCGCTCGTCTTGTTCGGTCTCGCTTCGCTCGCCTGCGCCTTCGCCGACACCTCGGGGCAGTTGATCGCCGCGCGGGTGGCGCTCGGTATCGCCGCGGCGGCCATGACGCCGTTGTCCATGGCGGTGCTTCCGGTGCTGTTCCCCGAGCAGCGCGAACGGGCCCGCGCCATGTCGATCTGGGTCACCGCGACCTCGCTCGGACTGCCGCTGGGTCCGGTGCTCGGCGGCTGGCTGGTCGACAACTTCTGGTGGGGTTCGGTCTTCCTGATCAACGTGCCGATGGTGGTGCTCGCCGCGACGGCGGTGACCGCGCTGGTGCCGGAATCGCGCAATCCGGAACGGCGTCCGATCGATCTGCCCGGTGTGTTGCTGTCGATGCTCGGGATGCTCGGTATCACCTACGGTTTCATTCGCTTCGGCGAAGAGGGCTGGGGCGACGCGACGGCCTGGATCTTGCTCGCCTCGGGCGCGATCGCGATGGCGGCGTTCCTGCTGTGGCAGCGGCGCGCCCGGCACGCGCTGATCGACCTGGAATTGTTCCGCGCCAAAGGTTTCCGCTGGGGCTCTGTGTTCGCCGTGCTGATCACCTTCGCGATGTTCGGCATGTTCTTCACCGTGCCGCAGTACTACCAGGAGGTGCTCGGCGCCGACGCGCTCGGCAGCGGTCTGCGGCTGCTCCCGATGATCGGCGGCGTGGTGGTCGGGGCGCGGCTGGGAGATCGGCTGCTGCCGAAAGCCGGTGCGCGGGTGGCGGTCACGGCCGGGCTCGTGCTGCTCGGCATCGGCCTCGGCTCGGGCGCGATGACCGACGTGGACAGCGCCTATTGGTTCACCGCGTGCTGGATCACGCTGGTCGGCGTCGGCATGGGAATAGGCATGCCGGTCGCGATGTCGGTCGCCATCGACGATCTGGACGTCGCGCGCAGCGGCGTCGGGTCCGCGCTGATGCAGGCGCTGCGGCAGGCGGCGGGCACCATCGGCGTCGCGCTGCTCGGCACCGTGCTCGTCACCCGGTACCGCGCCGAACTCGGTGCGCTGAACGTCGCGCCCTACGACGACGGCGTGAGCGGCGGGGCGGCCGCGGCGAAGGCGAGCGGAAACGCGGACGCGTTGGCGCAGGTCCAATCGGCTTTCGTCGGCGGGATGAGCCTGATGCTGTGGGTCTGCGCCGGCCTGTGCGCGGTGTCGGTGCCGCTGGCGCTGTGGGTGCTGCCGCGCCGCGCGCCGGAGCCGGTCGACGCACCTGCCGCCGCGGCGGCGCTCGATGAGTCAGAATCGACGCATGTCGGTTGAGTCAACGGGTGAGGGTGTCGCGGCGCCGGGATTGCGGGAACGGAAGAAGGAGCGGACCCGCCGGACGATTCGCACCGAGGCCTTCCGCCTGTTCCGCGAGCAGGGCTACGGGGAGACCACGATCGAGCAGATCGCCGCGGCGGCCGACGTCTCGCCGAGCACCTTCTTCCGCTACTTCCCGACCAAGGAGCAGCTGGTCATCGCCGACGACCTGGACCCGGTGCTGATCGATGAGATCCGCCGCCAGCCGCGCGGGCTTTCCCCGATTCTCGCCTTCCGGCAAGCGATGGACACGGCGTTCGCCACCCTGACGCCCGAGGAACTGGCCTTCGAGCAGGAGCGCCAAGCCCTGCTCTACCACGTGCCGGAACTGCGCGCGGCGATCGGCATCGAGCTCGAGCGCGGCATCGAGATGATCGCCGAGCTGCTCGCCGAATACCTCGACCGCCCCGCCGACGATTTCGAGGTCCGTGTGGCGGCCGGTGCGATCGCCGGAGCGGGCCTCGCCATCTCGTTGCGCGCGCCGGTGAACGCGGACAACCTCGGGCGCGCGATGGACTTCCTCGACGCCGGTCTGCCGCTGGACCCTTCCGTCGATTGACCGCGTCAGCTCGCCCCGGCCACCGATGGCCGCTTCTGATCGCGCAAGGCACGCAGGGGAGTGTCGTCGTCCATCTCGGCGAAGAAGCCGCCGATCACGTCCTCGATCTCCGAAACCGACTCGGCGCAGTAGAGAATCGGCTGGTAGTGGGTGATGTCGTAGGTAGCGGTTCCCATCGCGACCACGTCGAGCGGCCGCAGCTCGGCCCGCCGGAACTCGTCCAGCTCGCCGTAGGAGGACAGCAGACCCGCCCCGTAGCAGCGGATTTCGCCGTGCTCGCGGACGACGCCGAACTCCATCGAGAACCAGAACACATCGGCCAGGAATTTCAGCGCCGTCTCGGTGGTCAACCGGGCGACCGCCGCGCCGACGGTTTCGTAGATGGCGGCGAAGCGGGGGCTGGCGATCTGGTTGGCGTGCCCGATGATCTCGTGGATGGCGTCGGGCTCGGGCGTGTAGAGCGGGGCGGAGTGATGCCGGATGTACTGCGTCGAGTGGAACACCCGGTCCGCGAAAGAGCCGAAGAACTCGCGCAGCGGCACCAGGCCGGCGGCGGGGACGTAGTGGAAGCCGGTGAGCGGGGCGAGTGCCGCTGTCACCTGGTCGAGTTGCGGGATGTGGTCGCCGGGTAGGTCGAGCCGGGACGCGGCGTCCAGCACTTCCGCGCACGCGTAGGTGCGGTGTTTGCGAGCCAGTTCGGCGGAGACGATCCGCCAGACCTGTTGTTCTTCCTCGGTGTAGTCGATCTCGGGTACGGGTTCGCCCGGCCGGTAGGCCAGCGCGAGAGCGGCGATGGCGTTGCGGCGCGCCCGGTACTCGGGGTCGTGCACGCCGGGGTGCTCATCGCTCAAATGCACCGTCACGTCGCCGTCGCCGCTGCGGGTGACCGGCGAGTACAGCTGAGCCTCGGTGAACATATCTCGATGCAAGCACCGCCTGACCGTTCCGACAACGAAAGCCCGGCCAGCTGTACACACTGCCTAGCTGGCCGAGCGGTTTCCGTCGATTGCCGGTCTCGTTCATGGAAACGGTGACACTGGCGATTCAGTGACCTGCGTGGTACACGTGCACCACCGCATGCCCCTTGCCGCGCCCGATCAACCACTTGTTCACCGGTGTGGTGACCACGAAGGCGACGGCGAAAGCGAAGGCGAGCGCGCCCCAGAAGAGGGCGTCGGTGAGTCCGGCGTGCATGGCGCCGGGCACCGCGAGCAGCACCGCGTTGTCGGTGATCTCCATGACGGTGATCGAGAGAGTGTCGGCGGCGAAGGCGACGGACAGGGCGGCGCCGAACGCGACGCCCGCCTTCATCACGCCGCGGATGGTCAGCGCGTAGCCGAAGACGAAGGCGAGCACGATGGCGAGCACCATCGTCGGCAACGTGCTCCAGCCCAGCGCGGTGCCGATGACCAGGCCGAGCACCTCGCCGATGGCGCAGCCGGTGAGGCAGTGCAGCGTCGCGGTCGCGGCCATTTTCCAAGTTGCCGCCGGACGATGCTCGGCGTGTGCGGAGTGGTCCGCTGCGGCGGTGTGGGCTTGCTGCGCGCTGTGCGTGCTCTCGTGCCGACCGGCCGCATGTCCTTCGTGCGCGGTCGGTTCGGAATGCCCTGCGTGCCCGGCGTGTGCGTGATGTGCTCCGTGGCCGTGTTCCATGTCTCGAACTATACCCCCATGGGGTATCGAGTCAAGCCCGGTATCGCGGCGCGTGTACGCGATTTGCCGGACATGAGCGGGGGTGATGCCGCAAGATGGCGAAAGTACGAAGGAGGACGCATGCATACCGTGCGGATCGATCTCGACCAGAAGCTGTTGGCCGCCGCCGCCGCGATCATGGGGACGGCCAACAGCAACGCCACCGTCAACGAGGCGTTGCGCCGAATCGTGGTGCACGAGCGGCAACTCCATCACCTCGAGAAACTGGCCTCGGGTGTGCTGTGCGCACTACCCGCGCCGGAGGCCGTCACCGTCGACAGTTAGACGGGCGCTGCCGGACGACGTCCGTCGACAGTCCCATGCATGGTCGGAGCGAAGGCGGAGGCCCGACCCGCGGCCTATCGCTGTGGTACGCACCGTGTGTCCGGTGGTGGAACGAGTTCGATCAGGTATTTCATGACCGGCTCGTCCACGCAACGCACGCCCTTGAACACGACGCCGTGCTGGGTGGCCGTGTAGGTGATCAGTGGTGCGTCGAGGGCCTCGGCCAGCCGCACGCCGCCCTCGTACGGTGTCGCCGGATCGCCGGTGGACGCCACGACGACCACTTTCGGCAGGCCCGTGATCACCGGCGGATGCGGCTGCCAATTCGGCGGCACCGGCCAGAACGCACACACGTCCAAGGGGGATTCGGTGATGGGCAGTCCGCTGTCGAAAATGGGGGCGACCTCGCGGATTCGGCGTTCCTGCTGGGTTACTTGTGCCCGCTCGGTGACTCTGACCTCCTCGAGGCACTTCACCGTCCGGTGCACGCCCATCCCGATGGACTCGGAATGGCCGGTGATGATCGCCTGGAGGGCGTCACCACGGCCCCGGGTCAGCTCGGCGAGGGCTGCGGTGAGCTGCGGCCAGAGTGCCGGGCTGTACATCGAGGCGATCACCCCGTCGGCCGCATCGAAGAAATCCACTCCGCGCTGATCCGTGGTGGCCGCGGGATGGCTGATCAGCGGCAGGGTCAGCTTCCGGTAGACCTCGGTCGCCTGCCGGGGGTCGGTGCCGAGAGGACAGTCGGGTGCCGTCGCGCAGTCCGCCGCGTAGGCCTCGAATGCCCGCTGGAACGCGGCGGCGTCGGCCACCGGATCACCCATGTTGGCCGCCGGATCGAGGGGACCGTCCAGCACCATCGCCCGGACCCGGTCCGGGAACATCTCGGCGAAGGTGGAACCGAGACGGGTGCCGTAGGAACCACCGAAGTACGTCAGCTTCTGCTCGCCGAGCACCGTCCTGATCACATCGAGATCCCTGGCCACATCGACGGTCCCGACATGTGCGAGCAGCTTCGTCCCCGAACCGGCCGCACACGAGACGGCGTAGTCCTCGGCCTCCTCTTCCAGTTGATCGATCTCGCCGAAGGCATGGCCGGCCCCGAGTATCAACCGCTCCGTCCGCGTCTCCTCCGCGGACGGGCAGCGCACCAGCGGCGTCGAGGCGCCGAGTCCGCGCACATCCATGCCGATCACGTCGAAGCGTTCGGCCAGCGGCGTTTTCGCCAGCATCCTCGGCATGTCCAGGCCGGGCCCGCCCGGGCCGCCCGGGTTGGTGAGGATCGCGGCGACGCGCTCGCCGCGCGCCCGCAGCCGGGAGATGGCGATACGGGCGGTCTCGCCCCCGGGATCGGCGTAGTCCAGTGGAACCGTCACCCGCGCGCATTCGATGCCCTCGGCGGAAAGCCCCGCGCCGCCGGGATAGTTCTCGCACGACTCCCAGGTGAGGGTCTGGCGGAGGAACGGTTCCAGGGTCGGAGCCGGCGCGACGAGCGGTTCATCGTCCGCGCACGCCGCCGTGGTGAGCAGCAGCGCCGCCAGCGCCGCGCGCGGAAACCACGACCGCGCCACGCCCTGAATTGTCCTGCGCCTTCGCACTATTCGCCTTCTCCTGGGTAGCGGTTCGCCGAACAGTGTGCCCGAACCGGCGGTTGTCGCGCCTGCTGGGATCCGCTCAGGCCGACCGGCAGACCAGTCCTTCGGGTGGTGGGGTGAGGTCGATCAGATACCGCGACACCGGCTCGTCCACGCACGCCACACCCTGGCCGAAGACGCCGTGCTGCACACCCTCGTAGGTGACCAGGGAAGCGCCGAGCGCGCGGGCCAGGTTCTTCCCGCCCTCGTGCGGGGTGGCCGGATCGCCGGTGACGGAGACGACGACGACCTTCGGCAGATTCGATACCGAGGGGACGTGCGGCTGGGAATTCGTCGGCACCGGCCAGAAGGCGCAGACGCCGAGGGGAGCCTGTCCGGTGCCGCGACCGTCGTCGAAAATCGGTGCGGCGGAGCGGGTGCGGCGGTCCAGTTCGGCGGCCTCGGCGCGATCGGTGACGCGCTTCTCCTCGAGGCAGAACACCGCCTGCTGCAAATCCCGCTCGACGATGCTCGGGCTCGCGATGACGTCCGCGAACGCCAGCAGAGCGTCGCCGCGGCCGTCGGCCAGCTCCTTCAGGCCCTCGGTGATACCGGGCCAGCCCGCCGGGTTGTACAGCGAATTGGCCACCGCGCTGAGCGCGTCGCGATAGCCGAGGCCGCGCGGGTCGGCGGTGGCGGCCGGTCGGTCGATCAGCGGGAGGACGAGGGCGTGGAAGGCCGCGGTGGCGCGGGCCGGGTCGGTGCCGAGCGGGCAGTCCGGCGCCTTGGCGCATTCGGCGGCGTAGGCGTCGAAGGCCTGTTGGAAGCCGCGCGAGAAGACCACCGCGTCGACCATGTCGGTGGCCGGGTCGACGCCGCCGTCGAGGACCATGGCGCGCACGCGGTCGGGGAACATCTCGGCGAAGGTGGAGCCGAGGCGGGTGCCGTAGGAGCCGCCGTAGTAGGTCAGCTTCTCGTCGCCGAGCGCCGCCCGGATCACGTCGAAATCCCGTGCCACATCCCGGGTCCCGACATTGGCCAGCACGTCGACACCCGTGCGCTGTACGCATTTCGCCACGTAGTCGCGGTTCTCGCGTTCGGTCTGCGCGATGCCTTCGGGTGAATAGTCGACGTCGAGCTCGTTGCGCTCCGCTTGGTACTCCTCCGGCGTCAGGCACACCACCTTCGGCGTGGAGGCGCCGAGGCCGCGGACATCGACGCCGATCACGTCGAAACGTTGCGCCACCTCGCTTTTCGCGAACATCAGCGGCATCACGATTCCGGGCGATCCGGGGCCGCCGGGGTTGGTGAGCAGGGAAGCGACCCGCTCGCCGCGGGCGGGGAGGCGGGAGACGGCGATCGAAGCCGTCGCGCCGTCGGGCTCGGCGTAGTCGAGCGGGACGGTCACCCGCCCGCATTCGAGGCCGCCCGCCGCGAGCTCGGCGCCGTGCGGGAAGTCCGCGCAGGAACCCCATGCGACGTGCTGGTCGTAGTACCTGCCGAGGTCCGGGCTCGCCGCGGTGTCGGAGCCGCCGCAGGCCGCGAGCGTCAGCAGCGCGGCTGCGCCCAGTGCGCGCACGGCGTGTGCCGCGCCGTCGCGGCCGTGGGCCGCCGAGTTGTTGGAGTTCTTGCGCCAACCAGACATTCGTCCCCCCGATCGGTTCGTTCCCTCATTCTGCCCGAACCGCGCGCCCACCCGACCTGTCGGTGGCCGCTGGCACAATCCGAACTCTCCAACGCATTCGAGGGGGATTGTGATGTCGGTACCGATCGCCAACCTGCCCTTCGGCCAACGCCCGCGCGAGCGACTGCTCGCGCTCGGCCCGCACGCGCTCAGCGACAGCGAATTGCTCGCCCTGCTGCTCGGTCAGGGTCGCCGGGGCGAGAGTGCGCTGGAATTGGCCGCGGAGCTCCTCGCCGAATACGGCGGCATCCCGGGCCTGGCCAAGGCTCGGCCCGAGGAACTGTTCCGCAGAGCCGGGATCGGGGTGGCCAAGGCCGCCGCGATCATCGCGGCCTTCCAGCTCGGCAGCAGGGCACGCGCCGAACCCGAGGCCGCCCCGCACCTGGAGAGCGCCCTCGATGTCGTCCGCATCGCCCGCCCGCTGTTCGACGGCGTCCGCGTGGAACGGGTTCTCGTGCTGGTCTGCGACACCCAGAATCGCTTGCGGCAGAAGGTGTTCGTCGCCGAAGGCGCGGTCGATCAGGTCGCCGTCCCGATCCGCGAAATCCTCAACACCGTGCTGCGCCACGACGGCCGCGCCTTCGCCCTCGTCCACAACCACCCCTCCGGCACCGCCACCCCCAGCCTCGACGACCGCCGTACCACCACCGCCCTCATCGAAGCGTCCCGCACCGTAGGCCTGCGCTTCCTCGACCACGTGGTCCTCGCGGGCGAACACTGGTCCTGCGCGACTCCCCTTCCCCTCGGCCGGGAATGAGTCGGCTCATGCTGCCCCGAGGACGACCCGCGCCTGCGGTTGCCGGGTGGACGGTAAATACCTGCTTGCGCGATGCCACGTTTCGCGGCGTCACCGCTCGTGCCGTGCTCCCTCCGACAGGTGGCCGCGCAGGCCGATCTCAGCGGCTCGGTGCACGATGCCGGTGATCGTGGTGGGTGTCAGCTTTCCTCTGGCGGAGTCGTCGAGCACCGCGTCGACCGCACCGACCATCGCACCGCTCAACGCCGCCGCGTGCAGGTCGTCGAGGTCGGCGGGGTAGGCGTCGAGGAGGGCTTCGGTCAGGCGCTGCCGCAGTCCCGCGTTGCGCAGCAGAGCGGCAGCGCGCAGGGCGGGCACCTCGGCGATGAGACGTGCTCGTATGTGGGTGAGTTCGTGGTCGAGCGGGAAACTCCAGCTCGTCGCCGCGCTCAGCTGATCGATCACGCGCAACAGCAGGTCGGCGGGGCCTTCGCGTGGGACGCGGGCGGCGAAGATCTCGGCGAGGAGTTCGTCGTAGAGGTCGTCGTCGGCGAAGACGACGTCTTCCTTGGCGGTGCAGTAGTTGAAGAAGGTCGCGTAGGAAACCTGTGCGGCGGCGGCGATCTCGGCGACCGTGGTGTTGTCGTAACCCTTCTCGGCGAACAATCGCAGGGCCGCCTCGACCAGAGCCTGCTTGGTCTTCCGCTTCTTCTGTTCCCGCAGTCCCATGCCTGGATTCTTACATGCCATCGAAATTTAGACAGAGTCTAACTTCTGCTAGCCTGGCGCCATGATCGAACGAACGGGGTGCGTCGTCGTGGGTGGCGGCCCAGCGGGGATGATGCTCGGACTGTTGCTGGCTCGCGCGGGCGTCGAGGTGACCGTGCTCGAGAAGCACGCCGACTTCCGCCGGGACTTCCGCGGCGACACCGTCCACCCGTCGACACTGCGCCTTCTCGACGAACTCGGCTTGGGTGAACGGTTCGCGAGAATTCCGGCCGGGCGCCTGCGGCAGATGCGGATACGCATCGGCGACACCGTCGTCGTGATGGCGGATTTCAGTCGAATTCCCGGTCGGCACAAGCACATCGCGATGGTGCCCCAGGGCGATTTCCTCGATCTGCTCTGCGCTGCCGCTTCCGAGGAGCCGACGTTCACCCTCCGTCGCAATTGCACCGTGACCGGATTGCGCCGCGACGACGACGGCCGGGTCACCGGCGTCGACTACACCGATGCGGACGGTGGATCGCGGGCGCTAACGGCGGATCTCACGGTCGGCTGCGACGGCAGGTGGTCGGTGGTGCGCCGCGAATCCGGACTGCCGGTGCGCGAGTTCGAGGTTCCGATGGATGTGTGGCAGGTCCGAGTCCCGAAGGCTCACAGCGGCGACGGCGAGGTGTTCGGCTGGTTCGGCGGTGGTCAGGTGGCGGTCGCGATGGACCGCGGCGACTACCAGCAGGTCGCCTACCTCATCGCGAAAGGCACCGACGAGCAGCGGCGAAGCGAGGACATCGCGGCGTGGCGGTCCCGTCTGGGCGAGTTGTGCGGTTTCTCGGATCGGCAACTGGCCGCCATCCGCGACTGGGACGATGTCGCCGTCCTGCGGACCGGGATGAACCGCCTGCGCCGCTGGTACGCCGACGGCGTGCTGTGCATCGGCGACGCCGCGCACACCATGTCACCGGTCGGCGGCGTCGGCGTCAACCTCGCGATCCAAGACGCCGTCGCCACCGCCCGCTACCTCGCCGAACCCTTGCGCCACGGCACAATTCGCCGCACCGACCTGGCCCGCGTCCAACGCCGCCGCTCTCTCCCCGCGGCGGTCGTCCAGCAGACCCAGCGCGGCGAACACGACATGCTCATCCACCCGGCCCTCGACGCCACCCTCGATGAACACCACCTCCCAGCGCCCCTACGCCTGCTCCGCCGCTCGCCCCGGCTACGCGCCATCACCGCCTACGTCGGCGGCATCGGCCTCCGCCCCGAACACGCCCCACCCTTCGCCCGCCGCACAGAGCGCTCCCCAGTCCTTTGAGCGGTCCACTGCGCGAATCCCGTGGGCGGCATCTGCGGACCCACACGCGAGTGAGTCAGTTCAAGCTGCCCTGGGGAACGACCCACACCTGTGGTTGCCGGGTTACGGCCGCGATGTGCTCGAAGTCGGCGTCGTAGTGGACGAGGACCGCGCCGTGGAACTCGGCCACGGCGGCGGTGAGCAGATCGATGATTCCGGCTGAACGATGCTGACTCCTGCGCGCCATCAGCAGCTGAACTTCCCGGGCGCGATCGGCGATGGTTTCGTTGATCGGCAGGTTGATGTACAGGGAGCGTCGTCGTTGGCCGATGTTCTGGACGTCGGCGAGATTGCGGCCGGAGTATCCGGCCTCGAGGTCGACGGTTACGCAGGTCGCGGCGGCGCGGTCGGCGATGAGGCCCGCGATGACGCTTTGTACCGGTGCATGCCTGATGCGAGCGGCCGCTGAGGTGTCCACGAGATGCAGCCGCAGTGGTGTCGTTTCGGTCAACGGCGAGCCTGGCGCATGATTTCCGGATCATCGATGTCCGGCCCGACCCCGAACCCGTGGGGATCGTTCAGCACCTGCTCGATCCGTCGCCTGCGATCGGCCACGAACTCGAGCGCGGCATTGACCGTGTCCTTCTTCGTGGTCGTGCCCAGCTCCTTGGCGGCCAGCGCCAACGCTTCGTCGTTGAGGTCGATCATGGTCTTCATATGTCTCATGATAAATCTCCAGCAGAGTACCCAGCAATATCGATGGGTATTCGTAGCCCTCGACGCTGCGGATCGGTGCGTGCCGGTCGCGGGGCGGAGCGCCAACGACGAAGGCCGCCACCATGTTTGGATGGTGGCGGCCTTCGTTGTTCGGCCGGTGGGTCCGGGGGTCAGCGGGCGAAGAGGAGGGCTCGCTTGACTTCCTGGATGGCCTTGGTGACCTCGATGCCGCGGGGGCAGGCGTCGGTGCAGTTGAAGGTGGTGCGGCAGCGCCAGACGCCTTCGACGTCGTTGAGGATGTCGAGGCGTTCGCGGGCGGCTTCGTCGCGGCTGTCGAAGATGAAGCGGTGGGCGTTCACGATCGCGGCCGGGCCGAAGTAGCTGCCGTCGCTCCAGTACACGGGGCAGGAGGTGGTGCAGCAGGCGCACAGGATGCACTTGGTGGTGTCGTCGAACCGGGCGCGGTCGGCCTGGCTCTGGATGCGCTCGCGGGTCGGCTCGTTACCCGTGGTGATCAGGTAAGGCTTCACCGCGCGGAACGCGTCGAAGAACGGCTCCATGTCGACGACGAGGTCCTTCTCCACGGGCAGGCCGCGGATCGGCTCGACGGTGACGGTGAGCGACTTGCCGCCCTTGGGCAGCATGTCCTTCATCAGCACCTTGCAGGCCAGCCGGTTCACGCCGTTGATCCGCATCGCGTCCGAACCGCAGACGCCGTGCGCGCACGAGCGGCGGAAGGTGAGCGTGCCGTCCAGGTAGGACTTGATGTAGATGAGCACGTTCAGGAAGCGGTCGGTCGGCAGGACCGGCACCTGGAAGGACTCCCAGTGCGCGCCCTTGTCGTCCTCCGGGTTGAACCTGGCCACCTTGACGGTGATCATCACCGAGCCGTCGGGGACCGGAGCGGGCTTCTGCGAAGAGGGTGCTTCGGCAACAGCAGTCATCAGTACTTACGCTCCATCGGCTCGTAACGGGTCTGCACCACCGGCTTGAAGTCGAGGCGGATGTCGGAGATGAGCTCGGGGCTCTCCTTGTAGGCCATGGTGTGCCGCATGAAGTTCACGTCGTCGCGGTCCGGGTAGTCCTCGCGGGCGTGGCCGCCGCGCGATTCCTTCCTGTTCAGCGCGCCGACGACGGTGACCTCGGCCAGCTCGAGCAGGAAGCCGAGCTCGACGGCCTCGAGCAGGTCGCTGTTGTACCGCTTGCCCTTGTCCTGCACCGAGATCCGCGAGTACCGCTCCTTGAGCGCGTGGATGTCGGTGAGGGCCTGCTTGAGGGTGTCCTCGGTGCGGAACACGGCGGCGTTCATGTCCATCGTGTACTGCAGCTCGGTGCGGATGTCGGCGACCCGCTCGTCACCGTGCTCCGACAGCAGCATGGCCAGCCAGTCGGTGACCATCTGCGCCGGCTTCTCCGGCATGTCGACGAACTCGGTGCGCTGGGCGTACTCCGCGGCGGCGATGCCCGCGCGGCGGCCGAACACGTTGATGTCGAGCAGCGAGTTGGTGCCGAGGCGGTTGGAGCCGTGCACCGAGACGCACGCGCACTCGCCCGCGGCGTAGAGGCCGGGCACGATGTCGGTGTTGTTGCGCAGCACCTCGCCGCGGATCCGGGTCGGGATGCCACCCATCACGTAGTGACAGGTCGGCATGACCGGCACCGGCTCCTTCACCGGGTCCACACCCAGGTAGGTGCGGGAGAACTCGGTGATGTCCGGGAGCTTCTCCTCGAGCACGTCCTCGCCGAGGTGGGTCACGTCGATGAGCACGTAGTCCTTGTTCGGACCGGCGCCGCGACCCTCGAGCACCTCGAGCACCATCGAGCGGGCGACGATGTCGCGCGGCGCGAGGTCCTTGATGGTGGGCGCGTAGCGCTCCATGAACCGCTCGCCGGACGCGTTGCGCAGGATGCCGCCCTCACCGCGGACCGCCTCCGAGATCAGGATGCCGAGACCGGCCAGACCTGTCGGGTGGAACTGGTGGAACTCCATGTCCTCCAGCGGCAGACCCTTGCGGAACACGATCGCCATGCCGTCGCCGGTCAGCGTGTGCGCGTTCGAGGTGGTCTTGTACATCCGGCCCGAGCCGCCGGTGGCGAACACGATCGACTTGGCGTGGAAGACGTGCAGCTCGCCGGTGGCCAGCTCGTAGGCGACCACACCGGTGGCGACCGGACCGCGGTCGGTCTCGGTGAGTACCAGGTCGAGCACGTAGAACTCGTTGTAGAACTCCACGTCGTGCTTGACGCAGTTCTGGTACAGCGTCTGCAGGATCATGTGGCCGGTGCGGTCGGCGGCGTAGCACGCGCGGCGGACCGGAGCCTTGCCGTGATCGCGGGTGTGACCGCCGAAGCGACGCTGGTCGATCTTGCCCTCGGGGGTCCGGTTGAACGGCAGACCCATCTTCTCGAGGTCCATCACCGCATCGATGGCCTCCTTGGCCATGATCTCCGCGGCGTCCTGGTCGACCAGGTAGTCACCACCCTTGACGGTGTCGAAGGTGTGCCACTCCCAGTTGTCCTCTTCGACGTTGGCCAGCGCGGCGCACATGCCGCCCTGGGCGGCGCCGGTGTGGCTACGGGTCGGGTACAGCTTGGTCAGCACGGCGGTGCGGACCCGGGGACCGGCCTCGATCGCCGCGCGCATGCCCGCGCCACCGGCGCCGACGATGACGACGTCGTAGCGGTGTTCCTGAATCGGTCGCGATTCACTCATGCCTGCGCCTCGCTCCGCTCAGCTCCGGCATGTGCGAAGCACGCTGTGTCGATGATTCGTTCGCTGCGCTCACTCATGCGAGGGCCTGTTCCTAACTGATGTTGGGGTCGAAGGTGAAGATGACGTAGGTGCCGACGCCCGTGACCAGGATCATCGAGATCACCAGCAGGGTCTTGAGCCAGAACCGGGTCGAGTCCTTGCGGGAGTAGTCGTCGATCACGGTGCGCAGACCGTTGCCGCCGTGCAGCTGGGCCAGCCACAGCATGGTGAGGTCCCAGATCTGCCAGAACGGGGAGGCCCAGCGGCCCGCGACGAAGGCGAAGTTCAGTCGCTGCACGCCGCCGTCGATCATCAGCATGATGAACATGTGGCCCAGCACCAGGACCATCAGCAGCAGGCCGGAGAAGCGCATGAACAGCCACGCGTACTTCTCGAAGTTGTTGCTGGAGCGAGCGCGCGGCGAGCGAGGCAGATCCAGGCTGGCCGGACGGTCGTAAGACTTACCGAGAACAGGTGCGGTCATCGCGATCAGTGCTCCGTCAACAGGTAGAAGAACTGGCGGCCGATACCGGCGGCCG
This sequence comes from Nocardia sp. NPDC050713, assembly GCF_040654315.1. Taxonomy (NCBI): domain Bacteria; kingdom Bacillati; phylum Actinomycetota; class Actinomycetes; order Mycobacteriales; family Nocardiaceae; genus Nocardia; species Nocardia sp. NPDC050713. The sequence goes on along the minus strand of NZ_JBFAHS010000006.1, from coordinate 103,935 downwards.
AGACCAGGATCCAGATGGCGAGCACGATCCAGAGCATCTGCCGCTGGTAGCGCGGGCCCTGGGACCAGAAGTCGACGAGGATCACGCGGACGCCGTTGAGCGCGTGGAACAGCACGCAGACCACGAGGCCCATCTCCATCAGCGCGACGAGCGGCGTCTTGTAGGTCTCGATCGCCGCGTCGTAGGTCTCCGGGCTGACCCGGACGAGTGCAGTGTCCAAAACGTGCACGAAGAGGAAGAAGAAGATGGTGACACCGGTGATCCGGTGCAGCGCCCAGGACCACATTCCGGGGTCGCCTCGGTACAGCGTCTTCCGCTTCGGCTGGGCCGGAGCTTCGATCGTGGTCATAGAGTGCGGTGCCTCCAACGTCGTTGATGGACCCGGTCTCAGGTCCCGGGCCGGCCGCGTGAAGGGGGCGAATGCCCAGGTTGCTGCGCTGTGCTCCAAGTGTGCTGGAGTACGGTGCTCCGTTCGCACGAGGCCCGCCGGGAACCTGAACCGATCTGTTGTGGACTCTAATCCTCTCGGTTTCGCGGAACTAATTCGGCGTGCCGTGCGTTGCGCGACATTCCGCTGGGTTAGGTTTACCTTTGTTGATGCGTAATGGGGTGCGCGCGGGCTCTCGCGCGGCCTCGTCGCGGTGGTTCGGCGGGAGGTTCACGATGCCGGAAATCGAGTGGAATGTTTTGCGCGACAATGCTATTCGAGTTATGCGCAATGCCTATGCGCCCTACTCTCGTTTCCCGGTCGGCGCCGCGGCTCTCACTTCGGACGGTCGAATTGTGAGCGGTTGCAATGTGGAAAATGTCTCATATGGATTGGGCCTCTGCGCCGAATGCGTACTCGTCGGTAACTTATTCGCGGGCGGCGGCGGGCGTCTCGCGGCGGTCTCGGTCTGCGATTCCCGCGGCGAAATCCTGATGCCGTGCGGTCGCTGCCGACAGCTTCTCTACGAGCACGGCGGCCGCGATCTCCTGGTGGACCACCGCACGGGCCCCGTCCGGCTGAGCGCCCTGCTGCCCGACGCCTTCGGTCCCGACGACCTCAGCGCCGGACAGCAGTAGGGGGCGTCAGCAGTCGGCCTCGAACGATTCGTCGATCTCCGCCTGCGTCGGCGTCTCGGCGCTCGGCACGTGAATGGGAGTGAGCCCCATTCGCTGCATCATCAACGCGACACCCTCGCCGATGGCGGACGACTGGGCAGCGAGCCGGTTCGCGTAGATCTTCACGCCGCGCACATCCCGCAGCAGCGTCTCTTCGAGGTCGGCGACGCGTGTCTCGATCCTGGCCGTTCGACGATCCAGATCTGAGCAGGTCATCTGATTCCCCCTTTGTCGATCGATTGATGCGGCGAGGCTATCGGAGGTCACTGACAAGAACCAGCCGCGGTGGAGTGTCGTGCCAGACTGGCCGGGTGACGGGTGTGGACGCGGTTTCGATCATCACGACCAAGCGCGATGGCGGGGGGCTCTCGGACGCGCAGATCGACTGGGTGGTCGACGGATTCACCAGGGGCGCGGTGGCCGACGAGCAGATGTCGGCGCTGGCCATGGCCATTGTCTGGCGCGGGATGACGCGCAGGGAGACGGCCCGCTGGACGGCCGCGATGATCGCCTCTGGACGGCGAATGGACTTCACGGATCTGCCGCGCCCCACGGTGGACAAGCACTCCACGGGCGGGGTCGGCGACAAGATCACGCTGCCGCTCGCGCCGCTGGTCGCCGCGTGTGGCGCGGCGGTGCCGCAACTGTCCGGACGTGGGCTGGGTCACACCGGCGGCACTCTGGACAAGCTCGAGTCGATCCCAGGCTGGCGGGCCGACATCGACGTGCCGCGCATGCGCGAGATCCTGGCCGACCCGGCGATCGGCGCGGTCGTGTGCGCGGCGGGGGCCGACCTCGCGCCCGCCGACAAGCGCCTCTACGCCCTGCGCGACGTCACGGGCACGGTCGAGTCGATCCCGTTGATCGCCAGCTCGATCATGAGCAAGAAGATCGCCGAGGGCACCGGCGCGCTGGTGCTCGACGTGAAGGTCGGAGCGGGCGCGTTCATGAAGGACCACGGCGCGGCCCGCGAACTGGCCACGACCATGGTCGAGCTCGGCGCGGACGCCGGGGTGCGCACGGTCGCGTTGCTCACCGCGATGGACACCCCGCTGGGGCGCACCGCGGGCAACGCGCTCGAGGTGGCCGAATCGGTAGAGGTGCTGGCCGGTGGCGGGCCCGCCGACGTCGTCGAGCTCACCCTCGCGCTGGCGCGGGAGATGGTGGCGCTGGCGGGCCTGGACATCGATCCGGCCGACGCACTCGCCGACGGACGGGCGATGGATCACTGGCGCGCGATGGTGCGAGCCCAGGGCGGTGACCCGGACGCGGCCCTGCCGCGCGCCACGCACACCGAAACTGTCCGCGCCGAGCGCGACGGCGTTCTGACCCGCCTGGACGCCATGGGCGTCGGCGTCGCCGCGTGGCGCCTCGGCGCCGGTCGCGCCCGCCAGGGCGACCGGGTGCAGTTCGGCGCGGGCATCGAGATGCACGCCAAGCCGGGCGATCCGGTCGTCGCGGGACAGCCGCTGCTCACCCTGCACACCGACACGCCGGACGCGATCCCGGGAGCCGTTGCCGCACTGGCGGATTCGATCACCATCGGCGCCACCGCGCCGATCGGGGACGTCCCGCTGATCTTGGACCGGATCGGTTCCTGAGCGCCGAAACCGGCCGTGCTCGGCGTCGCTACGGAGACGCGCTGTGAACCGCGCCGTGGCCCGCCGGCAACGAGATGGTTGACACGGCGGAACTTCGCTGCCGATTCCGCGCGGCGCGGCTAACGTGTGGTCATGACAGGACCGATGCCGCTCACCCTCGCCTCGATCCGCCAAGCTCCCAAGGCGCTGCTGCACGATCACCTCGACGGTGGTCTGCGGCCTGCGACGGTGCTGGAGCTCGCCGCCGATTGCGGTTACGAAGACCTACCCGCCACCGACGAGGCCACCCTGGCGGCCTGGTTCCGCGACGCCGCCGACAGCGGTTCCCTGGAGCGCTACCTGGAGACGTTCGCGCACACCGTCGCGGTGATGCAGACACCGGAGGGCCTGCGCCGGGTGGCTCGCGAGTGCGCCGAGGACCTGGCCGCCGACGGCGTGGTGTACGCCGAGGTCCGCTTCGCGCCCGAGCAGCACCTGGAGCGCGGCCTGAGCATGGACGAGGTGGTCGAGCACACCTTGGCCGGCTTCCGTGAGGGCGAGGCGGCCGCCGCCGAGGCGGGCCATTCCATCGTGGTGACCTGTCTGCTCACGGCCATGCGGCACGCGGCGCGTTCGCGTGAGATCGCCGAGCTCACGGTGCGCTGGCGCGACCGTGGCGTCGGCGGCTTCGACATCGCGGGTGCGGAGGCGGGCTTCCCGCCGAGCAGGCATCTCGACGCGTTCGAGTACATGCGGGCGAGCAGCGCGCACTTCACCATCCACGCGGGCGAGGCGTTCGGCCTGCCGTCGATCCACGAGGCGCTGGCGTTCTGCGGCGCCGACCGGCTCGGGCACGGCGTGCGCATCACCGACGACATCCACGTGCCGGGCGCGCTCGAGGACGCGGAACTGGGGCTGGTCGCGAACTACGTGCGGGACATGCGAATTCCGCTCGAGCTGTGTCCGTCGTCGAACGTGCAGACCGGTGCGGTGCCCGCCCTGGACAAGCACCCGTTCGATCTGCTCGCCCGGCTGCGCTTCCGCGTCACGGTGAACACCGACAACCGCCTGATGAGCGACACCACGATGAGCGCGGAGATGCTGAAGCTGGTGGAGACCTTCGGCTACGGCTGGAGCGATTTGGAGCGGTTCACCATCAACGCGATGAAGTCGGCCTTCATCCCGTTCCCGGAGCGGCTGCGCATCATCGACGACATCATCAAGCCGGGGTACGCGGTGCTGCTCGGCTGAACGAGGGCGCGGACGGACCACCGGCGCACGGCATACAGGGCGGTCTATCGTGGGATGTTGTGACGAGTGTGCAGATTCCCGGTCGATTCAACGGCCCGCCGGATTCGGGTAACGGCGGTTACGTCTGCGGACGTCTCGCCGAGCACCGTGACGAAGGCACAGTGACCGTCATGTTGCGCAACCCGGCTCCGCTGGACACGCCGTTGCGGCTGGAGGACGGCAAGTTGTTCGACGGCGAGCGCCTGATCGCCGAATCGCGAGCGGGCGCCTTCGAACGGGATGTTCCGGGACCCGTTCCACGCGAAATCGCGGAGAAGGCCACGGGCTCGTACGAGACCAACGACATGTTCGCGCTCTGCTTCGTCTGCGGAAACGCACGCGAAGATGGACTGCGTATCGAGCCGGGGACGGTGCGCGCGGGGCTGGTCGCGGCACCGTGGACGCCCGACGAATCGCTGGCGATCGGAGACGCGCTGCTGTGGGCGGCGCTGGACTGCCCGGGTGGCTGGTCGGTGCCGGGCATGCTGGACCGCCCCGCACTGCTCGGCTCGATGACGGCCGCGGTGCTCGGCCTACCCGAGGTGGGCGAACCGTGCGTCGTGGTCGGGGAAAGCCACGGCGAGCAGGGTCGCAAGATTTTCACCGCCAGCGCGGTGTACGGCAGCGACGAGCGGCTGCTCGGTCGCGCCGAGCACATCTGGATCAGGCTGAAATGAGTTCGGGGCCGAACGTATTCGGCCCCGAACTCAGCGGACTACTGCGGCGCGAGCCGAGCTTCGAACCCGCGCTCGAGCTCGCGCCAGCTCTGCGCCTCCGCGGCGAACGGCGGGTTCGGCGCCATCCGGGTCGGGTCCGGGTTCAGCAGGTACGACACGTACCAGCCCAGGGGAGTGGACTGGGCAAGGGCCTGCTCGACGGCGTCGTCCTCGGCGTAGTCGGCGGCGTCGGTGAACAATTCGACGGCCAGGTCGAGCTGTTCGATGTCGACTGCCTCCGGGCCCTCGGCCAGGTCGTCGGCCAGACCGGGCAGCACGTAGACGTTCTCGTCGGTCACCTCGACCTCGAGCGAGCCGTCCACGGCGGCGGTCTGCACCTCGCCATAGGTGCTCACCCTCGCCAGATCGTGCTCGTGCTCGTCGGCGAGGTAGCGCGCGAGGGCGCGCTCGGAGGTGAACACCGTGATCGAGCCGTTCTTGCCGAGGAAGATCGGTTCGTCGTCGAGATAGCAGCGCAGCGTGAAGTAGGTGCCGTCCGCGGTGACGATCTTGACCGGGTCGATGCCGACCTCGTGCCAGAACGAGTCGTCTTCCTCCTCGTCCTCGTCGTCCAGGTCGACGGCCTCGAATTCCTCGTCCTCGTCGCTGTCGGCCGCGTCGTCTGCGTCGACCACGTTCTCCTCGGCCGCGAGCAACTCGGCCTCGGCGACCGCGACGGCCTCGGCGTCCACGTCCGGGGTGGCGACCACCGAGTCGATGGCGTCGAGCACCGAGTCCCAGTCCTTGGCGATGGCCGCGCCGATCTGGTCCCAGAGTTCCTCGCCGTCGCGACCGACGAACGCGCTCACCCCGCCGGGCAGCGCGCCGAGCACCGGGTGTGAGCCGAAGAACTTGGTGACCGTCTCCAGCTCGCACACCTCGCCGATGTTGCGGACCATGCCGAGGGTGTCCTCCAGCTCGGCGATGCTGTCCACGTCGGGATCGCCCGCGGCCAGCTCCGGCACCGCGACCAGGTCGAAAGTGAAGTTCTCCTCCGGCTCCAGTTCCACCGCCGACAGTCCGGCGACGACCTTCCACGCGGGATGGTCGACCAGGTCGTTGTCGGAGCTGGTCCGGATGAACGCGGCCAGTTCGGCGACGGTGTCGAAACCATAGAGGGAATCCTCGTGTCCGAGGAATGCCATCCACTCGTCGTCACCGTCGCGCCAGCGCGGTGCCCACAGGGTGACGAGATCGCCGTCGGTCAGGCCGAGCTCGATCGGGACGATGTCTCCAGAAGCCATGTGCGGAAGCCTATCGACCTTCCGGCTCAGGCACTATCCGGCCCGCCCCCAATTGTGCCCGCCGCGCCGTTGGGCGCCGGGGCGAACGACTCGTTCAGTGTCGCAACGACCTTCGAGCGCTGTGCTCCCGCGTCCTCGGAGGCCTGCCTGCAGGCCCAGACGATCAGCTGGGAGACGTCGGCGGGCGCCATCGAGGTGACCGCCTCCGACAGCGTCAACCCGACCAGCGCGCCCTCGCTGTTCACCTCGACGGTGACCGCGCCATCTTCGGTGGTGAACTGGCCGCGCACCTGCTTCAGGCCGTACAGGGCGGCCTCGAGCGCTTCCAGTTTCTGGGTCGCGCTCGCGACGAGCGCGTCCATCTCGGCACTCATGCCAATTCCTCGCTTCGCTCGTTCATACCGGCCGCATCCAGCTCGTCGGTCCCGTGTCGGCGTCGTCGATGCGGTCGAGTTCGTCGACCGCCTGCTGCCGGGTGGGCAGTCCGAGCCGGTCCAGGACGTCGGCGGGCATGCCCGACTCGGCGAGGACCTCGCGGCGCTTGGCGCGCGCGGCGATGGCCGAGCGCTGCGTCAGGCGCAGGATCTCGTTGGCGAGAGCCTGTGCGCCGTAACGGTATTCACTGCGCTCGAACTTGATCTCGACCGGCATGCCCTGGTCGGTCGCGCGCACCGCGATGGTGCCGGACCGGTTCTGGCTGACGGCCAGGGTGACGTTCGGAATCTGCTGGGCCTGCTGCTCGGTCATGCCTCCGCCTCGCTGGCGCTCGGCTCCGGCATGCCCTCGGCGGGCTGGCACATGATTCGCTCACTGCGTTCGCTCATGCTGTCGGCCTGTAGAAGCCGTAGAACTCCATACCCATGTTCTCCGTTCGGATGGAACTGACCGAGACCGGGTCGCCGGCCTCGACGAGCTGCCCGTTGCCGACGACCATGGCGACGTGGCCGTCCCATACGGCCAGGTCACCCGGCATCAGATCGCCGGGCGACACCTGCGGGTGTCCGATGTGCTGTTCCTGAGCCAGGCGCGGCAGTTCGACGCCCGCCTCGCTGTAGGCGTACTTGGTGAGGCCACTGCAGTCGATGCCGGAGCCCGGGGTGTTGCCGCCCCAGACGTAGGGCGTGCCGACCGCGCTCAGTGCCGACTGGACCGCGGTCGCGGCCTTCTCGTTCGGCGCCTCGACGACGCTACCGTCGGGCAGCGTGATCTTCACGCCGTCCTTGGTGCTCGGCGTGGCGGTGGTGTCGCCGGGCTTCGTGGAGTTCGAGTTCGAATTGTTGCTCGTGCCGGGACTCGTCTTGGCGACGTTCTGCGCGGAACTGCTCGCCACGCTGGTGATCAGCGAACCGGCCTGGCCGACCACGCCCATCAGGCCCTGGATGCCGGTGCCGGCCGTGCTGGTGATAGCGCCAGGCAGCGACGCGAGCGACGGGCTGGAGGGCGCCGGGGTCAGCTGGCTCATGGTCGCGGTGTGCGTGTCCAGCTCGTTGCGCACCCGACCGACCACGCCGAGTCCCTGGTTCAGGTGATCGATGGCGGTGCCGACCAGGGCCGCGAAACCCGGTGGCGTGGTGATCGTCGGGCCGAGCGCCGTCGCGGTGTTCACGAAGGACTGCACGATGCCGTTGAGATCCTTCTGCCCGGTCTCGACTTCGGTGGCGGCCTGGTCGACGACGGTCGCCATCTCGTTGCCGCGATCGGAGATGTTGGCCGCGGAGGTCTGCACGCGCAGCGCCTTCGCGGTCGCGGCGTCGGCGGCGACGCCGTCCCACGCGGTGTTCATCTGGTTGATGCTGTTGCGGCCCAACTGATGCAGCTGATCCAGCGCCGTCGAGGTGGAGGTCAGCGAGTCGGCCGGGCCGCCGCTGGGCAGCACGCCGGTGCCGAAGCTGCCGAGCAGATCGAGCAGCGGCTTGACCAAGAGGTTGACGTCGATCACCGGCTCATCCGTCCAGGTCGGCGGACTTCAACGCGGCCGCGTTGTTCATGTCCGTCTCGGTGAGCACGGTGGCCGCTCCGGCCGCCGCGCCGCCCATGCTGGACAGGACGGCCGACAGTTGCGCGATCGACGCGACGTGTCCGGCGTGCGCCGCGGAATACGCGGCCATGAAATCCCCGCCGATGAGCCCCATGATCGGCCCGAGCAACGCGGGCGAGGCGCCCGCGGCCCCCGCTGCGACACCGGCCATTTCACCGGCCATCACCTCGGCGGTGGCGCCGTAGGCGGCGATGCCCTCGGTGTCCGCCGACATCTTTGCCATAGTGCTTCCCCCATCTGTTCGTTCCCAGGCAGAGTACGTCATCCAACTGGTTCGACGCGCCGCCTTGCCATTCGGTTCCCTCGCCTCGGAAAAAATTCACGAGGACGTTCGACGCCGAACTCGCCTCGAACCTTATCGTTCCCTCATGCGTACGCACACCGTGGACCATCCACTCGCCGCCACCCTGCTGACGACGATGCGCGACGCGCGCACCCCCAACGCGGTATTCCGCAACGCGCTGCGCGATCTCACCGGCATCCTGGTCTACGAGGCGCTGCGCGACGCGCCCGTGACCAGGTACGAAATCGAAACCCCCGTCGCCTTCGCCGAAGGCGTGCGGCTGGCCCATCCGCCGCTGCTGGTCCCGGTGCTGCGCGCCGGGCTCGGCATGGTCGATGCGGCCGCCGAGCTGATCCCCAACGCCCAGGTCGGTTTCGTCGGCCTCGCCCGCGACGAGACCACTCACCAGCCGGTGCCGTACATGGAATCGCTGCCCGCCGACCTGTCCGGCATTCCGGTGTACGTGCTCGACCCGATGCTGGCGACCGGCGGCTCCATGCGCCACACCCTCGAATTGCTCGCCGCACGCGGCGCGACCGACATCACCGCGATCTGCGTGGTCGCCGCGCCGGAAGGCATTGCGCTGCTGGAGAAGTCGGGGCTGCCGGTGCGGTTGGTGACGGCGACCGTCGACTCGGGCCTGAACTCCGACGCCTACATCGTCCCCGGCTTGGGCGACGCGGGCGATCGCCAGTTCGGACCGCGCTGACGCGCTCAGCGCGGCCGGGTGGCTACAGCGCGCGGCAGAACGCCGCGAGCGCCGTGAGTCGTTCGGCGGCAACGCGTCTGGCGTCGGTGAGACCGGCGCGGTCGGCCACCGGCTCGACGACCTCCAGGTAGCACTTGAGTTTCGGCTCGGTGCCCGAGGGCCGGATCACCACCCGGGAACCCGCGCCCTCGAAAATCAGTGCGTCGGTGCGCATTCGGCCGCGAGTCTGGAGCAGATCCGCGTATTTCATCGGCTCGCCCGCGATCTCGTGGGGCGGGGCGGCACGCAGCCGCTCGACCACCGCCGCGGCGGCCTCGGCGTCGGCCAGCCGCAACGCGACCTGATCGCCCGCGTGCAGGCCGAATTCGACCGCGTACCCGTCGAGTTCGTCGAGCAGCGTGCGCCGCTCGACCTTCAGCCGGGCCGCCAGGTCGGCGGTGAGGACGACCGCCGAGATGCCGTCCTTGTCGCGCACGGCCGCCGGGTCGACGCAGTGACCGATGGCCTCCTCGTAGGCGTACACCAGTCCGTCGCCCGCCCTGGCGAGCCATTTGAAGCCGGTGAGCGTCTCGGCGTACCGGGCGCCGCGGGCCGCCGCCAGCTTGGACAGCAGCCGCGACGAGACGATCGTGGTGGCGACCAGCGCGTCCGGCGGCGCGGTGCGCAGCACGCAATCAGCAAGCAGCACACCGGTTTCGTCGCCCCGCAGCATCCGCCAGCCGTCCGGGCCCGGCACGCCGACCGCGCACCGATCCGCGTCGGGGTCCAGCGCGATGGCCACGTCGGCGTCCACCCGTTCGGCCAGCGCGAGCAGCAGGTCGGCGGCTCCCGGCTCCTCCGGGTTCGGGAAGGCGACGGTGGGGAAGTCGGGATCGGGCGCGAATTGTTCGGTCACCACGTGCACGTCGGTGAAACCCGCCGCGGCCAGCGCCCGCACGGCGAGATCGCCGCCGACTCCGTGCAGCGGCGTCAGCGCGATCCGGACGTCGGCGCGCGCGCCCGGCCCGCCGACCAGTTCCGGCAGCCGGGCCACCCGCGCGAGATAGCGGTGCACGAGCGCGTCGTCGGATTCGGCGACCGGTGTGCGCGGGATCGGTCCGGCGACCGCCTCGATGCAGCGCTCGATCTCGGTGTCGGCGGGCGCGATCAACTGCGAGCCGCCGTCTAGATAGAGCTTGTAGCCGTTGTCCTCCGGCGGATTGTGCGACGCGGTGATCTGCACGCCCGCCACCGCGCCGAGCTCGCGCACCGCGTACGCCACCACCGGCGTCGGCACCGCGCCGGGCAGCAGGGTGACCGGAAAGCCCGCCGCCGCGAAGATTTCCGCGACCGCGGTGGCGAATTCGGGCGAACCGTGCCTGGCGTCGCGGCCCACGACGACGTGACCGCCGCCGAGGCATCGGCCGCGCAGCCAGTCGATCACGCCCGCCGTCGCCCTGCTCACGGTCGTCACGTTCATGCCGTCCGGGCCCTCGCGCAGCGGCCCGCGCAGCCCGGCGGTCCCGAAGCGCAGCATCTAGAGCCGCTCCAGCACGCCGCGCAGCAGCTTGCCGAGCCGAGGTGCGGCCGCGTTGCCCTCGGCGAGCACCTCGGCATGCGACAGGTGCTCGCCGGTCACGCCCGCGGCCAGGTTGGTCACCAGCGAGATGCCGAGCAACCGGGCGCCGAGCGCGCGGGCGGCGATGGCCTCCAGCACCGTCGACATGCCGACCAAGTCGGCGCCGATGGTGCGCAGCATGCGGATCTCGGCGGGCGTCTCGTACTGCGGTCCGGTCAGGCCCGCGTACACGCCCTCGGTCAGGCTCGGGTCGATTTCCCTTGCCAGCGCCCGTAATTCGGGGTCCCACGCGTCGACCAGATCGACGAAGGTGGCGCCCGCCAGCGGGGTGCGGGCGGTGAGATTGAGGTGATCGCTGATCAGGACCGGCTCGCCGACCTGCAAGCCGGGCCGGATGCCGCCCGCCGCGTTGGTCAGCACCACGATCTCCGCGCCCGCCGCCACCGCGGCCGACACCGGGTGCACCACGTCGGCGGGCTGGTAACCCTCGTAGAGATGCTGGCGGCCCATCAGCAGCAGCACCGGCGTCTCGCCGACGGGCACCGAATGCACCACGCCGACATGGCCTTGCGCGGTCGGTTCGCCGAAACCGGGCAGTTCCGGCATCGACACCGACGCCGACGGCGCGCCGATCTCCGCGGCCGCCTGCTGCCACCCCGAACCGAGCACGACGGCCACCCGGTGGCGCTCGACTCCCGTACGTTCCGCGATCGCCTCGGCGGCCTGTTCGGCAAGCATGAAGAGAGTGTATTTGGCGCGCTGGCGCGCCGCGAACGGTCGCTCGTCGGGCTCGCTCCGGGGGCGGTCGGCAGGGCGTGGATGGTTCGTTGGGCGTCGTTGCGTGCCGAGTTGCGGTGGGCTACCCGCCAGTAGGCAACGTCTACCGATGGCGATACGCTGCACGCATGCCGTATCTGGAGCGTCAGGGAGATGTGTTCGTGCTGTACCTCGGGAACGAGGGACAGACCGACAGCGAGAACCGCTTCCATCCGGACTGGATCGCCGAAGTGCACGCGCTGTTCGACAAGGTCGAGGCCTCGGAGGGGCCCGCGGCGCTGGTGACCACGGCGACCGGCAAGTTCTTCAGCAACGGCCTGGACACCGACTGGCTGTTCGGCAACCTCGGCGAGATCCACGGCTACCTGGACAAGGTGCACTCGCTCTACACCCGCCTGCTCGCCTTCCCGATGCCGACGGTGGCCGCCATCAACGGGCACGCGTTCGGCGCGGGCGCGATGCTGGCCACCTCGCACGACTTCCGCGTCATGCGGGCCGATCGCGGCTTCTGGAGCCTGCCCGAGGTGCACCTCGGCATGCCGTTCACCGTCGGCATGAACGCGCTGCTCACCAACCGCCTGACCAACCAGGTCTGCGTGCAGGCCATGACCACCGGCCATCGCTACCCGGCCGACCAGGCCATCGCGGCGGGCATCGTGGACCAGGCCGCCGAAGCCGACGCGTTGCTGGAGACCGCCGTCGCCCAGGCCGCGGCACTCGCGGGCAACCGCAAGCCGAATCTGCCGATCATCAAGCGGGCGCTGCACGCCGAAGCGCTGGCCGGGCTCGCGGTGCGGACCAGCCCCGAGAACCTGGCGTTCGCCGCCGGATAATCCCCGGCCGGGCCCGGGTGTGACCGGGCAGACGGATATGAGTGGGCCCGATTCGCGACACAGTGCCAGACTGTGTCCCATGCCTCCACCGCGCAGCGGGCCTCAGGAAACGAGCAGCACGTCGCGCGCTGTCCACACCGACGGCGCCGCGGCGGCTTCCGACGCCGCTGTCGCCGCCGCGGCCACCCGGTTGATCGAACTCTCGCATTCTCTCCACGCGGAGCCCGAGCTGGCTTTCGAGGAGACGCGCAGCGTCGCGAAGGTCCTCGCGCCGCTGGCCGAGCGCGGTTTCGAGATCCACTCCGGCGTCGCCGACCTGCCAACGGCGTTTCGCGCCAGCTATGGAAGCGGCGAGCTGACGGTCGGCATCTGCGCGGAATACGACGCACTGCCCGAGATCGGGCATGCCTGCGGTCACAACATCATCGCCGCGTCGGCCGTCGGCGCGGCGCTCGGCCTCGCCGAGGTGGCCGACGAACTCGGTATCACCGTCGTGGTGCTCGGGACGCCCGCCGAGGAAAGCGGCGGCGGCAAGGTGCTGATGCTCGAGCGCGGGGTCTTCGACGACGTCGCGATGGCGATGATGGTGCATCCAGGCCCGTACGACATCGTCGGCGCGCGCTCGCTCGCCCTCGCCGACATCGGCGTGGTCTTCCACGGGCACGAGGCGCACGCCAGCGCGGCCCCCGAGCACGGCCGCAACGCGGGGGACGCGGTCACCGTCGCACAGGTTGCTCTGGGTTTGCTGAGGCAGCATCTCCTGCCTGGTCAGCAACTTCACGGTATAGTCAGCGACGGTGGCGTAGCCCCCAACATCGTGCCCGGACGTGCGGAACTGCTGTACTACCTACGCGCAGTCGACTCCGCATCCCTCGAGGATCTGATGCGACGAGCGTCGGCTTGTTTCGAGGCGGGCGCCCTGGCGACCGGCTGCACCCACGAAATCCGGACGCTCGCGCCTACATATACCGAGCTGACGCCCGATCCGGCACTACTGTGTGCCTATCGCGAGCAGATCGCCGACCTGGGACGGGTGCCGATCGCACCGGAGCTCGAGGCGCAGCGACCGCTCGGCAGCACCGATATGGGCAATGTCACCAACGTCATCCCGGGCATCCATCCGGTCATCGGCATAGATGCCGGTGGGGCGGTGACACATCAGCCGGGATTCGCCGCGGCCAGTGTCAATGCCTCGGCGGATCGCGCGGTAACCGATGGCGCGGTCGCGCTCGCGCGTACCGCAATCGCCGTCGCACGCGATGAAGAACACAGAGACAGGTTGTTGCAACGACTCGTTCAACGACAGGAGGACATTCGGTGAGCACTACAGGCCGACCGGCGGCGCGAGCGACGGGCCAGGAGGCGGCGCGCGCTACCACGGAGGGCCCCGCGAGTGCCGCGTTGTCGAACACCTCGGCGCGAGCCACCGGCCCCAAGGGCGCGGCGTGCCTGACCCCGGAGGCGCCGGGCGGCGTCGCGACGGACACCGTCGTGACCGCCCGGGATGCGGTCGAATCGTGGCTGGCCGAGCACGCTGTCGACCTCGTGCAGTGGCGCAGGCACATCCACGCGAACCCGGAGCTGTCCCGCACCGAGTTCGGCACGACCGAGTTCGTCGCGGCCTGGCTGACCAAGGCGGGTCTCTCCCCGCAGAAGATGCCCGGCGGCACCGGCCTGATCTGTGACATCGGCCCCGAGGGACCGCGCATCGGCCTGCGCGCCGACATGGACGCGCTCCCGTTGCAAGAGTTCACCGGCCTCAGCTTCGCCTCGACCGTGCCCGGCGTCTCGCACGCCTGCGGCCACGACGCGCACACCACCATCCTGCTCGGCACCGCGCTCGCGCTCGCGGAGATCCCGGACCTGCCGGTCGGCGTGCGGCTGGTCTTCCAGCCCGCCGAGGAGGTCATGCCCGGCGGCGCGATCGACCTGGTCGCCGCGGGCGTGATGGAGGGTGTGGAGCGGATCTTCGCGCTGCACTGCGATCCGCGCCTGGAGGTCGGCAGGGTCGGCATCCGGGTCGGCGCGATCACCTCGGCCGCCGACACCATCGAGCTGGTGCTCGACTCGCCGGGCGGCCACACCTCGCGCCCGCACCTGACCAGCGACCTCGTCTACGCCATCGGCACCGTGATCACCGGCCTGCCCGGTCTGCTCAGCCGCCGCATCGATCCGCGGACCAGCACCGTGATGGTGTGGGGCGCGGTGTCGGCGGGCAAGGCGCCGAACGCCATACCGCAGACGGGCATGCTCACCGGCACCGTCCGCACCGGCGATCACGCGACCTGGTCGCTGCTCGAGCCGATGGTGCACGAGATCGTCGACGGCCTGCTCGCGCCGACCGGCGTGCGGTACCAGCTCAACTACCGCCGTGGGGTGCCGCCGGTGGTCAACGACGAGCACTCGACCAGGATCTTCGAGGACGCCATCCGCGCGCTGGGCCCCGACGCGCTGGCCGACACCATCCAGTCCGGCGGCGGCGAGGACTTCTCCTGGTACCTGGAGGAGGTGCCGGGCGCGATGGCGCGGCTCGGCGTCTGGTCCGGGCACGGTGAGCAGCTGGATCTGCACCAGCCGACTTTCGACATCGACGAGCGCGCGCTCGCGGTGGGCGTGCGGGTGCTGTCGAACATCGTGTTGCAGACGCCGCCGCGCTGAGCTGTCCGAAAGAACTGAGCTGTCCGAAAGAGCTGAGCCGTCCGAAAGAGCTGAGGATCCGAAAACAACCGAGGATCCGAAACAAGCGAAACGAACGAACCCCGCCGCCCGGATGCTCCGGCGGCGGGGTTCGGCGTCTCAGCTCGAGTAGTTGCCAGGTCCCACGTTGCGGCTGTTCCGCGTGCGCAGGGCGTGCACGTAATCCTCTGGCGCGCCCGCCTTTTCGGCCGCGTCGGCCATCACGCCCAGATAGCGCGCCGACGGTAGGCCGCCCTCGTAGGCGTCCAGCACGTACAGCCAGGCCAGCCGCGGCTCGGTGCCACTGCCGGGGCTCGGGGTGACGCGCAACCGGATCTTCTTGTGGATGCCGAAGTCCGAGCCCTCCCAGCGGTCCAGCAACTGCTCGTCCTCGGGGGAGACGTCGTAGAGCACGACGAACACCCGGGACCCTGGTTCCTCGACGACCGTCGCCAGCGGCCCTTCCCACCCGATGTCGTCGCCGGCGAAGGTCAGCCGCCAGCCCTCCAACCAGCCGGTCCCGGACATGGGGGAGTGCGGACAGCGCTCGAGCATCTGGGTCGAGTCCATGTTGGACCCGTAGGCGGCGTAGATCGGCACCTGCAAAGGGTAGCCAATGATGACACCGGATCGCCGCTATCCCGCCCACATGACGCCGTGTTCCCGGCGCGACGGCCAGGTGTGGCGAGTACGACAGCGCGCCGACCACTAACGTTAGCCAGGTACCGGAGATCCCGGTCGACAGCTCGAGCGGAGGTATCCATGACCCGCATTGCGATCATCGGTGGCGGACCGGCCGGCTATGAGGCGGCCTTGGTCGCGGCCCAGCACGGCGCGGACGTGACACTGATCGACCGCGACGGCATCGGTGGCGCATGTGTGTTGTGGGACTGTGTCCCGTCCAAGACCTTCATCGCCTCCACCGGTGTGCGCACCGATCTGCGCCGGGCCAGGGACCTCGGAATCACGCTCGACCCGAGCCAGGCGGCCGTACGGCTGCCCGAGGTGAACGCGCGCGTCAAGGCGCTCGCGCTGGCCCAGTCCTCCGATATCCGCTCCAAGTTGCAGTCCGCGGGCGTGACCGTGCTGTCCGGCTCCGCCCGGCTGGCCGAGAACGGCGGCGGGCGGGCGCCGCATCGCGTGACCGTCGGTATGGACGGTGGCCGCGAGCGGCTGATCGAGGCCGAGGTGGTGCTGATCGCCACCGGCGCGAGCCCGCGCGTGCTGCCCGGCGCCGAACCCGACGGCGAGCGCATCCTGAACTGGCGTCAGCTCTACGACCTGCGCCAGCTGCCGGAGACCCTGGTGGTGGTCGGTTCCGGCGTGACCGGCGCCGAATTCGTCTCCGCCTACACGGAATTGGGCGTCCGGGTGAAGCTGGTCTCCAGCCGTGACCGGGTGCTGCCGCACGAGGACGCCGACGCCGCCCTCGTGCTCGAGGAAGCGCTGGCCGAGCGCGGCGTGGAGCTGGTGAAGCACGCGAGGGCCGACGCCGTCGAGCGCACCGCGGAAGGCATCGTGGTCAAGCTCTCCGACGGCCGCACGGTGGCCGGCACGCACGCGCTGATGACCGTCGGTTCCACACCGAACACCGACGATCTCGGCCTGGAAGAGGTGGGTGTCGAGCTCGACCGCGGCGGCTACCTGCGGGTCGATCGGGTCTCGCGCACCTCGGTGTCCGGCATCTACGCCGCGGGCGACTGCACGGGCTTGCTGCCGCTGGCCTCGGTGGCGGCGATGCAGGGCCGCATCGCGATGTACCACGCGCTCGGTGAGGGCGTCAGCCCGATTCGGCTCAAGACGGTCGCGTCGGCCGTGTTCACCAGGCCGGAGATCGCCACGGTCGGCGTCAGTCAGAACTCGATCGACAACGGCGAGGTACCCGCGCGCACCGTGATGCTGCCGCTGAACACCAACCCGCGGGCGAAGATGTCAGGCCTGCGCCGCGGCTTCGTCAAGATCTTCTGCCGCCCGGCCACCGGCGTGGTGATCGGCGGCGTCGTGGTCGCGCCGATCGCCTCCGAGTTGATCCTGCCGATCGCACTCGCGGTGCAGAACAACCTGACGGTCAACGATCTCGCCCAGACCTTCTCGGTCTACCCGTCGCTGACCGGCTCGGTCACCGAGGCGGGCCGCCTGCTCATGCGCCACGACGACCTGGACTGACGCGCGGCGCCGCGGTTCTCGCGGTCATGCGGGTCGACGCGTCGAGTGACGTTGTCGGCTCGGGTATTTCACCGCGTTGCCTGCACGGCCCAACTGTGGTTGACTGCCCGCAGAGATGCGATCGGCGGGCGGTCGCGTGGTTCTGGTGTGGGGGGAAGGTCCTTTCCGAAACCGAACAGCGAACGGCCCTAGGGTTGTTCGGCGATCGAGGCGCGTCTCACCAGGGACAACTGAGTGCGATCGATTCGGCCGCACCCGGGAAAGGGATTGGCGAAAAGTGAAACATCGTAAGCCGAGTCGGGCGCAGCGAGCGATGGCGAGCACCTCGTTGCCACTGGCCACTGCGGCCGCCGTGGCTACATTGTTCGCGGCGCCGGCGGGGGCAGTTCCCAACGAACCGAGCACACCGACCACACCGGCGCCGGTCCAGCCGGGCACCGAGACGCCGGAGGCGCAGAACACTCCGGAGACCACCAAGCCGGATCCGGGCAACACCCAGGAGTCGGACCCGAACAAGCCGGAGAGCGCGCCGACTCCGAGCCAGCCGGGTGTCAACACCCCGGATCCGAACCAGGTGATGCCGGATCCGAAGAAGGACCCGAAGCTAACCGTGCCCAGCCAGCCGGGCGTCACCAGCCCGCGCGTCGCGCCGCTGCCGGTGCCGGGCCAGGACCCCGCGCAGCCGGTCGTCGTTCCGGGCACCGAGGCGGAAGAGCCGAAGCCGGGTCAGCCGGGCGAGACTCGTCCGGGCGGCGAGAGCGGCGCCCAGCCGGGCGGCGACGCCGACGCGCGTGCCGCGCAGCCGGATCGGCCGGGTTCCTCCGGGCCGTCGCAGTCGGAGACGCTGGTGCAGGAACCGCGCTGGGAGGCGCCGCGCCTGCAGGCCGCGCCCGCCGCGCCGGTCGTCGAGATGAGCGGTCCGCACCAGGAATTCGGCGCGAACATCGACGGCGGCGCCGTGCTGCCCGGTTACGTGGCCAACACCCACCACTTCAGCAACGAGGCCGGTTACGTCGGCACGATCGGGTACAACACCCCGACCGGTAAGGGCGAGGCCGGTGTGTCGGTCGAGTTCGTCGACGTCAACACCATCAAGGTCACCAGCTACACCGGTGGCGAGGGTCTGGCCCCCAACACCAACTCGTTCGTGCTCGACACCACCCAGGTGAACCTGGCCAAGGCGTCGGTCGAGCAGTGGATCGCCGCTCAGCCGGGTGGTGCCGCCGCGCTGGAAGCCGCCGCGCAGGTTAAACTTCCGCCGATTGTCCCGCCGGGCGACTTGGCTCCGCAGACGGTCAATGTTGCTGGCGTGACCACGCAGTGGGGTGGCTCGTTCCAGTACTGACACGAGCTGTTCAACGGGTGGGGCGGTCGTTTCGCGACCGCCCCACACGTGTGTTCTGGGGAAAGGATTGGGTGTGGGCTCCGAAGGTGACGCGAAGGACAACGAAGCCGACAAGCCCGGGTCGCAGTTCGGTCCGCCGCTGAACGATTTCGGCCCGCCGACAGGGGATTTCGGCCCGTCGGTCGGCGGCGGCGATTTCGGTCCGCCGCTGAGCGAGTTCGGGGGTCCGCAACTGGGGGAGGTCGGCCCGCAGTGGCCCGAACCCCCGGGCGACCACCCGAACGTGGGCTGGCGGCCCGCCGCGGAGGCGCCGCCCGTGCCGCCGACGCCGCCGCAGTACCGCGCTCCGGAGACAACGGTCTTCCCGGACAGCCCGCCCGCGCCGCAGGCACGTCCCGCACCGGCGCCCGCGCCCGACACCGAGCGCGACGTCCCCGCCGACGCGACTGTGCGACACACCGCGGCGCCGACCGGCGGCACGCCGGAACGCTGGTGGAACAGCGCGAGCGAATCCGGCGAGGTGCCCAAGCCGCCGCCCACGACCGACCCCGGCCTGTCCTGGGCCGACGATCCCATCGCCAAGCGGCTCGCGCCCGGTGCGCCCGTCGCGCCCACCGGCGGTGGCTCCGGCGGCAACAAACG
Source organism: Nocardia sp. NPDC050713 (assembly GCF_040654315.1). Taxonomy (NCBI): domain Bacteria; kingdom Bacillati; phylum Actinomycetota; class Actinomycetes; order Mycobacteriales; family Nocardiaceae; genus Nocardia; species Nocardia sp. NPDC050713. The sequence goes on along the minus strand of NZ_JBFAHS010000006.1, from coordinate 84,974 downwards.
CTGGATCGTGCTCGGCGTCGCGGCCGCGGTCGCCGTGCTGATCGGTCTGGTGGTGACCATCGTCGCGGTCAACGGCGGCGGCGACGAAGGCACCACGGCCGCGCCACCCTCCGATTCGAGCGTCGGACGGGGTTGTGTGCCCAGCAAGGACGACAGGGTGACCGTCGGGAACGGCGCGGGTGGATTCGACTCGGGCCCCGACGCGATCCTCGGCTTCCAGTACGGGTTCTACGTCGAGCGCAGCGGAGAGAAGGCGCGCAGGTATGTGGCGCCCGATTCCGTCAACGTCTCACCGGCCGAGACCATCCAAGCGGCCATCAACGATCAGATCCCCGCCCGTACCACCCACTGCCTGCGCATCGCCCAGGTGGCCGCCGACACCTTCGAGGTCGACCTGACCGAGTACCGACCCGGCAGCGCGCCCATCGTCTACCCCCAGGTGGTGCAGACCGTCAGCCGGGACGGTAAGACGCTGATCCTGAGCATGCGAGCGCGGTCGTGGTGATCCACCTAAGTCTCATATTCTGAGATTGGAGTTTCATATTCTGGTAGCGGTGTGACACAGTGGGATGACGCGTACCGTGGCGTTCCGCTGGGAGGTTTCCATGTCGCCGACTGTTCCACCGCTGGCAGCCAAGCTCGGCGGACTGAAGAGTTCGGCGATTCGTGACCTGCTGAAGCTCACCGCTCGGGCCGAGGTGATCAGCCTCGCGGGTGGCTTGCCGGATGCCGAACTGATGCCGCGCGAACGCATCGCGACCGCGGCCGAGGCGGCGCTGCGCGGACCCGGCTGTCTGCAATACACCGAATCGCCCGGCTGGGCGCCGCTGCGCGACGTGCTCGCCGAGCGCGAGTCCGCCCGGCTCGGCCGCCGGGTGCCGGTCGACGAGGTGTTCGTGACGCACGGCTCGCAGCAGGCATTGTCGCTGCTCGCCGAGGTGCTGCTCGACCCGGGTGCGCTGGTGGTCGTCGAGAATCCGGCGTACGTCGGCGCGCTCCAGGTGTTCCGTGCGGCCGGAGCGCGCATCGTCGCCGTGCCGCTGGACGGCGAGGGTATGCGCGTCGACGTGCTGCGTGAACTGCTGGCGCGGGGCGAGCGACCCGCGGTGGTGCACACGGTGAGCAATTTCCACAACCCGGGCGGGGTGACCATGAGCACCGCGCGCCGCCGCGAACTCGCGGAACTAGCTACGGCGCAAGGCTTCTGGGTGATCGAGGACGACCCGTACGGCGAGCTCTGGTTCGACCGGCCCGCCCCGGAACCGGTCGCGACATACTCGCCCAACGTGATTCGGCTGTCCAGTGCGTCCAAGATCCTGTCGCCGAGTTTGCGAGTCGGCTGGATGGTCGCCCCCGACGCGGTCTGCCGGGCGGTGGAACTACTGAAACAGGGTGCGGACCTTTGTGGTTCGGCGCTCACCCAGCAGATCGCGGCCGACCTGCTCTCGGACCGGGACTGGCTCACCACGCATGTGGATCACGTCCGTGGCGTCTACGGTGAGCGGGCCAAGGCGCTGGTGCACGCCGTGCGCACCGGCTTCGGTGACCGCGTCGTCTGCACCGACGCCGCGGGCGGCATGTTCGTCTGGGCCGATTTCACCGACGGCACCGACACCCAGCGGTTGCTGCCGCGCGCGCTGGAGGTGGGCGTCGCCTACGTGCCTGGCGCCGCGTTCGCGGTCGAGAACGGCTACCGCAACTCGATGCGCATGTGCTTCACCACCTCCGACGCGGCGGTGCTCGAGGAGGCTGTCGCCCGGCTGGTTACGGCGCACGCCGGATAGACGCGTCGGTCGGCCCGGCGAGCCCGAGCTCGCTCGCCTTGCGCCGCTGCCGCACTCGATTCAGCACCTTTGCGCCCATCGGTCTCGAGCCCGCTCGCGTCAGTCGACCGTGCACCCCGGTGCGATCGGCCCAGTGCGCTCGTGTCGGTCGGCTGTGCGCCAGTGTGCGATCGGCCCAGCGCACCTGGTGTCAGTCGACCCAGTTGTAGGTCCGCTCGACGGCCTTGTTCCACGCCGCGATGTGCTCGTCGCGGTCCTCGGCGCTCATGCTCGGCTCCCACGTGGTGTCGGCGGCCCAGTTGGCACGGATGTCGTCGGTGCCGGACCAGTAGCCGACGGCCAGTCCCGCGGCGTAGGCCGCGCCGAGCGCGGTGGTCTCGGTGACGACGGGCCGCACCACCGGCACCTCGAGGATGTCGGACTGGAATTGCATGAGCAGGTCGTTGGCGGTCATGCCGCCGTCGACCTTCAGCGTGGTCAGCTCCAGGTCCAGCTTCTGGGATTCGGCGTCGGCGCGCATCGCCTCGACCACTTCGAATGTCTGGAACGCGGTGGATTCCAAGACCGCTCGCGCCAGGTGGGCCTTGTTGACGAAGCGGGTCAGCCCCGCGATGACGCCGCGCGCGTCGGGCCGCCAGCGCGGGGCGAACAGCCCGGAGAACGCGGGCACGATGTAGGCGCCGCCGTTGTCGTCGACGCTGGCCGCGAGCCGCTCGATCTCCTCGGCGGAATCGATGATGCCGAGGTTGTCGCGGAACCACTGCACCAGCGAGCCGGTCACCGCGATGGAGCCTTCCAGCGCGTACACCGCGGGTTGGTCACCGAGCCGGTAGCAGACCGTGGTGAGCAGGCCGTGCTTGCTCCACACGGGGGTGGTCCCGGTGTTGAGCAGCATGAAATTGCCTGTGCCGTAGGTGTTCTTGGCCTCGCCGGGAACCAGGCACGCCTGGCCGAAGGTGGCCGCTTGCTGGTCGCCGAGGATGCCCGCGACCGGAACTCCTTGCAGCGGACCGGAGGAGATCTCGCCGTACACCTCCGAGGAGCTGCGGATCTCGGGCAGCATCGCCTCCGGCACGCGGAATTCCGCGCAGATCTCCGAATCCCATTGCAGCGTCTTCAGATCCATCAGCATGGTGCGCGAGGCGTTGGTGACGTCGGTGACGTGCAGTCCGGTCAGATTCCACAGCACCCAGCTGTCGATGGTGCCGAAGCACAGCTCGCCCGCCTCGGCGCGCTCCTGCGCACCCGGTACGTTGTCCAGGATCCAGCGCAGCTTGGGGCCCGCGAAGTAGGTGGACAGCGGCAGTCCGGTGCGGTCCTGGTAGCGGGTCGGGCCCGCCTCGCCGCCGAGTTCGGTGACCAGCCGATCGGTGCGCGTGTCCTGCCAGACGATGGCGTGGTGAATCGGCTTGCCCGTGGCGCGTTCCCAGACCACGGTGGTCTCGCGCTGGTTGGTGATGCCGACGGCGGCGATGTCGCCGGGGCCGAGGTCGTTCTGCTCCAGCACCTCGCCGAGCACGAGTTCGGTATTGCGCCAGATGCTTTCGGGATCGTGCTCGACCCACCCCGGCCGGGGGAAGATCTGCTCGTGTTCGCGCTGGGCCACCCCGACGACGCGGCCACGCCGGTCGAAGACGATGCACCTGCTCGATGTCGTGCCCTGATCGATGGCGGCCACATAGCGACGCATTGCAGCAGGCTACTAAACGTCCCGCGCGCTCGGTATCACATCGCGACATGCCCGCCAGCGGACTAGGCTCATCGGTTACCGGCGAGTAGTTCTGGACGACACACGGAGCCCGCGCCGACCGGCGCTCGGTGCGGCGATTCGCATAGCCTGTACCAGAACAGCTCGATCTGTGCCCGTGAAGACCCACGACGTCCGACGCAGGCGCGTCGGCTGGAGGAGTCGAGCATGACCAAGAAACCGGAATCGCAGTTCCTGGGCCCGGAGCAGCGGCGTGCGGCCTGGGAGCGGTTGGGCAAGGAACATTTCGACGTGCTGGTCATCGGCGGCGGGGTGGTCGGCGCCGGTATCGCGCTCGACGCGGCGACCCGCGGTCTCTCGGTCGCGCTGGTCGAGGCGCGGGATCTGGCGTCCGGTACGTCGAGCCGGTCGTCGAAGATGTTCCACGGCGGGCTGCGGTATCTGGAGCAGCTGGAATTCGGGTTGGTGCGCGAGGCGCTGCGGGAGCGTGAGCTGGCGCTCGCCACGCTGTCGCCGCACCTGGTGAAGCCGCTGCGCTTTCTGTACCCGCTGACCCACCGCGGCTGGGAACGGCCGTACGTCGCGGCGGGGCTGGTGCTCTACGACACCATGGGCGGCGCGAAATCCGTTCCCGGACAGCGTCATCTGTCGCGAGCGGGTGCGCTGCGGCTGGCGCCCGGGCTGCGGCGCGATTCGCTGATCGGCGGCGTCAGCTATTACGACACGGTCGTCGACGACGCACGCCACACCATGATGGTCGCGCGCACGGCAGGGCACTACGGTGCGGTGATCCGCACCTCCACCCAGGTCGTCGGGTTCCTCCGGGAGGCGGATCGGATCGTCGGCGTGCGGATCCGCGACAGCGAGGACGGACGTTCCGGCGAGGCGCGGGGGCACGTGGTGATCAACGCGACCGGCGTGTGGACCGACGAGGTCCAAGCCCTCTCGCACAACCGCGGCCGGTTCCACGTGCGCGCCTCCAAAGGCGTGCACGTCGTGGTGCCGCGCGACCGCATCGTCAGCGACACCGCGATCATCCTGCGCACGGCCACGTCGGTGTTGTTCGTCATCCCGTGGGGCGCGTTCTGGATCATCGGCACCACCGACACCGACTGGAATCTGGACCTGGCGCACCCGGCCGCCACCAAGGCGGACATCGACTACCTGCTCGACCGGGTGAACCAGGTGCTCGTCACCCCGCTGACCAGCGACGACATCACCGGTGTCTACGCGGGCCTGCGACCGCTGCTGGCGGGCGAGAGCGATTCCACGTCCAAGCTGTCCAGGGAGCACGCGGTGGCTCGGATCGCGCCTGGGCTGGTCGCGATCGCGGGCGGCAAGTACACCACCTACCGAGTGATGGCCTACGACGCGGTCGATGAAGCGGCACAAGACATTCCGGCCAGGGTTTCGCCGTCGATCACCGAGAAGGTGCCGCTGCTGGGCGCGGACGGCTACTTCGCACTGGTCAACCAAACAGTCCAGCTGGCCGAGGCGTACGGCATCCACCCGTACCGGGTCAAGCACCTGCTCGATCGCTACGGTTCGCTGATCGACGAGGTGATGGCGCTGGCCGACGGCAAGCCGGAGCTGTTGCAGCCGATCACCGAGGCGCCCTCGTATCTCCAGGTGGAGGCCGTGTACGCGGCGGCGGCCGAAGGCGCGCTGCACCTGGACGACATCCTGGCCCGCCGCACCAGAATCTCCATCGAGTACTCGCACCGCGGCGCGCACTGCGCCGAACAGGTGGCGCGGCTGGTCGCGCCGGTGCTCGGCTGGGACGAGGCGGAGATCGACCGCGAGATACGGACCTACCAGGCGCGGGTCCAGGCCGAAATCCGGTCGCAGACCCAGCCCGACGACGCCTCGGCCGACGCGCTGCGGATCGCCGCCCCGGAGCCGCGGCCGCAGATCCTGGAGCCGGTGCCCTCCGACGGCTGAGCCGCGCGCTCGACTGCGTCCGAGAAAGATTCAGGCGCGGCCGAGCGCTCCCGCCTCGACGCCGACGGCCCAATCCACCAGCGAGCGCAGGTAGCGCAGCACGAGTTCGTCCGGATACGCGGCCGGATCGGTCAGGTGCAGCCGAGCCAGTTCCTCGACGGCGGCCAGCATGATCCGCTCCGTCGCGCCGTTCGGATCGATGGTGATCCCGGCGTAGCGCGAGAGGTGTCGCGCGCCGATCGCCCGCGCGTAGGCGCGACCGGTCTCCAGCCGGTCGCGCAGCTCGGGCGGGCCACCGTCGGGCGGGCTGAGCATGATCCGCCAGCTGGTCGGCGCGGCGTGCAGATAGGCGAGCACGCCCCGGCCGACCTGGTCGACGTCGTCGCCGGTGCCGCTCCAGTCCACACTGCGCACGCCGGCCAGCGCGACCGCGCTCTCCCGGTCGAGCAGCGCCGACATCAGCCCGGGCAAATCGGTGAACTGCTGATAGACCAGCGCCCGCGCGACGTCGGCGGTGCGGGCGACACGCTCGATGCCGACCGCGCCGAACCCCTCGGCGGCGGCGATGTCGCGGGCCACGTCCAGCAATTGGTCGCGGCGCTCGGCGGCGGACATGCGCCGCTTGGGGGCGCGGGAGGCTCGCTCCGTGGTCACGGCACAGACGGTAGCGCAAGCAAAAGTTCCACAGCCTTCGCCGCGCTCTGCACCGCGCTCTCCATCGTCGCCGACCAGTCGGTGGCGGTCCAGTCGCCCGCGAGCACCAGGGTGGGGACCGAGGTGCGCTGGGCGGGTCGCAGCCCGTGGGTGCCGAGCACCTGCGAGAACGTCGCCCTCGGCATGCGCACCACGTGGGCCTGCACGACGCGGGCCGCGGCGGCCGCCGGATAGTAGCGGCGCAGCAGGTCGAGTTGTTCGGCGACGATCGCGTCGTTGGACTTGTGGATCTGCTCGTAGGCGCCGCTGGTGGTCAGGCAGTACAGCCAGGCCTTGTCGGTGTTCCGTCCGGTCATCAGCTGGCGGTCGAAGACCTCGTCGATGATTCCAGTGCCGCCGATCAGCGCCTCGAACTCGGCCGTGGTGCCCAGCGGGCGGTCCAGGTAGAGGTTGGTGCTGACGATCGGCGTGTAGCCGAGTTCGTCCGCCGCGGCGTAGATTTCGGCGTGCTCGGGCAGGTCGTCGAGCAGACCGCCGATCGCGGAGTTCGGCACGGCGCAGACCACCGCGTCGGCGGGCAGCACCGAGCCGTCGGCGAGCGCGACGCCGGTCACCTCGCCGTCGGCGATGTGGATGCGCCGGGCGATGGCCCGGTACCTGACCTCCACCCCGTGCCGCTCGAAAACACGCTGTGCCCCGGTGACATACAGCGTGTCGAGGTCGGTCGTCGGGTAGCCGATGGTGACCGGCCGCCGGTGCCGGACACCGAGCCGGATGCCGGTCGCCATGACATCGGCGAACACCTTGGCCGACTCCCGCTGCACGGGCTCGGCGGCGATACCGAGCGCGAGCCAATCCCACAGCGCCTCACGGGCTGTGGCGGGCATACCGACGCGCTGGAACCACTGTTCGGTGGTGAGGTCGGCGAGATCGGCGGGCTGGCGCAGACATTGCCACCCGAGGAGCATCGTGGCGCGGGCCGCGCGCAGCCGGTCCGGCACGCTCGCGTCGGGATGCGCGCCGAGGAAGGTGCGCAGCGCGCCGAATCCCTTGGTGGACATGCTCACCGAGCGCCCGTCCGGCCACCGGAGGGTGGCGCGGTGCGGGAAGGCGACGTATTCGCGGGTGCCGACGCTGGTGAGGTAGCGGAACAGGTGCTCGTAACCGCTGGCGATGACGTGCTGACCGTTGTCGGGCGGATCGTCGACGGCGTCGACCCGCATGGCGTGGGTGCGCCCGCCCAGCCGTCCGCGGCGCTCCAGCAGCGTGACCTGTTTGCCCGCCTCGGCGAGCCAGACCGCGGACGCGAGCCCCGCCAGTCCGCCGCCGATGACCACATAGCGTCGCGGATCGTCCTTGGCCGCACCCTTCTCACAACTGACATTTTGTAAGTTAGGTGAGAAGGGCTGGATGGTCAAGGGTTTTCGGCTCAGGCGGGCACGGTCTGAAAGGCGCGCAACTCGGCGGCGTTGTGCGCCGAGAAGATTCGCACTTGGTCGCCGTGGTCGCGGAGCAGATCGCGCAGGCGCTGCTGGTTCTCACGCCGCGGCCCGCCGAGCGTCTCGACGCTGAGTTCGAAAAGGGTCGTGCCGAGCGGCTGGTGCGGATGGACCAGATCCAGTTGGCCCGGATGGAAATACGCGTCGCCCGCGGCGAGCAGCCATCCGTCGCCGGTGTCGACGGCGACGCCCGCGTGACCGCGGGTGTGCCCGGCCAGCGGCACGAGCAGCAGGCTCGGCGGCAGTCCGGCCAGTTCGCGTACGGCCTCGAAGCCGAACCACGGCTCGCCGTGCTCGGAATAGGATTGCCACTTCGGACCGTGCTCGAATTGCGCTGCGCGGTAACGGAATCGCTCCTGCGCGGTGTGCGCGCCGCGGAAGGCGCGCAGTTCCTCGTCGTAGACGTGCACGGTGGCGTGCGGGAAGTCGGCGAGGCCGCCCGCGTGATCCAGATCGAGGTGAGTGAGCACGATGTCGCGCACGTCCTCGCGGCGGAAGCCGAGCGCCTCCACCTGCCGCACCGCGGTGCGCTCGATGTCGAACACCGGCCGGGTGAGCGAAATGAAGCGACGGCCGAGCCATTCGTTCGGGCGACGCACGCTCTGCTCGCCCATGCCGGTCTCGATCAGGACGAGCCGGTCGTCGAGTTCGAGAAGCAAGCAGTGGCAGACCATTTCGGCGCGGCGCAGCAGGCCGGGCGCTCCGTCGAGCAGCTTTCCGCCGAAGGGGCGCATGGTGCCGCAGTCGAGGTGGTGGATGCGCATCAGGACAGCTCCCTTTCGAGGGTGGTGCGGAGGTGGTCGGCGACGGTGCGCAGCGGGGCGAGGTCGCGCTGGGTCTTGGCGAGCAGCAGCCCGCCCTCGAGCATGGTCAGCGCGACGACCGAGAGGTTGGCCGCGCGCTCGTCGTCGAGGCCCTTCTCGCGCAGGAATTCTTCGATCACCGCGCGCCAGGAGTCGAACCCGGCGACGCAGGCCTGCCGGATCAATTCGCTCTCGGCGGCGGCGTCCAGCGCGACCGTCGCGAGTGGGCAGCCGCGCTGGAAATCGGACGCGTGGAGGTTGTCCGCCATCGCGGCGAATATGGCGTCGGTGCCGCCGTCGTCGAGGATCGCGCGCAGCGTGTCCCTCAGGTGCACGCTGGATTGCGTCAGCGCCTCGGCCGCGAGCTGTTCTTTGCCGCCGGGGAAGTGGAAATACAGCGAGCCCTTCGGGGCGCCGCCCGCGCTGACCAGCTGGTTCAGGCCCGTGGCGTGATAGCCCTTGGTGTGGAAGAGATCGGCGGCGGCGTCGAGGAAGCGCTGCCGCGAGTCGGTTCGTGGGGACACGAGGACCAAGGTACCTCGAGTTATGACGACCGGTCTAGTTATTGCTTTTCAGTGCGGCTGAGTGACGCTGGACCGAGGCGCTTCCGCCGTGCCCGCCGGCTGTTGGGGTTGTAGCAGCAGGTAACCGAAGACGGCCGTCACCGCCAGCGCGATCAGCGCCGCGACGTACTGGGTGACAATCGCGCGGACCGGCACGCGCCGCACCGATCGGGTCGTCATCGTTCTTGCTCCTGTCGGGTGAGTAGCGGTCGGCCGCAAGTGCTGTCGTCAACCAGGGCGAAACTGTTAGCAACTGAGTGGCAACTAACACTTCGCGGCCGCGCGCATCCTTGCGGACCCCGCCGCGCCCTCCCTCGGATGACCGCCATACGAACCGGAACGGTGACCGACGCTGGCGCGTCCATTGGGTGAACTTCGGACTCGGGAGCCTCGAAATGTATCCGCCCCCGTCGGGCGGCGGGTCGGTCCGAGGGCAGCTCGTAGCTGCACGGCTCGAACAGGCAACAGGGTGGCGACTGCCCATACCTTGGGTCCCTGGTCCGGAGCGCCGCTCAGCGCGATGGTTCATATATGAGTGGCATGAAATCGACCACTGAGGCGCGGTCGGAGAAGTTCCGGGCCCGCGGCGGGATGGGGTTCATCTCGGCGTGCGGGCTGCTCCTCGCGGTACTGAGCACGGCTGCCATAGTCATGGTCGTTCCGCGACTCGCGCATGCGATGTCCGGCATGGATGTCTCGACCATCCTGATCTGGCTGGCTATTCCGGTCTTCATCGTCGCCGTTGTGGCGGAGATCGTGTACCTCGAGCGTCACGGCAAGCCGTACGACTACCGTGACTCGGCTACCTCCATCGCCGCAGGCCTGGGGTATCAACTCGCCAACGTTCCATGGGCGCTGGCGGAACTCGCGATCTTCGCGGCTGTTTCTTCGCTGGTGCCGTGGCGCCTCGAGGGTTGGGTCGCGTGGGCAGTCGCACTCATCGGGGTCGACCTCGCCTACTACTGGTTTCACCGCGCGCACCACGAAATCCGGGTGTTCTGGTCGGTCCACGTCGTGCACCACTCGAGCGAGAGATTCAATCTCACCACGGCACTGCGCACGCCTTGGCTGGTTGTGACGTCCCTGCCGTTCCTCGTACCACTGGCACTGTTGGGAATCGATGGCAAGATCATCGCCGCCTCCTACGCGATCAACCTGCTGTACCAGTTCGGCATCCACACCGAGGTCATCGACAAACTCTGGGCGCCTGTCGAATTCGTGTTCAACACGCCGAGTCACCACCGCGTGCACCACGGCTCGAACACCGAGTACCTCGACCGCAACTACGGTGGCGTGCTCATCATCTGGGACCGCATCTTCGGCTCTTTCGAGCCGGAGGGTGAGCGGGTGATCTACGGGCTCACCAAGAACGTCGACACCTACAACATCGCAAAGATCAACGTCCGCGAGATGGTCGCGATCTGGCAGGACGTCAAGAACGCGGCGAAATTCTCGGACAAGCTCGGCTTCCTGTTCCGGGGTCCAGGTTGGCAGCCACAGTCGACCCTGACCGATACCGCGACTGCACTCGAGTGAGTGTCTGGTCGTGTCGCCGGTAGTACGACAGCCGGGCTGGTGTCGCCAGTGTGACCTGGCCCAGATGTGGTCGGCGGCGCGTCTGATGAGCGGTTCCGATCAGGTGTGGCGCTTCTTGCGTGAGCGGGCGAGGTCGTGGGCGGCTCGAAGTAGGTCCAGGACGGCTGTTTCCGTGCGCGGGCCCGGATTCACCACGGCAAGCCACCCCTGGCGGCCATAGACCGGGTGCGCCATGACGATGTCGGTGGCGCTCGGGTCCACGGTGTGCGGGTCGGGGTCGCGGGGTGTGCGGCCGGTCCAGTTCAGGAAGGCGTCCTTTCCGGCGAAGAAGTTCACGCGGAAGGTGCCGGGGCGGCTCAGGCGCGAGGTTTCGTCGCCGGGGTAGTCCTTCGTCAAGAGCGTGGCGAAGGGTTGCGTTCGGGGGACGACGCCGTCGGGTGCGTAATAGAAGAACGCGTCGCCCCAGCTGATATCGGGGGAGCCGTCGCCGGGTTGCGGTGTCAATGTCAGGACTCCGTCGAGTCCCGCCGAGCATCAGCACGCGGGTGCCCGCGGCGCGCAGCTGGGCGATCTCCGCGGCGAGCTGGGCGCTCATCCGGTCGCGGAGTTGACGCTCGAGGAACGCGGAGTGTCGCACCGCGTCAGGACTCGCGCCCGTTGCCCCCGGCTGCGACGCCGCGCGCTACACCGGCCCGGATCTGGCGCTACGACAGGTCGAGGTGCCGGTTCATCGACATCGCGGCGTCGGCGAGCTCCGGCAACTCGATGACCTTCACACCCTGCTGTTGGAGCTTCTCCACGCCGACGCAGTCCTCGACGAACGTCGACGGTTCCCGCCACGCGATCACCACGACCGGAATACCGGCCGCCAGAATCCGATCCGTGCACGGCAGGCGAATCTTCGTCGCGCGCTCCGAGCAAGGCTCCAGCGTGCTGTAGATCGTCGCCGACTTCAGCCGAGTATCGTTCGCGTCGAGCTTGTCGAGCGCGGCCTCCTCGGCGTGCACCTTAGTGTCGGTCTCCCGCGAGTAGCCGGTCGCGATCTCCTCGCCGTCGGCCACGATCACGGCACCGACCGAGAACGCGCCCTCCACGACGGGGCACAAACGCGCGAGCTCGATAGCCCGATTCATCCAGTGGTGGTGATCCGGTGCGGTCATTGGTTCTCCTTCGGGTGGTAGCGCAGCACGGCGATGTCGCCGAGCTGGATCACGTCGACCAACCGCATTCGGTGCGTCGAGCCGCCTGGGAACCGTGCCGGGTTCACGAACCGTGGCGCGGCGCTGTCTCCGACCAGGGTAGGTCCGATTGCGAGGTGCAGCTCGTCTGCGAGCCCTGCCGACAGGAAGGCAGTGTGCATGTGGCTGCCGCCCTCGACCATCAACCGCTCGACGCCACGGCGGCCGAGATCATCGAGCAGCACACCGAAATCGACCGTCTCACCGAGCGCGACTACGACAGCCAGTTCGCCGAGCCGCTCGCTCGCCTCTTGTGCGCCGGTCTCCGTCGTATAGACGACTGGCCGGTGTTCGGCGGTGCCGTGGTGCCAGAACTTGGCCTCGGGGTCGAGATTTCCGCTGGCGGTGACGGTTACCTTCAACGGTTGCGAGGCACGTCCGGCCGCGACCCGTTCGGCCTGTCGGGCATCGCTTTTCACGATCAAGCGCGGGTTGTCGCTGCGCACGGTTTCGGCGCCGATCAGAACGGCGTCGCATTCGGCGCGGACCTGGTCGACGCGGTCGAAGTCCTCGGCGTTGGACAGCAACAGCCGTTCCGGGCTGGTGTCGTCGATGTACCCATCGACGCTGACCGCGACCGACAACAGCACGAACGGACGCGTCATGATGCGACGACCGCCCACCGCTGCGCGGCAGCGTGGAACTCCGCGACCTCGGGCAAGTTTGTCGTCGATAGCAGCTCGTCGACCGCACGTATGTTGTGCAGGACGCGCTCGGATCCGGTGCTGACACCGATCTGCATCGCGGTGAGGCCGAGTGTGGCGGCGGGCTCGGCCTCACCCATCCGGGCGTATGCGAGTGCCTGCCGTGAGATGTAGACGGCCTGGTCGCGTGTGTATCCGGATCGCATGTCGGTGATCGCGCGCCCGAACTGGTCGATCGCGGCGCGGTAGTCACCCAATGCGACGCGACCATGTGCCTGATGGACGTCGATGTAGGGAGAGTCGAGGAAGAATCCCCACGACAAATCAGCGTCGGCGTTGGCGGCGAGCATGCGCGCCCGGTCGAAGGCGCGTTCGCTGGCCAAGCGTTCGCCCGCCTGTGCGGCACCGTAACCGGCGAATGTGGCTGCGACCGCGGCGAACCGGGTGCCCGACGGGGCAGCACGCTCGGCGGCCTCTGCCAGCTCCATCGCTTCCGTGCCGTCACCCTGGTCATTGGCGATCTGTGCCTTCCGGATGAGGGTGGCGGCGATCGAGCACGGGTCATCGAGCTGAAGTGACCACGTCAGTGCGCGGTCGGTCCAGTGCTGGGCGCGGTCCCAGTTCCGAGAATCCTGATACAGCCACGCTGCGAACTCCGCATAGAGGATCCGCATTCGCTGCATCGCGGCGGCGTCGCCGATCCCCGCGCACCGCAGCTGACTCATGATCTCGAGGTTCTGCTCTACCAACGGGATCACGCTTTGTCCGCCGTAGAGATTGTCGCTCTCGATCAGCGACAGCCGCAGCGTGTGGAAGTGAGCGACATGGTTGGTATCGGGAGTGTTGGCGAGGGCGGCCGCAGTTTTGGCGCCGACTGCGGCGGCTAATGCACCTACTCCGAATCCTGCGACTACGGTGCGACGGGGGAGTGACACAAGGACGACCTCTCCAGCGGCGGTCTGAGCGCGCACCCAGACCTGATCGGATTCACCGGCACCCGAGATGACCGGGGACCGGCCGGGGGTGTTATGCGCCAGAGTAATCGTTTGGGGCAAGCCGGGATCGGGTTCGTCTCGCTGTGATCCGATGTCTGCGAGGGCCCGCTCGAACCGGGCAATCACTTCCGGCGGCGCTTCTGCCAGCGCCCTCTCCAGTAACTCTCGGCTGCTCGGCCGCAACCGCGCCGAGGCACCCTGAAGTTCCCAGTTCCCTACCGCCCGCGCCGAGATACCCGTTCTGGCCGCGAACTTATCGACGCTGAGCAGCATCGCCTCGCGCAGCGCCTTCGATTCCACTCCAGTCCAGCGATAGATGATCACCGGCTCAGCTCCAGCCCCTGCTCGTGCCGCCGTGGTGAAACGAAAATTACACCGGTCCACCCGCTTCCGCCGCTGATTCGCTGGAGTAATGCACTGAAGTTGCAGGGCAACTGCATCGTTACGGCGTGGTTGATTCAGCCCGCCACGGAGACGCTGAGTCTGCACACCGGCGTTGGACCGCAGGCGACTCCTCTATCTCGTCTCGGATACGTGAACCGGCCGCTCGGGAGGCTGTAGGGCTCTGGCCCGGCGCGGCCGGACCGGCACCGGTGTGCTCCCAACCGTTGCAGGGGAGAGGCACACATGTCATCGCTGATGGACCGTCTACAGCAGTGGGAAACCGACCACCGGCATTGTGGGAGTCCGCCGATCGAGATGGACTGCGAGCGTGCTGCGCTGGTGCTGTCGCAGCACGCCGAACACGGCCCGCGCTGCCGTCAGTATCTGGCCGCGCTCGCGCTAGTCTCGACCGTACTGGGCTGAAGTGCCGTGTCGGGGAACTTAATTCGTACGGCCGACTACTGTTCGCGGCCGACGCTTCCGGGTTGGCGTGATCTCTCGGCCGCATTTCGCGGTGCCGCCGGACATCGGCGCGGTGACCACCTTGTTCTGCGCTGGGCACACGCACTTGCTCACCTACACCAAACACGAATCGCTCACCCCACCAGCCAAACCCGGATCGACGCCCGGCGCAGCGACCTGCGCACACTGATCGACAACTGGGTGGCCGTGCACGTCCAACCGTGCCAACCATGGGCGCAGACGACCGGGTACGGCCAAGCGGTCGATGACATGGCCGCCGCGCACGTCACCGCCGAACTCGTCCTCCTCGCCGACCACACCGCCGACGAGCTTCACCAAGCGTGGTCACACGTCGGCTACCTCGCCACTCGCTGGGCCGATCTAGTCGCCGAAGCCGTCGACGGTCAGCGCACGCTGCGGCCCGTCCACAGCTTCACCCTGGAGGCTCCGAAATGAATCTGCTGCAAGACGATCTGCTCGTTCTGGTCGCCTTGGCCGTGTTGATCGCCGTCATCCTCGCCCTCGGTCTCCGTGCCGAGGATGAACCGACAAGCCCCAGCGTGCAGCAGATCCAGGACCGCCTCGCCCGCCAGGGCTACCGCATCAAGTCCGCTCGAAACCCCGGCGCACACCGCGCATCCGCTTCGGCCACCCGACCACCCAATGCCTGGCATCGAAGGGCAGGCACTCGACGTTCGCGCGTGTGCGCCGCGCGAAACGAGGGAACGAGATCTGCTCCGCTGCCTATCCGGGCCACCGCTTCAACGCCGACCCATCCATCACTGCGCTTCTTGGAGTAATCATGCGAAACCTGTTCGCGTTTATCTGCATTGGCCTGTTGTCCTCCGTCCTGACGACACCCACCGTCGGGGCCACCTCGGGCGCGGTCATGCCACGCTGCGCGAAGATCGTGCAGGTCAACGGTGTTGACACGGAGTCGTGCGACCGGCACTACTACAACACGCTGGTGCCGGAATGCCAGCGGCGACAGTCCCGAGTCTGCTGGGAGGCCATCAACCGGTGGTACGCCGATTGCTTGGCGGGCAAGGCCAAGACGCCGTACCGGTGGGCGGCGGGGAGCCCGAAAGACCCGCCCGATGTCGTCGCCCTGCTCGCCGCCTCGCGGGCATAGGGTGGCGGGCATGACGACCTGGGAACTCGGTGAGCCCATCGCGACGCGAGAACTCCGCAAGGGTGAGGATTCCGTGACCGTCGTGTTCGGCAAGCCGCAGCAGGCCGAGGGTGGCGGCTACTACTGCCCGGTGCGCGTGGACGGGATCGAGGCTGAACCGGCGACCCGCGCCCTCTTCGGGGTGGATTCAGTGCAGGCGCTCATCGAGGCCATGACCTTTGCGGGCCGCGTGCTCGAGGCCACGGGCGAGTACACCTTCGAGGGTGAACCAGATCTAGGGTTCCCACGCGGCTGACCGCCGCAGGGTGCGCAACCCGATGGGTATGAGGCAGGGTGATCGCCATGAGCGTGGCCGGTGGGATCGGCGGCACCGCGTGTACATCACCAGTCGGCTCGATCGTTCCCGGAGCGGCGCTCGAAACGGGAGCGGGCGAGGTCGTGGGCGGCTCGAAGTAGTTCGCGCACAGCGGTTTCCGTTCGCAGGCCCGGATTCACGACGGCGAGCCAGCCCTGGCTTCCGTAGACCGGGTGTGCGATGAGGGTGTCGGTTGCGCTCGGATCGGTGTCGGCCGGGGCGGGATCGCGGGGTGTGCGGCCGGGCCGGTCGAGGAAGGCGTCTTTTCCGGCGAAGAAGTTCACTCGGAAGGTGTCGGGTCGGTTCAGGCGCGAGGTCGCGTCGTCGGGGTAGTCCTTGGTCACGATGGTGGCGAAGGGTTGGGTTCGGGGGACGACGTTGTCGGGGGCGTAATAGAAGAACGTGTCGCCCCAGGCGATCTCGGGTGAGCCGTCGCCGGGGTGCGGCTCGAGTGTCAGGACGCCGTCGAGCCCTCGGACGAATTCGATGATCTCGTTCCTCTGCATGTGTTCTAGCGTTTCATTCATGTGTTTGTGGAGACTTCGCCGTGAGAATTCCGAGATACAGCGATGAGAAGTCGCAAATCGCCAGGTCTGCGAACGGTCGATGTCGCGAGAGGGGCGGGCTGTTCCGTGCAGCAGGTGCGCAACCTCGAGCGCGACGGCGTCCTGCCGCCCGCGACGCGCACCGCCGCGGGCTATCGGACCTACACGGAGACGCACCTGCGTTGCGCGCTGGCCTATCGCGCGCTCGCGGCCGGAGCGGGGCCGGTCGAGGCGAAGCGGATCATGCGGGCCGCGCACGGGTATCCGGATTCGGACTTGCTTGCGCTCTTGGACTCCGCGCATGCCCGGCTCGCGACCGAGCGCGAGGAATTGGAGATGGCGAAGCGGGCGGCCGCCGCCATCTCCGTCGAGTCGGTGGACGACGTCCGGCCGACGGACTCGATGACCATCGCCGAACTGGCGGACGCATTGGGCGTGCGGACGTCGACACTCAGACACTGGGAAGCCGAAGGGCTCCTCATCCCGCGACGCGGCACGCCGGGGGGCGCGCGCGAGTACGCGCCGAGGGACGTCCGGGACGCGCGTATCGTCCACCAGCTGCGGATGGCCGGTTACCGGATCGCCCCGCTGCAGGCGTTGATGCCGGAACTGCGCAGGGCGAACCGGTGGAACGAAATCTCCTCCGCGCTGGCCGCGCGGGACGCGAACATAGACGCTCGCTCGCGAGCTCTGCTCGACGGCTCGGCCGCACTCGGTGCGCTGCTCGCGTCGAAGTGATCGCAGGGAACGAGATCGCGTCCGCGTTGGCGGCGCGGGACGTGAATGTCGACGCTCGCTCGCGAGCTCTGCTGGACGGGGCGGCTGCGCTGCGTGCGGTGTTTGTGTCGAAGCGATTGCGAGCAAGGAGGTTCGAGCCCCGCGCCGATGCCCGGTAGTCACGGTCGTGGGGGCTCGGTCGGCTCACTTCGTGATCGAGCGAACCTCTTCCTCGTACTTCTCCCGAACCTCGGCGTCGGCGGGATGGAGCGCGCGATTGCCGTCGAACAGTTTTCGGACCAGCTGAACCGCCCGCTCCGGTGCGGCGGCAAGTGCGAGATCGATGCCCCCGAGGTAATTCGGTACGGCCACCTCGGCTTTGCGTGTCTGCAAGGTCCCGACGATCGCGGCGGCCACGTCTTCCGGGTCCACTGTCGGCATCCCGCGACCGAGCGTCAGCCCCGAGGACAACCTGGTCCGCACCGCCGACGGCAGCACGCAGCTGACGCTGACACCGCGCTCGGCGAACTCCAGACGCGTTGCGGCAGAAAGACCCACGGCGGCGAACTTGCTCGCGTTGTAGACGGCCAGGCCGGCGATCGGGATCTTGCCCGCCAGCGAGGCGACGTTCACGACGTGCCCGCTCCCGCGCTCGACCATCCCGGGAACCACCGCGCGCATGCCGTGGATCAATCCCCAGACGTTGATGTCGAAGGTGGCGCGGCCGATCGCGTCCGGCTCGTCGAGGAACGCGCCCGCGGGCATCACGCCCG
Source organism: Nocardia sp. NPDC050713 (assembly GCF_040654315.1). NCBI lineage: Bacteria > Bacillati > Actinomycetota > Actinomycetes > Mycobacteriales > Nocardiaceae > Nocardia > Nocardia sp. NPDC050713. The sequence continues at coordinate 67,241 of NZ_JBFAHS010000006.1, read as the reverse complement.
CGTTGTTGACCAGGATGTCGACGCGGCCGAGCTCGGCGACGACCTTGTCCCACTGGTCGCGGGCGCGCACGTCGAGCTCGAAGGCGCGGGCGCCGATGGCCGCGGCGGCCGCCTCGCCCGCGGCGATGTCGACGTCGGCGATGGCGACGTGGGCTCCGGCGTCGGCGAACAATTGGGCGGTGGACTGGCCGATACCGCGACCACCGCCGGTGATCAGCACCTGGGCGTCCCGTAGCTCGATGGCGGGATAACCGTGACCGAGAATTCTCACGCGAAGACTCCTTGTTCGAGGGCGCGGCGGGTGCTGCGCAGGCTGTGCCGGAAGGTGTCGAGACGGCGACGGCCGTCCATGAAGTTCGGGCCCATCACCGCGAGGTCCTCGGCGGTCGCGCCGAGCATCAGCACGCGGGTGCCCGCGGCGCGCAGCTGGGCGATCTCCGCGGCGAGCTGAGCGCTCATCCGGTCGCGGAGTTGACGCTCGAGGAAGTGGCCGGGGCCGGTGGCGGGCACCCGCGACGCGGAGGCCATCGGCGCGAGCACCACGACCTCGTCCAATCCCAGCCCGGCGAGCAGGTCGACGGACGCGGTGGATCCGGCGCCGCCGTCCACGAACCGGCGTCCGGCGATCGGGACCGGCGGGAACCAGCCGGGAATCGCCCAGGACGCGCGCAGCGCCGCGCCGAGGGTGGCGTCGGGTGCGTCGGGCGCGCCGAACGGAACTCGCACCGCCGTCGCGTGATCCATGCTCACCAGCCAGGTCGCCGGATGCGGCACCCAGGTGCGGTCCGGGTTCAGGCGCTCGGCGAGCCGCTGCAACCATCCGGCGTCACCGCCGCCGATCGGCAGTAGGCCGCTGCCCGCGGTGAGCAGTCGCTGCCCGGATCCCGCACCGCGCAGAGTCAGCCTCGGTGCGCCGAGGCCGGGGCGGGGCAGCGGCGGGAAACGGCCAGGTTCGTCGCGCATGTGCGCGAGCAGCGCCGGATTGGTGCTCCGGCCTTCCTGCATGGCGACCAGCTCGTCGACGTCGATGCCGCTGCCGAGCATGGTCACCATCTCCGCGCCCGCCGAGGTGCCGAGCAGGACGTCGGCCTCGCGCGGATCCCAGTCGAGCACGTCGCGCACCGCGGCGAGCGCGGCGACGATCCATGCCGCGCCGACCGTCCCGCCGCAACCGATGGCCAGACCACGTCGCTGTGGCCCGTTCTTGTTACTCATGGTTTCGCACACTATCAGAATTCAAATTCTCTCGGTATCCGAAATCTGAGAGTACGTAGAATCGCGGGCATGGCACGACTGACCAGGTCCGAGAGTCAGGCCCGCACCAGGGCCGATCTGATCGCGACCGCGCGCGATCTCTTCCTCGCCGACGGTTATGCGAAGACCTCGATGGAGCGCGTCGCGGAGGAGGCCGGGTACTCCAAGGGCGCGGTCTACTCCAACTTCCGCACCAAGAAGGAGCTGTGCCTCGAGGTGCTCGAGGACATCCACGCCACCAAGTTCGGCGAGGTCTCGGAACTGGTCGCCGCGGACGAGAGCTTGGAAGAGCGGCTGGCGCGACTTCAGGACTGGGCCGAGCGCACCCTCGGCGACGTCGGCTGGACGATGCTCGAGTTCGAATTCGCCACGCTCTCTCGCGACGATCCCGAGCTGCGCGCCGCGCTGGTGTCCAACCTCGGCGCGGTGCGCGGCGCGGTGGCCGCGCAATTGCAGACACTGGCCGACAGTCTCCGCTTGGACTTGCCGATGCCGGCGGAGGACGCGGCGTCCACGGTGCTGAGTCTCGGTCTCGGCCTGGGCATTCAGCGCGCCATCGACCCGTCCCTGTCGACGCGGCTGATCACCGACGCGGTGCGACTGTTGCTGAGCGTCGCCGAACGGTCTACGCCGCTCGGCGCGGAATGATCGACGCGCTCACGGCGGAAAATGCAGCGTCCACTCGCCGCGGTAATGCAGGCGGGTGACACTGCCGGGCGGAATGTCGATCCGCCAGAACGATTTCGGCGGGGCGTCCAGCGTCACCAGCAGCGCGGCGCGGATCACCGCGGGATGGGTCACCGCGATGGTCGACTTGCCCTCGGAGGCGATCTCGGCCATCCAGTACCTGGTCCGCTCGATCACGTCCAGCACCGACTCCCCGCCGTGGCCGCGGAACTGCGGGTTGGTCAGCCACGCGTAGAGCTCGTCTTGCGGCACCGACATGAGCTCGCCGCCGCGCCACGCGCCCGCGTCGAGGTCGCGCAGCCGGGCGTCTTCCTCGCCGGGCAGACCCATCAGAGCCGCCGTCTCGACGGTGCGGCGTTCTGGTCCGGTCAGCACACGCGCGGCGGTGAGCGGGGCGCAGGCGGAGATGGCGCGGCGGCCCGCCTCGGTCAGGGATTCGTCGACTGGAAAACGTGCCTTTCGCATCGCCTCGGTCATGCCATGGCTGACCAGGTCGAGTCTCAGCACCTTTTGCACGGATCGAAGCGTACGACCCGGCGACGGCGGACGGACCCTTATCCGGCCTGTCGGTCTGTTCGTCGTGTGCTCTCGGGTAACGCTAGGGGTGCGCGCCGGGGGCGCGGTCGGTTTCGTCCAGGTCTCGTCGGCGCCGTGTCGTCGAGCCGCCGGTTGCCGCCTCGCGGTCGGTCGCCTGTCGGTGCTCGGGTGCACACTGATCCCATGGCCACGTTCTCCACCGCCATGTTCACCCGCGCGACCCAGGAATGGTTCGACGGCGCGTTCCCCGCGCCGACCTCGGCCCAGCTCGGCGCGTGGCAAGCCATCGCGGCCGGAGAACACACCCTGGTCGTCGCGCCGACCGGCTCCGGCAAGACGCTCTCGGCGTTCCTGTGGGCGATCGATGAACTCGCCGCACGCGAGCGACCGGACGACGCGCCGAAGCGCCGGACGCGTCGTTCGAGCGAAGACGGCAAGGTCGAACACGTGGGGACCACCGTGCTCTACGTGTCCCCCCTGAAGGCGCTCGCGGTGGACGTCGAGCGAAACCTGCGCGCGCCGCTGGTCGGCGTCACACAGACCGCCAAACGGCTCGGCCTCGACCCGCCCGACATCACCGTCGGCGTGCGCTCGGGCGATACCAGCGCCGCCGATCGTCGCGCCATGCAACGCACCCCGCCCGACATCCTGATCACCACGCCGGAGTCGCTGTTCCTCATGCTGACCTCCGCCGCGCGCGAGACCCTGCGCACCGTGCGGACGGTGATCGTGGACGAAGTGCACGCCATCGCCGGTTCCAAACGCGGTTCGCACCTGGCGCTCTCGCTGGCCAGGCTGGATCTGCTGACCGAGCGGCCCGCCCAGCGCATCGGCCTCTCCGCCACCGTGCGGCCGCCGGAGGAGGTCGGCCGGTTCCTGGTGGGCAACGCGCCCATCACCATCGTCTCGCCGCCCGCGCCCAAGACCTTCGACCTGTCGGTGCGGGTGCCGGTGCCGGACATGACCGAGCCGGGCGAATCCGATCAGCCGGGTTCGATCTGGCCGCACGTCGACGAGGCCATCGTGGACTTGGTGCTCGACCACAACTCCTCGATCGTCTTCGCGAATTCGCGCAGGCTCGCCGAACGGCTCACGGCCCGGCTGAACGAGGCGTACTCGGCGCGGCTCGGCGATCCGATCGACACCGCGCACGCGCCGCCCGCGCTGCTCGGCGCGTCCACCGAGGTGATCCACGGCGCCGACCAACTGCTCGCCCGCGCGCACCACGGGTCGGTCAGCAAGGAGCAGCGCGCGCTGATCGAAGACGACCTCAAGAGCGGGCGCCTGCGTTGCGTGGTCGCGACGAGCAGTCTCGAACTCGGCATCGACATGGGCGCGGTCGATCTCGTCGTGCAGGTCGAAGCGCCGCCCTCGGTGGCGAGCGGACTGCAACGCATCGGCAGGGCGGGTCACCAGGTCGGCGAGATCTCCCGCGGTGTCCTGTTTCCCAAGCACCGCACCGACGTCATCCACTGCGCCGTCGCCGCCCAGCGGATGGTCACGGGACAGATCGAGGCCTTGCAGATCCCGGCCCACCCGCTCGACATCCTCGCCCAGCAGACCGTCGCGGCCTGCGCGCTCGAGCCCATCGACGTGGACGCCTGGTTCGAGACGGTGCGCGGGACCGGCAGCTACGCCGGACTGCCGCGCTCGGCCTACGAGTCGGTGCTCGACCTGCTCTCCGGTCGCTATCCCTCCGACGAATTCGCCGAACTGCGCCCACGGCTGGTGTGGGATCGCGACGCGGGCACGCTCACCGGCCGCCCCGGCGCGCAGCGACTGGCGGTGACCTCCGGCGGCGCGATCCCGGATCGCGGCATGTTCGCGGTGTACATGGTGGGCGAACGGAATTCGCGGGTCGGCGAACTCGACGAGGAGATGGTCTACGAATCCCGCGTCGGCGACGTGTTCGCCCTCGGCGCGACCAGTTGGCGGATCGAGGAGATCACCTTCGACCGGGTCCTGGTGACGCCCGCTTTCGGGCAGCCGGGGCGACTTCCGTTCTGGCACGGGGACGGGTTGGGCAGGCCCGCCGAATTGGGCGCGGCGCTGGGCGAATTCATTCGCAAAGCGGGCCGGGAGTCCGCCGAGGCGCTGGCCAGGTCGGTCGAGCCGTCGGCCGCGGGTGACGGCGCACCGTCCGGGTCGCGGAAGGCCGCCGCGCGGAATGCCGGTTCCGCGGAGACCGATGGTTTCGGTCGCATCGTCCGAGCCGCCGGACTCGACGACAACGCCACTTCGAATCTTGTGACCCTGCTGGAAGATCAGCGCAGCGCGACCGGCCAGCTGCCCACCGACCGGACCCTGATCGTCGAACGGTTCCGCGACGAACTCGGCGACTGGCGGCTGGTCTTGCACTCGCCGTACGGTCTGCCGGTTCACGCGCCGTGGGCGCTGGCGGTCGGCTCCCGGCTGCGCGAACGGTTCGGCGTGGACGCCGCGCCGAACGCCTCCGACGACGGGATCGTGGTGCGGTTGCCCGACACCACCGACGATCCGCCCGGCGCGGAGTTGTTCGTCTTCGACCAGGACGAGATCGACGACATCGTCACCGAACAGGTCGGCGGCTCGGCCCTTTTCGCATCCCGGTTCCGCGAATGCGCGGCGCGCGCCCTGCTGCTGCCGCGGCGCGACCCGGGCAAGCGCGCACCGCTGTGGCAGCAGCGGCAACGCTCGGCGCAGCTGCTGGACGTCGCGCGGAAGTTCCCGGACTTCCCGATCCTGCTGGAGACGGTGCGCGAATGCCTCCGCGACGTCTACGACCTGCCCAACCTGCGCGACCTGCTCGGCCGGGTCGCGCGCAGGCAGGTGCGGCTCGTCGAGGTGGAGACCGCGACGCCGTCGCCGTTCGCCAGCGCGCTGCTGTTCGACTACATCGGCCAGTTCATGTACGAGGGCGACAGCCCGCTCGCCGAGCGAAGGGCCGCCGCGCTCTCGCTGGATTCCGGATTGCTGGCGGAGCTGCTTGGCCGCGTCGAGCTGCGCGAGCTGCTAGATCCGGCTGTGCTCGAACAGACCGAGCGTGAACTGCAACGACTCACCCCCGAACGCCGTGCGCGTGATGCGGAGGGGTTGGCCGATCTCCTGCGGCTGCTCGGGCCGCTGACGCCGGAAGAGGCGGCGTTGCGTTGCGTCGGTGCGCCGGTGGCGCGCGGTGATGAGGATGCGCGGCCGAGCGACGACGAGATGGCGGCGAATTTCGGTGCCGTCGACGAACCCCCCGGCGACCCGCGGCCCTGGTTCGCGGAACTCGCCAAAGCTCGGCGCGCGCTGGAGGTCTCGTTCGCGGGTCGGACCTGGTGGGTAGCCGTCGAGGACGCCTCCCGCCTCCGCGACGCGCTCGGGGTCCCGCTGCCGATCGGCACGCCCGCCGCGTTCATCGAGCCGGTCGCCGACCCGCTCGGCGACTTGGTCGGCCGCTACGCCCGCACGCACGGACCGTTCACCACCGACGCCGTCGCCGCACGCTTCGGCATCGGCCCCGCGGTCGCCGCCACCGCGCTGCATCGTCTGGTGACCGAAAAGCGGGCGGTGGAAGGCGAATTCACGCCGGGTGCCAGCGGTTCCGAGTGGTGCGACACCCAGGTGCTGCGGCGGTTGCGGCGGCGGTCGCTCGCCGCGGCGCGGCACGAGGTCGAGCCGGTCTCGACCGCGGCCTTCGGGCGCTTCCTCCCGTCCTGGCAGCACGTCGAGACCGGCGAGCTGCGCGGCGTCGACGGCGTCGCGGCCGTGGTGGAACAGCTTGCCGGAGTGCCCATTCCGGCCTCGGCGTGGGAATCGCTGATCCTGCCCGCCCGCGTCCGCGACTATTCGCCCGCGATGCTGGACGAGCTGATGGCCACCGGCGAGGTGGTGTGGTCCGGACACGGCGCCATCACCGCCAAGGACGGATGGATCGCGCTGCACCTGGCGGACCAGGCCCCGTTCACGCTCGCGCCGCCGGACGAGATCGACCTGTCCGAGGTGCACCTGCGGCTGCTCGACGCGCTCGGTGCGACATTGGCGCCGCGGACGCCGCTCGCCTCGGACTCGCCGGGCCGCCGCGACAACGTCGTACTGCTAGACGACGACATGCCGACGAAGCCGGACGCCGCGATGCGGCTCGACGCCGACCGTGTGACGAAACCCGATGGCGCGGTGCCGCGCGACGTGGACCAGGCCCCGGCCGGTGATGGCCCGCCGCGCTCCGAGCCCATTCGTCTCCCCCCGGTCGTACACGGCGGCGGCGCGTACTTCTTCCGCCAACTCTCCGACTCCACCGGCCTTCTCGACGACACCGCGGTGGCCGCCGCGCTGTGGGAGCTGGTGTGGGCGGGTGTGGTCTCCGGCGACACGTTCGCGCCGGTGCGCGCCCTGCTCGCGGGTACCTCGCGAACCACGACGGCGCACCGGACTCCACGCCGCGCGCCACGCGGCCGCGCCTACCTGCCCCGACCGGCCATGCCGACCCGGTCCGGCCCGCCCGCCGTCGCGGGGCGCTGGTCGCTGCTGCCGGAACGCGTCGCCGACAACACGATTCGCGCGCACGCCACCGCCGACACCCTGCTCGAGCGTTATGGCGTACTGACCAGGGGATCGGTGCAGAACGAGGGTGTGACGGGCGGTTTCGCGCTGATGTACCGGGTGCTCACCGAATTCGAGGACCGCGGCCGCTGCCGTCGCGGTTACTTCGTCGACTCGCTCGGCGGCGCGCAGTTCTCCACCACCGACGTCGTAGATCGGTTGCGCTCCTTCGACACCGAACGCGGCCGGTCCGGCGATCCGGCGAAACAGGGCAAGGCGCTGGCGCTGGCCGCCTGCGACCCCGCGAACCCGTACGGCGCGGCCCTCGGCTGGCCCAAGGGCGACGGCGACAGTGGCCACCGCCCTGGTCGTAAGGCGGGCGCGCTGGTCGTGCTGGTGGACGGCGAGCTCGTGCTCTACTTGGAGCGCGGCGGCAAGACGCTGCTCACCTTCACCGAGGACCCGAACGCGCGCCAGTCCGCCGCCGCCGAACTCGCCGAGCTGGTCCGGCGCCGCCGCGTCGACTCGCTCGTGATCGACCGGGTGGACGGAGAATCGGTGCACGGCAACACCTTCGCGGGCTTCCTCACCGAGGCGGGCTTCTCCGCCACGCCGCGCGGGCTGCGGCTGCGGAGACAACCATGACGGGGGGAGCGGTGCGTGCCCGAGGGTGACAAGGTCTTCCTGACCGCGAACCGCCTGCGGCTCGCGCTCGTGGGAAAGACGCTGGTGCGCAGCGATTTCCGGGTGCCGAGGTATGCGACGGTGGATCTGGTCGGCGAGCTGGTCGAAGAGGTCGGCAGCTACGGCAAGCACCTGTTCATTCGCACCACCAACGCGAGCATCCACACCCATCTGAAGATGGAGGGGGTGTGGCGCACCTACTGCGCGGGCGAGCGCTGGACCCGGCCGCGGGTGACGGCGCGCGTGGTGCTCGGTACCGACGACACCGAGGCCGTCGGCTTCTCGCTCGGCACCGTCGAGGTGCTGCGCCGGGCCGACGAGCACACCGCGACCGATCACCTCGGCCCGGATCTGCTCGGCCCGAATTGGGATGCGGCCGAGGCGGTTCGGCGCTTGGAAAGACATCCAGCGCAACCGGTCGGCCTCGCCCTGCTGGATCAGCGCAATCTGGCTGGCATCGGCAACATCTACCGCAGCGAGGTCTGCTTTCTGCGGAAAGTGCACCCGGCAATGCCGGTCGGTGACGTGCCGGATCTGCTGGCCCTGGTCAACGAGGCGCATCGCGTCCTCACCCAGGCCGCGCACCGTCCGCCGTGGCGCGCGTTGGTCTACGGTCGCCAGCGTCAGCCCTGCCAGCGGTGCGGCACGCGGATCGAGGTGCGGCCGCTCGGCGAGACGACCCCGCCGTCGGATCGCATCACGCAGCGCGAACGCGGCATCTACTATTGCCCTCGCTGCCAACCCGAACCGCCCTGAACCCTGGTCGCCGACCGAGCCCGTCAAGTTGTTCGGCATTCGCTATCTGTGATCACGGAATTCCGTGACAACGGTTTGCAAATCGGTCTTTACGCCGGTAATTCTCCAGAGTAGGGTTCGAGCTCGTCAAACTATGTGAGCCGTAATTCCGGTTGCGCCGCCACACTTTTCGGTCTCGGGGAGAACACCATGGAACTCACGGCAGGGCAGCGGGCGGCGCTGGAGCTGATCTGCGACACCTTCGCGCCGGGCGACGGCCTCGCGCTGCCGTCCGCCTCCGAGCTCGGCGTCGCCGACGTGGTGCTCCGGCTGCTCGACCGCAATCCGCGCGAGGCCGAACGCAAACAGCTGGCGACGCTGCTCGGCCTGTGGGATTCCCCGGTTTTCGGTCTGCTCGCTGGCATGGGTCCGCGACGTTTCTCCGCGCGCTCGCAGGCCGATCGCGAACGGCTGCTGCTCGAACTCGGCGAATCGCGGCTGGGGGCCAAGCGCGCGATCTTCCAGGCGCTCAAACAGGCCGCGCTGCTCGCGTACTACACGACGCCGGGACCCGACGGCAGCAACCCGCTGTGGAAGGAGATGGGCTATCCCGCTCCGCCCGGCCCGTTGCCCGGCGCGCCGAAGCCCGCCTTGCGGCCGGTGCGGCCCGGCGCGGACGAGACGCTCGACTGCGACGTCGTCGTGGTCGGTTCCGGCGCGGGCGGCGGCGCCGCGGCCGCCGTGCTCGCCGAGGCCGGTCTGGACGTGATCGTCCTGGAGCGCGGCGAATACTACGACGACGCCGATTTCGGCGCGGGCGAGCTCGACGCGCTGCTGCGGCTGTACGCGCCGGGGCCGTCGGCCACCGCGGAGGGCCAGCTCACGCTGGTCGCGGGCACCTGCCTGGGCGGCGGCACGGTCGTCAACTGGAGCACCTCGCTGCGCACCCCTGACGAGGTGCGCGCGGAATGGGCGAACCTGGGCGCCACCCAGTTCGCCGAGGACGAGTACGGCGCGGCGCTGGACGCCGTCGAGCGGCGGCTCGGCGTCACCTACGACCGCTCGCCGGGCTCCGCGCGCGACGGCGTGCTGGAACGTGGGCTCGCGGCGCTGGGCTGGGATGTCGCCCCGCTGCCGCGCAATGTCACCGACGCGTGCGACGCGGGCGTCGAGTGCGGACGCTGCGGCTACGGCTGTCGGCTCGGCGCGAAGCAGACGGTCACCAAGACCTGGCTCGCCGACGCGGCCGAGCGCGGCGCCCGGCTCGTGGTCGGCGCCGACGTCCGGCGCGTCGAGGTGAAGGGCGGTCGGGCCGAAGGCGTCCAGGCCGTGACCGCCGAGGGCGCGGAATTCACGGTCCGTGCCCGCGCCGTGGTGGTCGCCGCGGGCGCCATCCAGACGCCCGCGCTGTTGCGCCGATCGGGGTTGCGGAACAAGAACATCGGCGATTACCTGCGCCTGCACCCGGCCTCGGCGGTGTTCGGCGTCTTCGACGAGGAGATCAGGCCGTGGGAGGGCGGGCTGCAGACCAGGATCTCGCGCAAGCACAGCGATCTGGACCAGCACGGCTACGGCGTGATCTACGAGACCGGCCCGCTGCACCCCGGTCTGCTGGTCGGCTTCATGAACTGGCGCGGCGCGGCCGAGCACCGCGCGGCCATGCTGGATCTGGCCCGCACCGCGGCCGTCGGCGTGATCACCCGCGACCGCGACCATGGGCGCGTCACGGTGGACCGTTCCGGCGAACCGGTCGTGCGCTACAAGCTCTCCGAGCGCGACCGCGCCCACCTGCACACCGGAATCGCGGGCGCCGCCAGCATTCTCGAAGCCGCGGGCGCGAAGCGCGTCTTCTCCGGGCATCAGGCCGGAGCTACCTACGAACCCGGCGTCAGCGGCTCGCACGCGGAATTCGTCGCGGCCTGCCTCGCCGCCGGATACGGACCCGGCCGCTGCGGGATGGGAGCGCTGCACATCATGGGCTCGGCGCGGATGGGCGGCTCGCGGGCGATGTCGGCGGCGGATCCGGACGGCGCGACCTGGGAGGTGCCCAATATCGTCGTCGCGGATGCCTCTTGCTTCCCGACGGCGTCCGGGGTGAACCCCATGGTGTCGATCGAGGCGATCGCCTATATGAACGCCAAACGTCTTGCCGCCCGGTTGAGTTGAGCCGCTACAGCGCCTTGATTCCTTTGAGCACCGCGCGCAACACATCCATGTCCCGCGGCCCCGCCTCCGGCGTCGGTTCGGGATCGCGGAAGTTCAGCAAACCGTCATCGATGAGGTCACCGACCAGGATCTTGGTCGAGGTCAGCGGCAGGTTCAGCTGCGCGGCCAGCTCGGCGATGGACTGCGGTTCGCGGGCCAGCCGCACGATCTCGGCGTACTCGGGTTCGTTGCGGCGTAGCGTCCGCGATCCGGCGCGCACCACGAGCGTGAGCATGTTCAGCTCGGGTCGGCCGCCGCCGGAGCGCCCTCCCGTGACCGCGTAGAGGCGGACGAGGGGGCCCGCCTCCTCGTCGAACCAGGACTCCCGCCGGTCGCTCATGGCCGTCGCGAACCGACCCCGTCGAGCTGTTGCGGGCGCGGGTCGACGGATAGGTGCGCGCCGACGCGCTGCACGGTCTGGTTCATCTCGTAGGCGACCATGCCCATGTTGGCGTTCTCCGCGGTGAGCACCGCGAGGCACGCGTTGTCGCCCGCCGCCGTGATGAACAGCACCGCGCGATCGAGTTCCACCACCGTCTGGCAGACCCCGCCCGCGTCGAAATGGCTGCCCGCGCTGCGCGCCACGCCGTGCAGGGTGGAGGCCATCGCGCAGAAGCGTTCCGCGTCCGAGCGATTCATCGCCGTGCTGTGGCCGAGGAGCAGTCCGTCGGTCGACAGCACGACGGCATAGCGGACGTCGAGCAGCCGTTCGACGAGATCATCGAGCAACCAGTCGAGACTACGTGGCTTGGAGGTCGTCACCGGCACCTTCCTGCGGGTTGGAGGTCGTTGCTGTCGGGTTGTCGACGCGGTTCAGGCGACCCTGCCGGGTTCCGTTCTCGATGGCCGACATGAGTGTGCGCGCCTCCTCGGCGGTGCGCGGCCGGGTGGCGGCGGCGCCGTTCGTGCTGGCGGACGGCCCGGCGGACGTCTCGCGACGACGCTTGGGCAGGGCCGGTCGATCGCCGGAACCGGTGTCGACGGCGGCAACTGGCGCGGGGCTCTGCGCGGCGAGAGCGGGGACCGGTGCGAACCCGTTGAACGTCCCGTTGCTCGCCAGCGCGTGCGGTTCGCGGGCGGCTTGCTCGCGCGGGGGCTCCTGCCCCGTGGCGATCAGCGTGGTCGGCACCAGCACGATGGCTTTCACGCCGCCGTAGTCGGATTCGGTCAGCCGCACCGAGATGCCGTGCCGCGCGGCCAGTTTCCCGACCACGAACAGGCCGAGGCGGGCATCGCTGGAGAGCGTGGCGACGCTGAAGTCCGGCGGCGAGGCCAGCACGGCATTGCGTTCGGCCAGTTCGGCTTCCGGCATGCCGAGCCCCTGATCGGTGATCTCGATGGCGACGCCCTTGCCGACCAGCGTGCCCGTCACCTCGACCCGCGATTCCGGCGGGGAGAAGGCGGTCGCGTTGTCGGTCAGCTCGGCGATGAGGTGGATGAGGTCGGCCACCGAGGTGCCCGACACGCGTACCTCGGGCAGCTTGCCGATCTGAATCCTGGTGTAGTCCAGGCTTTCCGCGACCGCGCTGCGCACCACTTCGATCAGCGGCACCGGGTTGCGCCAGCGACGACCCGGCTGTTCGCCGCCGAGGATGACGAGGTTCTCGGCGTTGCGCCGTGCCCTGGTGGCCAGGTGGTCGAGCTGGAAGAGCAGGTCGAGGCGGGCGGGGTTCTCCTCCTCGCGTTCGGCCTTGTCCAGCAGCGCCAGCTGACGGTGCACCATCACCTGGCTGCGGTGCGCGATATTGAGGAAGACCGCGGCGACGCCCGCCCGCGTCTTCGATTCGGCGACCGCGGCCGACACCGCCGCCACGTGGGCGCGGTTGAACGCGTCGGCCACCTGACCGATCTCGTCGCCGCCGTAGTCCAGGCGCGCGACCTCCTGCGGGTCGACCTGGTCGCCCTCGCCGAGCCTGCGGATGGTCTCCGGCAGGCGCTCGTCGGCGAGTTCCAGGGTGTCGCGGCGCAACCGGTGCATGCGGCCGATGAAGCGGTTGGCGAGCAGCAGCGCGGCGAGGAAGGCCAGCAGCGTCACCGCGAGCACGGCGAGGCCGCCGTAGAGGGAGTTGCGGGCGATCTCCTCGCCGGTGCTCTCCGCGGTGCGGTGAGCGTCGCGGCTCTGGTCCTCCCACAGCTTCAGCAGCTGCGAGCGCACGGCGGTGGCGGACTGCTGCCATTCGCCGATGCCGAGCGGCAGCGGCGACGGGGTGTCGGCCGCGCGGGTGGTGCGGGAGGTGGACTGCCTGCCGGAAGTGTCGGCGGTGGAACCGTCGGACTCGCCGCTGCGAGTGCCGCGCTGGATGATCGCGTCTTCCATCGCGGTCAGCTGCCGCCAGGTGGGGCTGGCTGTGATCTCCTGAAGCTGTGCTTGGCGCTTTCCGCTCAGCACCGTTGTCGCGTAGGTGACCTCGCCGCGGCCGTCGCCGACGTAGCGGCTGAAGTCGGTCAGCTGTTCGGGGGTGATCTGCTCCGAGATGAGCGCCGCCGAGCCGATCGCGCTCGCCCGCGATACCGCTTCGGCCGCGCGCAGCGCGTGCACACCCTTGTACAGCTCGACGGCGATCTCGGCGTCCGGCGCCACCTCGGCGGCCAGCAGCGAGGCGAGCACGATGGTGTCGATGATCTGGTTGAAGGCGAGGAATACCTGCGCCGAAGGCACGGCGTGCGCGTCGACGCCGCCGCGCAGAGTGGGCAGCTGCTGGTAGAGCACGTCGTAGCTGTCGATATCGCCCGCGAGGTCTGGACGCAGTTCAGAAGCGGTCTCGCCCAGGGCGCCCAGCGCGGCCAGCGCCTCGTCGGAATTCTTGCGGGCGGCGGACAGCGTGTTGGTCGCGTCGTCGTCGCCCGCCAAGTGCAGCAGCGAGGCGCGACGTTCCTCCTGGAACGCCTCGATCATCAGGATCGCCGGGGTGGTGACGGAACTGGCCAGCTCGGCCCAAGACGCCGCATTGCGACCGGCTTTCACCAGATACCAGGTGGCGCCGATGCCGAGCCCGAGCAGCGCGACGCTGGGGATGAGGACGATCGCCAGCAACCTGGTTCGGACGCCGAGGGGGCGGGACCACATGCCGGTCGGTAATAGCCGTTGAATTCTGCTGCTTATCACCGATGATCTTGCCTACCTCTGGGCATCGCTGCCGCCGTGCGGAACCGGCCGGTGCCAGGTTCGAGAACCGGCATGGGCCGAATGTCCCGAGTAACCCTAGTCACTGAAAGAACGGCGACGCAATAACTTTCGTCGAGCAGAGAGAAGGGTAATGGGGAGTGGCGGTATTCGGGTAACCAAGCGATATATTCGGAAGTGCTACCAATGTGAATGCCGTGGTCACAATGCATTTCGCTCAGATATCGCGGGACGCGCGGGAGTTCGCCGAGTCGCGTTCTCTGGGCGGACGGGAGAGGCCCGAGCTGCCGAATGCCGAGGTGTGGAACGGGCAAACCGAAATGGCCCCGGAGTCAGTGGCTCCGGGTCGATTTTCCCAGTAGCGGGACAGGCTTCGAACCTGCGACCTCTGGGTATGGGCTCAGCGGGCTGCCGCGCTTCTTCAGCCCGCGCCGGTGTTCTCGACGGCCGCCGAACTGCTTCCTGATCGAGGAAAGCCGGGCGCGGTGCTTGTTGTCCGGGTGGGGCGTCACCGAGTAGGCGCGGTAGTTCGCGTGCTTGTTGTCGGTTCGGGTGAAGCGACGCGGAGTGAGCGCGGCAGTCTCGGGTTCGTTCGCCAACCTGAACGAACCGGCGTCGACTGGACGCGATGCCATGCGCTCGAGGCCGCCCGACGCGCACTGGCCCGCGGGATGGTGAATGTGGTGGTGGTCACATCGATCTGGCATCGTGCTCAGGCGGTGCCCAGTACGGCGTGAGTAAGCTGAGCAGAATGCTCAATTGAAACTCCATCTATTGTTCAATCCGCGCTTTCGGGACAGGATGTCGGCACCAAGTGCTCAACGATGCGAAGCGCTCCGACCGGGCGCCGAGCGGATGGGTGGACCGATGACCGAGCTCGCCGACCGCGATCTGATCACCGCGCCATACGACCTCGCCGACCGCTACCGGGTCGGCTCCGGCACCGTCGTGCTGACGGGGGTGCAGGCGATCGCGCGGCAACTGGTGGAACAACACGTGCGCGATCTGCGGGCGGGCCTGCGGGTCGGCACCTTCGTCTCCGGCTATCAGGGCAGCCCGCTCGGCGGCGTGGACAAGATGCTCAACGGAATGCCCACCGTCCTCGCCGAGCACGACATCTCCTTCGTCCCCGGCCTGAACGAGGAACTCGCCGCGACCTCCGTGTGGGGCAGCCAAGCGCAACTGCCCGCGGGCAACGCGACACACGACGGCGTCGTCGGGGTCTGGTACGGAAAGGGACCCGGCCTCGACCGCGCCACCGACGCGCTGCGGCACGCGAATATGTACGGCGCCAACGCGCGCGGCGGGGTGCTGCTACTGGTCGGCGACGATCCGGCGTCGAAATCCTCGACCGTGCCCGCGGTGAGCGAACGGTCGCTGGCGGCGATGAACATCCCCGTGCTCTTTCCGCGCAACGCGCGCGAGATCATCACCATGGGGTTGCACGGCGTCGCGCTGTCGCGGGCATCCGGGTGCCTGGTGGCGCTGAAGATCGTCGCCGACGTGGCCGACGGCGCATGGACGGTGGACGGCTCGGTCGGCGACATCGCCATCACCGTCCCGGAGATCGAATGGGAGGGCAGGCCTTTCACCTACCTCCAGCGGCCGATGGCCGCGCCGACCGACAGCGTCGTCGCCGAGGCCGACCTGTACGGCCCGCGCTGGGAACTGGTGAAGGCCTACAGCACCGTCAACGAGCTGGACGTCATCGAGGTGAACCCGGCGCGCGCCAGGATCGGCATCGCCGCCACCGGAACCACTTTCGACGCGATGCGCCAAGCGCTGGTCGATCTCGGCGTGGACGACGCCGACCTGTCCCGAGCCGGAGTCCGGCTGCTGCGCATCGGCATGCCGTACCCCATTGCGCCCGAACGTGTCCGTCAGTTCGCGGACGGGCTGGAGCGGATCGTCGTCGTCGAAGACAAGACCGCGTTCATCGAGACGCAGATTCGCGACATCCTCTACGGCCGTGCCGATGCGCCCGAGATCCTCGGCAAGACCGATGCCGATGGGCGAGTGTTGTTCAGCCCCAATGGCGAACTCACCTCCGGTCGCATCGCGGGCCCGCTGCGCCGAGCCCTCGCCGGCTACCTGGAGATGAAAAGGGCCCTGCCGCAGCCGCTGTCGCTTTCGGTGCTGTCCGCCAAACGCGCACCGTACTTTTGCAGCGGCTGCCCGCACAACCGCTCGACGGCGGTGCCGGAAGGCTCGCTGGCCGGTGGCGGGATCGGCTGCCACACCATGGTGACTCTGTCCGGTCGCGCCGACAGCGCCGTCACCGGCTTGACCCAGATGGGCGGCGAAGGGGCGCAGTGGATCGGTCAGGCGCCCTTCACCGACGTGGGTCATCTGTTCCAGAACATCGGTGACGGAACGTATTTCCACTCCGGGCAGCTGGCGGTGCAGGCCTGCGTCGCGGCGGGGGTGAACATCACCTTCAAGCTGCTGCACAACGACGTGGTCGCGATGACAGGGGCGCAGGACGCGGAGGGCTCCATCGGCGTTCCGAGGCTCACCCACAAGCTCAGCGTCGAGGGCGTGCGGAAGATCATCGTGTGCGCCGACGAACCCAAGCGCTACCGCAAGCGCGATCTCGCTCCGGGCACGCTGCTGTGGCACCGTGATCGGCTCGACGAGGCCCAGCGCATGCTGCGCGAGATTCCCGGCGTCACCGTGCTCGTCTACGACCAGCACTGCGCGGCCGACGCGCGCCGCAAGCGCAAGCGCGGCGCGCTGCCGGTCCGGCGGACCAGGGTGGTCATCAACGAGGCGGTGTGCGAGGGCTGCGGCGATTGCGGCGTGAAGAGCAACTGTCTTTCGGTGCAGCCGGTCGACACCGAGTTCGGCCGCAAGACGCGCATTGATCAGACCTCCTGCAACACCGACTACAGCTGCATGGACGGCGACTGCCCCTCCTTCGTCACGGTGGAGCTGCCCGACCCGGCGGAACGCAAGCGGCGCAAGGAGGTTCGCCGTCCGCAGCCGCCGCGCCTGCCGGAACTCGCGCTCGAGGCGCCGACCGGCACGCAGAACGTCTTCCTCGCGGGGATCGGCGGCACCGGCATCGTGACCGTGAACCAGGTGCTGGCTACGGCGGCGCTGCGGGCGGGCTACGACGTGGCGAGCCTCGACCAGATCGGCCTGAGCCAGAAGGCCGGACCGGTCGTGTCGCACCTGCGGTTCGCGGCGGACGCGCTGGAGCCCGCCAACCGGCTCGCCCCCGGTTCCGCGGACTGCGTCATCGCGTTCGATCTGCTCGCCGCGACCGACGACAAGAACCTGGCCTACGGTTCGCCGACCGCGACCATCGCGGTGGCCTCGACGAGCAAGACTCCCACCGGCGACATGGTCTACGACAAGTCCGTCACCTATCCGGACGAGTCGTCGCTGCTCGCCCGGCTGGCGCGGGCGGCGAAGGTGGTCGGCTCGTTCGACGCGCTCGCGGCCGCCGAGGTGCTCTTCGGCAATACCGCGGCCGCCAACTTCCTGCTGGTCGGGGCGGCGTATCAGAGTGGGGGACTGCGGCTGCCCGCGTCGGCGATCGAGGAAGCCATCGAGATCAACGGCGTCGCCGTCGCCGCCAATCTCTCGGCCTTCCGCTGGGGCAGGATCGCGATCGCGCGGCCCGACGAGTTCGCCGCCGCGACCGCGCGCAGCAAGCCCGAGCCCGCGCGGGTCGTGGTGCCCGCGGATCTGTTCGACGGGTTCACCGCGACCGGGGAGACGCGGCGGCTGGTCGAGCTGCGCGCGGCCGAGCTGATCGGTTTCCAGAGCGTCGCGGTGGCGCGCGACTACGTGCGCACCGTGCGGCACATCTGGGACACCGAACGGCGGGTCACCGACCGCACCGAATTCAGCGAGCAGGTGGCGCGCGGGCTGTACAAGTTGACCGCCTACAAGGACGAATACGAGGTGGCGCGGCGACTGACCGATCCCGCGTTCCTCGCCGAGGTCGCCGCCCAGGTGCCCGACGGCGCGAACCTCACCTACCGTTTGCACCCGCCCGTCCTACGGGCGCTCGGCCGGGAGAAGAAGATCGGCATGGGCCCGCGCAGCCACCTGGCCCTGCGCTTGCTCGCCAAGGGAAAGCGCCTGCGCGGCACCGCCTTCGACCCCTTCGGCTACGCCCACGTCCGCCGCGTCGAACGCGAACTTCGCGACCACTACGTGCGCATGGTGACCGCGCTCGCCAACGATCTGGACGCCGACGGCTACGACCGAGCCGTCCAGGCCGCCGCCCTCCCCGACGTCGTCCGCGGTTACGAGAACATCAAACTCGCGAACGTCGCGGAGTACGCCGAGCGGTTGCGCGAACTCGGTATCGAGCCGCCGCGGATCTGACGCCCGCCGTAATACCGCACCGGGCAGGCACTTCCGAGACTTGTGCCGACCTCGCTGCTCACCTCGTAATCGCCGACGACCAGCTTGGCCGTGCGGACGTGGACCCCGGTGGAATCCGGGGTCCACGTCGAGGCGACCGTGTCACCGTTGACCGCCGGATCGCCACCGCGGATCCCGGGTTCAGCGTTCAGGCTCGCTGCGGTAGCGGGACGCGCGGCCGTCGATTCCGCAGAGTTTCCACGCGAGCTTCGCCACCGGGTTCATCAGACCGGAGTCCGTGGCGAGGGCGCGGACGTCGGCGAAGATGCCGCGCAGGGTCGCCTGGGATTCTTCGCTGCGCCAGTACAAGTCGTCGATCACCGATTTCGGGATGTCGAATTCGCGGCGGAACTCGACCGGCGGCGTCATGATCATCTCGCACATCACGCGCATCACGATCGGCGTCAGCACCGACAGCGCTGTCTTGCGCACCGGGTCCAGCCGCGGGGCGTTCTTGCGCAGGTACTCGTGGGCGAACGAGATGTGGCGCGCCTCCTCGGCGACGTGGATCTGCATCACCCTGGCGACCATCGGATGCATGTCCGCGCTGGAGCGCAGGATCGCCTTCTGCATGTGGTCGATCGGCTCTTCCCCGCCGAGGACCATGGTGAAGAACAGCGCGGGGAAGTACACCACGGTCGGCCAGATCGCGAGGGTGAGTTTGCGATCGATCGACCCCATGCCCACGACATCCATGCCGATCCGGTCGATCATCTCCTGAAACATCAGGGTGTGATTGCACTCTTCGGCCGCCTCGTGGGTGATGAATCGGAACTCCGGATCGCCGTTGTCGAGCCGGGCCGCGTACTGCATGATCCCGCGAATCAGCAACTGCTCGAAGTGCAGTCCGACCTTCGCGATCCCCGCTTGCCGCCACATCCCGATGGCGATCCGCCGCTCCTCCGGCTGCGCCTGGTACCAGGGGTGCCGCCCGAGCGGGTCCGCCTCGGGCAGGATCCACCGCCGATCGGTCGGATCGACAGCGAAGTCCGCCGAACCCCAATCGATGTCGACGTACGGGTCGAAGTGCCGTTCCACCGACCCTTCGGACAACGTCGTCAACTTCGCCGCGTACTCGGCGTCTTCGATGTCGCGGTCCATCGTGCTGGCGGCGGAGTGGGCGAGCCCCATTGCCTGCCCCTTTCATCGGATACGGAGAACTACTGTTACCGGCGGTAACATCTAGGAGCTGATCGACGCCAGACGCAAAAAAGCGGCCCGGAACGTGTTGTTCCGGGCCGCTTTCGTTTGTAGCGGGGACAGGATTTGAACCTGCGACCTCTGGGTTATGAGCCCAGCGAGCTACCGAGCTGCTCCACCCCGCGTCGGTAGTCTCAACCTTACACACGGGCAGGGTGTGGCACCTAATCGCCTGGTCGGGGGCGGTTTCAGCCGAACTGGATGCCCTGGGCGAGTGGTAGTTCGGTGGAGTAGTTGACGGTGTTGGTGGCGCGGCGCATGTAGGCCTTCCACGAGTCGGATCCGGATTCGCGGCCGCCGCCGGTGTTCTTCTCGCCGCCGAACGCGCCGCCGATCTCGGCGCCCGAGGTGCCGATGTTGACGTTGGCGATGCCGCAGTCGGAGCCGTCGGCGGCCAGGAAGCGTTCGGCCTCGCGTTGGTCGCCGGTGAAGACCGCGGACGAAAGTCCTTGCGGCACCGCGTTGTGCAGCGCGATGGCGTGGTCGAAGTCGTGGTAGGTGAGCACGTAGAGGATCGGCGCGAAGGTCTCCTCGCGCACCACGGCGGTCTGGGCGGGCATCCGCACGATGGCCGGGCGCACGTAGTGGGCGTGCTCGCTGAACCCGGGTACCGGCTCACCGCCGCAGACCAGCTCGCCGCCGTCGGCGCGGGCGCGGTCGATCGCCGCCCGCATGCTCGTGTGCGCGGATTCGTTGATCAGCGGGCCGACCAGCACCCCGTCGTCGAGCGGATTGCCAACGCGCAGTTGCCGGTACGCCTTCTCGACGCGATCGAGCAGCGGCCCGACCACGTCGACGTGGACGATCAGCCGTCGCAACGTGGTGCAGCGCTGCCCCGCGGTGCCCGCGGCGGCGAACACGATGGCGCGCGCCGCCAGCTCCAGATCGGCCGACGGCGTGACGACGGCGCCGTTGTTCCCGCCGAGTTCCAGCAGGCAGCGGCCGAAACGCGCGGCCACCCGCGGCGCGACGATGCGACCCATCCGCACCGAACCGGTGGCGCTGAGCAGCGCGACCCGCTCGTCGTCCACCAGCCGGGCGCCGACCTCGGAACCGCCCTGAATCAGTTGGTGCACTTGCGGATCCGCGCCGACGTCGGCCGCCGCGCGGCGCAGCAGTGTGTGGCAGGCGAGCGCGGTGAGCGGGGTGGTCTCGGACGGCTTCCACACCACCGTGTCGCCGCACACCAGCGCGATCGCGGTGTTCCATGCCCAGACCGCCACCGGAAAGTTGAAGGCCGAGATCACCCCGACGACGCCGAGCGGATGCCAGGTCTCCATCAGCCGGTGCCCGGGCCGCTCGGAGGGCATCGTGCGCCCGTACAGCTGGCGCGAGAGCCCGATGGCGAACTCGCAGATGTCGATCATCTCCTGCACCTCGCCGACCGCCTCGGGGCCGATCTTGCCCGCCTCCAAGGTGACCAGCTGGGCGAGTTCGGTCTTGTGCGCGGTGAGCAGTTCGGCGAGCCTGCGCACCACCGCCGCCCTGGCGGGCGCGGGCACCGTGCGCCAGGCGCCGAAGGCCGAGGCGGCGCGTCCGATGGCCGCGTCGACGGACGCGGACGAGTCGGCGGGCAGAGTGGCGAGCACACCGCCGGTGATGGGGGTGCGGGCGGTCAGCTCGCCGTCCTCGGGCGGCTCGGCGCCGAGGCCGCGCAAGAGGGTTGCCGCGCGGTCGGCGAGATCGCGGGTCAGCTGGTCGCTCAGGGTGTTCGTCATCGATTGCTCCGCTTCGGCTTTGGTTTCCGCTGTGGGCATGCACCCGGTGCTACCAGGTTGCCGGAAGTGAACGAGTGGAGGTTTTCGACACGAGCAGCGCTCACTGGGTTAGCCTCCACTGATGGCGGATACACCGGCAAGACCCGTACTCGATGACATCGATCGCCTGCTGATTCGTGAACTGATGGCCGAT
This sequence comes from Nocardia sp. NPDC050713, assembly GCF_040654315.1. Classification (NCBI taxonomy): domain Bacteria; kingdom Bacillati; phylum Actinomycetota; class Actinomycetes; order Mycobacteriales; family Nocardiaceae; genus Nocardia; species Nocardia sp. NPDC050713. The sequence continues at coordinate 46,021 of NZ_JBFAHS010000006.1, read as the reverse complement.
GGTCGCGCCACCCTGTCGAACCTGGCCGAGAAGGCGAGCCTATCGGTCTCCGCGGTGCAGTCTCGGGTGCGCAGGCTGGAAGCGCGCGGCGTGATCCGCGGCTACACAGCGCATGTCGATCCGGAGGCACTTGGACAGCTGCTCTCGGCATTCGTCGCGATCACTCCTCTCGACCCGTCGCAGCCGGATGACGCCCCCGCTGTGCTGCAACATATCCCGGGTATCGAGGCATGCCACTCGGTGGCGGGTGACGAGAGCTACGTGTTGCTGGTACGGGTCGCATCGCCGAGGCATCTGGAGCAGCTGCTCCAGGAGATCCGGGCGACCGCCAACGTCCGGACGCGCAGCACCATCATCCTGCAGACATTCTACGACAGGTAGCCGTAGAGCGTAATTAATCCGCAATCTTGTAGAGATTCCGTAAATCTTTTCGTACTCTACTGGTGTGACCCTCGAACTGGAGCGCACCCGATCGGATGGTGACACGGCACCGGTCACCCCCGCGACCCGGGTACACGAGATCCTGTCGGCGCATATCCTCGCCGACGGATTCGATATGGTGCTGGACCTGACGAACTCCCGCGGCTGCCGCCTCGTCGACGAACGCGACGGCAGCACCTACCTCGACATGTTCGGTTTCTTCGCGTCCAACGCGCTGGGCATGAACCATCCCGCGCTGGCCGACGACCCGGACTTCCGCGCGGAGCTGGCGACGGCCGCGCTGAACAAACCCTCCAACTCCGACATGTACACCGTGGAGATGGCGCGGTTCGTCGCGACGTTCGCGCGGGTGCTCGGCGATCCGCGGCTACCGCACCTGTTCTTCATCGATGGCGGCGGCCTCGCCGTGGAGAACGCGCTCAAGGTCGCGTTCGACTGGAAGAGCCGACACAACGAATCCGGTGGCAGGTCACCGGATCTCGGCACCAAGGTGTTGCATCTGACCGGCGCGTTCCACGGCCGCACCGGCTACACCATGTCGCTGACCAACACCGACCCGGTCAAGACCGCCCGCTTCCCGAAGTTCGATTGGCCGCGCATCGAGACGCCTTACCTGGCCCCGGGGCGTGACATCGAGGCCGCCGAGGCGCAGGCGCTGGACCAGGCGCGCCGCGCGTTCTCCGAAAACCCGCACGACATAGCGTGTTTCATCGCCGAGCCGATCCTCGGCGAGGGCGGCGACCGGCACTTGCGCCCGGAGTTCCTGCTCGCCGTGCAGCGGCTCTGCCACGAGAACGACGCGCTTTTCGTCCTCGACGAGGTGCAGACCGGCGTCGGCATGACCGGAACCACTTGGGCCTACCAGCAATTCGGCCTGGCGCCCGACGTGGTCGCCTTCGGTAAACGGACCCAGGTGTGCGGCGTGATGGCGGGTGGCCGGGTCGACGAGATCCCCGACCACGTCTTCGCGGTGAGTTCGCGGCTCAACTCGACGTGGGGCGGCAACCTCACCGACATGGTGCGGGCCCGTCGCATCCTCGAGGTGATCGAACGCGACGGACTCATCGAGGCCTCCCGGCCACTCGGCGAGCACCTGTTGCGCAGGCTGGAGGGGCTCGCGGCGGATCATCCGCGCGTCACCGAGCCGCGCGGACGCGGTCTGATGTGCGCCATCACCCTGGCGACGGCGGACCTGCGCGACGCGGTGCTGACGGCGCTGCGCGAGCGGGAGAACGTGCTGATCCTCGGCACCGGCGAGCGCGGCATCCGGTTCCGGCCGCCGCTGACGGTCACCGCGGCGCAGCTGGACGCCGCCGTCGACGCGTTGGAAAGGGTGCTCGGTTCGGTCGAGTGAGGCGGCGGGAGACCGGGTCGGCGTGGATAGCCGGGAAATGGCTGTTCGGCCCGTAGGCTTCGCTCACATGTCGTCTCACTCCTCACAGGCACGGTGCAGGCGCGTGAACCGATGCGGCGCACCTCGCGGGATATTCGCGTCCTTGGCCGCCGTGGCGGCGGTGACCAGCTGCACTACTACCAGTGAGGCGGGCATCGTCGCCACGGAGTCCACGACCTCAGCGGTCGCGGCCCCAACCTCCGCGCCGCCGCCCCCGCAGATCGCCAACCTGTTGCCGGGCATGCCGCCGCCGCTCTCGGCGACCGACGTGTACGCGGCCAACCGGGAGCTGAGCCCAACGGTCGCCGATCACCGGCCGCTGGTGTACGTCCCCAACAGCCAGTCGCACACCGTCACGGTGATCGACCAGAACACCTTCCAGGTGATCGACACCTTCGCGGCGGGCGGCGAGGAGCCACAGCACGTGGTGCCGTCGTACGACATGCAGACGCTCTACGTCACCAACGACCTGCCGATCGGCGGCGGCAGCCTGCGGCCGATCGACCCGCGCACCGGCCTGCCCGGCGAGCCTTTCCCGGTCCGGGACCCCTACAACATGTACTACACGCCCGACGGCAAGTTCGCGCTCGTCGTCGCCGAGGCGGACAAGTCGCTGGACTTCTACGACCCGAAGACCTGGCAGAAAGTACACGCCCTTCCGGTGCCCGACTGCGCGGGCGTCGACCACATGGACTTCACGGCCGACGGCCGTTTCGCGCTCGCCAGCTGCGAATTCATCGGCCGCATGCAGGTTTTCGACGTCGCGGAACGCAAGCTGATCAAGACCATCGATCTCGCGGGCGGCCGCTCGGGCAAGCCGCAGGACGTGAAACTCTCGCCGGACGGGCTCACCTTCTACGTCGCCGACATGGCGGCGGGCGGCCTCTACGTCTTCGACGCGCTCACCTTCGAGAGCAAGGGCTTCGTGCCCACCGGGGACGGCGCGCACGGCCTCTACATCACCCGCGACTCCAAGCAGATGATCATCACCAACCGGCACGAGGGCAGCATCTCGGTCTGGGACTTCGCGGCGAACGGCTTGGTGCACAAGTGGTTTGTGCCCGGCGGCGGCAGCCCGGACATGGGCAACATCTCCGTCGACGGCCGGATCTTCTGGGCCTCCGGACGCCACCACGGCGAGGTCTACGCGATCGACATCGTCGAGTGGAAACTGTTGGCCCGCATCCCGGTGGGGCGCGGACCGCACGGGCTCACCGTGTGGCCGCAGCCGGGGCGTTATTCGACCGGGCACACGGGGGTCATGCGCTAGGCCCTGTCTCGAAGTCCGCGGATGGGACTTCGAGACAGGGCCTGGGCGCTCCGACGACCTCAGTTGTGTGCGGATTTCGCCCGGCCCGTCGGCCGTCGTTGTCAGTCGTTCGCAGCTAGGCGCAGGCCCAACCCGCCTTCGACGAAGCGACCGACCGCCGTGCGACCGGCGTCGAGCGCGGGCTCGTAGCCTTCGCGGGACCAGCCGGTGAGTTCGGCGGTGCCGTCTCCGGCCGGGGTGACGACGATCTCGGCGACCATCTCCGCCGTGGTCGGTTCGCAGACGGCCCAGGAGTAGTGGGTTTCCTTGTCCCACTGGGCGGTTCGCTGGGCGACGTAGTCGGGGTCGGTGATTCCGCCTGCGGCGAGCGCCGGGCGGTCGTCGATCCGTTCGTCGGCGCGCAGGGCGCGCAGGTACCAGCTGCCCGCGTTGATCTCGATGGGTTCCATCAGTGCTTTCCGTGTCGTGTGCCGAAGAAGAGAGCGCCGGCCAGTGGGATCGCGAGGAACCACAGCCAGCTGCCGGTGACGAAGAACAGGATGAGCGCGACGATCGGGATCGCGGCCATCGCCCGGTCCAACCATTCGTCGAACGGCCGGGGTTTGCGTTCGGCGGGAGCGGCGACGGCCGCGGGCTCCGGCGGCAGGTCCGCGAAGACACGGTCCACGTCGGCCCGGGTCACCGCCGCGGCGATCACGGCGCTGCGCTCGTCGAATTCCGCGACACTGAGGCGACCAGCGGCGAAGTTGTCCGACAGCCGCCGCATCGCGTGCTCCCGCTCCGCGGTGCCGATCCGGGTGTCGGGCAGCTCGTCCATGGGGAAAGGCTAGCGCGCGCGGCCTCGCGCACCCGCGAGGCGGGGATCGCGGGGGAGTCGGCCAGCTCACACTGTCCGAGATGGTCGGCGGGGGTACGCTCCCTGTAAGGCTGTGCCCGCGGCAGCGATGTCGTGAGCTGGACTTTCGGTAGTGTGCCCCGGCATTCGGGAGTCCGCGTCGGCGCGGCGGATGTCGATGGTGACTGGGAGGTTCGCGATGACTGCGGCGCGATTCGGTCGCTATCGGCTGGAACGGCTTCTCGGTAAGGGCGGGATGGGACAGGTCTGGTTGGCCTACGACACCACCGACCGCAGGCGCGTCGCGCTGAAGCTGCTGCCCGCCGAACTCGCTGCGGACGCGGTGTACCGGACGCGTTTCGAGCGCGAGGCTCAGGTCGCCGCCGCACTGCGCGATCCGCACATCGTGCCGATCCACCGGCACGGTGCCGTCGACGGGCGGCTGTTCATCGAGATGGCATTCGTGGAGGGCACCGACCTCGCGGCGCGGCTGACCGAGAGCGGAGCGCTCGAAGCGAGCGTGGCCCTCGACATCCTCGGGCAGGTCGCGACCGCGCTGGACGCGGCCCATCGTGCCGGGCTGGTGCATCGCGACGTCAAGCCCTCCAACATCCTCGTGGCACCCGACGGTTACACCTACCTGATCGACTTCGGCATCGCGCGCGGCGCGGGCCAGACCTCGGTCACCACAACGGGTCTGGCGATCGGCACCTGGGCCTACATGGCGCCCGAACGCTTCAGCGGTCACGCCGACGCGCGCGCCGACGTCTACTCCCTGGCCTGCGTCCTCTACGAATCCCTCACCGGCCGTCGCCCCTACGGCGACACCGACCCGGCCCAGCAGATGCGCGGGCACCTCATGACCGATCCGCCGTGCGTGTCGTCGGTGAACGCGGCGGTCCCGGCCGGGCTCGACGCGATCATCGCGCGGGGGATGGCGAAAGAGCCGGGGGACCGGTACGCCAGCGCGGGGGAGCTCGTTCGCGCGGCTCGCGAGGTCGTTTCGGCTGATGTGGCCCAGCATGTTCCATCGGGAAGTGCGCCGTCGGCGGCGAGTGGCGCTGCGGGGCGGCCGGTCGGCGGTCCGCCTGTGGCCGGAGGCGCGCGGCGTGCGGTGGTCGAGGGGCCAAAGCCGACGAAGGTCATGCCCGTGCCGGGCCCTACGCCCACGCTCGTGCAGACCAGAGTGGCGCCGCAGGCCCTCGCGCCAGACCATTCGCCGAGTTCCCTGGCCGGGAGTCGTGCCGGGTCGGATGTCGCGCCGCGGAACTCACCAGGCGCCTCGGCATGGGGACGTGCGCCGTCAGGAGTTGCCCCACAAGGTGTCGCGCCGCTGGGCTACGCGCCACCGGTCTCGACGCCGGGTGTGCCGGTCCCGCACCCCTACGGCAAGCGGTGGTACCTGCGCCGCAAGCCGGCCCCGGTTGTTCGGCGGCCGAGGTCGCTCGGGCCGGTGTGGCCGTCGCGCGGGCCCGCGTACGTCGCCCCGCCTCCGCAGCGAATGCCGCGGCGCAAGCGGGGCGGGGTGCTGCGGAAGGTCATCGGTGCCTTGGTCGTGATCTTCTTGGCGCCCTTCGTCTTCGCCGCGGGCTGCTTGGCGTTGATCGCCGCGGTCGGTGGGAACGAGACCACGACCGCGCCGCCGCCCGCCGCGATGGTCGAGGAGGGGCCGGAGCCCGCGCCGAACCAGCCGGACGTCCCCGCCCCGGCGTACAGCGCGGTGCGGGACGGCAAGTTCGAGTTCGCGGTGACCGACGTGAAGTCGGGAGTCGCGCGCGTCGGTCTGCAATCGGCGCAGGGCGCGTTCCTGATCGTCACCCTCGCCGTCCGCAACATCTCCGACGAGACGAAGTGGTTCCTGCCCTTCGGCCAGAAGCTGTTCGACGCCCAAGGCAACGCCATCGACCACGACACGACCGCCACCGCCTGGCAGGCCATGCAGTCCCGCCTCGGGCACTCCTTCGAACTGCGCCCCGGCGCGTCGGCCACCACCGTGCTGGTCTTCGACGTGCCACCCGGCAGCACCCCGGCCCACCTCGAACTCCACGACTTCGTCCTCTCCGACGGCGTCACCGTCGCCCTCGACTGAGCCGCGTCGATTCGCCGATCGAGAAGCGATCGCGGCTCTCCGACCGGATAACGGCCCGTTGCCTACGCATCGGCCCGTAGTCCAGATCGTGACGCGCAGCGAAAGCCCCCGGACGCCTCGTCCGAACAGCATGCGCAGGCGAAGAAGCGCCCTTGACTGCCCGCGCGTCCCGAGAGCAATCCGCTCGGCGGCTACGTCCTGCTCATGACGCCAGACCGGGCCGCGACGACCGGTCCCGAGCGACGCGGGAGTCGGGTCGCTGCGACGTGGCTCGTCGGCGGCCACTGCCCGCGGACATCGGAGGCCGAGGAGACTGTCGAGGGACCGGGTCGGACAGTGCCGCGGTCAGGCGGCGTCGACGCGGGCGAGGGTCGAGTGGACCGCCTGGCGGCCGAGTTCCAGCGCCTTGGTGAGCAGGTCGGTGTCGCGGGCGGTGCCTTCGACGGTGGGGGCGTCGGCGGGCGGGTGGATCTGCAGGACCGCGTCGCCGAGAGAGGCCAGCAGGGCGTTCTCCGCCTCTTCCTGCTGCGGGCGGCGCAGCCAGGCGCGGTAGGCGCCGGGGGCGCGCAGGCGGAGGTAGTTGCCGCCGACCATCTGGTGCACGCGGGAGGCGGGCGGGCGCGACTCGTCGGCGCGGCGGGTGCGCAGCACCAGGCAGTGGGTGGCGCCGCCGCGCACCGCGCTGTGGATCGGGATCGGCTCGGCGATGCCGCCGTCGAGGTATGGGACGCCGTCCAAGGTGACGGGCGGACCGGCCAGGATCGGCAGGTTCGCACTGGCCCGCAGCGCCCGCATGAGGGTGCGCTTGTCGTAGATGTGCGGGCGCAGGTCGATGGCGTTGCCGGTGCGGATGTCGGTGCCGATGGGGTGGAAGGTGGTGGGGTTGTTCAGGATCGCCGGGAAGTCCATGGGCTCCAGGCCGTCGTAGACCCGATGCACCAGGTACCGCACGTCGAAGGCGGCGCCGCCGCGAAACAGCCTGCTCGGATCGATCACCCGCCGCATGATCTCCGGATTCGACCAGGACCGCATCCCCGGCACGGCCCGCCCGCACAGCAGCCAAGCGCCGTTGATCGCGCCCGCCGACGTGCCGTAGACCGCGTCGAACACCCCGGAGACGCCGAGTTCCTCGAGCGCCTGCACCATGCCGCTGGAGTAGACGCCGCGGCTGCCGCCACCTTCGATGACGAGCGCGAGGCGATGCCCGTCCGCGCGGGAACCGGTGGCGCTGCGGCCGCGGATGATCTCGGCCACGGTAGAGCTGGTCACCGAACCACGATACGACAAGAGCGGGCGCGGACTCCGTTGTCCATCGCCCGCTCTCGTGCGGTGCGGTCGGCCACGAGGGCGCGACCTACATTCGGTTGGCGCAGCCGTACGTCGCCTTACTTGATCTCGGCCAGCACGGTGCCCTGGGTGATCGCGGCGCCCGCCTCGACGGCGAGACCGGTCACGACGCCCGCCTTGTGCGCGTTGACGGGGTTCTCCATCTTCATGGCCTCGAGCACCACGATGAGGTCGCCCGCTTCCACGGTCTGGCCCTCCTCGACGGCGACCTTGACCACGGTGCCCTGCATCGGCGCGGTGACCGCGTCACCGGAGGCCGCGCCGCCGCCCGCACCGCCACGCTTGCGCGGCTTCGGCTTCTTGCGGATCACACCGGCGCCGTTGCTCGCCGCACCCGCGGCGCCCGCGCCCACGGTGAAGTTGCCGGGCAGCGAGACCTCGACGCGACGGCCGCCGACCTCGACGACGACCTTCTGCCGGGGCAGGTCCTCGTCCTCCTCGGCGGGGGCGGCACTACCGGTGTAGGGCTCGATGTTGTTGGTCCACTCGGTTTCGATCCACTTGGTGTAGACGTCGAACTTCTCGCCGTCACCGATGAACGCCGGGTCCTCGACGATGGCGCGGTGGAACGGGATGACGGTGGCCAGGCCCTCGACCTCGAACTCCGCCAGCGCGCGCCGGGCGCGCTCCAGCGCCTGGGTGCGGTTCTCGCCGGTGACGATCAGCTTGGCCAGCATCGAGTCGAACTGTCCGCCGATCACGCTGCCCGCGACCACACCGGAGTCCACGCGCACACCGGGGCCCGACGGCTCGCGGTAGACCTCGACCGGGCCGGGGGCGGGCAGGAAGCCGCGGCCCGCGTCCTCGCCGTTGATGCGGAACTCGAAGGAGTGGCCGCGCGGGGTGGGGTCTTCCTTGATGTCCAGTTCCTCGCCGTTGGCGATGCGGAACTGCTGACGCACCAGGTCGATACCCGCGGTCTCCTCGGTGACCGGGTGCTCGACCTGCAGGCGGGTGTTGACCTCGAGGAACGACACGGTGTCGCCCTGCACCAGGTACTCGACGGTGCCCGCGCCGTAGTAGTGGGCCTCGCGGCAGATCCGCTTGGCGGACTCGTGGATCTCGGCGCGCACCTTGTCGGACAGGAACGGCGCGGGCGCCTCCTCGACCAGCTTCTGGAAGCGGCGCTGCAGCGAGCAGTCGCGGGTACCTGCGACCACGACGTTGCCGTGCTTGTCGGCGATGACCTGCGCCTCGACGTGGCGGGCCTTGTCCAGGTACTGCTCGACGAAGCACTCGCCGCGACCGAACGCGGCGACCGCCTCGCGGGTGGCCGACTCGAACAGCTCGGGGATCTCCTCGATGGAGTGCGCGACCTTCATGCCGCGACCGCCGCCACCGAACGCGGCCTTGATCGCGACCGGCACGCCGTACTTCTTGGCGAACTCGACGACCTCGTCGGCGTTCTTGACCGGGTCCTTGGTGCCCGCGGCCATCGGCGCGTTCGCGCGCTCGGCGATGTGGCGGGCGGTCACCTTGTCGCCCAGATCGCGGATGGACTGCGGCGAGGGACCGATCCAGATCAGGCCGGCGTCGAGCACGGCCTGGGCGAAGTCGGCGTTCTCCGAGAGGAAGCCGTAGCCCGGGTGGATCGCGTCGGCGCCCGCCTTGGCGGCGGCGTCGAGGATCTTGTCGAACACGAGGTACGACTCGGCCGAGGTCTGGCCGCCCAGCGCGAACGCCTCGTCGGCGAGCTTCACGAAGGGCGCGTCGGCGTCGGGCTCGGCATACACCGCGACACTGGCGATGCCGGCGTCCTTGGCCGCCCGGATCACGCGCACGGCGATCTCGCCTCGATTAGCTACGAGTACCTTCGTGATCCGCGCGCTGGCATGGCTGGGCACTGAGCCTCCTGGTTGCATTCTTCTGGTCGCTTCGCGGGTGGGACCGCGCAGGCTCCGTTCCCGGTGGGGTTCGGAACACCGCGCAGGCTCCGCGCCCTGTCGACAATTTCGTCTGGGGCGAGTGTAGGCAGTCTGCCAACAGACACCGAACTCGGATAGCCCTACTGAACAGTAGGTCGCGCATCACACATTCGCATCTGTTGTGATCGAAGCCCTGTTCGGCCGATCGAGTGCTGCCGGACGCAGTCCGACAGCGGGCCCGCGCGTGGCCGCAGGTACGCCTTACTTTCCCCGCCCGCGCCGGGGCGTTCCCGCCGGAATCTCGCCCGGTTCAGCCCCCTTGGCGATCGGCATCCGCACCGAATTGCCCCATTCGGTCCAAGAGCCGTCGTAATTGCGGACCTTCTTGTACCCGAGCAGATAGGTCAGCACGAACCAGGTGTGGCTCGAACGCTCGCCGACGCGGCTGTAGACGACCAAGTCGTCGGCGCCGTCGAGGGGCGCGTAGGTGGTGTCCAGCTCCGCGCGCGAGCGGAAACGCCCGTCGGAGTGGAGCGAGGAGTCCCACGGGATGTTCAGTGCGGTGGGAATGTGGCCGCCGCGCAGCGCCGCGTCCTCGGGGTTGTCCGGCTTGGGGGTGAGTTCGCCGGAGTACTCCTCGGGCGAGCGCACGTCGAGCAGCGGTTTGCCCAGGTGGGCGAGCACGTCCTCGCGGAAGGCGCGCGCGGTCGTGTCGTCGCGGCGCACCGTCGGGTAGTCGCTGACCGGGAGATTCGGGGTGTCGAAGGTGGTGTCGCGCTCCTCGGAGATCCACGCCTCACGCCCGCCGTCGAGCAGCCGCACGTCCTCGTGCCCGAAGAGCGTGAACAGCCACAATGTGTGCGCCGCCTGGGCGTTGCCCCGATCCCCGTAGATGACCACCGTGTCGTCGCGTGAGATGCCCTTGGCCCGCATCAGTTCGGTGAAACGGGCGCCGTCGATATAGTCACGCGTGACCGGATCGTTGAGATCACCGCGCCAATCGATCTTGACGGCTCCCGGCACGTGTCCGATGTCGTACAGCAAGATGTCCTCGTTGGACTCGACGATCCTGAGTCCCGGCGCGCCTATGTTTGCCGACAGCCACTCTGTGGTTACTAGTCGGTGAGGATGTGCGTACGTTCCGAATGAGGGATGTGAGTCCGGGGCGACGGGCACGATTTGGGTCCTTCACACGAGGTAGACGGTGGTTACGGCGGTTCAGGTCTCACAGCGATGTTAAATGTGAGGCGATTGTGAAACTCGTTTCAGATCACGAATCGGCTGATTGGGCGAATAAATCGCACCCTCATCCGATAAAGTCTCCCGGGAGGAGGGGTGAGCTATGTCCGATTCTTGGCCGCGGCGGCGACTGCTCGCGATCCTACGTGGCGCAAGCGAGCCTCTCGACGCCCAGGAGCTGGCCAGAATCACCGGGCAACACGTCACGACGGTGCGGTTTCACCTCGACGTGCTCACCAAGGAATCCCTGGTCCGCCAATTCCAGCAGCCACCGCGTGGCCGCGGCCGTCCGCGCATCGGCTACAGCGCGGTGCAGCGCTCGGTCGGCTATCAGGAATTGGCGCAGGTGCTCGCCGACCAGCTCGGTCCCGATCCGCGCCGCCGCTCGGAAGCCGCCGTCGCGGCGGGTCGGGCCTGGGGCGCCAAGCTCGACGCCGGTGATTACGCGGTGGAGTCCCTGGAGGACGCCAGAGAAGTCACGATGACGCTGCTCTCGGAGCTCGGGTTCGCGCCGGAGCGCGATGCCGCCGCCGAGACCTCCGGCCAAGCGGTGATCCGGATGACCGCCTGCCCGCTGCGGGAACTGGCCCGCACCCACTCCGAGGTGGTGTGCGGCGTGCATCTGGGTTTGATCAGAGAAGTGCTGGACCGCAACGGCGCGCGCGGCGAGGTGAACGTCCGGCTGCAACCGTTCGTGGAACCCGAGCTGTGCGTGACCCGGCTCGAATACCTGGCTCGCCGAAATCAGGAGAATCGCGAGGCGGCCTCGGTGCCCGTCGGCGCCGAGGCAGGCGGCGCGGAAGCGCCCCTCACGCCGCCGCTACTGGGCCGTGTGGCGCCACAACTGCGCAACGGCGACCCCAACGTCGCCAAGCAGTCGGCGCAGCAGTGGTAGGCCGATACCGATGACGCTCGACGGATCGCCCTCGATCCGGTCGACGAACCAGCCGCCGAGCCCGTCCAACGTGAACGCCCCCGCCACCTGGAGCGGCTCGCCCGTGGCGATGTAGGCGTCCAGCTCGTCCGGTTCCGGCTTGGCGAAATGCACTGTCGTGGAACTGCAGTCCACGGATTCGGCGACGATCTCGCCGTCGACCAGCCGCAGCACACAGTGCCCGGTGATCAGATCGGCGCTGCGCCCGGCCATCTCGGCCCAGCGGGCCCGCGCCACCTCGGGGGTGTGCGGCTTGCCCTGGAGAATGCCGTCCACCAGCAGCATGGAATCGCAACCGACCACGACGCAGTCGGCGGCGTATTCGGGGACGACCGAGGCGACCGCGACCGCCTTGGCCCTGGCCAGCTCGACGACGACCGTCTGCGGGGTGGTGTCGGCGGGCAGGGCCGCGGCGACCGCGTCCTCGTCCACATCGGAGATGCGCACCACCGGGTCGATGCCCGCCGAGCGCAGCACCTCCCTGCGCGCCGGTGACGCGGACGCGAGAACCAGCGTCGTCGTCACCGACGGGTGGACAGGTGCGGGAAGGCGTACGGCGAGAACGGTGACGTGCCGCGGTGCATCGCGGTCGGGCGACCCCACATGTCGGCGGGGCCGGTGGCGGCCGGTGCGCTCGCCGCGTTCGCGGCGGCGGTCAGCACGCACACCAGTGCGGCGACCTCCTCGTCGGACGGCGAGCCCTTGACGATTCGAATGAACGGCTGCTCGCCCGCCTCGGCGGTCGGGGTGGACGCGTCGGCGGTGACCGACTCGACCTCGTCCGCGATCGGGTCGACTGCGAGATCCAACTCGGCGGCGGTCAACACGTCTTCTTCTGCCACGGTCGTCACAGTGCCAGATCCTTCCTCTAGCTCCATCGGGCGTCTTGCGCTACCCGAAATGGGATGACGCGGTAATCATCCTCGGATTCACTCATTGCGTCTGCAACCAGTGTGCGCGGGCTACCGAGGTTATCGCTGACTCAGAGCGGGATGTTGCCGTGCTTTTTGGGCGGAAGGGTCACCATCTTGCGCTCCAGCAGTCGCAACGCGGACACGATCTGGCCGCGAGTGTGCGACGGCGGAATGACCGCGTCGACGTAACCGCGCTCGGCGGCGACGTACGGGTTCACGAGAGTGTCCTCGTACTCGTTCTGCAGCTCGAGCCGCAGCGCATCGACGTCGTTGCCGTCCTTGGCCGCCTGCTGCAGCTGCTTGCGGTAGACGAATCCGACGGCGCCGGAAGCGCCCATCACGGCGATCTGAGCGGTCGGCCAGGCGAGGTTCACATCGGCGCCCATGTGCTTGGAACCCATGACGTCGTAGGCGCCGCCGTAGGCCTTGCGGGTGATGATGGTGATTTTGCCCACAGTGGCCTCACCGTAGGCATAGAGCAGCTTCGCGCCGCGCCGGATGATGCCGTTGTACTCCTGGCCGGTGCCGGGCAGGAAGCCGGGAACGTCGACCAGGGTGATGATCGGGATGTTGAACGCGTCGCAGGTGCGCACGAAGCGCGCGGCCTTCTCCGAAGCGTCGATGTCGAGGCAGCCGGCGAACTGGGTGGGCTGGTTGGCCACGATGCCGACGCTGCGGCCGTCGATGCGGCCGAAGCCGACGATGATGTTCATCGCGCGCTCGGCCTGCACCTCGAGGAACTCGTCGTCGTCGAGCAGGCGACGGATCACCTCGTGCATGTCGTACGGCTGGTTCGGCGAGTCCGGGATGATCGAGTCCAGCTCGAGGTCTTCCTCGGTGAGCGAGTCCTCGATGGCGCCGTCGATCGGGTCGGTGGGCGCGAAGCGCGGCGCCTCGGCGCGGTTGTTGCTCGGCAGGTAGCTGAGCAGGTCCTTGACGTAGTCGAGCGCGTCCTGCTCGCCGGAGGCCACGTAGTGCGCGACGCCGGACTTGGTCATGTGGGTGTGCGCGCCGCCGAGGTCCTCCATGGTGACGTCCTCGCCGGTGACCGTCTTGATGACGTCCGGACCGGTGACGAACATCTGGCTGGTGCCGTCGACCATCACCACGAAGTCGGTGAGCGCGGGGGAGTAGACGTGTCCGCCCGCGGCCGGGCCCATGATCAGCGAGATCTGCGGGATCACGCCGGAGGCCTGGATGTTGCGGTGGAAGATCTCGCCGTAGAGGCCGAGGGAGACGACGCCCTCCTGGATGCGCGCGCCCGCGCCCTCGTTGATGCCGATCAGCGGGCGGCCGGTCTTGAGCGCGAGGTCCATCACCTTGACGATCTTCTCGCCGTACACCTCGCCGAGGCTGCCGCCGAAGACGGTGACGTCCTGGCTGAAGATGCACACGTCGCGGCCGTCGATGGTGCCGTAACCGGTCACCACGCCGTCGCCGAGCGGCCGGTTGTTCTCCAGCCCGAAGTTGACGCTGCGGTGCCGGGCGAGCGCGTCGAGTTCCACGAAAGAGCCCTCGTCCAGCAGCGCGAGGATGCGTTCGCGGGCGGTCATCTTGCCCTTGGCGTGCACCTTGTCGACCGCGGCCTCACCCATCGGGTGCTTGGCCTCTTCCAGCCGATTCCGCAGGTCGGCCAGCTTCCCGGCGGTGGTGTGGATATCGGGTTCGCCCGCCGAACCGGATGCGGACTGCTGCTGGACACTCGTCATGGCTTCGGAGTGTAACCAGTAGCAGTCGGTCCTTCTAACCCACGGTGGGCTACCCGCGAGTAGAAAAGCCCAGGTCGACAGGGCTCAGAGGGGTTTTCGAGCGAAAAATCGGTTTCGTGCGGACGGGGCCGCCGGATACCCTGCGGGAGTCCATTTTTCGGCTCATGGGGAGGAGCCAGACATGTGGGAGTGGGGTAGAACCGTCGCCGAATACGCCACGGCGGCGTCGACGAATTGGCGGGTGCGCGAGGCCGAGCCGACCATCCTCGATCCGGAGTTCGAGGAAGAGGAGCCGACCTCCGACACCACCGCGCGCGGGGAGCGAGAGCCGGGCAGCATGGCCGGTTACGACCTCGTGGGCTGAGACCGATCGCTCCCGTCCCGACTCCGGGACGGGGGCGAGTAGCCTGCGGTTCGTGCAGACGCCACCGCCCGATTCCGCGCACCGACCGCCTTTGGATGCCGAACAGTTGCGGCGCGGCCTCGCCGAGAGCGACTACGCGGACTTCTTCGCGCGGGTGGAGGTGGTGGAATCCACCGGTTCCACCAACGCCGATCTGATCGCCACGGCCGCGACCTCCGAGGATCACCGCGTGCTGATCGCCGAGACCCAGAAGGCGGGCCGCGGCAGGCACGCGCGTACCTGGGTCAGTCCGCCGCGGGCGCAGATCGCGATGTCGATGCTGGTGCGGCTGCCCGGCATCGAGCCCGAGGTGCTCGGCTGGCTGCCGCTGCTGACCGGCGTGGCAGTGGCCGACGCACTGCGCGCCACGGCGGGTGTGGACGCGATGCTGAAGTGGCCCAACGACATTCTGATCGGCGGCCGCAAGGTCGCGGGCATCCTGGCCGAGGTGGCCGCGGGCGGCGATGTACCCGCGGTGGTGATCGGCGTCGGCGTGAACGTCGGCCTCACCGAGGCGGAATTGCCGGTGCCGCATGCGACTTCGCTCGCGCTGGCGGGCGCGGCACAGACCGACCGCACCTTGGTGGCGCAGTCGCTGCTGACCGAGTTCGCGCGCCGCTTCACGGCTTGGCGCGACGCGTCGTGGGCGACCGACGACTTGGCCGCCGCCTACCGCGAGCGCTGCGCCACGCTCGGCATGGACGTGCGCGCCGAACTGCCCGGCGGCCGGACCCTGACCGGTGTCGCGACGGGCATCGACGCGACCGGGCGTTTGCTGATCGGGCACGACGCGGTCTCCGCCGGCGACGTCACCCACTTGCGCGCCGATTACTGATCGGCGGTGGTGTGGCGATGGTTCGCCACCGCCACCGACCCGTACGAGCGATCAGGCGGGCTGCAAGTCCCCTTTCGCCGCCTCCCTGGCGAGCATGCGGTCTCGCTGCTCCTCGAACTTGAGCACGTCGCGGCCGAGCTTGTCCACGAACTCGCCGAGCCGCTCGCGCGCCTGCTCGCCGCGCGGCCCGAAATCGTTGCGCTCGAAGATGTCCCACTTCTTCAGTACCGGTGAGACCACCTCGTCGAGATGCTGGCGCAGGTCGTAGATGCCGTGCTTGGCCATGAGCACGCTGTTGCGGCGCCAGTTCGGCATCCCGGCGCCCGGCATGACGAAGCTGGTGAGCACCCTGGTCAGCGCCATGATCGCCTGGTCGGGAACCAGATCGAGGGCCGCGCCGCACAGGTTGCGGTAGAAGATCATGTGCAGGTTCTCGTCGGCGGCCACGCGCTGCAGCATGCGGTCGGCGATCGGGTCTTCGCAGACCTTGCCGGTGTTGCGGTGGCTGACCCGGGTGGCGAGCTCCTGGAAGGTCACGTAGGCGACGTTGACCAGGAAACCGTCCCAGTCCGCGGGCGCGTCGACGCCCTGGGTCATGTGGATCATCCTGGCCTGTTCCAGCGCGACCGGATCCACGCCCCGGGTGACGACCAGGTAGTCGCGCATGACGATGCCGTGCCGGTTCTCCTCGGCGGTCCAGCGGCCGACCCAGCTGCCCCACGCGCCGTCTTGGGAGAAGTTCTGCGCGATCAAGCGGTGGTAGGAGGGCAGGTTGTCCTCGGTGAGCAGGTTGGTGATCATCGCGGCCTTGGCCACGTCGCTCAGTGTGGACTGCTCGGGTTCCCAGTCCACGCCGCCCATCGCCGCGAAGTTGCGCCCTTCGTCCCACGGCACGTAGTCGTGCGGATGCCAGTCCTTGGCCATCGACAGATGCCGGTTCAGGTTCCGCTCGGCCACCGGTTCGAGTTCGGTCAGGATTTCGAGTTGGGTCAGATCCTTGGTCACACACGCCTCCACAGTCGTCAGTACACGTCATGCCGAGTGGTTGTCGTCTGAATCGGGGCCGAGCTTGTCGAGCGAGCGGAGCCGGGTCGTGCGCAATGCGATACAGCCAGTGAAGCGATCCCCCGCAAGCTGACGATTGTGCAGCACGCGGGAGCCGGTGTCAGGCATTCTGGCATCTTGCCGGGGTAGGGTTCCGAGCATGGGTTATCCGGAGGATGTGCTCGCCCCCGACGAGCAGTTGATACTCCATCGCCATCCGCATTGGAAGATGCTCTTCTGGCCCATCGTGACGCTGATCGGGGCCACGGCGCTGGCCGGTTTCGCCGGGGGACTCGCGTACCGCAACACCGTGGGCACCGCCACGACCGTCGTGCTCGGCCTGATCTTCGCCATTTGGTTCGCGATCGTCGTCTGGCGTTGTGTCGCACCGATTCTCAGCTGGCGGACGACCCACTTCATCATCACCGACCGGCGCGTGCTCGTGCGCCAAGGCGTGCTCACCCACACCGGCATCGATATCCCGATGAGCCGCATCTCGAGCGTTCAGTTCCGGCACGGGCTGTTCGACCGGATGCTCGGCACCGGCACCCTGATCATCGGCTCGTCCTCGGAGGAGCCGCTCGAATACGACGACATCCCCGGCGTGCAGGACGTGCACGCGCTGCTCTACCACCAGGTGTTCGAAGTGGACAGGTCGAGCCACCAGCACGGGTTCGGCCCGGCGGGCGGCCATCGGTGAGTCGGGCGTTCGCGCCCGCGATCCGTAATCTGTTTCCATGACCGCCGTACTCCTGGCCGAAGACGACGAGGCCATCGCCGCCCCGCTGTCGCGAGCGTTGGGGCGGGAGGGTTATCACGTCACCGTGGAGAGCTTCGGCCCCGCCGTGCTGCGCCGCGCTCTCGAAGGCCATCACGACCTGCTGATTCTCGACCTCGGCCTGCCCGGCATGGACGGGCTGGAGGTGTGCAGGCAGGTGCGCGCCCGCGGCGCCGATCTCGCCGTGCTGATGCTCACCGCGCGCACCGACGAGGTCGATTTCGTGGTGGGGCTCGACGCGGGCGCCGACGACTACGTCGGAAAGCCGTTCCGGCTCGCGGAATTGCTGGCACGGGTGCGAGCGCTGTTGCGCCGCAGCGGAATCGGCGACGAGGCGGTCGAGGTCGGCGGCATCCGGCTGGAGCCTGCCGCGCGCCGGGTGCTCGTCAACGGCGCGGAGGTCGGTCTGGCGAACAAGGAGTACGAGCTGCTCAAGGTACTCATCGACCGTGCGGGCCAGGTGGTGCCGCGCGAGACGATCCTGCGCGAGGTCTGGGGCGACGCCGAACTACGCGGCTCCAAGACGCTGGACATGCACATGTCCTGGCTGCGCCGCAAGATCGGCGACGAGGGGCCGATGGCCGAGCGGCGCATCGTCACGGTGCGCGGCGTCGGCTTCCGGCTGAACACCGACTGACGTGCGGCGCCGGATCCTGCGGTCGATGTTGACCGTGCTGACACTGACCACGGTTGTGCTCGGCGTGCCGTTGACCTACACCGCCTGGCTGTGGGTCGAGGACATCACCCGCAACGACCTGCAGAGCAGGCTGGACCGGATCGCCACCGAGGTCATCGCCCAGGAACAGGCCGACGGCCTGGTGCGCGGCGGTCTCGACGTGCGCGTCGTGCGTCCGCTGGTGCCGGAGAACGGCAAGCTCACGATCGTCTACCCGAGTCCGCAGGACAACGCCTCCCGCCTCGACATCGGCGCGGACTCGGTGCCCGACCCGCTGGTCGAATCGCTGTCCATGGGCACATCGGGATCGCTGCGCCTCGAGGTGCCCGCCGCGCCCATGCACGCGCGGCAGCGGCAGGCGGTCGCGGTGGTGGCGCTGGCCGTGCTCGCCTCGCTCGGCGCGGCGGTGACGGTCGCGGTGGTGACGGCGCGCCGGGTCGCCGATCCGCTGCGCGACGTCGCGGCGCGCGCGGCGCGGCTGGCGATGGGCGATTTCCGCGCCGACCCGCGCCGCCACGGCATCTCCGAACTGGACCGCGTCTCCGACGTGCTCGACTCGGCCACCGTGGAGATCGCGGGCCGTTTGCAACGCGAGCACGCGCTGGTCGCCGATGTCTCCCACCAGCTGCGCAGCCGCCTGACCGCGGTGCGGCTGCGCCTGGACGAACTCTCCGCGCACGCGGATCCCGAGGTGGTGCACGAGGCCGAGGAGGCGATGGCGCAGGTCGACCGGCTCACCGACGCCATCGACGAACTGGTTCGCGCGTCCCGCGACGAGGACGCCGCCGACCGCGATCCGATCCCGGTGATGGACGAGCTGTGCGGCATCGTCGCCGAGTGGAAGCATCCGTTCGCCGAGGCGGGGCGCGAGCTGGTGCTGACCGGCGACGAGTCGCTGCGCGCGCCGATCACCGCGTCGCGCCTGCGAGAGGCGGTGACGGTGCTCATCGACAACGCGCTCATGCACGGCGGGGGCATCTGCACGGTGTCGGTGCGCACGGTCCGTCCTGGCAATGCTCGCGAGCCGCTGGTGTGCGTGGAGGTGGCCGACGAGGGCGAGGGCGTGCGCGACGAGCTGGCGCCGCACATCTTCGATCGCGGGTTCTCCGCGGGCGGGTCGACGGGCGTCGGCTTGGCGTTGGCGCGCGCGTTGATCGAGGCGGACGGTGGACGTCTGGAGTTGCAGCGGCGCAGGCCCGCGCTGTTCGCGGTGTTCCTCGGATCGTGGACGCCGTCGCGGGCGGCGGGCGCGGCGCCCGAGCCGCGCTGAGACTACGGTCAGCCGGTCAGGCCTGCCCGAGCTGTTCCTCTTCGATGAGCTCTTCGAGCTCGGCCTCCAGCTCGGTCATCTCGTCCGGGAAGACCCAGCGCCGCATCGCCCAGAACCGGAAGGCCATCTGCAGGAAATTGCCGATGATGAAGGCGCTGACGAAGTCGGCGACGTTCTCGACCACGAAGCTGACGTTCGGCTGCCGCAGGTCGAACACGTAGCTGGAGATCCACAGCGGGATGTTGCTGAGAATCACGCCGACACCGCTGACCGCGAAGAACAGCAGCGCCTCGTGGTGGCGCTCCCGGCCGCCGCGGTTCTTGAACGACCACTCGCGGTTCAGGATGTAGGAGGCGATCACGGCGATGACGCCGGAGATGATCTTCGCGGTGACCGGCTTCTCGGTCAGCACGGTCAGCTTGAGGAAGTAGAAGATCCCGCTGTCGATCACGAAGGTCGTCGCGCCGACGATCGCGAACTTGATCAGCTCGTGGTGGCGGTAGGCGATCTCCCGCAGGGGCCGGGGGAGGACGCTGACCACGTCGTCGACGAAAGACACGAGAGCCGAGTGTACCGGTAGCGGTCATTGCGGCCGGACATGACAAGATTGCACGACGTGAGTACCCGTTCGTTCGATCAAGCCGCGATGCCCACCGTCACCATGATCGGTGGCGGTCAACTCGCGCGAATGACCCATCAGGCCGCGATAGCGCTCGGCCAGCGGCTCCGGGTGCTCGCCGAGAACCCGGAAGACCCGGCCGCGCAGGTCAGTCCCGAGGTGGTGCTCGGCAGCCACACCGATCTCGCCGCGTTGCGCAAGGCCGCCGTCGGTTCGCACGCGCTGACTTTCGACCACGAGCACGTGCCGACCGAGCACCTCGAGGCGCTGGTCGCCGAGGGCGTCAACGTGGCGCCGCCGCCGCAGGCCCTGATCTACGCCCAGGACAAGCTGGCCATGCGCACCAAGCTCGCCGAGCTCGGTGTCCCGGTGCCCGCGTTCACCCCGGTCGCCGCGCCCGCCGACGCGGTGCGCTTCGGCGACGAGCACGGCTGGCCGTTCGTGCTCAAGGCAGTGCGCGGCGGTTACGACGGCCGCGGTGTGTGGATGCCCGCCGACGCCGCCGAGGCCGAGCGGATCGTCACCGACCAGCTCGCGCACGGTGTGCGGCTGCTCGCCGAGGCGAAGGTCGATCTGAAGCGCGAGCTCTCGGCGATGGTGGCCCGTTCGCCGTTCGGGCAGGCCGCGACCTGGCCGGTGGTGGAGACCGTGCAGCGCAAGGGGCAGTGCGCGGTGGTGATCGCGCCCGCGCCGGACCTCGCCGACGAGCAGGCCGCCGAGGCCGAGACCCTGGCGCTGAACCTGGCCGCCGAACTCGGCGTGGTCGGCGCGATGGCCGTCGAGCTCTTCGAGACTCACGACGGCGCGCTGCTGGTGAACGAGCTGGCGATGCGCCCGCACAACTCCGGACACTGGGGCATGGACGGTGCGCGCACCGGGCAGTTCGAGCAGCACCTGCGCGCCGTGCTGGACTACCCGCTCGGCGACACCAGCCCGCTGGCTCCGGTCACCGTGATGGCCAACATCCTCGGCGCCGAGCAGGCGCCCGAGATGTCGATGGACGAGCGGCTGCACCATCTGTTCGCCAGGATGCCCGACGCGAAGGTGCACCTGTACGGCAAGGGCGAACGCCCCGATCGCAAGATCGGGCACATCAACATCCTCGGTGACGACGTGGCCGAGGTGCGCGAGAAGGCAGAGCGGGCGGCGCACTGGATGTCGCACGCGGTGTGGACCGACGGATGGGATCCCCATGAGTAATCCTCGAGTTGGCCTGATCATGGGCAGCGACTCCGACTGGCCGACCATGGAGGCGGCCGCCGAGGCGCTCGCCGAGTTCGGCGTGCCGTTCGAGGTGGGCGTGGTCTCCGCGCACCGCACGCCGCAGCGCATGCTCGACTACGCGCGCGAGGCGGCCGATCGCGGCGTCCAGGTGATCATCGCGGGCGCGGGCGGCGCGGCCCACCTGCCCGGCATGGTCGCCTCCGCGACTCCGCTTCCGGTGATCGGCGTGCCGGTCCCGCTGAAGTACCTCGACGGCATGGACTCGCTGCTCTCGATCGTGCAGATGCCCGCGGGCGTCCCGGTCGCCACCGTCTCCATCGGCGGCGCGCGCAACGCGGGCCTGCTCGCGGTCCGCATCCTCGCCGCCGCCGACCCGGCCCTGCGCACCCGCATGACCCAATTCCAGGCCGACCTGGAAAAACTCGTCCTCGAAAAGGACGAAGCCCTCCGCACCAAACTCCTCGGCTGACGTGCCGCCCGTCCGGGCGTCGCTCAACAGCGGCGTCCGGACCGCAGGGCTGTCACGGATTCGACCAAGCCTGCGCTTTCCAGCGCGTCGAGTACTTCGTCGACGGATTCCGGCGGATTGCGACGAGAGTCGGCGATCTGTTGCGCACATGCCCACACGATGCGGTCGTCGAGGGCGATCTGGTCGAGGACGAATTCGTCCGGGCTCTTGGCTTCGATGTCCCATGCCGCCAGCTGCTCCGACGGGAAGTCGCACAGGTTCGATGTGACGATCACTTGCGCGCCCACCTTGATGGCGGCCGCGAGAACGTGCCGATCGTCGGGGTCCGGCAGTTTCAGGCCCTCGATCAGCGGTTCATAAGCGTCGACGAGGCAGTCCGGCACCGCGGCCACGATCAGCTCGCGCAGTCGCTGCAGCCTGGAGGCCGGGATATCCGGTCGCTTGTCCGCGAGGTTTCGGAGCATCTCATCGAGAATCGCGTTCGTCCACTTCGCCTGGACGACACCGGATCTCGCGAGACGGATGAGCATGTCGCGGAGCGTATTGCCGTAGAGGACGTTGGCGTCGTACAGGACTACGAAGGCCATGGTCAGATGCCGAGTTCTTGTCCGAGGTCGGACAGTTCATCGGCTGCGGCCCGACTCTTGGCCTCACTACGCCGCTGGTAGTCCTTCAGGTCGTCGAAGCGGATTCTGCGGTGCGTGCCGATGAGCCGGAACGGGATTTCGCCCGCCTCCAGCAGTCGAACGACATAGGGGCGGGAGACGTTCAGCATGTCCGCCGCCTGCTGGGTCGTGAGCTCGGCGTGCGAGGGCACGATCGAGACGCCCCGGCCCTCGGCGGCTTGAGCGAGGATGAAGGCCAGCATGTTGACCACCTCGCGGGGCAGGATGAGCGCGTTGTCGCCGCCCGTCTCACCGTCGACCCTGATGGTCTCTTCCGACGGATGGCGCATGAGGTAGTCCTTGATGCGCCGCATGGCGCGCGCCGCGACCTCGGTGTCGATCTCTCCAGGTTCGATGCGCTTGGCGGCGTGAATTCCGGCCATGAGCACCTCCTTTCTAAACGAATTATACGAAACATGCGAAACAAACGAAACAACTTCGCCGTGTCATGGGGCAGTTCAAGCTTCGGTCGCTACGGTGGCTGCCGTGGCATCTGAGGAGAGTGGGCGGGCGCGGGCCGGGGAGGATCCGGCGCGGTTTCGGTTGACCGTGGTGGATCAGGCGTTGCGGTTGTTCGCGGACAAGGGGTACGAGGCGACGACGGTCGACGAGATCGCGGAGGCGGCGGGGATTTCCCGGCGGACGTTCTTCCGGCAGTTCCGGTCGAAAGAGGACGTGATCTTCGCCGATCACGAGTCGCAGCTGGCGCAGGCGGCGGCCTATCTGGCGAACGCGCAGGACGAGGATCCGTGGGACGCCGTGTGCGCGGCTGTCGTGCAGGTCTTCGAGCGGTTCACGCAGTGGCGGGAGATCGCCGCGCGGCGCTACCGGGTGGTGCGCAGGGTGCCCGCGCTGCGCGAGCGCGAGATCGTCACCGTGTTCCGTTACGAGCGCCTGTTCACCGACTATCTGCGCGAGCGCCTGCCCGACGCCCCCGATCTGGCCAGGGTGCAGTTCACCGCGGCGGTCACCGCGACGCACAACTATCTGCTGCGCCGGATGGTGCGCGGCGAGTCGGACGCGGGCGCCGCGGATCTGCGGGTCGAACTGGCGGCCATTCCGCGCGGTCGCGGCCGCGCCCACGACGCGGCGGAGATGGTGGTCGCGGTGTTCCCGAGGGACATGCCATCGCGCCAGGTCGCCGATCTGCTGACCCGCAAGCTCGGTAGTCTGTGATCTGAACCACCTACCGGTGTGTTGACACTCAGTGCCAGAAGATCGCCCCACTTGGCGCGGAATTCTGTGCGTATACTGGCGCATGAAGTGGCACTGAGTGCCGAGATGAACGCCGGCCGCCGACGCGGCTCGAGCCCACCACCCAGGAGCGTGTCCCATGGCGGGAAACCCCGATTTCGACCTGTTCAAGCTCGAGGACTTCCACGACGAACTGCGGGCGGCCATCCGCGGTCTGGCGGAGAAGGAAATCGCGCCGTACGCCAAGGACGTCGACGGTAACTCCCGCTTCCCCGAGGAGGCGCTCACCGCGCTGAACGCCGCCGGCTTCAACGCCGTGCACGTGCCCGAGGCCTACGGCGGCCAGGGCGCCGACTCGGTCGCCACCTGCATCGTGATCGAAGAGGTCGCCCGCGTCTGTGGCTCCTCCTCGCTGATCCCCGCGGTCAACAAGCTCGGCACCATGGGCCTGATCCTGAACGGCTCCGAGGAGCTGAAGCAGAAGGTGCTCGCCGACATCGTCAACGGCGAGATGGCCTCCTACGCGCTGTCCGAGCGCGAGGCGGGCTCCGACGCCGCCTCCATGCGCACCCGCGCCAAGCAGGACGGCGACGACTGGATCATCAACGGCTCCAAGTGTTGGATCACCAACGGTGGCAAGTCCTCCTGGTACACCGTGATGGCCGTGACCGACGCCGACAAGGGCGCCAACGGCATCTCCGCGTTCATGGTGCACAAGGACGACGAGGGCTTCGTCGTCGGCCCGCTCGAGCACAAGCTCGGCATCAAGGGCTCGCCCACCGCCGAGCTGTACTTCGAGAACTGCCGCGTCCCCGGCGACCGCATCATCGGCGCGCCCGGCACCGGTTTCAAGACCGCGCTGCAGACCCTCGACCACACCCGCCCGACCATCGGCGCGCAGGCCGTCGGCCTGGCCCAGGGCGCGCTGGACGCGGCGATCGCCTACACCAAGGACCGCAAGCAGTTCGGCACCGCCATCGCCGACTTCCAGAACACCCAGTTCATGCTGGCCGACATGGCGATGAAGATCGAGGCCGCCCGCCTCATGGTCTACACCTCGGCCGCCCGCGCCGAGCGCGGTGAGAAGAACCTCGGCTTCATCTCCGCCGCCGCCAAGTGCTTCGCCTCGGACGTGGCCATGGAGGTCACCACCAACGCCGTCCAGCTCTTCGGTGGCGCCGGCTACACCACCGACTTCCCGGTCGAGCGGATGATGCGTGACGCCAAGATCACCCAGATCTACGAGGGCACCAACCAGATCCAGCGTGTGGTGATGTCCAGGGCGTTGCTGCGCGGCTGACGCCCGCACCTGCGTATCAGGGAACGGCCGGGTTGTTACCCGGCCGTTCCCTTTTTTGTGTCACCCATCGTTCGCCGATATTCGTTCGCGACCGACCGGTTGCTCCATCGTGTCCGCGAAGTAGCTCGTTTCGAGACCTGCCGGCCCATAACCATTGGTAGCTGGATATTTCGGAAGCCGGTCGGGGCTTTTGGAGGCTGACGTCGATCCTCGCTGATAGGAGGCGCCTGAACAGGCGCTTCGTGGGTTACTTCGGCAGGAGCTGACGCGTGTTTCGTCATAGCGCACATATTCTGAACAACCACTTCCCAAGCAACTCGGGTGATCGGCTACGCGCCTGTCCGGGAGGTTCGCGAGACCGCGCTCGACCTCGTTACGTCGCGAGGTGAGTGATGGTCGAGATCGTCATCGGACAACAGTCGGGGATGAATTGGTTCCCCCTGTCCGACTCAGATGTTTCGTGTCCGCACACGAAGTCCACCGTCGACTCCGTGCGGACCTGGGCCGAGGACTATTTGACCGGCCACGTGCCGGAACTCGGTCGTGACGGGCCGGTCTGCCCGTACATCCGGCCGTCGCTGCGCCGCGAGCTGATGTGGGTCGGCCGGGTGCCCGGCGTCCGTCCGTGGCCGGCGTACGTACGACTGGTCATCGAGGACGCGCTCGAGCTGTTCGGGCGGCTGGCTCCGGCGGAGGGCAGCGGCGCGACGCTGCGCGCCCTCGTCACCGCGATGCCGGACTTGCGGGACTTCTCGCTGATCGACGACTTGCACGACGAGCTCAAGTCGAGATTCGTCGAGCGCGGCTTCATGCTCGGGCAGTTCTATCCCGGATGCAAGGAGCCGGGGTTGTGGAACAAGGACTACCACCCGCTCGATTCGCCGATCCCGATGCTCGTCGTGCGCAGCATGATGACCACCGACTTCCCGTTCCTGCTCGGGCGGCCCGAGTGGATGGCCGCCTATGTCAAGAAGTTCGCGCCCACGCTGCCCGCACACGTGCGGCAGGTGATGGTCAGCCGGTTGACCGCGAGCTCCGATACCGACGTGCCCGCCTACGAGCTCCAACCGGAGCCGGAGACGGACCGGGCGTCGTCGACCAGAAAGAACGCCATGCCGATTTCCGCGACGACGCGTAGAGCCGGCTGACTCGAATCAAGGGGATCGACTATGACGCACGGACTTTCGGCCGCGCGGGGCATCGACGTGAGCGAGAACGATGGTTTCCCGCTTTCGCCCGCGCAACTCGGCATGTGGTACGCACAGCAGCTGGATCCTTCGGTGCCGCTCAACGAAGCGCAGTACATCGAGATGCGCGGGCCGCTGGACATCGACACGCTGATCGAGGTCTCGCATCAGGTCGCCTACGAGTACGAGACCGCGCTGCTGCGGTTCGGGGTGCGCGATGGGCAGCCGTATCAGGTCGTCGATCCGAGCCTGCACACGAACCTGAGCTACCTGGACCTCAGCGACGCCGCCGACCCGGACGCCGAAGCCATGCGCTGGATGCGGGCGGACGTGACCGCCCCGGTGGACCTGATCGATGAGCGGCCCGGGATATCGGTGCTGATCCGGGTCGCCCCCGATCGAGTGCTGTGGTATTCGCGGGCACACCACATCGTGGTGGACGGTTTCGCGTCCGCGACGGGGCTGTACCGCGTCGCCGAGCTGTACAACGCCGCGTTGGCGGGCGAGGAGCCGCCCGCGTGCAAGGCGTCCGGGCTGCGCGAGATCTACGACGACGAGGTGCGCTACCGGCAGTCGAGCCGATTCACCGCCGACGCGCAGTACTGGTCGCAGCGCATGGCGGACATGCCCGAACGGTGCAGTCTGGTGCCGGGCGCCGCGCCCGCGCACGCGCTCGGACGTCAGCACCGGCAGCGGCTCTCCGACGAGACGAAGGCACGACTCGACGCCGCCGCGTCGCGCTACGGCGTCGGCACGCCCGGTATCGCGATGGCGGCGCTCGCGGTCTTCTACGCGCAGTCCACCGGTGCGCACGATGTGGTGCTGAGCCTGCCGGTCTCCGGACGCACCACCGCGATGTTGCGCCGCTCCGGCGGCATGCTGGCCAATATCGTTCCGCTGCGCGTCACGGTGGGTGAGCGCAGCACCATGGCCGAGATCGTGGACGCGATCCGGATCGAGGTCTCCGGTGCGTTACGGCACCAACGGTTTCGACACGAAGAGATCCGGCGGGGCGCGGACGGCGACGCGGCGGTCGCGGGCGGTCGCGGGATCGTCGGCCCGGTGGTCAACATCATGCTGTTCCCCGCCGAGATCCACTTCACGGGCATCGAGACCGATCTGCACGTGATCACGTCGGGCCCGATCGAGGACCTGTTCGTCAACATCTACCAGCACGGCGCGCGGGCGCCGATCTACCTCGACTTCACCGCCAATCCCGATCTCTACGACGAAGATTCCCTGGCCCGTCACCACCTGCGGTTCCTGAAGCTGTTCGAGGCGCTGCTGGACGCCGACCCCGACACCCCGGTCCGCGAGGTCGAGTACTTCCTCGACGACGAGGTGGTCCTGCGCGAAGGAATGCACGGTCCGACGCCACCCGCCCCCGGACTGCTGCCGGATGTGCTCGACGAGGGACTGCGCGCGGCGGGCGAGGATGCCGTCGCCGTGGTGGACGGCGACCGCACCGTGACCTACGGCGAACTCGACAGCGCCGCAGGAGTATTGGCCCGGCGACTGACTCGGCTCGGCGCGGGGCCGGACGAGTCGGTGCTCGTCGCACTGCCGCGCTCGATGGAGTCGGTGCTCGCGTTCTGGGGCGTGGTGCGTTCCGGCGCGGCGTACGTGCCGCTCGGTATCGGTAACCCCGCCGAGCGGGTCGCCACGATGGCGACGGAATGCGGTGCGCGACTGGGTATCACCACCCGCGAGCAGGCTTCGCGGTTGCCCGATACGGTCCGGTGGATCGAGATCGACCCGGACACGGCGATTCTCGACGCGCTCCACGGCCACGCGGTGGAAGCCACTGCGGTGGAGAGCGATTCGACGGAAGCCGACTCGCGGGGCGAGCTGCGCCTCGAGCACGCCGCCTACGTCGTCTTCACCTCCGGGTCGACCGGCGTGCCGAAGGGCGTGGTCGTCTCGCACTCCGGGATCGCGGGGCTGGCCGCCGCCGTGCGCGAAGCCTATCGGCCCGAGGTGGGTTCGCGCGTGCTGCAGTGCCTGAACCCGAGTTTCGACGCGTCCCTGCTGGAACTGCTGGTCGCGTTCGGTAGCGGCGCGACGCTGGTGATCGGCCGGGGTGAAGCCATGGCGGGCGCCGAGATCACCTCCGCGATCGCGGAATCCGGGATCACCCACCTCTGCTCCACGCCCGCCGTGCTCACCACACTGCCGGACGACGCCCTGAACGGCGTGCGTGCGCTGTCCACCGGTGGGGAGATCTGCCCGCCGGAAGTGGTGGCACGCTTCGGTTCCGGCCGCAGGCTGGTGAACTCCTACGGCCCGTCCGAGACCACCGTCGCGGCCACCTTCACCGATGCCATGGACCTCGAGCGCCCCTCCGGCATCGGCCGGCCGGTGCCGGGTGCGCGACTGCTGGTCCTCGATCGGCGGCTGGCGCCGGTGCCGATCGGCACACCCGGTGAGCTCTACATCGCCGGATCCGGAGTGGCCCGCGGTTACGCGGGACGCCCCGGTCTGACGGCCGAACGTCTGGTCGCCGACCCGTTCGGACCGGCGGGCAGCCGGATGTATCGCACCGGTGACTTGGTCTCCTGGCGTTCGGTCGAACCGTCCGGTGAAACGGCCGCGGCCGACGGTGTCGTGCTGGAGTACCTGGGGCGCAGCGATTTCCAGGTGAAGTTGCGCGGTATGCGAGTGGAACCCGGTGAGGTCGACGCGGTGCTCCATTCGCACCCGGAGGTGGAGATCTCCGTCACGGTCGTTCGCACCGGTGCGTCCGGACGCGCCATGCTCGCGTCCTATGTGGTTCCGGTGCATCACGATTCGCGGTCCGTCGAACTGGACGTGCCGAGCCTGCGCGAATTCTGCATGCGCCGGCTGCCCGGCCACATGGTGCCCGGCGCCATCACCGTGCTGGACGCGCTGCCGATCACCGGAAACGGCAAGGTCGACCGGCGCGCGCTGCCGGAGCCGATGGCCTACGAGGCGTCGCGGGCTGCCGCGTCGGAGGTCGAGGGCGTCCTGTGCCAGTTGTTCGCCGAAGTGCTCGGCGTGCCGTCGATCGGCGCGGACGTGTCGTTCTTCGCGCTCGGCGGCGACTCGATCCTCTCCATCCAACTGGTCGCCCGCGGCCGGGCGGCCGATCTGGTGTTCTCGGCGCGCGACGTGTTCGAGCACCCGACGCCCGCGGCCCTGGCGGCGGTGGTCACCGCGCCCGGCGAGCGGCAGTCGCTCGCCGAATTGCCCGGCGGCGGCGTGGGTTTCCTGCCACGGACGCCGATCGTGGACTGGCTGCTCGAGCAGCGGGGATGGCAGCGGTTCAGCCAGTCCATGGTGCTCGCCCTGCCCGCAGGTCTGAGCGAGTCCGAACTGGTGCGCACCCTCGGCGCGGTGCTGGACCGGCACGACATGTTGCGCGCCAGGGTGGTTCGCGGCGGCTTGGAGGTCGCGGCGCCGCGGACGCTCGCGGCCGAGACGCTGCTCGAGCGCGTGCGGGTGCCCGAAATCGAGGGCATCGACACCGCATCCGTCGTCGCGGCGGCCACCGCGCGACTCGCGCCGGAGGCCGGGATCATGGTCGCGGCGACCTGGCTGGACGCCGGTGCGGAGGCGGCGGGCAGGCTCGTCCTCGTCATCCACCATCTGGCCGTCGACGCGGTGTCCTGGCGCATTCTGATCGCCGATCTGATCTCCGCCTGGGCGCAGGCGCACGCCGACGAGACGCCCGAATTGCCATCCGTCGGCACCTCCATGCGCACGTGGGCGCACGCCCTCACCGAGGCGGCGACGACCGAGCCGTGGACCGCCGAGGCCGACCACTGGGCCGCCGTGCTCGCCACCCCCGATCCGCCGCTCGGCCGCCGCGCGCTCGATCCGGCAATGGACACCGGCGACACCATCGAGCGCCTCGAACTGAGCCTGCCCGCGGCGACCACCGCGACGCTGCTCGTCCGGCTGCCCGCGACCTACCGCTGCGGTATGGAGGAGGCGCTGCTGACCGCGCTGGCCTCGGCGCTCGCGGAACACCGTGCCGAACCCGGCCCCGCGCTGGTCATGCTGGAGCGGCACGGCCGCGAGGAGGCCGCCGTACCCGGCGCCGATCTCTCCCGCACAGTCGGCTGGTTCACCAGCCAGTTCCCCGTCCGGTTGACGATCGGCGACGCCGGTCCGCTGGACGCGCTCGTCACCGTCAAGGAACAGCTGCGCGCCGTCCCGCACGGCGGCATCGGCTTCGGCCTGCTGCGGCATTCGAACCCGGAGACCGCCGCCGTCCTCGGCACCGCGCTGGACCCGCAGCTCGGATTCAACTACCTCGGCCAGGTGACCGAGGGCGACACCGACGCGTCGGAGGCTGCGGTGCCGTGGCTGCCGGTCTCGCTCGCGGCGAGCCTGGGCGGTGGCGCCGAGCTGCCTGCCTCGGCGGTCCTCGCTGTCGACGCGGTGGTCGTCGAACGCCCGGAAGGTTCGGTGCTGCACGCGGTGTGGCGGTACGCCTCGAAGGTCGTCGACGGCGCGGAAATGGAAGCCCTTGCCGGGAAGTGGATTTCCGCACTGGAGGAACTGGCCCGACGACTGGCCGAGCCCGACGCGGGCAAACTGACGCCCTCCGATCTCCCCCTGGTCTCGGTCGGTCAGCGACAGCTGGACGCCTGGGCCACCAGGTATCCCGCCATGACGGACGTGTGGCCACTGGCCCCGCTCCAGCATGGTCTGCTCTTCCACGCGCAACTGGCCGCGGGCCGCACCGACGAGTACTCGGTGCAGGCGGTGTTCGAATTCGACGGAGCGGTGGACATCGAGCGGCTGGCGGCCGCCGCCACCGCGACCGTGCGCGAACACGAGGCGCTGCGCACCGCGTTCGTGGCGGGCACCGACGAGCCGGTGCAGATCCTGCTCGCCGACGTCGATGTCCCTTGGCGCACAGTGGATGTCGACGCGGACGACTTCGACGCGTTCGCGGCCCGCGAGCTGGCGGCGCCGTTCGACCCCGCGCACCCGCCGCTGGTCAGGTTCGTCTGCGTGCGGTGCGGCGAGGACGACATCCGGCTGCTCGTCACCAACCACCACCTTGTGCTCGACGGCTGGTCCATGCCGCTGCTGCTCGCCGAACTGCTCGCGCGCTACCAAAGCGGTGGGGACGGAACGGCTTTCCCGCAGCCAGTCTCGTACCGCGACTACCTGGAATGGCTGACCCGCCGGGACCGCGCCGCGGCGACGGCGGCGTGGACGGACGCGCTCTCCGGACTGCCTGGCCCGACGCTGGTCACCGCGGGCCGCACCCCGCGGCGAACCGGTGCCGGGAAACTGGATCTCGACCTGCCGCTCACACCCGAGACCGCCCTCGCCCTGCACAGCATGGCGGCCGACCAAGGCGTCACCCTCAACACGGTGGTGCAGTGCGCTTGGGGCATGCTGCTCGCCGAGCTGACCGGCGAGACCGACATCGTCTTCGGCGCGACGGTTTCCGGCCGACCGGCCGACCTGCCCGGCGCGGAACGCATCGTCGGCATGCTGGTCAACACCCTCCCGGTGCGCGTCACGCTCGATCCCGCCGAGCCGGTCGGTGACCTGCTGCGCCGGATCCAGCGCGAGCAGGGCACTCTGCTCGACCACCACACCGCGGGACTCACCGAGATCCAGTCCGCCACCGGGCTCGGCGTGCTCTTCGACACCGCCATCGTCTACGAGTCCTATCCGGTGGACGCGGCGGCCCTGCGCAAAGCAGCCGAGCACGCGGCGCTCCGGGTGCGGGATTTCCGCGGCCGCGACGGCACCCACTACCCGCTGTCGCTGGCCGCGCACGCACGCGACACGCTGCGGCTGATCCTCAGCTGCGCCACCGGATTCTTCGACGCCGACGAGGCACACGCGATCGGCGACCGCCTGGTGCGGATGCTCGACCGCATGGCCGCCGACCCGGCGGGGAGAGCCGCCGGTGTGTGCGGCGTGGAGCGCGCCGATGTGCTGCGCTCCCGACCGCAGCCGATGCGGCTGCTGCCCGATCTGCTGCGCTGCGGCGTGCGTCCGGGCCGGGTCGCGGTCGAGGACGACGCACACGCCCTCGACTACACGGAACTCGATGCCCGCTCGAATCGTCTGGCCCGCAGACTGATCGCGTCCGGCGCTGGCCCGGAGACCAGGGTGCTGCTCGCGCTGCCGCGGTCCGTCGACTGGTTCGTCGCGGTGTGGGCGATCGCGAAGTCCGGCGCCGCGTTCGTCCCCGTCGATATCGACCATCCCGAGGACCGCCTCGCGACCCTCGCCGCCGACAGCGCCGCGCCGCTCGGTATCACCACCGCGCGACACCGAGATCGACTGCCCGGCACGGTGTCCTGGTCGCTACTCGACGACCCGGTGCTGCGCGCCGAGCTGCCGGACCATTCCGACGCGGCGATCACCGATGACGACCGGCTGCGCCCGCTGCGCGTGGACCACCCCGCCTATCTGATCTATACCTCGGGATCCACCGGGACACCCAAGGGCGTCGTGGTGACCCACGCCGGACTCGGCGGGCTCGCGGTGGGCGCCGCGGCGCGCATGCGGGCCAGGCCGGGCGATCGCGTCCTGCTCAGCATGAACCCGAATTTCGACGCCGCGACGCTGGTGTGGCTGTCCACCTTCTACACCGGCGCCACGCTGGTCACCGCGCCCGCGGCGGCGATCGCGGGCGACGAGCTGACCTCCGTGATCGTGGCGAACGAGGTGACTCACGTCGTCGCGCCGCCCGCCGTGCTCGCCACGCTCTCGGCCGCGTCGTGGAACGGCGTGCGCACGGTGGTCACCGGCGGCGAGGTCTGTCCGCCCGAGCTCACCGCACGGGTCGGCGCGGGTCGGTCGATGATGAACTCCTACGGACCGGCCGAGGCGACCGTCGCCGCGACCTTCAGCGCGCCGCTGGTCCCCGGCGAGGCCGCCGAGCTCGGCGCGCCCATGCCGGGATTCGGTCTGGTCGTGTTCGACCGCTGGTTGCGGCCCGCGCCGGTCGGGACGATCGGTGAGCTGTACCTGATGGGCCCCGGTCTGGCGCGCGGCTACCACGGCCGCGCGGGGCTGACGGCCGCTCGGTTCGTGCCCGACCCGTTCGGCGCTCCCGGCGACCGGATGTACCGCACCGGCGATCTGGTGCGGCGCGTCTCGCACAGCGGCCTGGAATACGTGGGCCGCAACGATTCCCAGGTCAAGCTGCATGGCATCCGGGTGGAACCCGGTGAGGTCGACGCGGTGCTGCGCGACGTGCCGGGGGTCGGACTCGCGGTCACCGTGCCGCGGCGCGGGCCCACCGGTGACCTGGCGCTCGCGGCCTATGTGGCTCCGACGGCGGGCGCCGAACTCGACGGCGCGCGCCTGCGCGACCACTTGGTGCGCCGCCTGCCCCGCCACCTGGTGCCCGCGGCGGTGACCGTGCTCGACGTCCTGCCGGTGACCGGCAACGGCAAGGTCGACGTGCGCGCTTTGCCCGAACCCGAATGCGTCGCAGTGGAATACGTGGCTCCGATCGGCGTCGAGCGCGTCGTCGCCGAGGTTTTCGGCGCGGTGCTCGATCGGCCGGGTATCGGCGCGTACGACGACTTCTTCGCCCTCGGCGGCGATTCGCTGTCCGCGACCAGGGTGACCGCCCGGCTCGGCGCCGCACTCGACATCGAGGTGCCGGTCCGGTTGTTGTTCGAAGCGCCGACGGTGCGCGCGCTGGCCGCCCGGTTGCCCGCGGCGGGCGACGGGGCACGGCCCAGCATCGGACCGCGATCCGGTGCGCGGCCCGAGCACATTCCTCTCGCGCCCGCGCAGCAGCGGATGTGGTTCGTCAACCAATACGACCCGGAATCCGGTGCGTACAACATCCCCGCGGTGCTCCGCCTGCGCGGTGACCTGGATGTGAGCGCTCTGCGTGCGGCGCTCTCCGATGTGCTGGCCAGGCACGAGGCGCTGCGTACCGTGTACCCGGCGCGCGACGGCGTCGGCTATCAGGTCGTGCTGCCGCCGGACGCGGTGGAACTCGATCCGGAGCCGATCCAGATCGTGGCGGACGAGCTGCCTGCTGCGGTACTGGATTGCGTGACAGCCGGTTTCGACGTGGCCTCGGCGGTGCCGTTGCGGCTGCGCCTGTTCCGCGTCGCCGATGGCGAGCACGTCCTCGTCGTCGTGGCGCACCACATCAGCGCGGACGGGTTCTCCATGGGGCCGCTCGCGAGGGACGTGCTCGCGGCCTACGCGGCGCGTGCCAACGGAGATATCCCGGGCTGGACCGAATTGCCGGTGCAGTACGCGGATTACACGCTCTGGCAACGGGATCGGCTGGGTTCGGCCGACGACCCGGAATCCCTGCTCGCCGCTCAGCTCGACTACTGGACCACCACACTGAAGGGCCTGCCGGACCGGCTCGAGCTGCCCGCCGACCGGCCTCGTCCGGCCGTTCCGTCGCTGCGCGCGGGCACCGTGCTGCGCACCGTCGACGCCGAATTGGCCACCGCGCTGGACGAACTCGGCCGAACCAACCACAGTTCGCTGTTCATGGTGCTGCACGCCGCGCTCGCGGCCCTGTTCGCCAGGCTCAGCGGCACATCGGACATCGCGATCGGCACGCCGGTCGCGGGTCGCGGCGCGGCCGAACTGGACGATGTGGTCGGCATGTTCGTCAACACCGTCGTGCTGCGCACCGAGATCGACTCGGCCGACACGTTCGCCGAACTGCTCGCCGAGACGCGGCGCACCGATCTGGACGCCTTCGCGCACGCCGACATCCCGTTCGAGAGCCTCGTCGACGTGCTCGATCCGGCCCGCTCGGCGGCGCGGCACCCGCTGGTCCAGGTCATGTTGGTGTTCCAGAATCTCGCACCGGTCGAGCTCACGCTCTCCCATCTGCACGTAGCGCCGGTGGAGCTGGAACAGCAGAGCCTGCGTTTCGACCTGAGCGTCACGGTGGCGCCGGACGAGACGTCGGGCCTGACGATCCGCTTCGGCTACGCCACCGATCTGTTCGACCACGACACCGTCGAGCGGTTCGCGGACCGCTGGCTGCGGTTGTTGCGCGCGGTCGCCACGGCTCCGGAAGCGCCCGTTGGCGATGTCGACCTGCTCGACGCGGAAGAAGATGCGGCCCTTGTCGTTCCGGCCCTGCCTCCGGTGGCGGAACCGGCCGTGTTGCCGAAGCTGCTCGCGGCGGCGGTGGCGGACAATCCGGACGGTGTCGCGGTGATCGACGGCGTCACCCGGCTCACCTACCGCGAGCTCGACGAGCACGCCAACCGGTTGGCGCGGGTGCTCATCGGTGCGGGCGCTGGCCCCGAAGAGCTGGTCGCGGTCGCCATCCGGCGCTCGCTGCCCGCGGTGCTCGCGGTGTGGGCGGTGGCCAAGACCGGCGCCGCGTTCGTGCCGATCGACCCGGCCTATCCGGCCGAGCGGATCACGCAGATCCTGGACGATTCCGGGGCGCGGCTCGGCGTGACGGTCCGCGCCGTCGCGCCGTCGCTGCCCGGCGCGGACTCCGGCGAGTCGCCGGTGCACTGGCTCGCGCTGGACGATCCGGCCACCACCGATCTGGTCGACTCGGCCACCGGAGTGCCGATCGACGACACCGAACGCACGACGCCGGTGCGGTGGGAAAATCCGGCCTACGTCATCTTCACCTCGGGTTCCACCGGACGACCGAAGGGCGTCGTCGTCACACACCAGGGGTTGGCGAATCTCACCGTCGCCCAGCGCGATCGGATGCGCATCACGGCGGACTCGCGTGTGCTCGCGGTTGCGTCCCCGAGCTTCGACGCCGCGGTGCTCGAGCTGCTGATGGCCGTCGGCGCGGGGGCGACGCTGGTGATCGCCGGTCCCACCGCTTTCGGCGGGCCGGAGCTCGGGGAACTGCTCGCCCGCGAACGTGTTTCGCACATCGCGCTCTCGCCGTCGGCGCTGGGCTCGGTGGATGCCGCGGTGCTCGGCCCGGAACCCGCGCTGCGCGGCATCATCACCGGCGGCGAGCCGTGCCCGCCGGACCTGGTCGAACAGTGGGCCGCGCCGGATCGCTTGCAGTTCAACGACTACGGTCCCACCGAGTGCACGATCTGGGCGACGGGCAGTGATGCCCTGCGGCCCGGTGACGAGATCACCATCGGCGGCCCGGTCCCCGGCCTCGCGGTCCGCGTGCTCGACGAGCGGCTGCACCCGGTGCCGGACGGCGTGGTCGGCGAACTGTATCTGTCCGGCCATGCCCTCGCGCGCGGCTACCACGGCCGATCGCCCCTGACCGCCGCGCGCTTCGTCGCCGATCCGTACGGCGCGCCCGGCGAACGCATGTACCGCACCGGCGATCTGGTGCGCAGGCGCGACGGCGCGCTGGGCTACATCGGCCGCGGTGACCTCCAGGTGAAACTGCGCGGACTGCGCATCGAACTCGGCGAGATCGAGTCGGCCCTGGTGCGCGATCCCGCCGTCCACCAAGCAGCGGTGACGGTCTACACCGATCCGTCCGTCGGCGAGCTGCTGGTCGGCTACGTGGTGCCGCACGGAGTGGGTGCCCACGAGGCGGCGGCAGACGAGGCCGAGGCGCACGCGGCGGAAACCCACGCCGTCGCGTCCCGCGAGGTCGCGACGATCGACCTCGACGCGCTGAAAGCCTCTCTCGCCCAGCGGCTTCCGTCGTACATGGTGCCGTCGGCACTGGTCGTGCTCGACGCTCTGCCGCGCACCGCGAACGGCAAGCTCGATCGGCGGGCACTTCCGGCTCCCGATATCCGTGCCGGCCGCTTCCGCGAGCCGAAGACGCCCGCCGAGCGCATCGTCGCCGAGACCTTCGGTGAGCTGCTCGGCGTGCCGCGGGTCGGTCTCGACGACGACTTCTTCGCGCTCGGCGGCAATTCGCTCATCGCGACCCGCATCGCCGCCCGCCTCGGCGCAGCACTGGACCGTCGCGTTCCGGTGCGGATGGTGTTCGACGCCCCGACCGTCGAACGACTGGCCGAAGCGGTGCGCACCTCAGCGGCGCCGCCCGGTCCTCGTCCGGGACCGCGCCACCGGCCGACCTACGTCCCGCTTTCGGCGGCGCAGCGGCGGATGTGGTTCCTCAACCGCTACGATCCTTCCTCGCCCGCGCAGAACGTGCCCCTCGCGTTGGAGGTGCGGGGCGAACTGGATGTCGCGGTCGTGCAGGCGGCCCTGATGGACGTCATCGCCCGCCACGAGGCGCTGCGCACCGTATATCCGGTGAACGCCGAGGGCGAGCCGTACCAGGACGTGCGTGGTGTGGCGGAAGCCTTTGCGCCGGTTCGAGACTCGGATGCCGATGCCGAATCCGTTCCGCGTTTGGTCGCCATGGCCTGCGCGCAGGGTTTCGATCTCACCACCGAGCTCTCGCTGCGCGTGCAGCTGCTCCGGATCGAACCGCGGCGCACCGTAATGGTGGTGGTGATGCACCACATCGCCTCCGACGGTTCGTCGCTGGCGCCCTTGGCCCGCGACGTGCTGGTGGCCTACTCGGCTCGCCGCGCCGGTGCCGCCCCGCAATGGCAGCCGCTGCCACTGCAATACGCCGATTACGCGCTGTGGCAGCACGAGTTGCTCGGCGCCGACGACGATCCCGACAGTCTGGCGCACCGGCAGCTGGAGTACTGGCGGGACGCACTGGACGGACTGCCCGCCGTGACGTCGCTGCCGAGCGACCATCCGCGGCCGACCATGTCCACCCATCGCGCGGGATTGGTCGATTTCCACATCGATGTCGCCACGCAGCAACGCATTCGGCAAATCGCACGGTGGCACGGCGTGAGTATCTTCATGGTGGCGCACGCGGCCCTCGCCGCGCTGCTCGGCCGCATCTCCAGGCAGCAGGATGTCGCGATCGGCACGGTCGTCGCCGGACGCGGTGACGGCGAACTCGACGAGCTGGTCGGCATGTTCGTCAACACCCTGGTGTTGCGCAGCAGGGTGCGTTCCGAGGACACCTTCGAAAAGCTGCTGGCCGCAACCAAAGACGGTGATCTGGACGCGTTCGGCAATGCCGATCTGCCGTTCGAGCGGTTGGTCGAGGTGGTCGCGCCCGCTCGCTCCACGTCCCACCATCCGCTGTTCCAGGTGCTGCTGACCTTCCAGAACTTCGAGTTCGATCCAGGCGGGGTGCCCGAACTCGGTGTCCGCGCGATCGAGATGCCCGCGGTCGGGGCGAAATTCGATCTGGAGTGGATGCTCGACGAGCAGTTCGACGAAGAGGGAGCGCCCACGGGCATCGACGGCAGCCTCACTTTCGCCCTCGACCTGTTCGAACCGTCCACCGCGCGAACGCTCACGGAAAGGTACGTCGAGTTGCTCGACGCCGTCACCGCGAACCCGGAGCTGGTCCTCGGCGACATCGATGTCACCGCGCCGCCCGGCACGGTCGTCTACGACCCACCGCCGAGCGTGGTCCAGCAGCGCACCGACTTGCCCTACCGTCCGCCGGTCACCCGGACCGAGCACGTGGTGGTGAGCGCCTTCGAGAAGGTGCTCGGCGCGGAACGAGTCGGGTTGGACGACAACTTCTTCGAACTCGGCGGCACCTCCATGGTCGCGGTCCGCCTGGTCGACGAACTGCGCGAACAACTCGACCACGCCGTCCCGGTGCAGTGGATGTTCGGCGATCCCACGCCGGGAGCGCTGGCCGAGCGCATCGTGGCGCAGCCGGAGGCGGGGGCGGACGGGACCGATCCTGCGCTGCGACCGCTGCTGCCGTTGCGTCCGTCCGGCAGCGGGCCCGCGCTGTTCTGCGTGCATCCGGCGATCGGATTGGCCTGGGGCTACGCGGGATTGGTGCGTCATCTGGATCCCGGCCACCCGGTGTACGGGCTGCAATCACCGGGCGTCGCCGCCGCGCAGCCGGACATGTCGCTGACCGAACGCGCGGCGCGCTACGCCGACGAGATGCAGGCCGCCCAGCCGGACGGTCCGTACCGGGTGCTCGGTTATTCGGCGGGCGGACCGCTGGCCCACGCGGTCGCCGTGGAACTCCAGCGCCGAGAGGCGACGGTATCGGCGCTCGTCATCATCGACGGCCGCGCCGACGTCGAACCCGAGAGCGCCACGGAGATGCCGCCGCCGGAGATCCTGCTCGCCGAGTTCGGCGGCATCGACCCGGCCCTGCTCACCGGCGACCAGCCGCTGGCCGAGCGCGCCGCCGAACTCCTGCGTGGCGGGCGCGTGTTGGGCGAGGTTGCCGTTGATGCTTTGGGCGAATCCGCTGATGGCGCCTTGGACGAAGTTGCCGGTGGTACCTCGGGCGGCGTTGCCGATGATCCCTCGGGCGCGGTGGTCGATGGTGCCTCGGGCGAGTCGGCTGGTGGTGCCTCGGGCGAGTCGGCTGGTGGTGCCTTGGCCGCACTAGACGGCGGCGCCCTGGACGCGATGGCCGGTGGCGCCTTCGGTGCGCTCGACGCCGCGGCCTTGGAACGCCTCTACCTCGACTACCAGCAGTTGGTCCGGCAGGCGGCCGAATACCGGCCCGGCGTGTTCGACGGTGATCTGCTCTTCTTCAGCAGCACCAGCCGTAGGCCCGGCTACTCGCCGAACGTGGACACCTGGCGGCCCTACGTCAGCGGCGCGATCGTCGACCACCAGACCGGCCACGAACACAACCACCTGACCGGGCCAGAGGCCCTCGCGGTGATCGGCCCGATCCTGGCCGAGTACTTGCGGGAGCGCGGCTGACTTCCATCAGCCGGAGCGGAGGGTACGCCTAAGCGACCAGGTCCGCGTACTCGCGGTGGTCGGCGATGTACTTCTCGACGTACCAGCAGGTCGGCACCACGGAGAAGCCCGCGTCCCTGGAGTCCTGAAGCGCGTACTCGACCACCTTGGCCGCGATGCCCTGCCCGCGGAACTCCGGGAAGGTCATGGTGTGGTGGAAGTCGCGGACCTTGCTGTCCTCGCGCTCGGCGTAGTCGGCGTACCCGGCCAGGGTGTCGTCGACGTAGATCTCGAATCGGGTGTCGGCGGCGTTGTGCTCGAGCCTGGTGGTCATGGTGGTGCCAACTCCTTCGTGCGCGGGATTGTTCCGGACTCCATCAGGGGTGCGGTTGCGTGGCGGTGGACCGGTCGCGGAATGCGCCGAGTGTATAAGCCCGGTCGGCGAGTTCCGCGTCAGAGGATCGCGCCGGGGTTGAGGATGCCGTGCGGGTCGAGCGCGTCCTTGATGCGCTGGGTCAGCGCCATCACGTCGGGGCCGAGCTGGTCGGGCAGCCAGTCCTTCTTGAGCCTGCCGACGCCGTGTTCGCCGGTGATCGTGCCGCCGAGGGTGATGGCCAGGTCCATGATCTCGCCGAAGGCACGGTGCGCGCGGGCGGTGTTCTCGGCGTCGGTGGGGTCGTGCACGATCAGCGGGTGGGTGTTGCCGTCGCCCGCGTGCGCGATCACCGAGACGGTCACGTCGTTGCGTTCTGCGATGGCGGCGATGCCCGTGACCAGATCGCCGAGGCGCGGCAGCGGCACCCCGACGTCTTCGAGCAGCAGCGGCCCGAGCCGTTCCACGGCGGGAATCGCGAAACGCCTCGCCGCCGTGAACGCCTCGCCCTCCTCGGCGTCCTCGGTGTGGAAAACCTCGGTGGCTCCGGCCTTTTCGCACGCCTCGACCATGATCTCGGCCTCGCGCGCGGCGAATTCGCCAGGCGCGTCGGACCGGGCGACCAGCAGCGCGGCGGCGGCACGGTCCAGACCCATCCGCATCTCGTCCTCGACGGCATTGATGGCGATGGAGTCCATGAACTCGAGCATGGACGGCCGCAGCGTGCCGGTGATGCCGAGAATGGCCTCGGTGGCGGCGGTGAGCGAGGCGAAACTGGCGACCACGGTGCTCTGCGACGGCTGCGCGGGCAGCAGTCGCAGCGTCAGTTCGGTGATCACGCCGAGCGTGCCCTCGCTGCCGACGAACAGCTTGGTGAGCGAGAGCCCGGCGGAATCCTTCAGGCGCGGCCCGCCCAACCGCACGGGGGTTCCGTCGGCGAGCACCACCTCCATGCCGAGCACGTAGTCGGTGGTGACCCCGTACTTCACGCAGCACAGCCCGCCCGCGTTGGTCGCCGCGTTGCCGCCGATCGAGCACATCTCGAACGACGACGGATCCGGCGGATACCACAGCCCGTGCTCGGCGACCGCCCGCTTCACCTCCGCGTTCAACAGCCCCGGCTGCGCGACCGCGGTCCGGGTGACCGGATCGACGGTGATCGCCCGCATCCGCTCGGTGCTCAGCACGATCCCGCCGTCCACCGCCGTGGCGCCGCCGGAAAGCCCGGATCCCGCGCCGCGCGGAACCACCGGCACCCGGTGCGCGTGCGCCCAGCGCAACGTCGCCGCGACATCCGCGGTGCAGGTGGCGCGGACGACCGCCGCGGGCGTTCCGGCCCCGGGATCGCGCGCCCAGTCC
The DNA here is from genome assembly GCF_040654315.1 of Nocardia sp. NPDC050713. Taxonomy (NCBI): domain Bacteria; kingdom Bacillati; phylum Actinomycetota; class Actinomycetes; order Mycobacteriales; family Nocardiaceae; genus Nocardia; species Nocardia sp. NPDC050713. Next base: position 4,984 of record NZ_JBFAHS010000006.1, on the reverse strand, counting down.
TGCCGGTAGCCGATCAGCAAATCGGGGTCGGTGAGCACCGCGCCCTCGGGCAGTGCGGCGACGAGTTCATGCAGGTCCACGGTTGTTCAGAGTAGTGGGGTGCGGGCGTGGAATCGGTCGAAAGCGCAGGCGGACGCTACTTCGGACTGGTAATTCCGGGCGCGCCGGGCAAGAATGCCGGGTGCAGGGGCTCGCCGTGCGCGGATCGACCGTTGTCGTGACGGTGGACGCGCCCGGCCGACGGATCGTTCGACCATTCCGGGGACCTGCCACATATTCGGAGGGTTGACGGCATGCGGGTCGAATCACCGGACTACCGCGAACTCATCGGCGCGCTGTTCGCCGACGAGTTCGCCGACGGCGCCGTCGATCTGGAGGCGCTGCGCGGCATCCACGCGGGCGAGTTCGGTACCTGGCTCACCGCACTCGACCGCTCGGGCCTGTTCGACAAGGAAGCCCTGGCGACGGTCGCCGACCAGTGGCGCCGCGACCCCATGCTCCTGCTGGACGCCCTCCTCGCCGATGTCGACGACGTCACCCGCCGCCGCTGGCTGATGGCCTGGTCGAGCCTGGACCGCCCGGAACCCTTGGGCCAGATCGGCTGACCGGGGCGACTCGGCGGACGTTTGCCAACAGCTCACCTCGCGGACACCTGCCGCTGCCATGCTGGCCGCGTGTCCGATCTGGCCGTCGCCGCCGACTCCCTCGCCGACCGGTTCACCCGCTGGTGTGAGCTCGTCGTCGCGCGGCTGCCCCTGGGATTGGACCGGATCGTCCCGCCGACGTTCCTCGGCTTCGGACTGATCAACAGCTTCACCTTCGGCGTCGACCTGGTGCTGCTCACCCTCTTTCACGGCTGGTGGAACTGGCCGGTGCCGGTCTCGATCACACTGGGCTACATCTGCGCGTTCGGGCTCGCCTTCGTCCTCAACCGCACCTTCAACTTCCACTCGCACGCCCCCGTCGGCAGGCAGGCCGCGGTGTACGTCGTGGTCGTCGTGATCAACTACGTGGCCTTCATCCTCGGCGTCGGCGGCGGACTCACCGCGCTCGGCGTCGAATACCACGTGGCCCGGCTGCTCGCGGGCGCCTGCGAAGCCCTTTATATGTATACCGCCATGCGCTGGATCGTCTTCCGCGCCCGCCCCACCGACGAGACCTGACCGCTCCCACACGCCGTTCGCACGCCTCACATAGGCACCGACTATGTGACGCGTACGGACGACGTGTGGGAACCGACGGGTTGGGGAAGGGGGATGTCAGTGCAGGAGTTGTGGTCGCGCGCCGTCGATTACGACGACGTCGTCGTCGGTGAGCGCCCAATGCGCGACCCCGGCGGCGCGGTACTCGGCCGCGAGCCGGTTGCCGAACCCATCCGGGTCGGTGGGGGAGTCGATGTGCGGGACGATCCGGTGATCGACCAAACCCAATCCGTCCCAACGCGGTTCGACACCGCACGTCGGTTCCACCTCGGCGGGGTCGTCCACCGACTCCAGCCCGTGCAGGTCCGGCGTCAGCAGGCAAGCGCCCGCGCTGTACCCCGCGTAGACCAGCGCGTCGGCTTCGAGCAACCGCGTCAAGGCGAGATCGGCTCCGCTACGGGCGAATTGGGCACGCAGCACGAAGGTATTGCCGCCACGTACCCAGATCAGCGGGAACTCGGCGAGTCGATGCTCCAATTCCTCTGCGCGCCCGACGTACTCGCGGAGATCCAGCACCTCCGGCGTATACCCGAGCTTGCGCAACGGAACCAGATCGCTGGTCACAGCCGACGTCCACGCGTCCGGCCAGGCGTCGCAGGCGTTGGGTATCACGGCAACCCGGCCCGGCGCGCCGACCAGTGCGGCGAGCCGGTCCTGGTGTTTGCCGAATCGATAGCTGGACAGGAAGAGCCGCACCGGCTCAGAGGGTGAACGCGAGGTGGCGGACCAAACGGACGCCGAGCTCTTCGTTGCCCGTGACGACGATCTCGTCGAGATGTTCTGCCGCACTGCGACGACCGCCGCCCAGCCGGACGAAAAGCCCCGAGTCCATGGCGATCTCGACATCGGCCGCACCGTCGAACGAGTCGACGAAGGCGGCCCGCTCGTCCACCGCGATGTGCAGGGTCCGCGGTAGCGCGCCGGACAGCGCGAAGGTGATCCGTGACCCGGCGGGCGCCTTGCCGAGCTTGGCGACGACCCGCGGCAGCGATCCGGCGAACTCGGCGAACGCCAGGTCACCGCGCCTGCCGCCCTCGTTCACTCGCACGTCCAGCGCGTCGGCGATGTCGAGTTCGTGCATCCAGCAGTCGAACAGCCGCACCCGCATGAACCGGCCGTAGGGGACCTGGCCGATCGGGGAGACCGTCGGCGTGGTCCATGCGGCGTCGTCCATCTCGGCCAGCGCCTTGTGCCGCCGGTCCATCACCTCACGGAACAGCTCGAGCAGACGCGCGCCGGGCATCGGACGCAGCCGGTCGACCCAGATCTCGTTGAGCACCGCGGTCTCGTTGCGGACGTACGGCAGCGAACGTACGTCGGTCTTCTCGCGCATCGGATCGTGCGGCGGCGGCTTCTCGCCGAGCAGCCACGATTCGGTGCCGACCACGTGTGCCACGATGTCGAAGACGGTCCAGCCGGGCAGCTTCGACGGTGTGCGCCACCGGTTTTCGTCCAGGTCGGCGACCAGCGCCGCGATGGCGTCCCACTGCTCGGTCAGCAGCGCGGTCAGCTCGGTGCGGTCGAATGTCTGGTCGGTCATGCCTGCGTTCCTTCCTCGGTGCCCACGTCCTCGGCGTCGTCCTGGCGGGCCAGCGTCGCGAGGCCCGCCCGGATGGCGTCGGCGGTGCCCTCCGGATCGTTCGGTCTGCGCAGCAGGAAGCCCTTGGCGAAGCTGAGCTTGTCGCCGTGCCTGCGCGGGACGACGTGCAGGTGCACGTGCGCGACGGTCTGGAACGCGGCCTTGCCGTCGTTCATCACCAGGTTCGCGCCGTCGGCGACGAGACTGCTGCGCCGCATGGCCAGCGCGATCCGGTGCCCGGCGCGGAAGAGCTCCGCGCCGAGATCGGCGTCGAGATCGTCCAGTTCCGCCGCGTGCCGCTTCGGCACGACCAGTGTGTGGCCGCGCGCGACGGGGCGGATATCGAGGAACGCGCACAGCAGTTCGTCCTCGTAGACCTTGGTAGCCGGAGCTTCACCCGCCACGATGCGGCAGAAGACGCAGTCGTTCACACCGCGACCATACGGCGTACGAGTGGCGCGGAACACCCCGAATCCCCTGTCGAACATGACGCGCGTCACTCTCTGTCGCGGTCTCGAGCGCCTGACCAGTTCGCTGACGTGTGGGTAAGTAAGAGACCTGAAGGTTCGATCTTGTGGCCCTCACCTGCGCGGACGATCATCGAAGTCGAGTTTTTCGCGTCGGCGCAGCGAGAACGGAGGCGACGGCACAGCGCGTCGACGCGGTTCGAATCCGGCATATGGGCGGAATCCGACCACGTTCTGTGACGGGCATCTCAGCTACGCTCACGGCGAGCCGGGTACAGTTGCGAGGATTTTCGGCGAACTTACTCGTTAGTAACTTCGTCCGGACATCGGTCGGTGGCCAACAGCCAGCACGAGAAGGAAGTCTGACAAGTGGAGACAACGCAAAACGTTGGCGACTCGTCGCCGCGCGGAGCGCGTGTCGGAGTCGTTCGCGAGTCCAACGCGGGCGAGCGGCGTGTCGCATTGGTGCCCAAGATCATTCCGGCGCTGCTGAAGCAGGGCGTCGAGGTGGTCGTGGAAGCCGGCGCCGGACTGGGTGCGCTCATTCCCGACGAGGCCTACGCGGAGGCCGGTGCGACCATCGGCGATCCGTGGTCGGCCGAGGTGGTCGTGAAGGTGGCCCCGCCCAGCGATGCCGAGGTGGCCAAGCTGTCCGACGGGCAGACGCTGATCGGCTTCCTCGCCCCGCGCAATGCCGAGAACCAGATCGCGGCGCTGAAGTCGGCCGGTGTGCAGGCCTTCGCGGTCGAGGCGATCCCGCGTATCTCGCGTGCGCAGGTGATGGACGCGCTGTCCTCGCAGGCGAATGTCGCCGGATACAAGGCGGTGCTGCTGGCGGCGTCGGAGTCGACCCGCTTCTTCCCGATGCTGACCACCGCGGCGGGCACGGTGAAGCCCGCGACCGTGCTGGTGCTCGGCGTGGGTGTGGCCGGTCTGCAGGCGCTGGCGACGGCCAAGCGACTAGGCGGCCGGACCACCGGTTACGACGTGCGTCCCGAGGTCGCCGATCAGGTGCGTTCGGTCGGTGCGCAGTGGCTGGACCTGGGCATCGACGCCGCGGGCGAGGGCGGTTACGCGCGTGAGCTGACCGACGAGGAGAAGGCCAAGCAGCAGCAGGCGCTCGAGGACGCGATCAAGGGCTTCGACGTGGTGATCACCACCGCGCTGGTGCCGGGCCGTCCCGCGCCGCGGCTGGTGACCGCCGCCGCGGTGGAGGGCATGAAGCCGGGCAGCGTGATCGTGGACCTGGCCGGTGAGACCGGCGGCAACTGCGAACTGACCGAGCCGGGACAGACCGTGGTCAAGCACGGCGTCACCATCGCCTCGCCGCTGAACCTGCCCGCGACCATGCCGGAGCACGCCAGCGAGCTGTACTCCAAGAACATCGCGGCCCTGCTGGAACTGATGCTCGTGGATGGCAAGGTCGCCCCCGACTTCGAGGATCAGGTTCTCGCGGACTCGTGCGTCACTCGTGAGGTGAACTGATGTATACCGAACTGCTGGCGAACATCGCGATCCTGGTGCTGTCCGGGTTCGTCGGTTTCGCCGTAATCTCCAAGGTCCCCAACACCTTGCACACCCCGCTGATGTCGGGCACCAACGCCATTCACGGCATCGTGGTCCTCGGTGCGTTGGTGACGCTGGGCCGGGTGGAGAACCCCTCGATCGGCATCCAGATCATTCTGTTCGTCGCCGTGGTCTTCGGAACGCTGAACGTGATCGGTGGTTTCGTGGTC